>NZ_AJLJ01000356.1 GCF_000317245.1 Fischerella muscicola SAG 1427-1 = PCC 73103
TAAAAATTGATTATTCAACTGATGCTTATATACAATTAGCTATCTCTTTCTCGAACACACCAAGCGCCCGAATTACAGCCTGATCCATGTCGTAATACTTATACTCAGCCAGTCGTCCAACAAAGATTACCGTACCATTCAAGTTATCTACCTCTTTGAGATAAAGAGCTAGCAGTTCACGATTCTCTTCACGGGGTATGGGGTAATAGGGGTCGTTTTTCCCTGGTACATAAGCTTGAGGATATTCCATCACCAAAGTGGTTTTGGGTAAGGTTTGCCCTGACAAATATTTTTGTTCAGTAATACGGGTGATATCGTAATCGTTGGGGTAGTTGACCGTACCTACCTCTTGATAATACTCTCGATCTAAAGTGTCAAACTGAAAGCGCAAACTACGATAAGGCAACTCGCCATACATATAGTCAAAGAAAGTATCAATCGGTGCAGTACAGATTATCCGGTTAAACTTAATGTCATTGATAATTTCTCGGTAATCTGTGTTCAGGAGTACCTTGATATTGGGGTGATTCAGCATTCGGCGGAACATCTCGGTATAGCCGTGCTTTGGCATAGCCTGATATCTATCCTGAAAATAACGGTTATCCCGACTGATATAAACCGGAACACGTCCTGTTACTCCACGATCCAATTGCTCAGGTTTTAATTCCCACTGCTTAATTGTGTAGTGGAGGAAAACATTCTCATAAATGTAATTAGCTAAAAACTCTAAATCTCCACTGGCGCTTTCACGCAATTTGAGAATAGGGACTTTGACTCCAAAACCGAAATGTTCTAAAAGCAAATTTTCCAGCTTCTGTGCATAGTGTGGAGGAAAAAGAGCATAGAGGGAATTGAGATTAAAAGGAATAGGTACTTTCTTTCCTTCTACTACTCCCAGCACATGATGATAGTAGTGTCTCCACTCAGTAAACCGAGAGAGATAATCCCAGGCTTTTTTAGACTTGGTGTGGAAGATATGAGGGCCATACTTGTGTACTAAGATGCCATGCTCATTGTAGAAATCGTAAGCATTACCACCGATATGATCCCGCCGTTCCACAATTAGCACTCGTTGTGCTAATTGAGTTGCAATCCGTTCAGCTAGCACGCAGCTTGAATACCCAGCCCCTATAATCAGCCAATCTACTTTCATGCTGCTTCTCCTTGCTTGACATAGTTTGGATGTTGAAACTTGGTGTTACTTTTGAGGTTCCAGATACTTCTGCCAAAATTGCATAGAAGTGAAATCATTGAATGCTTTTTTCCACTCTGTACTGACACTTGACCATCTCAAACAACTCTTAATTGCAGAGTTAAACCAGGTAAATAAAATATGAAGACCAGCTTTTTGATCGAATTCGTACTGATAAGAGTTAGGATTTTCGTCTATCACATAAATAATTCTTTTTTTAGCTAACGCTTTACAGATAGAATCACGTTCTTTTTCTTGAACACCAAATCGAATAACTACACTCTCATCAGTAATTAGAAAATGTGGAAGTAAATGACCATTAAGGGTTAACAAAGTCAGCATTTTTTGGAAAAATCCGGCTTTGGTTACTTGATAAACCTCACTCTGTAAACCTGAATTAGCCAGTATAGTTTGGTTTTTATAACTTCTACTAAGTTCAAAAATATTAGAGTGCAAAATCTCTGGATAATTGCTGGTAATGAAATTAGGCCCTTGCATATAATCTTCAAAAGCTTTAATTACCATTTGTGCAGAGTTGTAATCAAAGATGCATAAAGAATAGAGTATAGATTGTGTGAAAAGTTTAACTGTTTTTAAATATTCTAATGAGCTATGAATTGAATTAGTTATTAAGTGATTGCGAATGTAATAGTATGAATCCCAAATTGGTCTTTTAGCATAAAATGGTTCATGCCACACAGCTATAGAGGGAAAAGCCACTATTCCATTATCAAAATTTTCGTTGATTCTTAAACCAAATTCCATGTCATCTATTTTGATAAATAAGGGAAGCAGTAATCCAATCTTTTTCACAATTTCTTTAGAGAAGGCAAAAAACCAAAATCCTCCATAATCTATATTGTCTTCTGACAACATTGAGGTAAGTGTATTGGTATTTCGTAAATCAAGATTGTGCTTGAGAGGATAACCTTTAAATTTATCTTGCTTAATGTTTCCTTCATCGTCGATGGATTTGTTATATATTGCTCCTGCTTCATATAAGATATGTTTTTTGTATAAATCAAGCATACTGCCGGCTACAGCAAAATCTTTCTTTGCATACTCATATAAAGAAAAAAGCCTGTAAATAGCTTCACTGTCTAACTCTATATCATCATCCATGAACAAGAAGTGGGTATAAACGTCTTCCTGTAACGCTTCAATCAGTCCTTTAGTAAAACCGCCACTTCCACCCACATTGCGATTAGGAATTAGTTGAATTTTTGCATCTAAAAATTCATCTTTTTTAAGAGTGTTACCATTATCTACAATCAAAATCTTAAAATTATTATTTTGCAAAAATTCATCTTTTAAAATAGTTCTTACGGTTTTTTTGATATAATATTCTTTCCTGAAAGTACAGGTAATAATTCCTAAAGATACTTCTTGAATTTTATGTTGCTCGGTAGCAATAAATCCTTTTGTAAATAAACCTTGATTACTCAAGCAATTTATTTCCAGGTAAGCTCTGCCTGCATCTTTACTTCGCCAAGTATTTGATAAGAATAATTTAATAGGTTCTGAGAGCAAACATTTTTCAAATCTTGAGGTGTCAATTAATTCTCTACTTTCTTTTTGATAATGTTCTCTGTAAAGAGATATTTGAAAATCACCTTCAAGGCTTAATAAGTAATATAAAGATTTAAGTTCTGTATATTTAGCATAAAAACTCTCATAAAATGAATTAAAATAAGTGTTTAAAGACAAAACACCATTCTTGTTAAAGTAAACCTCTGTTTGTTCTTGAGATAAATTTAGAAATACACCTTCAGTGCATATTAGATATAAACTAGAGGTTTCAGGTGTACGAGGAAATCGAATTCTGCTAATTAAGTTAATTTTATGGTTACAGTTAAATTTCATGTCTGTTACTCTTAGTTAGTTATTGAGGTTATTGAGCTTATATTTATTTGAAACCTTCATTTTTTTCTTAAAAAATGTTTTTTAATTCACAAAATTCACTTTTAATAATTATCTGAGTAATAATTTAATTTCTTCTACAAATTTATCTATAGGATCAGGTGGAATAATTTTTCTTACACTCTCATATGCTTCTTTAGCAATTTCGCGCCATAGGTATCTTCTTCGCCAAGCTCTTTCCATTGCATCATCTAAACACTCAGCAATTGGCGCTTTTGCTACAAAACCATTGATATTATCCTTGATTAATTCTGTATTTCCTGCAACATCAGTAACAATGCAGAACCTACCACAAAGCATTGCTTCTACCATTGCTAATGGTAATCCTTCATATCTAGAAGGCAAAATTAGGGCATGACGATCAGCCCAAATAGCTTCAACATTATCTACAAAACCACCGAACTTTATATTATCTAATCTCCATAAATCTTTTAATCTTTTTAAAGTATTGATCTGATAACCATTTCCAAAAAGAGTAACTTCAACTGGTCTACTTTTCCATTTTTCAGAGCGAAGAACATCAAAAAGTATGTCTTGACCTTTTGCATCTGGATCTAAACGGCCTACACACGCTAATTTCAGTACGCTTTCATCTTTTGGCCATGATAGAAGCACATCATAGGATACATTGTATGGATTTCTAACAATCTTGGCATTATGAAATTCTACTGCTAACTGCTTTACTGTCAGTTCTAAATTTCTCTGAGATACAAAAAAACATTTTTCAGCACTTAAATAAAGCTTTGCTATTTTCGCAACCATTTCATCAGATGGCCAAAATTTTTCTCCTGCCGCATGAATAATAACAGCATAAGGAATATTAATTCTCAAACATGCATCCATCCACCCTGGATCTTCATAATTAACTCCTTGAGAAATTATGACTAAATCAGGAGCAACTTTATTTAACCATGTCGAGAATGATTGATTTTTAAAAAATTTAAGATATATCTTTTTTAATAAATTAGTGTTATGCTCGTAGCATCTATAAAAAACTTGGCAATTTAAATATTCAAGTTTTTGAATATTTTTTGGTTTTGTTTGCCAAAGTTTAACGTTTGCACAAATAGTAAAACCCTGATTAGCCATATTAATGGCAGTTCGTGACCATAGTTCCTCGCTACCTGCCCAAACTGTTGTATCGTTAGTAGAAATAAAAGCAATTTTTTTCATAAATTAAATACTTTATGTCTCTCATAAATATTGTTTAAAGATAAACTATTAACAAAATTTTAAATATTTAAAAAAATGAACTATCTTTTGGAATTAACAATTGAACCACAAGTTGTACTTTAGTGGTTTTATTCAATTACCCTCAAATTATTTTTTAATAACAGTTTTAATCTTTTTCGGATATTCCTAATACCCCAAGTCCACAATGTAAGCATTATAAAATTTTGTATAGATATTAACCTATGACTTAACGCATCCAATATAATTTTTTCGGCGTATAATTTTTTACCACTAGTCAATAATAAAGGAAGTACCTGTTTGAACATAAAACCTGTAGTTGCTCTAGGAGAGATAGAGGATTGATACTCACGAATCCAGCTTTCTGATATTCGGTAATCAGATATTTGTGATACTCGATCTTTACGTGAATCAGCATTCCAAATTACTAGAGGTTTTTTGATAAAGGTAAAAATTGCTCCATTAGCTTCAAGCCTGAAGCAAAAATCCCAGTCTTGGTGCTTTTTAAGGTCTGGAGTAAAACGAGTCGCAAAACCAAGTGATCGATGCATCATCATAGTGCTTGTCTGAATTTCCCCATCACTGCAAAACAAATATTCTGCGATCGCTTCCGCTTCACCTTTACCCTTTTCTGGAACTACCCGTAAGCTTTCGCTGGTGATTGCAAGTTGAGTATAGTTAGTTATTCTTGTAAAACTAACCAGTCTTTGAGTATAGGAAACTACTTTTTGAGGATGAAGATGTCTCTGAATTAAAGCCAGTTGTAATTCTATCTTTTCAGGCGCCCAGAGGTCATCTGAATCTAGAAATGCAATATATTCTCCTCTAGCAACTTCAATACCAGTATTGCGAGCAGCCGAGCCTCCACGATTGCTTGGGTGGCAAATATAACAAATTCTGGGGTCACCAATCGCTTTTACAACTTCTTCGGTGTTATCTACAGAGCCATCATCAATGACAATAATTTCTAAATTTTTATAGGATTGCTTAATCGCACTATCTAAAGTGTAGCTGATTAAATCTGCGCGATTGTAAGTTGGTACGATCACACTAACAAGTGGTTCTTCAAGTAATTGATTCACTCAAACTATCCTCTTTTATAAGTTATAAAATGTCATTTATGATGCTAATCATCTCTGAATCCGCGACTCAAAAACATTGATAACTTATGATTTAGCATTTACTAGTGGGTATTTAGTCTATATAAATGATTGTGCTTGTTGACTACTTACAAGCTTCCAAGAGCGTGGTTGATAAAGCCTAGATTTAATCATTTTGCCATTGGAACGAACTGAAAAAGTAAAAGATTCAATGATGTCAAAGGTATATAAATAGCCTTGTTTTATAAAAACATACATTATGTAGTTACCAGTCCCTAAAATTAAATGAGGCATATGAATTTGTATTTCGTTTTCACCTGGAAATAACTCAAAAAACTGTTGATCATTCACTCCTCCAAAATATAAAATATCTCTTTCTCCTCCTACCTCACTGATGGATATGCGAAGGTTAACCTGATCAATTTTTTTATGTGCTTTGCATCCTATACAAAGTTGAACAGGTTCACCACTAACTAATAATTCAAGAATCTGATCCTCAGTATTTCTGAAATACAGATAAATGATATCTAAACCAGGGCTTTCAGCTTCTAATCTGGCTGGTCTAAACATTGTGCCTAAAGCCTTTTTCGTTCCATCCATGAACAAGTCTTCTTCATATTTATTCATGACTGTTTCCGCCTCACCAGATGTAATTACTTCACCTGTTTGCAAATAAATTGCAGACGGACATGCAGATAAAATTGCTTGAGGATTATGGGAAACTAAGACAAAAGCAGTACCATTTTCACGCAGTTTGTGCAGGCGACGCTCACACTTAGCCTTAAACTTAGCATCTCCTACAGCTAATACTTCATCAATCAAAAGAATGTCTGGTTCAGTATGAATTGCACTGGCAAATCCTAACCTTGCAGCCATTCCAGAACTATAACTCTGTACAGGTGCATCAATTGCATCTCCAATTTCTGCAAACTCTACAACTTCATCAAACCGCTCATTAATTTCTTTCTTTGACAAACCCAAAATTGACATATTGGCATAAATATTTTCTCGCCCTGTCAAAATAGGATTAAATCCAGTACCTAAAGCAATCAATGGTGCTACACGACCATTAACTTCTACAAAACCAGTATCAGGTTTAATCAACCCTGCAATCATCCGTAATAGGGTAGATTTTCCACTGCCATTTTTACCAACTAAACCAAGTGCTTCTCCTCGGCGCAATTGGAATTTAACATCCTTCAAAGCCCAAAATTCTTTTGATCGAAGAATGTCATTTTTCTCTCGCAAACCAAATACTTCAGAAGCGATATCCTGAATACCATAGAGTAGCGATCGCTTTAAATCTCGACAAAACTTTTTAGAAACACCGTTAACTGAAAGTACAATTTCATGATCATCTTTATAAGGCTTTGCTAAAACTTTTTGCTCGTTGTTCTGAATCATGATTAAGAACTCATTCTCTCAACTACATAAGGCATTGCTAGACGATAGATAATCCAAGCTAGAAGTAATCCCACAATTGCAATTAGACTAGCTATCCAAAATCTTTGGGGGTCAGATATTACACCTGTTGTTGCTAATTCTCGTGTTGTTACTAACAAAGGTGTAACGGGATTTAGATTGACAATAGTGCCAAATACGCCATGATTGGGAACTGGATAAACTACAGGTGTTAGAAATAGCCAAAATCCAGTCATTAAGGTTAGCCCCATGGAAAAATCTTGATAGAGAGCGCTTAGTGGAGCTAACAGCAAACCAAAAAAAGTTCCTAGCAATACTAAATTAATTAATGCGACTGGCGCTAAAAATACACTCCAAGTTACAGGAATTTTAAACCAAATAAACAAGCCCACAATCAGAATTAGTTTGATGCCAAAATTGAAAAAAACTTCACCTAATTTGGCAAGAATCAGCGCTTCTCTAGGGAAATTAATTCTAGAGAGCATCATTTTGGCAGCTGTTACTGCTTGCGGGGGGCCATTTAGTGCTTCGACAAAAGTTTGCCACAATGTCATGCTGAACATGACGTAAGCAGGATAGGGTAAGTCCGTAGCACCGATGTTGACAACTCCGCCTCCTTGGGCAAGGGTAAAGCCAACAGCCATGAGAATCGGAGGTATAATTGCCCAGAAAATACCTAAAAATGACTGACGGTATTTAGCGCTGATATCTCGAATCATGAGTTGCCAAGCCAACTCTCGTGAGGCTAACAAATCCCATCCCATTTCTTTGAATAATTGAAGCGGACGCCTCATTTGACTCTCAGGTCGATGCACTACCCTATAAACTTTTGGGACTAATTCTTGAGTCCGTTTCGAGGATTTATTTTGTTTTAAATAACGCTGATTTTTGTGCATTATTATTAACTATTTTTTGCGATGAATAAAAAGCATAAGATGGCAAAATTAATTGAGTTCAGTTGCTAAGAATGGATGAAATTGCTATCAAATTGACACACCAAACATGCGTCGGCGAAAGATACGAGTCAAGGTGCGTATTCCATCGTAGCTGCTAGCACCAAGCCAACGTATCATTGCGATCGCTATACTCAAACGTAGATATTTCTCGCTGTAACGTACTTGAGGATAGTGTAAAAGAGCTTGCTGACGGAAATAAATCGCTTTTTCCCAATCCCCATCGTCTACAGAAAACCATGCTAAACCAAAGAATATACTTGCATAACACTGATTTCTCAAATACAACTGCTCTAAGGGAACTGATGCAAATGTTTTCTCAATAACTGCGCGAATATCCTTAATCATCCCTTGACGGTTTCTAGAGAAACTGTTAGGAAGTTGACGATAACGCAGTAGAGGTTCCTTGACAACTGCAACGGGATAACGAAGAGCAATACGAACCCACATGTCTAAATCTGGTGCATAGGCTAAATCCCGATCAAATAGCCCAACAGTATCAAAGCAAATACGTCGAACCATTGCTGAACTTCCACTAGCAATTGGGTCATTTACAAGAAGTTCATCCCATATATTACCTTCTAAATGGGAAGCAAAAATTCTACCTGTAGGATTGTTTTTTTTATCAACTAAAAGTGTCCAAGTATATACTAAACCTACTTCCGGTTTTTCATCTAAACAACGTATCTGTTTTTCTAATTTTGTTGGTTCCCACAAATCGTCTGCATCCAAAAATGCGATATATTTTCCTTGAGCATGAGCAATTCCTGTATTGCGTGCCGCGGAGACACGTTGGTTTGCTTGTGAAATTAATTTGACTCGCGAATCTGCAATATCGGCAGCCCATTCCACAATATTATCTGAACTGCCATCGTTAACAATAATTACTTCCAGATCAGTGAAAGTTTGCTGCAAAACACTTTCTAAAGTTTCTGGCAGAAAAACCATAGCATTGTAGGCAGGAATGATAACAGATACTTTAGGCATATTTCAACTCCTTTTACTTAATTCACACCCTTTGCCTTCATATAAAATCACGCAAGTATGTAGTTAATAAATTTTGAACATTATATTATCTATCTGAGAAGTTTTTGGTATTCTTCAATAGCTCTGTTTGAATATTGCTCCCAACTTAAATCTTTTTCTTGAAAACTCTGTGCTGCTTGCTGCTTTTGCTCCAATAGATTTGAATTGGATGCAAGTAATTTTAAGAGTGAAGCGATCGCATGATGATTTCCTGGAGGTACTATATAACCAGCAGGATACTCTTCTATATTGTTTTCTAATTTAATCGGCTGTTCACCTTGCATTCTCAAAGCATCTTCACCACCAGTATTTGTTGTACAAATCAGAGGTAAACCACAAGCTAAAGCTTGAGTTACTACATATCCAAAACCATCTTCAATACTGGGCATAGCAAAAACACTACTATTACGGTAGTAGTCTGCTAACTTTGATTCAGGAATGTGTCCAAGACATTTGACTCGCTCATCTGCTCCAACTAATAATTGAGGTGTTTCTGGTGTGGCTCCCCCAATTAATAAAAGCTCACTGTTGGGGATATTAGCTTGCATAAAAGCTTTTACTAAATAATGAATTCCCTTACGTACACTGAGGGAACCCGCATAAACCACTCGAAAAATATTATCTTGCTTTTTCCCAGGAGAAAAAGTTCCTAGATTTGTGCCAAATGAATTGTGAATCAAGCGTTGTTCAGGAAATGCTTGTTCAAGAAAGCTGCGTTTAGCAAAGAAGCTAGGCACTGCTACTCGGTCAGCTAAATTATATTCCCGCAACTCTTGGTTGACAATTTCTGGATGAATTTCTGTACAAACTAATCCTAGTTTTTTATATTCCGCTTGCAATAATTTTAATTGCACTTTGATATGTGAGGAACTACGTTCTAGAATAAAAGGTATACCGTTTTGTTTAGCCCAATATAGTGCAGGTTCAGAAAAACTTGACCATCCATGAATTAGCGTACTACCTTCTAAATAACCAACAGCAGCATGACCAAAAAGGCGATACAAAAAAGGCTGTGACTTCCTAATTAATGATTCTCCACCTATTTTTTGGATAGCTTTATTTAATAGCAATGTCAAAGGCAAACTCACGACTTTATGATCAGGTACACCCCAATCACGAGTTTTGAACTTAGGGTAATTCGTGATTAGTCGATGCAAAACACCGACTTTGTGAAGTTCCCTCGCCAGTTCAATTGCGTGCCATCGACCACCGACAATAATGCTTACTTTCATGTTCATATTAATAGTGCTTTGATGAAATGAAATACTATTGAGTAACAGCTAATCTGCCTAACACACGTCGGCGTAGAGCATAAATTATCTCCATGAATTGGTTATAGTTATCAGAACCTAAGTAACGCATCAGTGCGATCGCTAAACTCAAACGAAGGTACTCTAAGGAATAGCATTTTTGAGGATAGTAAATCATAGCTTGCTGCCTAAATAGAACTGCTTGCTTATAATCTCTATCAGTACTTTGCAGACATTTCCAAGCTAGACACAGGTTCGCTTGATAATAGCTGCGATTCTTCAAGTACAGTCGCTCTGAAGGTGCGGAGTAGAATACTTTCTCAATAAATAAAGGAAAGCATTGCGCCATCAATTGCCAGTTTTTAGACAAGCTAGTAGAAAGTTGACGATAGTAAGTCAAAGGTTCTTGAAGCACCGCAAAGGGGTAACGAGAAGCAATGCGAACCCACATCTCCCAATCTTCAACCGCCAGTAAATTGCAATCAAATAAACCGACAGTTTCAAAACAATTGCGACGAATCATAGGTGAGCTACCACACTCAATTATGTTGTGTTCAATTAGCTGGTTCCATACATCACCTTCAGCTTTGCTAGAAAATACTCTTCCTGTAGGTTTTCCGGTTCGATCGATTAAAGCTGTCCAGGTATATACCAATCCTGCTGCTGAATAATTCTCTAGACAAAGTACCTGTTTTTCTAACTTGGTTGCTTCCCACAAATCGTCAGCGTCCAAAAATGCTAGATACTCTCCTTGAGCATGAGCAATACCAGTATTGCGTGCCGCAGATGCTCCTTGATTCTCCTGAGAAATTAGCCTGACTCGCAAATCTTGGACTTGAGAAGCCCATTGTTGGATGGTATCCGAACTACCATCATCAATAATCAATACTTCAAAATCAGTGAAACTCTGTCTAAGAACACTCCCTAGTGTTTCCGGGAGATAAGTCATGGCATTATACGCCGGGATAATCACAGAAACTTTAGGCATATCTTTAAAATGTAATCGTCTTAAAAATCATGACAAAATCAAGTACAAAGAAAAGCAATCTATTTTTGATAATCTTGTACTGGGTAATTCCAGCAGCATGTAGCAGACTGTGTAAATCTCGAAGAGATAACAAGTACATATAATCTCCAGATGCCCATGTGTTACCAGTAAAGTGTAGATAGCGATCAAAGACTTTTTTGGGCAAAAAATGTAATAGTGGTATACGGGTATGGACTTCGATAGGGAAATATCTGTTTGGTGTCGTAATAAATCCGACTTTTGCTACTCTTTTGATCTCTTTTAAAAATAGAATTTGTCTTTCCTGATTACCAACGTGTTCCAACACAGCATTTGACCAGCAAACATCAAAAGATTGGTCTGGAAACGGAAATATCTTGCCGTCGTAAACAATAGTTTTTATTTGCGGATACCGAGCCTTAAACTCTTGAGATTCATCAGTACTAAGAGCAGTAATCTGATCTGGATAAGGATAATTTTTCTCTAAAAAGTTATCTGTCTGACTAAATTCTTTATCTGTAAAACCGCAATCCAAAATCGTAGTTTCAGCAGTGGGTTGAATCGCATTTAAAAATAACTGCCATTTGCGTCTGCGATTCCATCCAGAGATTTTGTAGGCAAGGGACATATCATCTATTCTCCGATTGAGGATAATGAGATTACTGCAATTCGTTCCAATTCCAGCCAGCGATCGCATAGGTAGTCCACCAGTAGAAGTAAAAAGCAGTACCACTCCAGATATTATCTGTAAGCATTCCTACGGTGGTGGCGAGCAAGACAGCTAACAAGCTCCAGCACAAATCGCGTTGATTACTTTCATGAGGTGCGCGCCAGAATAGTTTGATCAGATGTATGCCCTGAATGCCGATAAATATAATAAAAGTAACTAGACCCACTATTCCCCCTTCCACCAAAGCTCGCACATAATCATTGTGAGCAGGAACAGGATAAGGACTTAAACTGTAGTAGTTAGGAAATCCGTTGCTTGTTCCGAGACCGTAACCAAAGAGCGGTGAATTCTGCCAAGATTGCAATAAGTAATGCCATTGGGAAATCCGCCAGTTGAAACTGTTGAAGTCCGAATTTGATAACACAATTGCTCGCGATATGTCTATGTCTGAGTTCAGCAAAGGTGTTTGCATAATTTGGTTTAGACGTTCGCGTCCGTAGTCTGTGCTAAAAAACAGGGCTGCTAATACTACAATGACTATGACTCCAGCGATCGCATTCGACAGTTTTAAGTTAGGTAAAATTGAGGTCAAAAGAAACGTTGCGAGCATCACCAAACCAAATACAGCACCAGTAGCTACATAGAGATTGGCAAGTAGACCTAGTAAAAGTATCCAATACCAATGCTGTTTTGCCCAGCGCAACTTCCAGCAAGTTAGAGCGATAAACAGTAGCAGGTAAAGTACAAAATTATTGGCGTGAGCAAACGTACCATGAATTCGCACTCCATCTGTATCAGATAACAGTGAAGACAATTGCTGCATCAGTCCTAAAATCACTGGTGGGATGAGTGAAATGAATAGCAGGGAAATAATCTTCTCAGGATGTAATCGCTCCCGAAGTTGCATGACAAGCAGATATACCATTAACCAAGAAAATAACCGTGTCCATTCACGGATATTATCTAGCAATGTAAAAGCACCTAACCCCAATCCTCCTAAAATGCATAGTATTGGCCAAATACCTTGCAGCATCACCCATCCAGCAAAGAACCACCAAAACCAATCAGTTTGTATAGGTTGGTGTGTCAATAACTTTATCGCCACATATACCAAAGTCAGGATATCTAAAGCTATAGCAAAAGCAGCAGGTATTTGTTGAGCAGAGAAAACATCAAGAGAACTACGCAAAATCAATAAACCTAGTACCGCTTGCTCAAACCTGGTAAAGAATAAGATGACTACAGGAATCGCCACTAGAGCTAAACATAGGTAAAGAGGTTTAGCACCTGCGAGATATCCTGCAACTATACCAACTCCTACACCTACGAACCCAATCAACAGTGGTAAAACAGAAGAATGTCTACCTTGATTAGTCAACATAATTAGCTAGTTTTTTATTTAGCAATTTTAGGCGGAACTACCCTCACTCAAATGTCTAGATGGTCTATAACCATTAACGGGATAGCGGTAATATCGCTCAGTCTGCTGTGTCATTCCATTGACAATTACTCCCATGATAGGTATTTGATTATGTGTTAATTCTGATACTGCTTTTTGCAGAACTTCTTTAATTGTGAAATTAGGACGTGTAACTAACAGAATTCCGCCACTTTGCCGTCCTAATGTCTGACCATCAGCACAAGCACATAGAGGAGGAGTATCTATAATTACAAAATCATATTGGCGAGTTGCTTCTATGATCACAGACCTCATAGCCTCTGACTCTAGTAAATGTGAGGGACGTCCATACAAATCACCACAAGTCAATACAGATAGGTTAGCTATATGAGTTTGTTGCACCGTTTCCTCTAAGGATCTTTCTGAATCAATCACATCTGTAATTCCTGGCTGGGGAGCTAGATTAAATAATGTATGCAGCATCGGACGACGCAAATCTGCATCAATTAGCAGTGTGCGTCGAGACAACATGGCGGAAATCACAGCTAAATGTGAAGCAACTAGCGATTTACCTTCCCCAGTGATCGTGCTACTAACAACAATTGATCGCAACGGCTCAGGACTACGAAACTCCAGGTTTTTCAATAGGGTGCGGTATGGCTCAACCAAACCAACATGATCTAAAAATCGTCCAGATCGTCCAGATGGTTCAAGAGCGATCGCATCAGCTGGTAGACGTGGTAGTACTCCCAACAATGGTAGCTTTAGTAAATCCTCAGCTTCGGAAGCATCTTTTAAAGTATGATCCATAAGCTCTAGTAACAGAACAATACCTGTAGCTAAAGCAGTTCCGAATACAATTGCGATCGCCAATATGGCTTTTTTATTAGGTAAGGAAGGTTTTTTTGGTGGTTGTGCTGCTTCAATAATTTGGATATTACCAACCAGCTGGGCTTCAGCAATCCGTGCTTCTTCCAGTTTGCTTTGCAGTAACTTTAAAGATTCCACAGCTTCTTCCCGTTTGCGTGTGAGTGGAGTCAGCTGTTGCTGTTTTATTGGCAATTGTGCTAGACGAGCTTGGAGATTATTACGATTAGCTTGGACAGATCTAAACTTCTTTTCCACAGCCAAGCGCTCTACATCATTCACAATCAGTTCAGAGGTCAAGTCTTGGCTGATTTTATCGCCTGCTACAGAGCTAGAGGAAATAGATTTACTTCTAGGTGATACACGAGCTAATCCTTGGAAGTACAAAGCACGTAAACCGTTTCGTTGTCCCAGCAGATTCATAACATTGGGATGACTATCTGTTAAGGACAAACGAGCTTGAACTAGCTTAGTTTCGATCTCTGCTAACTTAGTGCGTAACGCCTTGAGTTCTTCATCTTGACCACCACGCACGGCTGCATAAGCTTGATTCAGAGCTTTGGCGTCGGTGACTTGTCGCAGTGAAGCTTCCTTGGAACGCAATTCTTGAAGTTGAGCGACAAGAGTATTCTCCTGCTCTTCCACAGTCGCTAAACTATTCACCAGACTTTTAGTTTGCTCATCAAAGGAGACAATACCACTACTTTGTCTATATTTATTTTCCTTCTGTTCAGCCTCCTCTACCCGCTTGCGAGCATCAGGAACCTTTTTTTCTAAGAACTTGCGGACATTTGCAGCTTCTTGACGGATAACTTGAGTATTATCCTCAACCATTGCTTGGGAGACTGCATTGACGACTTTGGTTGCAAGTGTAGGGTCTTTGTTGAGATAGCTCACCTCCAGAATATTAGTCGCGGGAACAATTTTGACTTTCAAGTTTCGACTCAGTTGTCCAACTGTCAGTTCATTTTCCGGTGAACTAAATCCAGACTCAGCAGCAACCTTAGCTAGCGCTTTTTGCAGAACTCGTTGCGACTTGATTAATTCTGCTTGGTCAGCTAGGGGATTAGAATTTCCTGGTGTACCCGGACTCAGTTGAGTCAAATCACGTCCCAATTCCGAAACGCTTACCCTTTTTTGATCAAGTATTAGTCGCGTCGATATTTCATACAGCCGTGGGGTAATTATAAGATAGGCGATCGCTCCACCAATGACAGCAGCAAATGTCACTAGAGCAGGTAAAGCACGCCGCTTCAATATAAATGGTAAAGATGATAAGCCTTTTTCCATAATTCTAAGGGAAGGGAGACAAGGAGGATGGGAAGAATGACTATTGACGAATGACTATTGACGAATGACTATTGACTACTAGTTCAGGGGAGTTCAACAGAGTTGTATATAGTTTCAAGGTTTCTGAGGTAATGTGATCCCAACCGTAGTGAAGTTGTACATGTTTTTGTGCATTCTCAGCCATTGCAGCCATTTGTCTTGGGTGATTAATAGCCCAATCTAGAGAACGAATACAAGAGTTGAGGTTTCCAGCTTCAAAAAGCATTCCCCGTCCTCCACAAATCAATTGCTGATGGGGTGGAATATTACTTGCCAATACAGGTATACCTTCTTGCATAGCTTCTAACATCGCCAGAGGAAGTCCCTCTAAATCAGAAGGTAGGACAAATAACCCCGCACCTCGGACAATTTCCCACAAACGAACACCTCTAAGTTCCCCTGCGAATACGATATTGGAATTATTCGCTATCTTTTCTAACAATTTTGTGGTGAAGGATTTTGTATCGCTGACACCTCCAGCAATAACTAGTTTCCATCCCTGCGGTTTCAGGATATTAAAGGCTTCAATAAGTAAGTCAGGACGTTTTTCTGGTACTATTCTGCCTAAAAATAGAATGTAGCGTTCTTTAGTAAGTCCTAGCTGAGTTGCATAGGTGAAATTTGGGTCTGACTCACCATAACTGGCTGGAGCATTAGGAATGTAGACTGTCTCTCGACCATAGGTTTGTAAAAAATAGGATTTGAGAGCATCAGACACTACAATAATTCCGTCAGCAAAACGTACTGCTGCCTTCTCACCCATCTGGATTAAGCGAGTAGAAAAATTGCCCCACTTGGCACGTTGCCAATCTAATCCCTGACAGGTGACTACTACTTTGGCTGAGGTGGTAATTTTAGCTAAACCAGTAAACAGAGAGGGGCCAAGAGCGTGGAAATGAATAATATCGTATTTTTGACCAGTAGCAGCGATCGCACTTAATGCTGAAGTCAGAAAAGCATCCACACCTTTGATTTGCAAACCAGGTAAGGAGATGACTCGAACTCCTTGAAATTTATGATGAACAAGCCAGGAACTCTGGGTATAGGAACAGCGAGCAAATAAATCCACAATATTACCCTGTGCTGTCATGCGCGGATATATTTCTGCACAGTAATGTTCGATCCCACCCTGTCTAGGAGGTAGACCTTTTGCACCAATCACGGCAATCTTCATACCAAAATACCAATCAGTTGTGCTTGTGCTCTAAAGCCTCTTAATATAAGAGTTAATACCGATTCAAAAAATGTTTGCGACATATTTAGAATATGAGACGTGATAAATCGGAATATCAGACGCGATTTATCGCGTCTCTACAAGATTGATCTGTCGCATTCTTTTTTCAAATTGGTATAATTTGATTCATTCCAGCGTTGCCACATTTGGCTGTAAACTTCGTTAATTACAGTGTGTGCAGCATAGGGCTTTGCAATTTGTGTACAAGACTCACTTGGATAATCTTCTGGATGCAGCAATACTTTGTGTAAGGCATCTGCTAAACTCTTGGGAGTGCGTTCTTGACAAACAACTCCGGTCTTAGCAGTCAGAATTTTTGGTGTTTCACCGCATCTAGTCGTAACGACAGGTGTTCCGCTAGCAAGTGCTTCCAGTGCTGCTAAAGGTAAACCTTCATATGCACTGCTGAGAACAAAGATATTGCTGATTCGATACAACTGTGCCATTTGTATTTGATCTACTGCACCAAGCATAGTTACTTGCTCAGATAAGCCTAATTGATCAATTTCTTCACGCACAATCTTTGCTAACTCGCCATCACCTGCTAAGAGTAAATGAACATCGGTAATATTCAACGCCGCAAATGCATGTAGCAACAAAATCGGGTCTTTTTGTGGGTGCAATCTGCCAGCAAACAGTACAAAACGTGTATCTTTTGCTAACCCCAGATGAGATGCTCGTTTGGCTCTTGATGCTTCCCATTCTTCCTTAGTTAATGGGTAGAATATTTCATTGTCAAATGAATTTTTGATGTAAGTAACACGTTCTGCTATTTTTGGGTAGCGTTGTCGGTACAGTTCTGCTGTATCAGTGTTACACGAAAGAATTTGGTTGAACTGTCCAAGTAATATTTTTTCCAAGGCGAAATAAGCTACGGGAAATCTTCGCCACAGAATCGCCTTTTTGTCACCCGCAGCCTGCATCTGTGTCCGAATATCATTATGAACAAACAGAGTTTTCTCCCCATACCAATTAAGGGCTGCTAAGGTTGGTTCTAAGCGATGAAAATGCATGAAATCTGAAGCAAAGCAATGCCCTAAAAGAGCAGTTGTATACTTCAATGTGGTAGGTATCAAACTTCTAACATTGTCATTTTGCAGAGTAAATAAAGGTAGGAAACTAATTACCCTACCTGCTAATTCTGCTTCTTGCCAATTAGCTACAGTTTGCTGGCGATCGCATCCTGTTCCTACTAAGCGCACCTCAAATTCACTGGGAGCGTACTTAATAAAGTTCTTGATCAGTGTCTGAATTCCACCAATTGTGGTATTCCAAGGATTAAATTGATAAAAAATAGTGAGAACAGGTTTACGCATGAGATGCACCCTGCACGGTTACTGTGCAATTAATTAGGTGTTTTTATTCCTAAAAGATCTCAAGAAATATTGGCTACTTCCTTCATCTGAGTTTAAATTTTGGATTTTGGATTGGTGAAACACAGGTGGCAAAGCTATATCACCACATTGATTGCTTTTCCAATTCTGGAATTTGAGGGCTTGTACCCTGCTCGGAATTATTAGTCAGTTATGTATTTTTTTAATCTAAAGATATTGATGATTTTTGAATTCCTCCGATAGTATGATTGCGTGTTAAAGTTATTTTTTGAAACTGTTTAGAAAATACCTACGCATAGCCATAAAACTAGATTGCTCTCGTATACACAGTGAGCAAGCTTTTTAATTCATAAAACACGCAAACAAAAATTTATTATTTTTTCATCAATACTTTATTACACCTTTAATTAAAAATCGTAGTCTTTTTAAAGTTGAATTTCACTGAGTTCTACAAACCTTTACACAATCTTTATATAAAATCGAAGCTAATATCAATTACCATAAAAAAGTATCGCAAATAACTAATTATTAGTTAAAATTAGTACAGGTATCGAAAGTATTTGCATCCTAGCTATAAAGATTTAATGAAGTTGCATGACTAGGAACTTATCAGTATTTGAAAATAAAATGATATATCAATTAACAGCTAAATAACATTTAGTTTATAGTTCCAATGACTTAGCAATACGTCCTAAAAGTTCCTGCCACCGCTTGGAAATTTCACTCTGACTAACCCTCAATTCAGCAGCTACTTGATTTTGTGTTTTCCCATAAATCTTTGCTTGCCATAATTGGAGATACTTTTGGTGTGGATAGCATTGATCAAGTTGATAAATTGCCTCTACCGCTTTGATTATTAAATCTGTACGCTCTGTTGCTTCCAAGATACTGAATTCATCAGGAATCGTATCTAATAGGCATATATCTGTTCCGGGGATATTGCAATCTAGACTTTGGCACTTCCGCAGACTTTCTTGACGAACAAAATCAATAATTGCATGTCTGGCTACAGTAGTAGCCCAGCAATAAAACTGTTTCACTCCTCCTTGGCGAAACTTGGCAGATTGAAAAGCTTGAATAATTTTCAAATGTGCATTCTGAATGGCATCTTCCCAAGATAAACCAGTATTTTTAGTATATTTGCGAGCCATCTTTTCTAATCTCTGGCGGTAGCCTGATTGAAGTAGAATTTCGGTATAATCAGGCCATGATTCCTGTGTAAGTCCCATACATTACTTCCTTAATTGCTGGTGACTATTAAT
>NZ_AJLJ01000357.1 GCF_000317245.1 Fischerella muscicola SAG 1427-1 = PCC 73103
CCGAATTTTTCAACGAGATCTCTACAGAAGAATCTGCTAGCGTTATTGGTAGTGGGGTGATGTCTGGTGCCTTAGCAAGCATCATCGCAATAGGTGGTGGAATTTTTAACAATCCAAACGTACAAGCTGCGATATTGGCGATCACACTTAATCCCACTCTCAATTAAGCTTGTCGCAAAGTAACTTTCTTTTGTCACTCTGGGAAGAGTAAAATCAGAAAAGAGGTCTGAAAGCCAGGAGGGGACGATGACACAGCCAAGAAGCCCCAAACCCAGTATTAAATTTGTGGATGAATATTGTGCAATCTATAGAAACATCTTTCCAGAAGTCAGGAGTTTTGAAAGTTTCCGAAACCTACATTTGGGAATGATATCCGAGATTAAAAGAAAATCCTTACCAGAAATAGCCAAGGTAGTAGGGTTAGAGAATCAGCAATCATTACATCATTTTTTAACAGAATCACGCCCGGTCAGTAGAATTATTAAAGAAGCGAAGATTAGAACTAATACTACGAGTATTAAATGAGCGATCGCTAATTCTAATAATTGATGAAACTGGAGATGCAAAACAAGGTCGTACTACAGACTATGTAAAGCGGCAGTATATTGGGAACTGGG
>NZ_AJLJ01000358.1 GCF_000317245.1 Fischerella muscicola SAG 1427-1 = PCC 73103
TTGGGAACTTAGGAAAAATTGAAAATGGTATAGTTGCAGTGACAGCCTATGGCGTAATTGAAGATATGACCTTTCCATTAGCATTTCAAATTTATAAACCACGCGAGCGATTGCAGTCAGGAGATAAATATAAAACAAAGCCAGAAATTGCAGCAGAATTAATCCGAGAACTCCAAGGAATGGGGTAAAAGGTGTGAATTGGTTTTGGCAGATAGCTTGTATGGAGAAAGTGATGGGAATTTTATTAGTGTCTTGAATCAATTACATCTCAGTTTTGTTGTAGCTATACGTAGCAACCACGGAGTTTGGCTGCCAAAAAGGCAAAGTATCAGGTATAACAAATGGCGCTCATTCATCCGTGTTTTCTCGAATGGTAGTCAAGAAGTTCGATATATTAGAGAGATTATTTTTGGGAAGCGGCGTGAGATTCGTTATTGGCAAGTCACGACGGATACGGATAAACTTCCAGAAAATTCAACATGGTTTTTAATGACGCATGTTCCGGCTATTAAGTACTCAGAAGTTGGGAATATTTACGGTTTACGAACATGGGTAGAATATGGACTCAAGCAGAGTAAAAATGAACTCGGATGGGCAGATTTTCGGCTTACCCATTATTCTGACATTCAGAAGTGGTGGGAAATAGTTTGTAGTACCTATCTCATGGTCAGCCTTCATTCAAGTGTCTTCTCTGAATCTCACAGCTATATTCTCCAAATATTTGCGGAACACCCTTTGTGGGATGAAAAGTTTGGTTGGAAGAATATCTTGAATAATTTACGTCTTATTGTTCAACCTTTTCTGCTTTTTAATCTGATTAAACCTTGGCTTAAGGTATTTTATATTCCCCAACTTAATAGTGGATTTTCTTACCTGATTAGCATCATGAATACCTTGCACAATCATCTATTTTTATCCCTTTGGTCAGACTTTTTCTCTTTTTCCTCTGCCTAGAGTGACAAAAGAAAGTTATTAAGCTGTTCATAAAGATTTTTTTCTAATGGCTGCTATGTAGTTTAATTCTGCTGTTGCACCGTTGTTTTATATTCATTGTCGTTACTTTATATAGCTGATACCTTGGTTTGTGGAGACAAAAAAGAAGTGGGTAGTCCTCCATCACACCCACCTACTTAACCTTCTGCGCCATACTGGAGCTTTGTGTATCCCTCACTTAGCTCCTTTTTTATCACATTAAAAAATCAGCTTAAAGTTGTGTTTTTATTTTTGTAATACTTCTACTAGATCATTGATTTTGAAATTGTTGTTTTCTGCCAAAGGTGATAATTGCGTATTGACACTTAACCTGTAAAAGTGATTAAAACGGGATGAAGCAACCCAAGCAGGTAATGTTTGCTGGCGCTTTGCTATAAAAACTTTCTGAAAGTTTGGATCAACTTTTCCACTCAAAGAATCACGTGTTGGTACTATACAGCGTTGACAAGGATTTATTCCTAATAGGTGTATATCTCCAACTCGAAAGGGAACAAAATCATCTTGTTCACCAAATAATCTATCTTCCCAAAATGCTGGTACACCGTCGATTTCGATATTGGCACGTATACGACGACGCATTTCATCTACACTTACACCAGCAAACCAAGAAGCCACTTCTGTTAAGGTTGCTGTACTAATGATTGTTGGGCCTGGTGAGACAGTATCATCAGGAAAACCCATCAGAAGATTTTGTTTGAGTTTAACGGCAAATCCAAAAAAATTACTTAACCAATCTTCTAGCATTTGCCGTTCATGACCCAGATGAAAAACTTGTTGTAAGTTGTTCTCTGAATTTTTTAATGATACAGTTCTATCTTCTAAATTATATTGCGATCGCAACAAATGAACTTTGGCATGACGCTTACCATTGACAAATTTATCGTGTTCGTCAACAATCGCAAACTCACGATCATACTGTATCGCACCACTAGATAGGACTTTTGCTGTCTCTACTTCAACACCATCTAGTGATTTAATCGGGTAGATTAAAATCTTAGCAACGTATGGCATAAGTTTGTAGTTGATTGTTTGTCAATGGTCATTTGTCATTCGTCATTTGTCATTGGTTAGTGGTTGGTTGTTTTCTGTGTTCTCCCCTGTCTCCCCTGTCTCCCCTGTCTCCCTTGTCTCCCTTGTCTCCCTTGTCTCTCTTCCCTATTTTTAATTTTTAATTTTTAATTGTTTTGTCCCCCGTGTCCTCCGTGTCCCCAATCTCGACCTACGGATATAATGGCGACTTATCAATACCACCAACGTTATCTAGGGGCCAAAAACGAATTACAGCACGACCAATAATATTTTCTCTAGGAACAACACCCCAACAGCGACTATCATAACTGCTATTACGGTTGTCACCTAGTACTAAATAGGAATTGGCAGGTATGGTTACAGGTTTAGATAAAAATGGTGGTTGTGGCCCGGAAGTGCAGACATTGACTACTGTCTGCTGTGAAGGTGAAAGATATTTGTTTTCTGTAAGAGGCTGATTGTTGATAAATACTTTACCGTTTTTGAGTGCTACTGTTTCTCCTGGCAAACCAACAATACGCTTGATAAAAGCATCTTGATATTGTTCTTGCTGTAGCTCTTTTGTGGGTGAAAATACTACAATATCTCCCCTTTGGGGATTAGAAAATTTATAACTTAACTTATCAACAATAATCTTATCTGCTTCCCACTGATTAGGGGAACCATGTAGAGTTGGTTCCATTGAACCAGATGGAATCCAACGGGCTTCGGCTACGAAGGTACGAATCCCCAAAGCCAACACGATGCTTAATACAATTGTTCTACCTAGTTCTGCTATCCAAGAACTATCAGGTTTTTGACTAGAGTTGTTGTTATCAGACACTTGATTTTGCATGAAATTACTTGACTAAAAGCACAAGATGCTATTTCTATTTTTTGTTTAGAAACGCGAACTAAATAAAAAACACTATTTCATCCCTTAATGTGGGACTTCAAAGTGATATCGTAGGCAGTGCGAGGTCAATATATAAATTAGTTGCATGTTATTTAATTCACAATCCTTAAAGATGCTATACCTGTAATCTTAACCGTAGAAAGCGAGTTTTTTCAGTTATATTGTCCAATGTACAAGCTTGTAATGGAAAGTGGGAGACATAAATTTAGGGGTTTACGTAGTTCATAACCTAATTATTTATTTATGCTTAAAAAATAAACTTGTTTTTGATGAGTGACAAAAATTCATCGTTAACAGTCAAATAAAGTTTAACCTAAAAGAATAATTCTTGTTAATTACGGATTTGGTGGGTATAAGAGTATAAGTTAACCCCAACTAATGCTGTAATCATGATCTGATTTTTTCTCTTACACTCCCATAGACTGCCCCTAAAAAGGGCTTTGTGAACAATATCTCTTGCTTTAACACTTGAATATCCATGTCATCTTCAACTAGTTTACTAATTCGGCACGCTCGGATAATTTTACCCAATGGAGAATTCATGATTGGGGATGTGCTGACGCGCGATCGCCTGATTGTCGAAATTTCTCCAGAAATATCCACAGAACAAACACCGATCACAGAAATTGACGCAGAAGGGTTAACTTTGTTGCCAGGAGTTATCGATCCACAGGTACACTTCCGGGAACCAGGCTTGGAACATAAAGAAGATTTGTTTACTGCAACTTGTGCGTGTGCCAAAGGCGGAGTCACTTCTTTTTTGGAAATGCCAAACACACGTCCCCTGACAACAACCCAGCAAGCACTTGATGATAAACTGCAACGCGCTCAGAATAAATGCTTAGTGAATTATGGCTTTTTTATTGGTGCAACAGCAGAAAATCTCCCAGACTTGCTTTTGGCAAATCCAACTCCAGGGATCAAAATCTTTATGGGGTCGATGCATGGGCAGTTGTTGGTGGATGGACAAGAAACTCTAGAAGCAATATTTGCCAAAGGAAAACGTTTAATTGCCGTCCACGCCGAAGATCAAGCCCGAATCAACCAAAGACGCCAGGAATTTGCTGGTATTCATGACGTCGCAATTCATTCTCAGATCCAAGACAATCAGGCGGCACTGTTGGCAACACAGCTGGTGTTAAAATTGTCACAAAAATATCAGCGACGTCTGCATATTTTACATATGTCTACGGCTGAAGAAGCAGAGTTACTGCGTCAACACAAGCCAAGTTGGGTGACGGCAGAAGTCACACCACAACATTTATTATTGAATACAAGTGCCTATGAAAAAATTGGTACATTAGCACAGATGAATCCGCCTTTGCGATCGCCCCACGATAACGAAGTTCTCTGGCAAGCTTTGCATGATGGCATTATCGATTTTATTGCCACCGATCATGCACCCCACACTTTAGAAGAAAAAGCGCAACCTTATCCAAATAGTCCTTCAGGAATGCCAGGGGTAGAAACTTCTTTACCTTTAATGTTAACAGCCACAGACCAAGGAAGATGCACTCTTGCCCAAGTTGTTAACTGGATGTCTACTGCTGTCGCCAAAGCATATAATATCCCTAACAAAGGAGCGATCGCACCTGGTTATGATGCTGATTTAGTCCTTGTAGATTTGGAAACTTATCGTCCAGTTTTGCGCGAAGAATTATTAAGTAAATGCGGTTGGAGTCCTTTTGAAGGTTGGAATCTCACGGGATGGCCTGTTTACACGATTGTTGGTGGTGAGATTGTTTATGAAAAAGGCAAGTTGCACACACAAGTACGTGGACAAGCCTTAAGGTTTGGTCAATAAAGGGAACGGGGAACGGGGAACAGGGAGCAGGGACTGGGAGTGGGACAAGGGAGCAGGGAGCAGGGAGACAAAGGTGAATAAAGCAATGCCCAATGCCCAATGCCCGTTCCCTATTCATACCGTCGTTCAACAATACCCACTAGAGATTGCAAATCAAATTTTTCATCTTCTCCACTCAAGCAAATTCCCGCACTCATTACGGTTAAATCTGTTTTAGAAATAGCGCTGGTGTGATATTCGCCGTCAGCAGTTGTCCAGTGTACAACCCAATGATCTTGGCGATCGCGAAATTCATGTAATTCTCCGCCACCCATTTGCAATGCTTTTTGTAATTGCTTTTCATCGAGTTGTTGTTGCTGCAAAGCTGCAAATTCTTTTGTTTGTTGGGCAACAATTTCGTATACTGTCCGCATTTCTGGTGTCATACCCCGAAAGTGGAGTTTGTCTTGGGGTGTGATTTGTTTGAGGTGTTCTCGCAGTTTTTCAGTAATTAACGGATCAGCACGGCGATCGCATTCGTCAAACCACCAAGCAGCACCATCAGTACGGGCAATAATTACCTCAAATATAGCTCCTTCTGTAACTAAATTTACCGCTACAGGTCGGCAATATCCACACCGTTGCCGCATATCAACTTCGTTGACTGGGTAAGCTAACCAAGTTTGTGATCGTAATGGATGAGCCAGTCGCAAACGCATTGGTTTAAGATATTGTAGATATTCAGCAATTTGGGGTAAGTTAGGTTCTTCAACTACCGCTGCGATTTTCTCATCTACTGGTTGAAATATGCCCCAACCTTCAAAGTTACGAGGTTTAGGATTAAATGTATAAATTATTTCTGCAACTCTAGTTCGTACCTTGCCACCACGCACACAAGGCGCGATAAAGCGAGTGGAATGTAAATTATTTTCCTCGGCAGCGAGTTGGTTAATTAGCTTGCGGATATCTGTCATATTAATAATTTTTGTAATGCAGTTAAGTTAGGTAGGTAAACATAAAGCTAAAGAGGGATATTTTTTATTTGGAAGTCCCTAAGTACAGCTTTGCATTAATTCGTAACTTTTTAAACGCACCAGGTAGCGGAGTCAGCGCAGAGAGGCGCAGAGGCTTTATGAACTTAATTCGTTACGAACTTCTGAATTCCTGTACTAAGTTAATCTTCTTGTCCTCTTTGTCTCCTCAATTCTTAATTTTCTACTTAGATTGTTGTTAAAGATTTTTTGCTGGGCTTCTTTCAAACTACGCTAACATAATGCAAATATCTAACAAGCAGTATTTTGTTTACCCACATAAATCAAAAAGACAGTCGATGAGTAATCAATTTCCAAAGTACAATCCTAGCGGCATAGGACAAATCAACGGCAACCTCTTTGGTTTACCTTTTGATTATGAGTCTGCAAATTTAATTGTCTTTGGTGTCCCGTGGGAAGTTACCGTTTCCTATGGTGCGGGTACGGCGAATGGGCCACAAAGAATCCTGGATGCTTCACCACAATTAGACTTGTTCGATTTTGATAACCCTGATGGATGGAAACAGGGAATTTTTATGGCAGAAATTCCCCAGGATATTTTAGATAAAAACACATACTACCGTTATTTAGCTACAACAATTATTGAACGTTTAGAGCAAGGTCAACAATTAACAGATACACCAGACTTAACTCCTGTGATCACAGAAATTAACCAAGCTTGTCAACAGCTCAATCAATGGTTATTTGCACAGTGTCAAGAAGCAATTAATCATGGTAAAAGAGTTGCGGTGATTGGAGGAGATCACAGTTCACCATTAGGTTATTTTCAAGCATTAGCAGCTAAATATTCTAACTTTGGTATTTTACATATTGATGCCCATGCAGATTTACGAGATGCCTATGAAGGATTTGAGTTTTCTCATGCTTCTGTTATGTTTAATGCGATGAAAATACCGCAAATTTCCAAATTGGTACAGGTGGGTTTGCGTGATATTTGTCATGATGAAGTGGAAATCATTAGTCAATCCAATAGTCGGATAGTTGCTTATTATGACTCAATGATCAAACAAAAACTTTACTCTGGAACTACTTGGATTGAAGTGTGTCGATCAATTATCGGTCATTTACCTGAATACGTTCATATTAGCTTTGATGTTGATGGTCTTGACCCAAAACTTTGTCCGAAAACAGGTACTCCTGTTCCTGGTGGACTGGAATTAGAGCAAACTTTTTGTTTGTTTCGTGAATTAGTAAAAAGCGGTAGAAAAATTATTGGCTTTGATGTTTGTGAAGTTGGTAATGCTGAGTGGGATGGTAATGTCGGGGCGAGGATTGTTTACAAGCTGGCAAATTTCATGGATTTATCTCAGAAAAGATAATTAAAGCGATCGCTGTTATGATTGCATAAATTACTGATAGAAAAAAGCAATCAGCATATTGAAAAGTTCGAGAGCCTATTGCTTACTGAATTTACTGAAATGAGTGCGTAATCTACCGAAATTAGAAATAAATTAAACCAAATGAGCAAGCAAACTCCAGTTTGCTTGCTCTATCTGCCTAAATGAGTAAGCAATATTATGGTGCGTTGCGCTTTGCGACAACGCACCATAATATTGCAAAACACATTAAGTAGCATTACTGAATTAATTACACATTCTTCAAGCCGTTAAGAGTTCCCTATTTCCTGTTCCCTGACTTCCAACTTAGTCTTCTGCTCTTCAATTTGCCCATCAGAAAGCTTTTAACGTAGAATTCCCTTATCCGCGTGTTAGCTCTAGAGGAGTATTTTGACTTCTAAACAATAATTTTTGCTTATTATAATGATTAATATTCTTAAGTAAAATGCATTCGACTCCAAAAAGAGATTCCAAAGCAAATATCTTGGTAGTTGATGATACCCCTGATAATTTGCGACTTTTGTCAGCAATGCTTACAGCACAAGGCTATGAAGTTCGTAAAGCCTTAAGTGGCAAAATGGCGCTTACTGCTTGCCAAATGGTTTTGCCAGATGTGATTTTGTTAGATATTAATATGCCAGAAATGAATGGCTACGAAGTTTGCCGACAGTTAAAAGCTAATGATAGCACTTGTCGAGTTCCAGTTATTTTTATTAGCGCTCTTGATGATGTTTTAGACAAAGTAAAAGCTTTTGATGTTGGTGGTGTAGATTATATTACTAAACCATTTCATGGAGTAGAAGTTGTATTGCGAATAGAAAACCAGCTAAAATTATGCTTATTACAAAATAAATTACATGAAAAAATACATTACTACAAAAAGCTCTTGATGATTTGCAAGCTTCTCAAGTTCAAATGATTCAACGAGAAAAGATGGCGGCTTTAGGGCAGTTGGTAGCAGGAATTGCTCATGAAGTTAACAATCCTATTAGTTTTATCTACGGCAACCTCGAATATGCTGGTCAATATGTACAAGATTTAATTAATCTAATTGAAGTTTATCAACAAGAATATCCATCTCCCACATTAAAAATTCAAGAAATAGTTAAACAAATAGATTTAAATTTTTTAATCAACGATCAACAAAACCTCATGGATGCAATGTATAGAGGAGCAGAACGTATCCGTTCTATTGTTGAAGCACTACAAAATTTCTCCCGACTCGATGAAGCGCAAATGAAGCGTGTAAATGTCCATGAAGGTATAGATAGTACTGTAGTGATGTTGCAACACCGACTTAAGAAAACAATAAATCGTCCTGCAATTACAGTATTTAAAGAGTATACTAATTTACCCTTGGTGACTTGTTATGCTAGTGAACTCAACCAAGTATTTATGCATCTATTGAATAATGCGATCGATGCTTTGGATGAGTCAAATGTCAATAGTCAATGGTCATTAGCAAATGACCAAGGACGAAGGACAAAGGACATAGGACAAATTCACATTCGCACGATGCTGACAAACTCGGATACCGTAAAGATTTGTCTCGCTGATAATGGCCCTGGGATATCCGAATCCGTGCGATCGCGAATGTTTGATCCGTTTTTCACTACAAAGCCACCAGGTAAAGGTAGTGGACTGGGATTGGCAATTAGTTATCAAATTGTTGTCCAGAAACATCAAGGAAAACTCACCTGTAACTCACTACCAGGGCAAGGCACAGAGTTTATCATCGAAATTCCTCTCCAACAAAGCGAATTAAATTAGGCAAATGCCTACAACATTTTTCTGTCACATAGCATAATAGATAATGTGACTGATCACCTCAACCCCTTGCAATCGCTTAAAGAAGGTCACTGGTTCAAGCTCATTTGCGGAGCCAGCTTTCAACACCTGCCTGCGGTCAGAAGTTTAACATTGGCCTACACACTAGCAGGTGCTGATTGTATAGATGTAGCTGCTGATCCGGCTGTGATTGCCGCAGTTCGAGAGGCGCTACAAATTGCCGCTGAGTTTGCCGAAGACGCACAAGCACGAGGCTTTGCCAACAAAGGAAAGTCACCTTTTTTGATGGTTAGCCTCAATGATGGGGAAGATCCACATTTTCGCAAAGCAAAATTTGATTATACAGAGTGTCCTGCAAATTGTCCCAGACCATGTGAAAGAATTTGCCCTGCACAGGCAATAAAATTTAGCAATACACCAGAGCATTTTTCAGGAGTGATATCCAACAAGTGCTACGGTTGTGGTCGTTGCATACCAATTTGTCCTTATGGTATAATTGGTACAAATTCTTACGTAATAACACCAGAAGCGATCGCACCATTGATTTTGTCAACTGGGGTGGATGCCATAGAAATTCATACACAAGTAGGACGTTTGACAGAATTCCAGCAATTGTGGCAAGCAATAGCACCCTGGGTTGAGCAATTGAAGTTAGTAGCGATTAGTTGTCCCGACGGAGAAGGTATGATTGATTACCTACATGCTCTGTATGATGCGATCGCTCCACATAATTATGCCTTAATTTGGCAAACCGACGGACGGCCGATGAGTGGTGATATTGGCGATGGCACAACCACAGCCGCAGTCAAATTGGGGCAAAAAGTCTTGGCAGCAAAACTACCTGGATACGTGCAGTTAGCAGGCGGCACGAACAGTTACACCGTTGCCAAGTTAAGGGCGATGGGATTGTTGAGGAAAGGAGGACAAGGAGGACAAGGAAGACAAGGAAGACAAGGAAGAATTTCTCCTGTGTCTGGCCCCTTCCCCTTGTCTCCCGCGTCTCCCTTGTCTCCCCCCTCCCCATCGATTTCCGGTGTCGCCTATGGCAGCTACGCTCGTGTATTGCTGTCACCAATTTTAGAGCAGTTAGAAGCAAGGGAGGTGAATGACGCCAGTGTCAAAACAACTGTCCGCCTAGAAGATGAACCAGAATTGCTCTGGCAAGCTGTTGGACTTGCCCATTCTCTTGTTTCCCAGCTCAAGTCCCAGCAGTAGGGTACGGGCAAAACCTCGTGTCCATAAAAGCATATCGCTATCTCTAAAAACGTCACCATAATAAGCATGACGATTACAGAAGATCTCCAAAAATTGTTAGATATTTTGCCCCAAGACCTGCGGCAAATATTAGAGAAGCATCCCCAACGAGATAGTTTAGTGGAAGTGGTTTTAGATCTGGGCCGTCGTCCAGAAGCCCGCTTCCCTCATCAAGCTGAGTATCTGAGCGAAATAGCCATCACTCAGAACGTGATCGATGATTGTATTCAGCGAGTAGGAAGCTTTGGCGGAGATAACCGAGCCGGAATAGAGCAAACTTTGCATAGAATCAGTGCCATCCGTAACCGTAGCGGTAAGATTATTGGCTTAACTTGCCGTGTTGGTCGAGCGGTGTTTGGAACCATCGGCATGATTCGCGATTTAGTGGAAACTGGTAAATCGATTCTGATGCTGGGACGCCCAGGTGTGGGTAAAACCACTGCCTTACGAGAAATTGCCCGTGTTTTGGCGGATGATCTCAACAAACGTGTGGTGATTATTGACACCTCTAATGAAATCGCTGGTGACGGTGATGTTCCCCATCCAGCAATTGGAAAAGCTAGGCGGATGCAAGTTGCTCATCCCGAATTACAACATCAAGTGATGATTGAGGCTGTGGAAAACCACATGCCAGAGGTGATCGTTATTGATGAAATTGGCACAGAACTAGAAGCTTTAGCCGCTCGTACTATTGCCGAACGGGGTGTACAGTTGGTAGGTACTGCCCACGGAAACCAAATTGAAAACTTAATCAAAAACCCGACTCTTTCGGATTTGGTTGGTGGTATCCAAGCTGTGACATTAGGGGATGATGAAGCTAGACGCCGAGGCAGTCAAAAAACTGTTTTGGAGCGCAAAGCACCTCCCACTTTCGAGATTGCCGTGGAAATGCTGGAACGCCAACGCTGGGTAGTCCATGAGAGTGTAGCTGAAACAGTAGATAGTTTGCTCAGAGGACATCAGCCTAGTCCACAGGTGAGAACTGTTGATGAAGAAGGCCAAGTTCAGATTAAACGCCAGTTAGTACCTTTGAATGGTCGTTCTCAAACTCTCGCAAAAGAAGAGTCATTTGTACCAGCACGACAGTCAAACGGCTGGCGCTCATCTGGTCAAATGCAAGCATTACCGTTACCAGTTACCACCCAACCAACCAAGTTGAGTCGGCACAACGAATTTGACCGCCTACTAGATGAATCTTTCAATTACTTTGGTGGCTTTGATGATGCTGATAGCAAACTAGCAGGGCCAAATGGTGAAGATTTGCCACTGCACATCTATCCCTATGGTGTCAGTCGTAGTCAATTAGAACAAGTAGTTGAAGTGTTGAATTTACCAGTGGTCTTGACAAAAGATATCGATAGTGCTGATGCAATTTTAGCATTGCGATCGCACGTCAAAAACCATGCTAAATTGCGGCAAATGGCTAAAGCCCGACAAGTGCCAATCCACATGATTAAATCTAGTACCATACCGCAAATCACCCGTGGTTTGCGGCGGTTACTCAACATCGATGATCCGGAGGTGACTGACGATCGCGAACTGCAATTATTCCTCCACAGCGCCACTGATGATGAAATTGACGCCTTAGAGGAAGCCAGATTAGCAGTCGAAAATATTGTCATTCCCAAAGGACAACCTGTGGAATTATTACCCCGTTCTCCTCAAGTGCGGAAAATGCAGCATGAGTTGGTGGAACACTACCGCTTAAAATCCAATAGCTTTGGGGAAGAACCAAATCGGCGTCTGCGGATTTACCCAGCGTAATTTTGTTTGACAAAAATCCTCATACAAATTGGATTTCATGTAGGGGTGTAACCCAATACGGTTATGTGTAGAGACGCGAAATTTCGCGTTTCTACATGACTATAAACTAAACTCCGCAACATCATCTTCACCCATATCTGTATCTTTACCCACGGCAGTAGGTTTAAAATCAGCACCATGAATTAACTCATCAAAAGACTTGCTAGGGTTTTGATAAATTATATTTAAAACACTGAGAAAATCTCGGACAATTTCGCCCGGAGTTAATAATGCTGCTGCACCCAAGCGATTGACGATCTCTTGGACAAAATTTTTTAAATCAGAAGTTTTTAATGTCTGTGTATAAGCAAAATTCAGGGCATGGATTTCTATTAATGTTTGCAATAGTAACAGAATTTCTTCTTGACTCAAAGGATTGAGCCGCATCACAGGCCCTAAAAATTCTTGTACACCAGATTGAGTCACAAAACGACTTTCTTTTGTTCGCCGACGCCAAGCAGGATCAGCAAATAGTCCGCGGTTTGGGTCTTCTAAAAATTTTGTTGTTCCACCTATAAACACTCCGAGATTTTCGGCTTTACACTGCATGGTGTCGTTGAAGATTGCTAGCAGCCTATTGTAATTTTTTTCGCGAGTGACAGTAGTGGGAATTTGATATATATTTGCTGCTTCATCAAGCAAGACTACAAGCCCTTTGTAGCCAATTTCCGCAGTAAATTTAGCAATTAATTTAATGTAATCATACCAACTATCATCATCAATAATTACCCGCACTCCTAAAGCAGCTTTGGCTTCTGTTTTCGTGCTATATTCTCCTCGCAACCAACGCAAAGCAGAATTTTTTAGCTCATCATCATCTAAGCGATAACCACGCCAATAAGCAATGATCACATTGCCAAAATCAAAGCCATGAACTAAGTCTTCTATATACTGAATTACTTCCCTAATTTTGGCTTCTACTTGGTCATCAAAGCCATCATCATTGGGACGCATTCCGGTTTCTTTGGCAACTTCTTGTTGAATTTTACTAATCCATCCCTCTAAAATTGCTATTAAAGCACCGCCATCAGGGCGAGTTTTTGTAGCAAGGCGACTCATTAATTCTCGATAAGTTGCTAAACCTTCGTTGTTGCTTCCTGCTAATCGGCGTTCTGAACACAAGTCAGCATCAGTAACTACAAAACCTTGCTCCATAGCACGATTGCGAAGTAACTGTAGCATGAAGCTTTTACCGGAACCATAGTTCCCAATTATGAAGCGAAAAGCTGCTACTCCTTCTGCAATGTCATTGAGGTTTTGTAATAGGCTTTGTAGTTCTTTTTCCCGACCTACTGCTATATGTTCTAGTCCTACCCTTGGTACAACACCCGCGCCAAGAGAATTGATGATAGCAGTGGAGACTTTTTTCGAGATTTTGAGCTTTGCCATGTAAATTCACCTCACTTCCATGTATTTTAGCTTGAAGGTGAACTTTGCTTTCATGTAGGGTAAGGTCAGGAAATAGGGGTGTAGGGGGATAAGGGTATAAGGGTATAAGGGTGTAGGGGAAAGGATTAATCACCACCTCTATATGTTATTGCTTAAAGTCTTCGCTTCTATTTAATATTTTTGTAGATTGCGATCGCTCTTTCCACATCACTTTTATACTCTGGATAAATTTCTGGAGTTGTGACATTTGGATCAATAAGCAATTCGCCAAGTGTGTTATTAGCATTTTCATTGATAGAATCAATTAATAAATTTGGCATAGTAATATTAGCTTCAGCTATTTTTTTTATAGCTGCATTCGGATTATCATTTTCTATAATTGCTTTTAATACCTGAATTTCAGATTCAGATAAATGATTTAGTAAGCTAGACCATTCTGACGAAAATTCCTCTAGATTATTTGATATTTCTAGCTCATCTACTGTATCAAGTAAATCAGCAAATGGAAAAAGATCTAAATCTTCTTCCTGATTATTTTCTAATACATTGCTGGAATCTAAATTTTCTATTTGCTGTAATAATTCCCATACTTGATTTTGTAAATGATCTCGTTCATCTTGCAATAAGGAAATTTGACTTTCCAATTGTTGGATTTGGTTTTGTTGCTCTGTTACTTGTGCTTTTAAGGAATTTAAATTAATTTCTGTCTTTTCTATTTCTAGCTTTTTGTCTAGCAACAGTTGATTTTGTTGCTGATTTTCTGTTTCTAGTTCTTGGACTTGAAGTCTCATTTCATGTAATTTTTCTTCTAGTTGGGGTTTAAGTCTTTCTAGAAGAGTTAAGTTACTTTCTAAGTCTTGCCTTTGCTGCAACAGTTCACACAGCTGATTATGTAACTGATTGATCTCAGCTTTAGAAACACTACAATTTAATTCTAATCGGCGTTTTTCGGCATTGATAGCAGATAAAGAATTATTATGTTCTAATTTGGTTTTTTCTAGTTCGGTAATTTCATTTTGGAGAGTACTAATTTGTGATTCTAATTGTTTTTTTTCGATGGCATAACTGCTTAACTCACGACTAAGACTATCTCGTTGATTTCGACGTTCATTTATTTGATTTTGTAATTTATTCGATTCTTGATATAACAGAGAATGTTGAGTTTCTAATTCATTGACTTCTCCAACTACACGAGATTTTAAATTCTCCAATTCTTTAATCCGTTTGTGGAGAGAATCTAGAACTAGCATTTCACTAGCTCGGCGTCGCTTGTCTATAAACAAGGCTGCGAGATAGGTAGAAAATATTGTGATGACGCCTGTGAAAAAGGCACTTTTAACATCCCAACTAAAGACTAAACCAAGTCCAAAACTCGCACCAAAGGCAACTACACCGAGAATAAGTCGATTACTTACTGTTGCTGACTGCATATTGCTGGTTTTGAGCATTTTTCTTTCTTTATGATTTTTAATTTTTAACTTGGATTGCAGCAAGATTCAAATCTGCTTTTAAAAAATCTACAAATTGTCGTGCTGTTCTTCCAGAACGACCATTATGACGAGTTGCCCATTGTAAAGCTTTATATTCTAAATCTTCCTGACTGATATTAATTCCTGCTAAATCCGCAAGATGCCGGATAATTTTTAAATAAGTTTTTTGATCAGCTCCTTCAAAAGTAAGAGTAAGACCAAAGCGATCGCTAAAGGAAAGTTTTTCCTGCATTGTATCCCAGGCATGAACTTCATCATGATCGCGGGGAGCAGGTCTATCAGCAAAAAACTCCCGCACTAAGTGGCGACGGTTAGAAGTAGCATACACCACGATATTTTGTGGACGTGCAGTTAAATTCCCTTCTAACACGACTTTTAACGCCTTAAAAGCATCGTCATCTTCCTCAAATGAAAGATCATCAACAAAGATAATAAATTTATGCGGTACTCCTCGCAAATGTTCCACAATCACTGGTAAGTCTTGTAGCTGTGATTTTGCGACTTCCAACAGTCGCAAATTACGCTCTCCATACTCATTCAGCAAAGCTTTAACTAAAGAAGATTTACCAGAACCACGACTACCATAAAGTAATACGTGTAAAGCCACCTGTCCTGATAACAAAAATTCTGTATTTTTCAATAAAGCTTCTTTTTGCGACTCATAACCCACAAGCTCGCTTAATTTAACTGTATCGGGATAAGAGATACCCAAAAACTGCCCATCTTGCCAACGTAAAGCCTTGTACTCTGCAAATAAACCTGTACCGTATTGCCGATAGTATATGGCTAAATCTTCTACAGCATCTGCCCAATTTTCCAACTGTTGTAGAGAACTAATCAACTGCGTTTCTACACCTGCTATCCCATCCTGGTCTAAGTACCACACCACTGGTGAAACAGGTAGATGAGCAATATTCTGTACCCATTCACTCAAAACAGCGCTGCTACATTCATACAAATGTTGGAGTACGAGTAAATCATGTTTGACTGCTGCTACCAAAGCAGTTGGTAAATTCTCAAATTCTTGCTGTTGAGCTTGTTTTGTAAAAGGATTCTCAGCTTTGAGAATTTGAGTAATTAGATATTCTTCCCAGTTTTGATTTTTTGTTGCTAAGGCTCGAAAGTAACTGCCATAAGCTTGCAGGCAACTTCTAGCATCCGCTTCACTGTAACGAATAGCTTGCAACAGATCAAGAAATGCTATACCTACTTCCGTTTGCAGGACAGATTGGTAAAGTAAAAGAGAAGCTGCTTGGCGTTGGAGAAATTGAACCTTTGCGTAAGACGAATTACTTGCCGTAGGCATGACTTGATTATCCATCTATCAATTGGCTTATTTAGCTAAACAGCTATGCTAAATTGTCTGCCGGAGCTTGCAGAAAAATTAAAATCTACATAGGTTGTAACAATGAATTTAGGTATTGTTGCCGCCCTTGCTTACGGCATATTGACAGTAGTGGGTGGTATTGTCGGTTACGTGACAGCTGGTAGTAATATGTCACTTTTTAGTGGCAGCATCAGTGGTTTAGTACTTATATTCTCGGCTTTAATACAAATTCAAGGTCAAAACTGGGGTTTGACTTTAGCAGCTATTGTTACAGCTATATTAATAGTTGTTTTTGCATTTAGATTAGCTAAAACACGTAAGTTTATGCCTGCGGGATTGATGACAATTTTAGGTATGTTGACACTAGCGCTGATTGTACATCAATTTCAAATTATGAGATTGGGTAGGGGGGGATAGCATTTGTCAATTGTAGAGACGCGATTAATCGCGTCTCTACAATTGGCATTTGGCTTACCTTTGCACTTAACGTTTGGTTAAATTTTGATTTAGTTACTTAAATTTTTGTTGCGAACCACAATAGCTTTATCGGGGAACCGGTGTTCTATGTCATCATGTCACAATAGAACACGTATCCTTTTTTATCCACAGGGAATCAAGCATGGCTCTCCGTCTAGGTGATACAGTACCGAATTTTACCCAAGCCTCAACACATGGCGATATTGATTTTTATGAGTGGGCGGGTGACAGCTGGGTAGTGCTGTTTTCTCACCCCGCAGACTATACACCAGTTTGCACTACTGAGTTAGGAACTGTTGCCAAACTCAAACCAGAATTTGATCAGCGCAATGTCAAAGCGATCGCCCTGAGTGTTGATGATGTTGAATCCCACACAGGCTGGGTGGGAGACATTGAAGAAACACAGAGTACTAAACTCAACTACCCAATTTTGGCAGATCCAGATCGTAAAGTTTCTGACCTTTACGACATGATCCACCCCAACGCTAATGCTAGCGTGACGGTACGGACAGTATTTATCATTGACCCCAACAAAAAGTTACGTCTGACTCTGACTTATCCTCCCAGCACTGGACGTAACTTTGATGAAATTTTGCGAGTGATTGATTCGCTGCAACTAACTGATAACTACAGCGTTGCTACCCCAGCTGACTGGAAAGATGGCGATGATTGCGTGATTGTTCCTTCACTCAAAGATCCTGAAGTACTGAAGGAAAAATTCCCCAAAGGCTATCAGGAAGTCAAGCCTTATTTGCGGATGACTCCCCAGCCAAATAAATAATTTAGTTGCTCACAAAACCTCACCTTCTTGATGATTAAGTAAGGTGAGGTTTTTTATCTGAACGTTTCTCACCAAAAATTTGGCTGACACACCACAGATTGTTTGCGATCGCTTAAAAATTTCTACACTACAAACATTTGCTTTCCCATCTTTGAAATAGCAAAATAAGACTTCTTGTAAAAACCTTCCTAAATCAGAACAGTAAGGTGCTATTCCATCAGCATTAAATTGGGGATCAAACAGCTTTTTTTATTCTATGTTCAGATGTGTGTACACTGTAGGGGGTGATTTTGAGACTCTTCAATTAGTACTGTCTTGTAGTTTAGTACTTTCATCGCAGTGTATCTCAATACAACCTCTGGCAATATGAATGCATCGGTTTGCAATGTAAATGCATCGGTCTGCAATGTGAATGCATCGGCTTGCAATGTGAATGCATCGGTCTGCAATGTGAATGCATCAACCTGCAATGTGAATACATTGGCTTGCAAAAATTAACCCATTCTTTCGCACCATATAAATCAATACGGTTCAGTTAAGAATTTTTAGTGAGATTTGATGATGTGTAGAGACGTGCCAATAGCGCTATAGCGCATGGCTTCGCTAAGGCACGTCTCTACATTGCCCACCTGATCAAGTTTTTGGTCTTATCTGAACTGTATTGCCATATAAATAATGTTGTCTCGAAAAACTTGCATCTAAAAACTTGCATCTATATTCTTGTAATTTTGTCTTATCTGTATTAACACCAGAATAAGTAAGAATTTTTATAGGAAGAGACTAGGTAAATTTCAATATGGATATCAAAAACGGCTTTGTAGGTACTGTTGGTAACACACCACTCATTCGGTTAAACAGTTTTTGTGAAGATACAGGCTGTGAAATTCTCGGTAAGGCAGAATTTCTCAACCCTGGCGGTTCTGTAAAAGACCGCGCTGCACTTTATATTATTGAAGATGCAGAAAAAAAAGGCTTACTAAAACCTGGTGGCACAGTTGTAGAAGGAACAGCAGGTAATACTGGTATTGGATTAGCACACATTTGTAATGCTAAAGGCTACAAATGCCTGATTATCATTCCTGATACCCAGTCTCAAGAAAAGATGGATGCTTTGAGGGCATTAGGTGCCGAAGTTCGTCCCGTTCCTGCTGTACCCTATAAAGACCCCAACAATTACGTCAAGTTATCTGGTAGAGTCGCCAGTGAAATGGAAAATGCGATTTGGGCGAATCAGTTTGATAACTTAGCTAATCGTCAGTCTCACTACGAAACCACAGGCCCAGAAATTTGGACACAAACAGAAGGAAAAATAGATGGTTGGGTAGCAGCCACTGGAACTGGTGGTACTTATGCAGGTGTATCTCTATTTCTCAAAGAAAAAAATCCAGATATAAAATGTGTAGTTGCTGACCCGATGGGTAGCGGACTTTACAGCTACATCAAAACTGGCGAAATCAAGATGGAAGGTAATTCCATTACAGAAGGTATTGGTAATAGTCGGATCACCGCGAACATGGAAGGCGCACCAGCTGATGATGCGATTCAAATCCACGACCAGGAAGCCTTACGAGTAGTTTATCAACTACTGCGGAAAGATGGTTTATTTATGGGTGGTTCTACAGGTATCAATGTAGGCGCAGCTGTAGCCTTAGCAAAACAGATGGGGCCAGGACACACCATAGTTACCATTTTGTGTGACAGTGGTTCTCGCTACCAGTCACGGATATTTAACAATGAATGGCTACAATCAAAAGGGCTTTTACCAGAATAGTCATTTGTCATTTGTTATTGGTCATTAGAGACGCGATGATACTCTTACCTTGAAGCCGCTCTGACGAGCGTCTACGCGTCTGTACAATGGTCATTGATCATTGGTCATTGGTCATTGGTTATATTTTCCCTGTTTCCTTGTCCCCGTTCTCTGTTTCCTATCTATTGACAAATAACAAATGACAAATGACAAAGGACTAATAATTAATGAAATGTATTCGCGTCTGCCAAAATCGTACTTGTCGTAAGCAAGGGGCTGCTAAAGTATTAGCAGCTTTTGAGGTTATATCCGTCCCTGATATAACGGTAATGGGTAGTGGTTGTTTAGGACAATGCGGCAATGGCCCAATGGTATTGGTTGTACCAGATATGGTTTGGTACAGTGGCGTTCATCCCAGCGAAGTACCTTTAATAATTGAACAGCATTTGTTAGGTAATCAAATTGTAACCAAGATGCTCTATCATCGGTTTCATCCTCAAGGACAAAAACAATAAATGGGTGTGGGGGTGTAAGGGTTTAGAGGTGTAGGAAGAGTTGTATTTTCATGCTTTGGGATTTTCCCATGAAAGGCTAGTTTGATAATAAGTTAAAAGTTGAAGGCTAAGGGGAAAAGGAAAGATTTTATGAATATTCAACAGCTACGTGAATCCTTAAAATTAAAGTGGGTGAAATACTATTTTCAAAATCGTCCCTGGTTAGTAAAAATGCGAATCTGGGGTACTTATGATGGTGAACGTCGCCCTTCTTCTGGCTTTATTTTGGCAACTTTATCTGTTTTAGAACCAGAACTGGATGAGATATTGCCTTTACTTTTAGAATTAAACAATAATCCAGATTGTATAATTACAGCTTTGGGTTTGAACTTCAATCCTGAAGAACAACTGCATTTAGTTGAAGATAATAATGATGATGTAGAGATAGAAACAATTCAGGAAAAAAGACTTCTTGAAACATCAACTAACGACAAAGTTGATTCCCAATCTCAAGCTGTATTTTCATCACAGAAGTTACATCCATCCCAAAAATGCTTAGAAACTGATGGAGTTGTGAAGCAGGAAATAGGTAGTAGGGTAAGTACGCAAGTACACAATCAAAAAAAATCTGTATCATCGCTAACTGTGGTAAATAAATTGGCAAGTAAGGGTACATCAGTACCTGCATTATCAGTGATTAATAGAACTAACGGCAAAGCTTTACCTGCATTAGCAGTTATTGGTAAAGCTGAAAGCAATAGTAAATCACCGCCTACCCCACTGCTGACAGTAATTAGCAAAACCGAAAATAATAGTAATAGTGGTAATAATAGTAAACCTATGCGATCGCTCCTCATTAGCAGTAACATCAACAGAGAAAGTCAGCCAGTGTCATCTGTGATCACTACCAGCAATGTGGATAGCAAAACTAAGTTAGCATTGATACCACCACAAGATATTGTAGATAATGTAAATTCAGTCCCTACCAAGCAAAACTATAAACTCGCTTCTTGGATAGATGACTTTTGTCAAGGAGCAAGCTGGGATAAAGAGGAAGCTATTTATATTCTCTATTGAGTTTTTTCTTGAGATCATCTAGTTTACAAAACACTGAATTTGAGCGTCATTAAGATTACACAATTGAGAAGCGATCGCTACCATTTATTTTTTCCAATCCAAAATCTAAAATGGTAGCGTTCATCTAATTCTATTTTTATCTGGCAGTTCATCTCCACCTGTATAACCAGTAGCCACCCAAACCAATGATCTCACGCCATCGCGGATAGATTTGCCGATGGGTTCTGCTTGAGAACTACTAGAAGGAACTGAGACTGGTTTAAAATTAATTCCTCGACTACCCAAAACAATCTCACCGATAACTGTGGCGCGTCTCATATGATAATCAGAAGTAATTAAGTAAACATTTTTGATGTTATTTTTTTCTAAATCCTCTACTAGGGTAGTAAAGTTCTCTACTGTATTATTGGCTCGATAATCCAAGTGTAAACGTTGATGATTAATCCCCGCTTTGGCAAATACTTTTTTTGTTGCTGTTGGCGGACTACCTCCAGAAATCCAAATCGGTAAATTGGGATGCTTACGAGCAAAATCGGCCGTAAATTTTTCTCGTTCTAATTTTTTTGTAGAACCACCCAAGACTAAAATTGCTTGCGGTTGTGTAAATTGACCTTGGATTTCCTTATAACCCCACAATGTGAGTAGTGGTAGGGTGAGAATCATCAACCGAGAAGACAGATTTTTGAATAGTAGCTTTTTCAAGGTTCTATAAGTTCGTCAGCTTCAACAAATGTTCTTGAAAAAGAATTTAGAACAGCCAAAATATAAGAAATTATCCCAAATTGATTTTTGGGTGATTTCCCTTGTTGGCAGGCGATCGTCAATGCCAAGAAACAAGTAGGCATCGATCAACTTGCTGCTAGATTTTAGCTGCTATTGAGGCAGATGCAAAGTGTTTGTGCAACCTTAAAATATTAAACTTTTTAGACGACGGGACTGGCCAGACTCGAACCGGCGACCTAGCGCTTCAGATTTGTGTGAGTTTCCCCACTCTCTGGACTATACCTTCACCATAGACTCTAAGTCTTTAGGTGGTGGCTTTCTAGTCTCTACACCTTCCTGAGAAAACTTACAGTCATATACTGTATAGTTTTAATACTCAGGCTTGGCTCGGTATTCCCATGAAATGTAAAAACTCTTTACTCATTTTTTAGGGTTCACCGAATTTAACCACATTCACTCATAGAGTTTCCCCTATGGTGCCCGATAGTTCAGGAGGCGCTCGCTCTATCCAACTGAGCTACAGCCCCAAAATAATGGATATCACTTTCCATGATACCACTTTTAATGAGACTGCCAAGCATCATTCCAAGGCCCGCCGCCTATTTCTAATCCACAAGCTGAACTGTCTGCTTTCAGGATAATTTCTGTGTGATTATTCTTTTTTTCTCGCAGTTCTATATGTAATTGCCCTTGTAAGGTGTCACGACAGCAAAATAGCAAGCCATTTTCTGTTGGCGCACGTAAGGGAGTTCCTGGTAAATCAGTGATTCCTGTTAATTCAACTTCGTAGTGAGAATTTCTGGCTCGCATTTGCCATTTACCCCAAGGTTGAATATTCCAGCTAACTTGGGAGTTCCAAGGGACAAACTCGTAGAATTTACCTTGATAGTGGATACCAATCATTGCTACAGATTCCATCCACCACAACACCCCCCGTCTACCACCGCCAGCAGTTAGGGCTAAGTCAGTAATCTCTGAAAAACTATTGCAGTTTGCCCAAAACCATTTTTGAGGAAAAGCGCCACCCCAATTTTTTTCGCCGTAAGCAGGGGCGTTAGTGAATTCGTAGCGTTTGCTATTCCAGTCTATCCAGCCGCTAGCCAAACCATGCGCCATCAAAATTTGCCAACCGGGTTCAAAAATTTGCAAAAATGATAACCAACCTGCGGTTGATTGCTGTATACTGCTGCGATTTCCCCAACCATACACGGGTTGAATTTCATATTGCCAACGACAATATTGACCAGTGCTGGGATCGCTGATTATGCCTTGATTTAAGGTAGCTGTGGCTTGATACCCTTGTTGAACATGAAGCTCAAATTCTTCTGGTAGCAGGTAAAGGGGTTGAATGTCTATATTACTTTGACCCCAATGACCCAAAGCTAGCACATCCGGCTTCGCCCAAAAATTATTGGCTTCCGGGAAGGTACGACACAGATACTCATCATTCGGCCCCAAAACTTGGGCTGCACCACCACTATGGGCTTTACCGCCGATGGGGTCTTCGATAGAGTACATAAAGGCGAAGGATTGATTTTCATCAGGCAAAGTAACGCGGTAGTACCAACCTTCAAAAAAGCGACGGCTACTGTGATCCCAGTGATAACCACTGTGAGGAGTTTGCGTGGTGTCAAAAGGATTGCTGAGAAAATCAAGCATAATTTCTGTTGACAGGGATTTAGGAGTGTAAAAGGAGATGGATGTTAGGAAATCGCATTCAAATTCACCTAACACCCTTTTTTAGTATGGGCGATCGCACTCACTTATTGGCAGTCTCAATGAAACAAGTTTGATCGCCACAGCCTACACCTCTAGACCCTTACACCTCTACAAAATAATCCATTCTCCTGCCTTAAGCAGTACCTTTTTTTATCTCTCGTGGGAAATGAGGATTTCTAGGCACAGATTAGAGAACTTTCTTGGCAGAAGATGAAGATAAGTCCTAAAACTACGTTGCGCGTTCTAGCTGTTTTACCTCCCAGCCGCAAGTACAGCAGTCCACCAAATATGACCAAACTCCACTGGCTAGAAGTTACTGAATACGTTTCCCTATACGCTTCCGCAATTGGCAGCTTGGCTGCTACAGTCACTCAACAAGTCGTTTACGCAGCACTTCCTTTAACTGTAGCCCTTGGTTTGAATATCACAAACCGGGAACGGTTGAAGCGTTTAAATAATCAATATCGACAAAATGCGATCGCTCAATTCGATCAATTAGTTGATCCCTTTAGACAGCGCTTAGAAAACTTTGATGACTTTACACAACGATTAAGCCAAACAACTCAACAACAAATAGAAGAATTACGACAAAATCAAAAAGACCAAAATACTGACTCTAATCAACAACGCTTGGCACAATTTGATGCATTTAGACAACAGTTGATGAAAGCAACTGAGTTACAAATAGAACCTCTCAAAGAAAATATTGATCAACTCAACGCCTACACTCAAAAATTCAATACAAATACTCACCAACAAATTGAACCAATCAAACAACATTTGATTGAACTCAACGCTTATATTCAACAATTAAATACAAGTACCCAGCAACAAATAGAACCTCTCAAACAAAATTTTACCCAATTGAACACTTATACTCAACAGTTATATACAAGTATTCAACAAATAGAACCTCTTAAACAAAATTTTGCTCAACTTGATAGTTTTACTCAACAGTTAAATGCTAGTACTCAAAAGCAATTTGAACTTCTAAGACAACAAGTAGTAGAAATCGATGTGCAGACAAAAAAAATTAGTACCAATATTCAGCCACAAGTACCAAATCTAGATGCTTTTAGTCAGCGCTTAGAACAACTAGAAAATTTTGCCAAACAGTTAAATACAAATATTGAACAGCAAATTCAACCTTTGAGACAATATATTACTCAACTAAATGCTTATACACAAGGAGCAAATAAAAATACTGAAAAACAAATAGAAGAATTTAAATACGCGATCGCATTACTGCAAACAGAAATGCAGAATTTAGCAGAGTCTTTAACTCAAACAGAACAACGTCTGAGTCAAGAAGTCGCAACAAAAGTCAAACAACCCCAAGTAAATATTACAATTCCAACCCCAGTAAAGCCTCAACCACAAAACACAGTTCTTCATCCTAAACCGCCAGAAGCAGAAAAAACTGAGAAACCACCAGCTTTACCACCAGTGACGATGTCTGGCGACAAGCCCCTACCTGCGGAAACCGCTCCGCGTCTACGGGTCTACGCACCAACAACATCAACGACAACGGAAACACAAAAACCCAAATCTCTCTCTACTTTGGAAGAACATTTAGAACGAGTAGTTTCTGTTGCTTTTAATCCGATTTTTACTGATCCAGCTAGGAGAATATTAGCTAGTGGTAGCCATGACAAAAGTGTCAAAATCTGGCGTTTAGATACTCAGAAAAGCCGTACTTTAACAGTTTCTGGAAAAGTCAATTCCATTGCTTTTAGTCCTGATGGTAAAATTTTAGCTTGTGGTCATGACGATAAAACTGTGAAATTATGGGATGTGGATACAGAAAGAGAAATTTGTAATTTTGTGGGACATAAAGAAAAAGTTTATGCTGTGGCTTTTAGCCCTGATGGCAAAATTATTGCTAGTGGTAGTCAAGATCGAACTATTAAACTGTGGTCTGTTGAGCATCAAAAAGAGATATATACACTGAGAGGACATATAGACGAAGTTTTATGCGTTGCTTTTAGTCCCAATGGTAAGCTAGTCGCTAGCGGTAGTGGCGATCGCGATCAAACTATTAAAATTTGGCATCTCACTCAAGATAAATTCCTCACTCTTAAAGGTAAATCTAGTTCGATGGGAAGAATTTATTCTATTTGTTTTAGTCCTGATGGTACAACTTTAGCTAGTGGTCATCAAGATAAAACTATCAAGTTTTGGGATGTGGAAACTGGGAGAGAAATTAATTGCATTTCAGAAAATGATGAAGAAGTTTATTCTGTTGCATTTAGCCCAGATGGGAAAACTTTAGCCAGTGGAAGTTATGGCGGAAATCTGAAAATATGGCAAGTAGATACAGGTGAGGAACTGAATAATATTGCTGTTAACCAAGGTGCGATTTATTGTGTTGCTTATAGTCCAGATGGGAAGATAATCGCAACAGCCAATGGAGATAAAACAGTCACACTTGTAAATTGTGAATTTAGAGCAACACGGCGAAATCGAGATATAGAAATAGAAAAAGGATTTGATTAATATAAACGTAGGGTAGCACAGATGTACGCCCCTACAAAATATTTTTTAAGCAGCCAATTTCTCTTGCACTAATACATATGGTTGAACAATTAAAGTATGAAATCGCTTAGTGCGATCGCTATTCCAATTACCTAGTTGATCTAAAGATGGTTTAGCAATCAATTGCTCATCAATCCAGTTTTGAACTTCTAAAACTTTATCACTAGCGATCGCTACCCCTACATCTAATATATCTAATCCTATTGCTACCACAATCACTGCATCTCTTTGTGCGTGGGGAATTAGCCACTCCCACTCTGCTTCATCCAAGTTTTCTGTTAATTCTGCTCTTAAATTCGGATTAGTCATTAGTCATTATTTAAAAGATATTTTTCCTATTTTAAATAAAAATTATACACAAATTACGTATTTTATGTTATTTTTCCTATTTCCTTTTCCTTTATCTATTTTTAAGAATTTACTAATAATTATAACTAAACTTCTGACTTCATTTCATCAATTTCAAATATAGAAACGATCACTCCAGCAATCGGAATTGCAATAAAAATTCCCAATAAACCAGCTACTCTCGCGCCTACTAGTAAAGCAAAAAATACTACTACAGGATTAAGATTCAGCGCACCTTGCATAATCCGAGGTGCAATGAGATTATCTTGTATTTGTTGGAGTATGATGCAAGCAACTAATACCTTGAGAGCTAGCCAAACACCTTGAGATAATACAATTAAACTAATTATACCAACTCCCAAAGTTGCACCTATACCAGGAATAATGTCAAGTATGCCGACTATAACTGACAAGATCAAGGCGAAAGGAACTTTTAATAATAAAAAAATAATAAAAGTAGAGCCTGAAAGAAATAAAGTTAATAACAATTGACCTTGAAAAAAACCTAAAAAATTGCGTTTAATTATCCTAGTAAATTTACTACGATTCTGTTGGGGTATTACTTTAATCATCAAATGCCAAAGCTTGTCTCCATCCAGAAGCATAAAAAAAGCGACAACTGAGATTATTATAAAAGTCACAAAATTAGTTAAAAATGTTTGAAGAATTGTCAAGCTAGCCACAAGTTGATTTATTGCTTGATTGCGTATCTGTTCTTCAATAATAGTTAAATCTAGCTGAATATTACGTGAGCGAAAAATTGATTCTATTCGCTCTAATAGAGGGGCTAATGAATTTAAAAAAGCTGTCAGGCTATCAATTAACTGTTGTCCTTGTGATAAAAGAGTTAAACCAACAGTAATTATCAGACTACCAATAATCACAATACTGAGTAAGAAAACTACAATTACTGCGATATGATGGGGCAAAAAACGTTCTAGCCATTTGACTGGATAACTTAGCAAAAAAGCCAAGATAGTAGCAAAAGTAAAAATAACAATTACTGGTTCAAAATAACCTAACAGCTGTACAACTGCCCAACCAGAAGCAACCAAAAGTAAAAATCTGACTAAGACGAGATTATTTAATCTAGACCAAAATTTATTGGTTCTAAAGCTACTCATGAATTATTGACGGTAAGTATATTAAAAATTAATATCGCTAAATTTTTTAATTCCAGATTAGTAAATATTTCTTGCCATTTATTGTTTTGAATACCTACCAAGCTCATAATTACCAATGACATTTACAATATACTCTTTAAGTATTAATAACCACTTTCCCAGAGTATATTTTTCTGTTTTATTCACTAATAATTTCAATCCTAAAAGAAAGAAGTATGTTGACAAGACAACTACCAAAAGGCGTGTTTTTCTTGATTTCATAAACTACGGAATGGATTCGGGGCTTCATTCAAACGTTTTGGCTTGCTCTAAATTGGGTTGAACTTCTCTAAATTATTCGTGAAAGACAAGATCCCCGACTTCTCGCAAAAAGTCGGGATCTGAGTTTTGCGATTGTGCTACTAAGTTAATCTCCTTCCAATCCACAATCCCCGATCACTTCGTTTCCATCCAATTTTCACCAGCGTGTACATCTACTACTAAAGGAATACTTAACTGCACTGCATTTTCCATCGCTGACTTAATTTGGATTTGTAATTCTTCCCATTCTTGTGGAGGAACCTCAAATACTAATTCATCGTGAACTTGCAGTAATAATCGTGCTTGGTAATTTTGCAAAATTTCATGCAGCCTTACCATCGCAATCTTGATAATATCAGCGCTAGAGCCTTGAATTGGGGCGTTAGCAGCAGAACGTAATAAACCAGTATCGTAATTACCTAAATTTTTAAGTTTACCTAAATCAATATCTTCCGGGTTACTGCCTTTTAATTGACGTAGGCTATTGGTGGTAAACTCAAAATAACGACGTCTACCAAGAATTGTTTCTACATAACCTTGAGCGATCGCTTGTTTTTTTAATCCCTCTAAATATTCAAATATTTTCGCATAACGTTTGCTAAATCGTTTGATAAATTCGTTAGCAAGATTTCTATCTACACCTGTTGAACGAGAAAACTTCAGCGAACCCATACCATAAATCACACCAAAGTTGATAGTTTTTGCTACCCGTCTTTCATCTGATGTAATATCTTCTTTTTCAAACATCAGTCTTGCGGTAACAGTATGAATATCTTCGTTCTTTTGATAAGCTTCTACTAGTACTGGCTCTTGACTCAAATGAGTCAGAATTCTTAACTCTATTTGGGAATAATCAGCAGCAACCATTAACCAACCAGGTTCTGGTAGAAACGCCTTCCGAATTTGGCGACTAAAAGCAGTCCGAATCGGGATATTTTGTAAATTTGGATTAGAAGAAGATAATCTACCTGTTGATGTCGCTGTTTGATTAAAATCAGTATGGACTCGTTTTGTATCTGCACGCACCAATGCTGGTAAAGCATCCACATAAGTAGACTTTAATTTTGCCAGAGTCCGATATTCAATAATGGCATCAATAATACCTGTAGTGTCTATCTCGCGTAATCTTTCTAGGGTAGCTGCGTCTGTGGAATATCCTGTTTGAATTTTGCGAGAATATTTAGTGCTTAATTCTAATTTTTCAAACAAAATTTGACTCAATTGTTTAGGAGAACCCAAATTAAATTTTTCTCCAGCTATATCATAAGCTTGTTGTTCCAGTTTGGCTAAATCTGTTTCTAATTTTTGTGAAAGTTCTTTTAAATAAGCTGTATTGATGTGAATACCATTGTATTCCATATCTGCTAAAACAGCTTCCAATGGTTGTTCTACATTCATTAATAGCTGATGCAAAGCTGGAATTTTCTCTAGTTCTGCACGCAATTTTGGTACTAGTTGGAATGTTGCCCAAACTTGCAAACCACAGTAATCAGCTATCTTATTAATTTCAATATCAGCAATGGTTTTACCTTTGGGAACTACATCTAAATAATTTTTAATCATCAACCCTAAATGTTTTTGAGCCAAGTCACTCAAATTATGGCTACTATCAGGATTGAGGACGTAACTAGCTAGCATGGGGTCAAATACTACCCCAACTAAATTAATTCCTTGGCACTTGAAAACTAGGCGATCAAATTTAGCATTTTGAAAAGTTTTGGGATAATTCGCACTTTCAAAAATTGGACGTAAGACTTGTAGTGCTATTTCTTTATTTAAATTTTCTCCAGTTTGATGATTTAGAGGAATATAAGCGATTTCATCTGGGTTGGTTCCCCAACAACAACCAATTCCTACTAATTCTGCATCTCGTGGTTCTAGATCATTGGTTTCAGTATCCCAAGCTATGGGTAAATTTGAGTCAGTAAATTCTTGTAATAATTTCACTAACTCACTTAGCTTTGCTTCTGTATCAATGATGCGTGGTTGAATTATCGAAGTATTTTGTTGTTGTTGAACTTGTTCTGTTTCAGCAGCACTGAAAAACCACAAATCCTCATCATCTGTAGAGACTGGAAATTTCGTCTCTCTATCTTCTGTTTTTGTGTCTGATGTTTCTGTAACAGTACCACCAAACTTTTGCTGGAGTTGGTTAATTTTGCCTAAAAAATATCTAAATTCTAACTTTTCTAAAATAGGTGTCAGAACTTCACTATCAAAACCTTTTAATTTACAATCATCTAAATTAATATCAAGGGGAACATCAAGGACGATCGCAGCTAAGAATCGAGATTTTTCGGCGTCTTCTTTGCCAGATTCTAATTTTTTCTGAGTTGCGCCTTTAATTGCACTTAAGGAAGCGTAAATTTGCTCAAGGGAACCGTAGGTATTTAGCAATTGAACTGCTGTTTTTTCACCTATTCCCTTGACACCAGGAATATTATCTGATTTATCACCACAAAGCGCTTTATAATCAATTACTTGCGATGGCAAAATGCCTAGTTTTTGTTTAACTTCTTCTGATCCAAATTCGCTGATCCCATTTGTAGATGTGGAACGCTTCAGTGCATCAGGACTAAAATACAAAACACCAATTTCTTTTTCAGGATCAATAAGTTGAAATAAATCGCGATCGCCTGTGAGAATCTTGACTTGATATCCCGCAGCAGTTGCTTTTTGTGCTAAGGTTCCCAGCACATCATCCGCTTCGTAACCGGGAGCTGTGAGAATTTTCAGATTGAATGCATCCAGCAACTCATGTAAGTTTTTCAGATCAGGGACAAAATCTTCCGGTGTACCTGGGCGATCGGCTTTATAAGTGTCATCGGCTTCGTGGCGGAAAGTTGGCAAGCCTAAATCAAAAGCTACTGCAATTGCTTGCGGTTGTTGCACTGTCATTACTTCTAACAGACACTTTAAAAAACCAAAACATACGCTTGTCGGAATTCCACTTTTGGTTCGCAGTCCACCATCTCTTCCTTTGGCGAAAGCGAAGTAGGAACGAAATGCTAGGGAGTGTCCATCTATCAAAATGAAGGTGGGACGTGTTGCGATTGAATTTGAGGGTGTTGTTTGGGACATAAAATTATTTTAACCAGCAGCTTTGATTGCTTGATCTGACCAGTGGGAGGATTTTAGATGATTTCTTAACTAGAGACTGATAACCTCTTACTGGGACTTTACAGTTAGTGATCACCAAATTTATGCAAGAAGCATCTGCTACTCAATTAAAATCAGCTGCTGTTGCGGGTATGGCTACAAAAGAAATTAAACTGCTGGTTCTAGATATAGATGGAACTATCGCCGGCGAATCTAACAATATCAATGAACCAGTCAAGGAAGCAATCACTGCGGCAAAAGCAAAAGGAATTCAAGTCGCGATCGCGACTGGTAGAATGTTTCGTTCTGCTTTGCGCTTCCATCAAGATATTGGTTCTACTATGCCTTTAGTAGCCTACCAAGGAGCCTGGATACAAGACCCAGTTTCTCAACAAATGCACCAACATTTGCCTGTTTCTAAGGAAATGGCTCATCGGCTATTAGACTATTTTGAACAACCAGAATTGCGATCGCTTTTATCTGTTCATTTTTACATCAACGATCAACTTTACGTCCGCGAAATCACAACCGAAACTCAACTTTATTCAGAACGTTCTGGTATTGCGCCCATTGCAGTCGGTGACTTACGCCAAGTTTTAACAGATAATGAACCAACAAAAGTTTTGGCTTTGTGCGATGACAAAGACATTATTGATAATTTACTTGGTTCTTTACGCCTTCAATACACTCCTGCGGAGTTATATTTGACAAAATCCGTTGCTACATTTTTTGAAGCGACTCATCCTTTTGCGAATAAAGGTATGGCGGTGCGTTACTTGGCTGAAGAATTGCTAGGATTACAACCTAGTAACGTCATGGTTATTGGTGATAATTTTAATGATTTAGAAATGCTAGAGTATGCTGGTATTGGTATCGCTATGGGTAACGCACCACCCCAAATCCAGGCGATAGCTAGCTGGATAGCTCCCACTATTGACCAAGATGGGGCAGCAGTGGCAATAGAAAAATTTTTGCTATCGTAATAGTTGTTGGTTGGAATGACCTACTAATACTATAGGGGCGAACAGCTGTCCGCCCCTACTAACCAATCACAAAATACTAAAAAATCAGAAAGGGCGCCGACGACTGGCCGTGTTTCGTCTCGGCACCCTTGCTGGTTCGCTCCTCACACACCAGTTAATATATCTTAGGTGATTAAGACAGTCAACACTTGTTACAAAAGTTTTGATTTCTTTCATTTTTATGTTTTGTTTGATGTTTGTTGGTAGTTAATTTTTACTGCCAAACAAAATCAATTTCATAATTCCCAAAGAGCAAAAGTATTAAGCTTTTCTTCCAACAGTCGTCTTAAAACCGATTGAGTGGCTAAAACTAGGCCTAGTCTGGCTTGGGCTAGTTCTGGTGAATTGGCTTTTATTTCACCCCAAATCCGACAGTCGCGCCAGAAGTTTTCAAACGCTTGACTTAAAGCAAGTGCTACTTTTTCCCATTTCACCAAAACACTAGAGTCAGAACACTCCAATTCATCAACTACTTTTACTAACTCACTGATTAAGCAAAGTTCAGTTGGGTGATAAAAACGCAGTTCTTGCTGATTGTTAAGCCAAGGTATAGCGTCCTCAGAAGTAATTAATCTCTCTCGTTCACCCAACCGCAGCAGTGAGCAACAGCGTGCATGGGCGTATTGAACGGGAAATAGAGCATTGGGCATTGGGTATTGGGAGAAATTTTCCCCTTGTCCTCCTTGTCCCCCTTGTCCCCCTTGTCCCCCCTGAAGGATATAACCTCCCCGCCGACTTTCTGTAAGACTTTGTAACCACTCAGTCAACACAGGGTGAGCCAATTTTAAATGAATCCAACCAGGTGGAACTATTTGAATGCTGAAAACTCCAACTGAGTTTGCCGATAAATGAGAAGCGATCGCGCTGGCAATCTCCATCGCTGGAATTTTCTCATATTTTGCCAACTGTAGTGCTAACCCTGTGATGTAAAAAACCTGATTATTATCTCTACCTTTAGATAGAGGAAAATTTTGATTTATTGAGCATTCTCTCTGAATACTATTCGTATAAATACTTAGCTCTAACCCTAAGTAGCTACTTAATAAACATTTAATTGCTGCATATTTACTTACTTGTAGCTTTTTATGCACTTAGTTTACTGATACTATACATCTACTTGGAAATTATTGATTTTATGTCATCTGTCTTTAGACATAACTTTAATTTAAGCAAAGAAAAATTAGAAAAATGCAAATTTTTTTTGAAACTGAGTAAATTTTACTACCATCATTGTACAGTAGGAAGTATAACAAAAGAGTAGGAACTAAAATTCCTCTCTTTGCATGGCTGGCACTGTTTAGGTGTTAAGCCTAACCTGCCAACGAGAAGACACTCCTTGCACCTTGTTATGACCTCTTTTTGTCTTCAGCCGAACGCTCTTTGTTACCTATGCAATCTCCATCCTCCTTTTCTGAGGCATCACGGCCTTTCTTAACTTGGCAACGCATTCTTGATTGGGCTCAAGAACACTACCGCTGCCGCACCTTTAGCAAAGATGAACGCATTCCAGCTCGTCCTGGATTGCTGTATTTAGTGCAAAGGGGTGCAATCCGCATGGTAGGAACCGCCCAAGTGAGTGCAACAGCAAGTCAGTTAACGTCCCGACGCATCAACAGAACTCCAGAAGAAGCCTTCTTAGGATTTGTGGGTGCAGGACAGCCCTTTGAAATTGTTGCTCAATCACCATTCACGCTCCAGGCTTATGCCCATGTTGACCAAACAGCGGTGCTGTGGATGTACTGGCACGATTTAGACAACTGGCCTCACTTCCGACGTGAAGTTATGGATGCCTTTAGGTATCAGCACCAGCGTAAACTGCTGTGGCTGAGTGCTTTAGGACAACGCCGCACCATTGACCGACTCTTAGGATTCCTCACATTGTTGATTGAGGAATATGGAGAGCCAGCAATGAGTGAAACCGATCCAGAAGTGATTCGTGGCTATTGTCTACCTTTCCCACTCACCCATGCCCAAATTGGCAGTGCCATTGGTTCGACTCGTGTTACCGTCACCCGTTTGATGGGCAAGTTGCGTCAACGCGGCTTAATCCTCACCCAGGGAGATAATTTGATTTGCTTGCCAGCAGAATCGATTAACAGAGCCGGCTAAAGCACAGTTGCCAAATTCTTTGATGAGAAGTCGCCCTACCAAATAGGAATAGCGCCCACCACCGCTATCCTTAAGGGAAGGCGTAATCCTCTAAAAGAATAAAACCACCTAAAAAGTTCTTAGGCGCTTATAGAGGGTTCTAGGGGTGTCTATTGGCAATCTTGCCACTTTCTAGTCTGTCTCTGACAGGTGTCAGCGAATTTTGACAAAGCCAGCTTGGGAAATCAATTCCTGTCCCTGCTCAGTCAGCAGCAAGTTGGCATAAGCGACACCCGTTTGCTGCTCGGTTTGATCATTCTGTTTGACCACCACAAACAGATTGCGGGTAATCGGATACTTTCCAGATTGGAAAGCCTCAATGTTCAATTTGTTTCGTCTACCAGGACACTCAGAAGGGAGGACAATGGGGTCTTGGTAGGGAGCAATATATTGCCCTTGCGTTCGCCCCAAAGGCAAGGGTTTAATTGAACATTGAGGAACAACTTCAGGGGCAGAAGCGTAGTATATGCCACCAGGACTGCTAGCCACTTTTTTTAGGGCTTGGGTGGTGGTGGAAACAAGCTCCACATTAGAGCTAAAGTCTTGCCCACCCAAGATGTCTTGGACAAATAATTCTACAGTCCCGCCATCACTGATGCGGCGAGAGTATGCCTTTATAGGGATATTAGACCCACCCACTTGACTCCAATTTGTGATTTTGCTTGTGTAAATAGACTGTAACTGGTCTACTGTTAGTCCTGGGATATTAATGTTAGGATTTACTGCTACTGCCAAGCCATCAATTGCTATAGGAATTTGTTGCAAAGTAAACCCACGCTGTTTGGCACGGTTTAGTTCTTCATCTAGAATTGGTCGAGACGACTGAGCAAATGCTAATTGACCATCAATTAATGCTTGGATACCTGTACCGGAACCAGGATTACCACTGATAGGTTCCACATAACGCAAGCGAAACTCTGGCCGTGCTGCTTGAATTGCTGGATCAACAGCGAGTCGCACAGTTGCCCAAGAGGTGCTACCCCCATAGTTGAATAATCCTGTAGGCACATTTTGAATAGAGGCAAAATTATTGCCACTTAATTTTTGCTGAGTGACATTGGGACTCGTGGCATTAATCTCTTGAGGTTTGGTGGCTTGATTAAAGTTAAAACTCGTTTTTCTGGTGAACCACCAAAAGCCGCCCCCAATCAATCCAACAGTTATTAATAAAGACAATATCAAAATAGGCGTTTCATTTTTTTGTGACATAGTTATTTAAAGATTGTTAGTAGTTTATTGTTAATGGTTGTTTGCAATAACTCATCACAACCAACAGACAACAAATTAAATAAAATTATCTAATCCTGACAAATCCTGTTTTAGCAATTAATTCTTGACCTTGGTTTGTCAGCAGCAGATTGGCATAGGTTTCTCCTGCTTGCTGATCACTTTGATTGTTTTGTTTAACAATCACAAATAAGCGTCTGGTAATGGGATATTCACCACTCAAAAAGGCAGCTGCATTGAGTTGGTTACGCTGTTGTGGACATCGTTGCAGAGAAATAAATGGTTCTTTGTAAGCAGGAACAAATTTATCTGCTGTTTTTCCTAGTGGTAAAGGTTTCACACTACATTGTCCGACTACTTCTGGCGCAGAAGCATAATACATACCACCCGGATTTTTTGCTACTTCTTTTAAAGCCTCTGTAGTAGTCGGGATGAATTTAACGTTTGTACCAAATTTTTCTCCTTCTAAAACGTTTTCATCAAAAAACTCGACAGTACCTCCTTCTTCCAAACGGCGCGAGTAAGGCGTAATTTCTAAATTTGGCCCACCTACTTGTTGCCAATTGGTGATCTTGCCAGTGTATATATCTTTGAGTTGGCTAATAGTTAAACCAGGGACATTGAGATTAGGATTTACTGCGATCGCAATACCATCAATTGCGACTGGAATTTCTTTTAATTTAAAACCTCGTTGCTGTGCTTTTTGGTATTCTTCGTCTTTAACTGGACGTGATGATTGAGAAAAAGCTAACTGGTTATCTAAAAGCATCTTTATCCCAGTTCCAGAACCTGGAGCGCCTATAGTTGGATCAGTATAGCGTAGTTGAAATTGCGGAAATACAGTTTGAATTGCTGTATCAATATTGTTACGAATTGGCGCCCAAGTGGTGCTACCACCATAGTTAAACAATCCAGAGGGAACACTTGGTAATTGTGCAAAAGTTTCAGCAGTGGGCTGTTTAATAGGTTCAGATAAATTATTTTTAGCGTTGAAGAATCTAATTCCTGAATTATTAGCTAACCATAAAAAGACACCACCCACTAGCCCTAGCGTAACTACTAGAGTCAACAGCAAAACAGTGGTTTCATTTTTTTGAGACATAATAAATATTTAGTTATTGCTCTTAAAGCAAATTCTCACTTTAATGTGAATCGATATAGGTTAAGGTTTGGTTAATTATTGAGGAGGCAGGAGAAAGTTCACAAAAGCTACAGAAATACTACACTCCGAAAATGGGTGTAGACGAAAGTCTTATTAAGTTTCTGTAATTTTTAATTACGTAAAGTTGAAACTGCTACAAAATCAAACCCAGTACCAGAACGAGAAGGATTTTTGCTAACTATTTGCACCAATTGTACAGGGGCATTGCGATCGCCAGATGGTAAAAACCGAATTGTACCGGAAGCCCCTGTAGTAGAAAATTCAGATGATGCCAGGGCTTGTTGGATACCTATACGAGTAGGATTACGTTCTAATGCTGCAATGAAAGCACGTGTAGCATCGTATGCTAAAGCAGTGCGCCAGTTAACATCTCCTCCCCATAGTTGTCTTGATTTTTGCGGAAAATCGACACTGAGATTGCTATCAATATGCCAAGGAACAGCCACCACCATTCCCACTGTTTGTTGCTGTCCAATTTCTAAAGTTTTGGGCGTGTAAATATCATCTCCCCCCATCAAATTTAACCGTTTTTGGTTTACTTGCACTACTTGCAGTGCTTTATCTAAAGTATCTGTACTAGCCGCTAACATTAAAACCTCTGCACCCTGTTTAATTGCTTGTTCTACACTTTTAGCTGCACTAAAATCGGCTTTAGATAAGTCAAATTCACTTGATACCTGTCCACCTTCTAGAGAAACAGATGAGACAAATTCAGACTTTAAAGACTGGCTATAGTTACTTTGAGAATTAAAGAAAACAGCCGCATTTTTTTTCTGCAAGTTTTCTACCATGTACTTTGCCAATGCTCTCGCTGCCATAAAATCACTAGGGACTGTCCGAAAAATATAGCGGCTAAAGTTAGATATTTTGACAGAAGTGCTAATTGGGGAAATAGCGACAAGTTGTCCAGAATTATAAACCTTACCTGCGGCTAAAGTGACGTCACTAGAATAAGGGCCAATTACACCCAATACTTCCTGATTTTCCACCAAAGCATTGGCAATTTTTTGGGCAACTTCTGGATTATTATCGTCATTTGCTATCCCAAATTTTAGCGGTACTCCCTTAATCCCTCCCGTAGCATTAATTTCATTTTGAGCTTGGGCAATACCGCGTAAAATTTCTAAAGAACCATTTGGATCAGTTCCTAATGGTACAGATGCAACAACCGTATAACTTTTAGCATTTTCTATGCGAGCATTATTCAAAAATATTAATGTTTCCGGATCATTTTTACTAAATTTTAAGGCTGCTTCTAAGTTAGAAACTGCTCTTTTATAGTTACCAGATGCGAATGCCGTAATACCTTCTTTTTTTGTAGGAGAAGCTTCTATTGGAGTTAATGTTTTTTCACCAAAGCTAATCCTATCTGTTACTAACTTTTTATTAGGTTGTAGTAGATTGCCATCATTCTGAGATTTTTGTGGCCAAATGTTGTCTTTTAGCAACCATGCCCCACCACCTACCAATCCCACAGTAATTAATAAAGCAAGAAATAGAACCGCAGTTTCGTTTTTTTGGGACATAGACAATTAAAAATAAAAATTTTATACATATTAAATAGAATTATATCGGTCATTATCCAAGCTACAGATATGAATGCAAATAAACTTTGCAGTCATCAACCACAGGCGATCGCGTATTAAACTTATCAACGATCCATATGACGAGTGCTTTTCATTAAGGTTAGTGCGATCGCAGATTGCAGCTAAAGCAGCCAGGTTACTTTTTAAGGAGTTGGTGAAAGCGATCACTATTGGTTAAAGTGAATACGATTATCATTTAAAAAATAAGGTATCTGGGATATGGTCAGTACTGTGACAACAGACGTAGTTCCAGTAACAGTTCTCACTGGTTATTTGGGGTCTGGAAAAACAACTCTGCTCAATCGTATTCTCACCCACGAACATGGCAAAAAAGTGGCTGTGATTGTCAATGAATTTGGGGAAGTCGGTATTGATAATCAATTGGTGATTGATACAGACGAAGAAATCTTTGAGATGAACAACGGTTGTATCTGCTGTACAGTGCGGGGTGATTTGATTCGCATTATCGGTAATTTGATGAAACGCCGTCACAAATTTGACCATTTGGTGATTGAAACTACTGGGTTAGCTGATCCTGCGCCAGTGATTCAGACATTTTTTGTCGATGAAGATATGCGGGAACAGTTAGAATTGGACGCTGTGGTAACAGTAGTCGATGCCAAGCACATTTGGCAACATTGGGAAGCCGACGAAGCGCAAGAGCAGATTGCTTTTGCTGATGTTATTTTGTTAAATAAGACCGATTTAGTCACGCCAGATGTGCTGGATGAATTAGAAAGGCGAATTCGCGGGATGAATGCAATGGCAAAAATTTACCGTACCCGCAATTCCCAAGTTGGAATGGATGCGCTTTTGGGTGTGAAAGCCTTTGATTTGGATCGTGCTTTGGAAATCGATCCAGAATTCTTAGGGGAAGATGCTCATCAACACGATGAAACCGTGTATTCTGTGGCTTTAGTTGCCGAAGGCGCCCTGGATGGAGATAAACTTAATAACTGGCTAGGTAAGTTACTGCAAACCCAAGGCCCAGATATCTTTCGGATGAAGGGTATTTTAAATATCGCTGGAGAAAGCGATCGCTTTGTCTTTCAAGGAGTGCATATGATCTTTGAAGGTAAACCTGACCGCCCTTGGAAAGACAACGAAACCCGTAAAAACGAATTAGTCTTCATCGGTCGTAACCTAGATGAAGCCAAACTCAAACAAGATTTTCTTGCCTGCTTAGTTTAAAGAAAAAGAGGGAGACGGGGGACACGGAGAAACAAATCTTTGCGTCTCCCCTTGTTGAGAAGCGTCTCCCCATCCCTGTTATACGATTTCACTTTTTGAATGTTACGAGTGCGATCGCGTCTGGTGATTTTCCCTTTCTACTTTGAGATGTGTAACTTGTCAACTCACTGCTGCTGGGTCAGTTTGTTATGCTTTAATCTAAACTCCAGTTTTCAGTTAAATATTTTAAATACTGATTGACAGCCATGCGCTTTTTTGAAACCAGCGCATGGATGAGCAAAATCAATCAAAGGCTTGAATACATATATTTGCTTCAACGTCAACCTTAATTGTGCCAGTTTAATATGCCTTTGCCCTGGTCTTTGATTCAGAGGCAGTAGTTGCACCAACTGCCATGACTGGAGACCATTCGCTGACGCGGTTTTTATCTAAGAGTTTAATGAGTTTATAAATCCAGTTTGCCCAGCTTGCTGTGCCGCTACAGATGAACTTTCATCAATACTTAGTATCAATCCAAATATCAAAGTGAACAGCACAATTGATCGTAGGCATTGTAGTTGCACTAGCGACAAGATTTTCAGATTCATAATTATGCAAAAGTTATTGCTTACCACTCCACAGGTAAAATTAGGTTGCCGTTATCGGCATAGATTGTTCGAGAAGCGATCGCCGTTCTAGGAGCTACTGTAGAATTGAAGACTGCGCTTCTTTGCCCAAGTGCTGATCTGTTGCCGATACTGGCGCGGAATACAACGGAGTTCGGCCCTAGCCCGACGGCATCACCTATGCTAGTTTCAGGGCCATTAGCAACACCATTGACAACCTGCCTACCGCCATGAACTAGAGCACGAGGCCCATAACCAATTCCATTACCAAGAGTCAAGCTTGTTGTTTCTAAAGCGTGGAAAACAACATCGTTTGCCATCCCAGCAATTTGCCCAACATTAAAAGGTTCACCTTCATCAGCACGCAGGGAAATTCTGTTCCCTAGTTTGTTACTGACGGTTGCTAAAGAATCTTGCAGAACTATATTGCCGATGATGCGGTTCCTGAAGTTAGGCTGACGGGTGACACTTCCACCTATCTGCGGTAAGCCTCCAGAGTTAAAAAATGTGGCTGGAGCATAATTTATTCCTTGTACGTTTGACAAGTCTGCTCTGGCCAATTCTGTGTAACCTTTAGCAAATGCTTCATTGACTTCAATGATGCCTTCCATCAATCTCACGTCGGCTTCTGTCAAGTTTGCGACTTTTCCTAAGCTACCGCTAGTAGCTTGTAAGTTAGTTGTGACGTTTTTACCTGGCAAAACAACTTTACCAGCAGGTAAGGTAACACCAGGACCAACCCGCGAGAGAAAGTTGACTACTGTGTTTCTTTCTATAGTTGCACCGTCTATTTCACAGTTGAAGGCGAGAAATGTCTCTGGAATATCGTTGTTGAACTGAGTATTGGTAATTGAGTCTATAAAAGGCCCAGTTGAGCCTTGAGTACCGATTTTAGCTGCTCCTTTGATTGTGGCCATGTGCGCCATAATGACACGTTCGCCAATTTCAACTCCCGTTCCCGAAGCTATAATTTTCACTTGGTCTTGGACATTAGAATCTGCATCGATGCTAATGGGTGCATTAGTAGCGTCTAACTCGGCAAATGGAGCAACATAGACTTTTTCGCCTAAAGTAATATTGATTGGATTTTTGATTATTGCAGTTGGGTCAAGGAAACTAGCTGACTCTGAAGGTGCTGCACTTGGGCATATAGGTAGGTTATTTGTCGTTGGATTACAAACTCCATAAAAAGCGATGGCGGGTTGTTTATGTATCTGTGTACCGATGAAAAACGCTAGGATGATTGTAATTATTGCGCTAAAAATTGTGCGAGGTTTGAACATAGAAAAAAGCTCCTCACGGCTGTTAAAATATTTGGTTATGGAGTAATCTGAGTTAAACAGTAAAAGCCTCTGTTTAAACTCTTCTTCTGTTTAGATTTGAAATCAATAGTTAACCACCCCAGAAACCTGCCAATTTGAAGAATATTTGCAGAATAGATGATAATAATGAACCCAGAAGCGGAACTGTAATTGTCGTTGTTGCCCCAGCAACCGCCTCGTTATAGACAGTCTCCCAAGCTTCTGGCCTGCTAGTAGATTGCCCGTAAACTTTTGTACTAACAGCCAAAGTTAAGCCAAGCACAGTTAGACACACTAGTATTGTGCGACGTTTCAACATTATTTTTTTATACCTAATAGTTCACTAATTGTTTTTGGCAGAGTGAACTGAAAAGTTACACGAAAAGCTTAAACTTTTCGGTTTACCTGGTCTAATAACTGCCAAATTTAGTTATTTGAAGCAATTTTACGCTTCAAATAATAATTTATTAACAATTAACTATACTATTACTTGATGCTTAATACTAGACTTTTTGAGATTGATAAAAATTATGTTAATAATAGAAAAACAACGGCTTTACACAGGATAGTGTACACACCTGTGCGAAATTGTTTAAGCTTTTCTAATGTCATGGTCAAGCTGTGAAAAATTTTCCTTTTATCAGCATTGACCAATTTGCGGTCAGATCAACATCGCTGACCGCTTTTTCTTTTCAGGGATTTTTCTCCTGAGTAATTATGTTCTTTTTTTTACTGTTTTTCTCTAAGTGTTATTTTCCCAGCAAACTCTATTTATTCTAAACTCCAGTTGTAAAGATAAGATTAAAATATTATACTGTTTTATGTAAGTGTGATAATTTAAACAATGCAAAATTTCAAAAGCACAATCATTCCTAAAAAATCACTTATTTTGGTTTATTTGTGTAAATTTAAATGTGCTTTTTAGAGCATTGCATAAACTTCTTACCTAAACGAAATCACTATATTTAGTTGATTTATTTTACTTAACTAACATATCTATCTATAAACTTTCGTCTGCGAGATAAATATGACATTGACTTCTGAGGTAAAAGATAAATTAGAAAAAAATGGTAGCTACATAGGCGCAAAACTAGACAGATGTGTAAGTGGTGATTGTTATCCAGCCAGCATCCTGAATATAGGTATAAAAGGAGTAGTAAGAAGGATATCAAAAAGTTTTGCAGAGCCGATTAGAAAAGAATTCGATTCTGCGATGAATAACTTATTTGATGATAATTTAGCTCCATTTGCCGAAAAAATTGATTACATTGCCCAAAGGCGGATTGCACAAACAGAAGAAGCTGCTAAAGACATAGTTAAACAAACAGTTGATAATTTTTCTGGATTAAAAGACGAAGTTAAAAGTAATATTGATGACTTGCTTAGTAATGTTGATACAGGCTATAAAGAAAATTTGAAACTCACCTTTGACGAAATTAATCTAGCTCGTGCAGAAGCAATCTTAAGTTTAAGAGCAACAATCGGAGATATTGATAAATCATTAGAAAACAGAATCACTCAAATTTCCATCACAATGATGGAAACTATTAAAACAGCCAAAGAAATTAGTGATAGATTTACACCGGAACAATTTCGGAGAAAACTAATTGAGCCAACACTAGATAGAATAGATGCATTAGAATCAAAGTTTTTTCAAGATGTAGATAAATTAATAGATAAAATTGAAGCGATCGCAGTTGGAGAAATAGAAGAATTTAAAAAAGAATTAGAAAAATTTAGACGTCTACTGCCTAATCCATTTGATGATTGCAGACGCAAACTAGATTTGCAATGGAAGTCGGGACTAGACTTAGAAAATATTGATATTTATCGATTAAAAGAGTGTGAACTATTAACCAGAATTAATGAAAAATCATCTATTAGTAAAATACTGGATGTGTACGGACAACTGCAATATAATGCAGCCAGAATGAACTATGTTGCCAGAAGCGCACCTGACTTTAAAGATATTTTTATTAGGGATTGGTTGAAATATGGTCAACTCTATAGATTGTGGAAGAATTGGCTTTAACTCAGTTAAAAGTCATCTAAAGGCATAACACTAATAAATCAATTTGTAATTTTAAAGGATAAAACATGGCATTAACACCATTACAAGCCTATGAAGAAGCAATAAAAAGAATAGAAGATGCACGCAAGGAAATAGAAAACGAAACAGCTAGATTTGAAGCAATCAAATCGCAAATCCAAGCGCAAGTTCAATCTATTCAGACAGAATTACAAAATAAAACTAAAGAAATAGAGCTATTAAAATCAGAACTTCAGGCGACAAAAACGGAACTTGAAGCCACAAAAACTCTCCTGACAAATACAACAAATCTGATTCAAGATACTGCAAAGACTGTAAAGACTGCTTACTCAGAAGCACAAACTGCTCGTTCTGAGGCGAAAAACGCTCAAACCACAGCAAATACGGCTCGTTCTGAAGTACAAACTGCTCAAACCACAGCCAACACTGCTCGTTCCGAATCACAAGCTGCTCAAAACACAGCCAATACCGCGCGTTCAGAAATTAACTCAGTTAAATCTGGTATAGAGAATGGTTCCATAATTGCTCAAAAAGCAATTATGTTAAAAACGAGAGATCATAACCATTGGCTGCGATGGCGTACAGTTGATAATAAAAATCATGACGTCTTGGAACTCTGGAGAACAGACGATAAGTGGTTTTCCACAATTCGAGTTCAAGCAGCATTGAAAGTGATTAATTAATATTTTATTAGTCATTCGTGAACACAAAGATCCTCGACTTCTTATAGACACCCGAAGGGTGGCTTCCCGGAGGGTAGAAGTCGGGGATCTGGTTTGTTAGTTTTCACAACTAATTTTTTTACTCATGTCCCCTTTGTCTTAAGATTTTTATTTAAGATTTTTTCCCTTCCGAGACAAGTTTTACAAGAATATTGCTTGTAAGATCTAATAGTTGATCCAAGAAAAAACCGATAGCGCCAATATAAATTACACCTTCGATAATATTATTATAGTTACCTCCTCTATAAGCATTCCAAATTAAAAACCCTAATCCTTTTCCGACTGTCAACATTTCAATTGCAATCACAGTAAACCAAGCTATCCAAAGACCAGTTCTTAAAGCATCGAATATATAATTTATTGCTAAACGAAAATTATTGTCTTGAAGACGACTTTTTCGCATACCCGTAGCTGTGTTAATCATTACTGACCAGATAGCACTAAAAAAAACAACCATACTTGCTGCTACTTCTACTTCTTTAAAAAAGATGAAAGCGAGTGGTACAAGTGCTATGGGAGGAATACTGTAGGGAATTTGTAGCAATCGCTTACATAGTTGATAAAGTAAGGGATTTATACCAATTGCACTTCCCAATAAAATCCCTAATATTGCAGCAGGAATAAAACCTACAAATAACAACTGTAGGCTAGATAAAAAATCTAACAATTTACTATGCTCCATGCCTTACGATTTCAATTTGAACATCTCAGGAATAGAACTTTTGTAGTAAACAATACAGCACAAACAAGCAATTTGAATTGCACTCATTCCTAAGAAAATATGAAAGTCGGGCTTTATAAAATCTATCAAAAATCTAAAACTTAAATAACAAACTAAATAAAATTTAAATAAATCACCTTCTTGGTATTGATAGCGACTGCGAAGGCGTATAAATATAATTAAAATAATTAAAAATATGATTTCATATAATTGGGTGGGATGACGAAGAATGCCATCACCAAAATCCACACCCCAAGGTAATTTTGTGGCAATTCCGTAAGTGCGATCGCTCAATCCAGTTAAAAAGCAACCAATCCTACCAATCGCCGTTCCAATGATTAAGGGATAGACAAATACATCACCCGTAGAATGCTTCACACCAATAATTTTTTTGGTAATTTCTACCCCAATAACAGCACCTAATAAAGCCCCGACAACTGTTTTACCTTGCAATAGAAGTAATAAAAATAGCTGAGAATTTTGCCCCAATAAATCAATATGTTGCAGTAAAACTAACGCCTTGGTACCCACAATAGCACCCAGCATTCCACCCACAATAATAAAAGTGCGTTGTGGTGGTGTAATAATATCCTTGCGGACATTACGTAACAGTAAACGTAGCGCCACAGTATAAGCTATAGATTCAAATAAAATATGTGGGTGAATCCGCAATGAACCCAGATAAAAATAAACGGGAAATATCATTGGTCATTAGACGCGAGGAACATCGCGTCTGTACAATAGTCAATAGTCAAGTGTCACTAATTATCCACAAATGACGAATGACGAATGACCAATGACAAATGACCAATGACTATTTTCCCATCTTCCGCTTCATCTCTTCCAACTCAGCTTCAGTTTCCCAACGGCGAAATGTTTCTTCTAAAGGATCATTCCCGCTAGAATAACTACGGCTTTGATTTGACCAACCAGCACTTTCAACACGCTGCTGTGCTTGTGCTTTCGCACGTGCGCTTTGTGCTTCCACAGCTTTGGCTTGTACTTCCTGACGTCGTTGTTGAACTTTCTTGAGTAGATCCTGTGCTTGGGTAATGCGTTCTTTCACGCCTTGCATTTGTCCCCATTGCTGATTTCCTTGACGCAAAAGTGCAGCTTCTCTTTCTTGTGCTTTGACTGCTAAATCCTCTCTACCAGCATTTTTTGCCTTTTGGACACGAATATGCCATCTTTGAATTTCTTGTGCTGTGGACAAAATTTCGTCTTGCGATCGCTTCTCTTGCAATTGTAGATCTGCAATCAATTTTAAAGTATCTTCCTCTTGCTCCCGCAGCTGCTCTAATAACGCTTCTAATTCCAGATGCGGATTACTTCGCAAGAATTCCTCTAAACGATTTTCCAGAAACCGACTCAAATCATCAAATAAACCCACAGCTAGAACTCCAGAGGTGAAGTATATCACTTTATTGTAGTCATTATTATCACCTGCGAAAAGCTGCTAAGAAAATAAAAAGGCAAATATGCAGATAAAATAATCTCTTGAGATTTTGTTGAATTGCAATAATATTTTTAGTCTTTAGACTTAGACTTTAGGTTCAAGCTTCCTTCCCAAGGTTGAAGTATTTTATAATTATCTTGCTTATTTTATATATATAGGTAAAACAAAAACTGTTCTACCTAAAAGAATTTATAGTCATGACTTTTATTTAGTTATTAGTAGGTAGTGAAGACTGCTTAAATAGCAACTACTGTCAGGGTAGTTTGCATATCATCTATCTTTCGATATAAAAAGTTAATACTATTTCTATTTGATAGAAAAACAGGCGTTTAAATGCTTCACTTCTACTAATCATTAGTAGCTTTTGCGTTGGAAAAATCATGAATTATCTTATTGCAGTTTTATCAGATAGAATACAGGTAGAAGAAGCTTACTCTGCCTTAGAAAAAGAAGGTTTACCTGTAAATCAAATTGACATTTTAGGTAAAGGTTACAAAAGTGCTGATGAATATGGGTTAGTCAACCCAAATGTGCAAGCAAAAAAGGGAGCAAATCGTCTAGGGATTTGGCTAATTCCCTTTGGTTTTATAGCAGGTTATGCTTTCAATGCTTTGACAGGTATTGAAATATTTCCGATTGGCAGCTTTGGCAATCATATCATTGGTGGGCTTTTAGGAACTGCTGCTGGTGCCTTGGGTGCATACTTAGTTGGTGGCGGAGTTGGTTTAACTGTGGGTAGTGGAGATGCTTTACCTTATCGCAACCGTTTAAATGAAGGCAAGTATTTAATTATAGTCAAAGGAACTGAGGAATTGACTCGTCAAGCAACTCGCATTTTGCGCCAGTTTGAACCAGAGAATTTACAAGGTTATATCGAGCCAACTGGAGCATAAATTATCTTTTTGATAATTCAATCAGTTGCGGCAAAAGGTAGAGTAAAAGGGATTAAAAATTTTTCCCTTTACTTTTCCCTTTTATTTTTTCCTGCTAATTTACATTTTTGAACGCAACTGAGCAAAACGACTTAATGCACTGAATTGTGGCTTATGTTTGAAGTCATCTAAATGCATAAGTTTTCCGTTTTGAGCAAGCCGTTGTTCGACAATTTGTTGATAAACAGCTTCATAACCATCTACCATTTTTCGCACGCTGAAATTATTCTCAACATGCTGACGACATGCATAGCGATCTAGTTTTTCCACCTTGCTCACAGCATCAACGCATTCTGCAATATTGTTACAGATAAAGCCAGTTTTACCGTGGGCAATTACTTCTGGAACTGAACCCATGTTCATAGCAATCACGGGTGTTCCTGCTGCCATTGATTCTACCATTACTAACCCAAATGGTTCTCGCCAAGTAATAGTAAATAAAGTTGCTACTGCGCCTCCCATCAGAGCATTTTTCTGAACATGATTCGCTTCACCTAAGTACTCTATTTGCTTACCATCAACGAGAGGTTTAACTTCTTTTTCAAAATATTCTTGATCAACTACATCTATTTTGCCTGCCATTTTTAAACGCCAACCAGCTTGTTTAGCAATTTGTATTGCTATGTGCGTTCCTTTTTCTGGTGATATCCTACCCAAAAATGCCAGATAGGGTAGTTCTTCTGGTTGAGGATGAAATTTATGGCTGCTGACATCAATTCCGTTATAAACTGTTGCTGCATAATTCAACCCTAACCTTGGTTCACGCTGTGAATGAGAAATACTCACGTAGGGTTGATTTTTTGCGTGTACAAATAATTTTTCGTTGTCGGGTGTAAAAATACCGTGCAACGTATGTACAGTAGGCGTCTTAACTAAATTAACGTAAGGTAATACATTGCAACCCATATGAGAGTGAATGATATCAAACTCATCTGCTGACTCATACACTCGACTCAATTCCAACATCTCATAAACGCCGTACTCTTTGATACTTTTATCAAGCCGTAAAGCACGAGGATGAACTGATATTAGCTTTGCTAAAGTGAGAGAATCTCCCGATGCAAATAGCGTAACTTCGTGTCCACGTCGGACTAACTCATCGGTTAATAAACCCACTACTAACTCAGTTCCACCGTAACCTGGAGGTGGTACTCTTTCCCACAGTGGAGCAACCTGAGCAATTCGCATAAAAGACTCCTGAAAAGAAAGATTAGAATTAAAAAGCGGCTACGTTTTTTCTAAATATGTGTTTTAAAGCAACTCATTGAATCTGAGAGCCTATTTGAAACACTAGTCGAGCCAGGGATTAATACAAACTTTATATTTATATGAAGGAAATTGTTGTCTACCCTTGGTGAGGATATATGAGCTTTCAGGTATGAAAAATAAGTTATTTACAGCCTAAGTTATTTATAAATTGATTTGTCATCATTCTTGCGAGAGATGACAGCATCATTAAACTCATCTAAAAAGCATATATCACATGACGTGGAAACTCCAGCACTGTATTAGTGTGTTGTATTATTGTTTAAAATCGGTATTAGTTCGTGTTAGGTTGTAGTTAGAAGTGGCATCTGAATCTTCATGTTTTTCTTTTATTAAGTGCTGCCAACTTCTGTTGAAATAGCTAGAATAAAATTAACATCAGATGCAAATTTAAATTTCCTTTGCTTGATTAAATCAAAATCAGTTTGATTTTGATGGATAATTATTTGTGTTTAGGATTATTGAAGTGAGGAGTGTATAGCTTCAATTCATAATTATTCCCTGCAATAAATTTGGGGCTAAGAGCTTCAGTATGTTTTCACCTACTGAAGTCAAGCTACGTGAAAGTCTCTGTTTTAAACCCATTCCTAATTCGTTACCAAAGCATATAAAAGTATGCCTTATATCTTTGTCTGATTCATCTATTTTTGCTCAGACATTGATAACCAATTAATCAATTCTCGAAAAAACTGCTTATGAGCCGTCTAACTAATTTATTTCAAAACAAAGCTATTTTATGGGTCAGTGTTGTTCTCGTGCTAGTTGTTTACTGGATGATAGTAAATCTTGCGATGTAAACTGATTCAATTAGTGACTAGAACAGCAATTCTAAATTATTCGTCAACAACAAGATCCCCCACTTCTTTAAGAAGTCGGGGATCTGGCCTATCTATAATGGTTTGCTATAGTAGCCTTTTTAGTTAAGAGTTTAAACAACGTACATTTACAAGTAAAATACTAACTAATGTATTGACATAATTTAATTATTTAGGACTAACAATGATTTTTGCAGGTAAACGACCATCAAACTTAGGTGTTGGCGATCGCAAATTAGCACCTTGTCCAAATAGCCCAAACTGTGTTTGTAGCCAGAGTACAGACACAGTTCACAATATAGCGCCATTAACTTATACTTCCAGCCCAGAACAAGCACTGTCAGACATTAAAAGTATCATTGAGTCCCTACCAAGAACAACTATCATCAATGAAAGTGACGATTATTTGTATGCTGAGTTCAAAAGTGCCTTAATGGGATTTGTGGATGACGTTGAATTCTATCTAGACCGTAATGACAATATTATCCATGTTCGTTCAGCTTCACGATTGGGTCAAAGCGATTTAGGTGTGAATCGCAACCGCATAGAGACAATTAGAACAAAGTTAAACGAGATACAGCAAAACCGTCCTTAGCCAGAGGAAAAATATTCGCGCTAAGTTTTAGGATAAAAAATAGTACTCATTCAATGGCCAGTCATGAGCCAAGCAGTATTTCCACCTTCAGATCAACCTATAAGTGTTCCACCTATGGATCGCTATAATCAGGAGTTGATCGAAAATCTCCACCCACCAGATTGGAGTAACCCTGAACCTGCACCTTGTTACAACTTAGTGGTTATTGGTGCGGGTACTGCTGGATTAGTGACAGCTGCGGGTGCAGCTTTGTTAGGTGCAAAAGTGGCTTTGGTGGAAAAGTACCTGATGGGTGGAGACTGTACCAACGTTGGTTGCGTACCATCGAAAACCATGATTCGTTCAGCGCGCTTAGTTGCAGACATCAAACATGCTGGAAAATTTGGTATTGATACTTTTCACTACATTGACATTGATTTTCCAGCCGTGATGGAACGATTGCGGCGAATCCGGACAGCAATTAGTCCTCATGATTCCGCCAGGCGGTTTCAGCAAGAATTTGGAATAGACGTATTTTTTGGCAATGCATATTTTTCCGGTCGTGATACTGTAGAAGTAGCCAATAAAACTTTACGCTTTAAAAAAGCAGTTATTGCCACTGGTTCTAGCCCTAAAAAATTATCAATCGCAGGCTTAGAAGAAGTTCAATATTTAACTAACGAAAACGTATTTTCTCTGACATGCAGACCAAATCGTCTCGCTGTCATCGGCGGAGGTTATATTGGTTGCGAATTAGCCCAAACTTTTCGTCGTTTAGGCTCAGAGGTGATTTTACTGCAAAAAGGTTCTCAGTTGTTGGGGCGCGAAGATGCGGATGCAGCAACAATTATCCAAAAGACTTTTGTCAGAGAAGGGATTCAATTAATTCTAGGGGCAAACATTCACAAAGTAGAACGCCAAGACGCAGACAAAGTTATTCACTACGAAGCCAACGGGAAAGACAACCATGTACATGTAGATGAAATTCTCGTAGGAGTGGGGCGATCGCCTAACGTGGAAGATTTAAACTTGGACTCGGTAGGTGTCGAATACGACAAAAACAAGGGAGTCATAATCAACGATTATCTGCAAACAACTAACCCTCGTATATATGCGGTGGGAGATGTTTGCATGGAATGGAAATTTACCCACGCTGCTGATGCAGCAGCCAGAATAGTTGTACAAAATGCGCTGTTTTCAGTCTTGGGAGTGGGACGCAAAAAATTAAGTTCGTTGATCATGCCTTGGTGTACCTATACTGATCCAGAAGTTGCCCATGTCGGTATGTACCCTGAACAAGCCCAAGCTAAAAGTATACAAATTGACAATTATTACATTACCTTAAACGAAGTAGACCGGGCAATTATCGACGGTGAAGCAGAAGGATTTGTCAAAATTCACGTCAAAAAAGACACTGATAACATATTAGGTGCAACCATTGTCGCTCGTCATGCTGGAGAGATGATCAACGAGATTACCTTAGCAATGACAAATAACTTGGGATTGGGAGCGATCGCCAAAACAATTCATCCCTATCCTACCCAAGCAGAAGCGATTCGCAAAGCTGCCGATGCTTATAATCGTACTCGTTTGACTCCTTTTATTAAGAAAATAGCCTCTAGTTGGTTATCATGGCAGCGTTAACTAGAGTGCGATCGCCCTATTTTGTTTGTATACATCGGAGATATAATTTTTACTTACAAATGAACAATTATCGAATCACGAGTCATTTCAATATAGGAGTGACTATTAAATAACTCCACCAAAGATTCCAAATTAGCTGCGAATAATGCTTCTAATTCTAAGTTATTAATATTACCTGTTGTAATAAGTAGTAATTTGTAAGGCTCTTTAATCGTTAAAAAAGAATTTAAAAAATCAGAATCCTTGGTAATTACTATACGGTTATCCCGTTTTGAAACAGTATTAATTTCTGTATCTGATGTCGCATTTTTGTTGGGTAAATCTTTTGTATGGATTGTGTCGTAACCCACAGATTCTAGAAATCGAGCCAGTCGAACAGGTAATTGAGCATCAACAAGAAATTTCATTAAGCAATTTTATATATGCTTTTAACTTGGCTAAGACGAACAGCAAATTGTAGAGCAGCTAGAATATCTTCCCGCTCTAAATCGTCATAATCTGCTAAAATTTCATCCATTGTCATGCCAGAGCTAAGTAATTCGAGAATCAGTTCTACAGGATAACGAAGTCCTCTAATACAAGGCTTGCCGTGGCAAATGTCAGGATTATAGGTAATGCGTTGTAAAAGGTTACTGGTCATATTTTTGTTTTTCGTAAAATATATAATTTAATTCTGTCAAGATTTAAACGAGGGATAGTTGTTGATGCACAGAAACGATGACGCGGTGACGCACAGAAGAAGAATCCCTCAAATCTAAATTGACAGACTCACATAGTGCGATCGCCCCACATAATCACATCTCTCATTTTTTCTGTGTCACCAAAACACGCCAAAGAATAAAGACTGTAAATCCCACATAGGCAAATACAGTCAACCATTCTTGAGGACTACCAAACGTGTCATTCATTTTTTCATTTTTTCCAGCATATATCTAGTTGTAACTCTTATCCTCCTTGTCCTCCTTGTCCTCAAACCACTACTGCGGTTTCTGAGTCGCAATAGCCAACTTAGCCCCCTTAACTTGTCGCACCTTATCCATCACTGTCACAACTTGACCGTGACCAACTTTTTCATCAGCATTAATAATTACCAAGGCTTCTGGATTAGAACCCACCAAAGTACGCACTTGTCCTTCTAATGCATCAACGGTAGTGGGTTTACGGTTCAAGCTCACTTGTCCATCTTTATCGACCGTCACAGTAATTTTAGTCGGAATTTGCTGTTGTTTGGCTGTTGCTGCCTTGGGTAAACTGACTGGTAAACCCTCTGAACGAGTTAAATACAACGTTGACATAATAAAAAATGTCAAAATTGCAAAAATCACATCTATCATCGGTACGATGTTAATCTGCGGCGGCAAATCTGGTTCATCTAGTAGGCGCATAAGCTCTGTCTCCTCTCTCGTAACGACGACGATACAGTAATTCTAATTGTCCGCCGTATTCTTGAATCGAAGCTATTTGACGTTGGTACAATCCCCGGAACGTATTAGCAAAAAGCAATGTAAAGATAGCTACAACCAATCCTGATGCTGTAGACACAAGCGCTTCACTAATACCTGCGGTGACACCTGCAGTTTTTTCACCTCCCACATCACCAATATCTAGGGATGCAAACGAGACAATTAATCCTAATACAGTCCCCAACAAACCTAAAAGTGGTGCAAGATTGATGATTGTCTCAAACAAGTTTTGGAAACGCTTGAGGACAGGAATTTCTGCTTGGGCTTCGCTTTCTAAAGCCAGACGAAATTCTTCCGGTGTGGGTTCTTCTAGTTGTAATGCTGAGAGAAAAATCCGCGCGATGGGTAAGTCGGCATTTTTTTTCAGTTTATCTATTGCACTAACAACGTTCTCTACACGATAGAGATTTAATACCTCTCGTACTACTTTATTTTGACGGGTGTTAATGCGATACCAGAAAAGCACCCGTTCAATGATCAATGCGATCGCCACCACACTAAATGCAAGCAGGGGCCACATGACCACGCCACCTGCTTTGAACAACTCATTGAGATTAGTTAGCATGTAATGCTTCTTTAAAGATGAACAATGTAACAGTTAGACTAGCAGTAAATGATATAACTTATCAATAGCAAAGAAAATTAGTAAAAACATTATGTCAAGCTTGATTAACTTTTATTACATAAAATTTACTATAAATTTAAATGCTCTTGGAAAGCCAAACCATTAATAAATTAAGCATTTCCGCATTGCAATACCATATAAAAGTTAACTAATTTTTTTATACTTTTATTGCTTGACTTTTGCTTCTAGGCATTTTAATCTGACTGATTAGGTAATAATGAGTTGCAATATTATGAGCTTTTCCAGCATCGCAGTGCAGCAGCGAGAAAAAGAAGCCAAAGCTCTAAAGTCTTTTATGGCTTTTAGCCTGATTGGTTCACTAGCGCTGCATATTGGGGTATTAGCTTCTGGCATTGGCAATCTTTTAAGCAGAGTGCCTTCTGAAGGAGAACCAGTAGAATTCACTATTGTTGAGCCTGCTACGCTGGAAACGCCAGAACCATTAGAGGAAACGAAAAAAGAGACTCCAAAACAAGAACCCATAGATGTCAGTAAGACTCTAAGCACGAAAGCAACTACTGAGTCTATCAATAATACTGAAGTTATACCCGTACCAAAACCTCCTCAACCACTGGTAAAAGAGGAGAAACAACCGATACCACAACCAAAACCTGTTGTTCAGCAACCAAAGAATACACCAGATTCGCGTCCGAATCCCGCCCCAGCACCAGTACAAAATAAGATACAGCCAAGCAATGAAAATTTGCGGCAGGTTTTAAGTGGAGTAAGAGATTCTAGAAACAGTCAAGGAAGTACTGGTTCAAATGGTGGTGGTGGTGGTGGTGGCGGTGGTTCCACCGTTGCTACCACTACAGGCAATGGTACAGGTACAATAGTTACTGGCGGTAGTGGTACTGGAATAGGAACAGGAACAGGTTCTGGTTTTGGCAGTGGTAGCGGCAGTGGCACAGGAACAGGAACAGGTTCTGGTAACGGTTCTGGTAACGGTTCTGGTAACGGTTCTGGTAACGGTTCCGGTAATGGTTCTGGTACTGGTCGCCAAAACGTAGCCACAGCGCCAACACCTCCTAAGCTGCAAACAAGTTCAGGAAATGGTCGTGCAGCTTGCCGTAAGTGTGATTCCAAATACCCAGAGGATGCCAGACGTAGAGGTGTAGAAGGCAGAGTTGAAGTAGCTGTTGATACTGATACTCAGGGTAATGTTATGAATGTGCGGATCACCAAATCCAGTGGAAATCGTAAACTAGATGAAGAGCATCTCAACCAGGCTCGTAACTGGAAATTAAAACCATCACAGAGTGGTAGACAAGGAGTAGCGATCGCCACTGAATACGCCCTACAAGGTTCGCGTCGTTACCGTGATGTAAAAAAACGTCAAAGACAAAAAGAAGAACAACAAAGAAATCAACAAGCAACTTCTAATTCCGCCAGCACACCACAACAAACATCTCGACGTAGACGACGGCTAACTTCAGGAACTATTGTTGATGTTCCTCCAGAAGTCAGAACTAGACAACAACAGAATACATCTACACCATCCTCTTCAAACCAAACAACATCAAACCAAACGACAACTTCTCAACCAACAACACCGACTCGTCGCTTACGCCGTCAGCGTGTGGAAACTCCTTCACCGAGTACCAACCAAACTACCCCAAAACCTAGACAACAACAACAGCAAGTTGCACCTAATAATCCCACCCCAGCAACACAATCCACCAGCCGTCGGCGCAGACAGCTAAATACTTCATCGGGATCATCTGGTAATCAGACTCAGTTGAGACAATCACTACGTCGTTTTAAACAACAATCTGCGCCTGTTGTACCTCCGGCTTCTGGTAATGGTGAATAAGATAATTAGACAAAGGGGACAAGGAGGACAAGGGGAGCCAGTGCGTTGCGGTGATTCCAGTCCCCGTCTTGGCGGTTCCCGTCACGTAGACGCGCAAGCGGCTTCTCGTAAGAGTAGGGAAACTGGTGAACCCGAAGGGAGGTTCCCTCCGTTGTAGCACCTGGCGTGGACAAGGAGGACAAGGGGGACAATTAATCTCCGCGTCTCTCACTCCTCGTGTCTTGTTCAATGGCGTTTTTGCTTAATCAATCCTTTGAGGGTTTGTAAATCGTACTTCCCTACTTTTCCTGTACTAAAAAGTAGATATCCTACTGCTAATAAAGCAGATGCTACTAAAAAAGCCAAAAAATTAACTGAAGCAAAAACACCACCAGTAAAAACAATAATTCCTATTCCACCCAAGAGCAAAAGCAATCCAAAAATCGGATTAAAGCGCCCCCAGATTAGTATGGTAACTCCTGCAATGCACAGCAATACACCTGGAAGCCGGACAAAAATTCCAATTTGAGTACTAGAAGCTAAAATTATAATCCCAGCAATAATTAGGGATGCACCTAACAGCTTGCTAGTTCGATCAACCTTGTTTTTTTGATTTGTATTACTGTGACTATTCTGGGGTTGAAATACTGTTGGGTTGGAAATAGAAATATTATTTATTTGATTTTGGTGCTGATTTTGAAATATAAAAGTAAATTTTTCTCCTTGAGCTAGGTTAATTTTATCTCCTAAATTGAGAGGGTAGCGAATTCGTGGCTCTAGCTTTGTATTATTAAGATATGTGCCGTTAGAGCTTCCTAAATCCTCAATATAGTAGCTATTATTTTCTATGTGAATTTCTGCGTGCAGGCGAGAAACTACATCAGCGTCTGGTAAAAAAGTAACATCTATATCTGGATTGATTTTTTCATTTGGTTTACCAATACGAATCACAGCTGAAGGTATTGGTAATTCAAATGATCTACTAGTTTGAACATGAAATAGTTCTAAGTTTAGCTGTGTTGTTTGTGGTGTACCTAGATTTTGCATAGGACATACCATTTTGGATTTTGGATTTTAGATTTTAGTATTTGATTTTGGTTTTATTTTGAGCAAGCCAAAAAGTTTATTGATCAAAAACAGGACTCACGCAAAATTCGCCAAAAAGCTTAACTTATTTAACCGCCAAGAGGCCAAGAACGCCAAGGATTCATAGAGTGTGCGTAAGTCCTAAAAAAAATTTTTTGACCCTTGTACAGACGCGAGGAACATCGCGTCTTACTAAGCAATACTCCCCCTTTTTCTTGCTTCTTTATAAGAAATTCCCACATTTTTTATACCTGCTTTGATCATTTGTCGTTCTAACAAAGCAAAGAAACGCGCTTTATCTGCACCACGTACAACTGCTTGATTGTGTGCTTCAGCTATTGCTACAGGGTAGCCATATCCTTTTTGCACCTGTGCCAACATTAAGCCCAGGGCTTCGTCAAATAAAGATGTATTTTCAACTACCCACGCAGGTATTTCTATCCGAGCAATTTCAGAGCCTACATGGACATAACAAAAGTAAATTTGTAAATCTTCGTATAAGTCTAGAATACGGGAATTACTGCGCCACAAAGGTCCACGTTGTCCTGGTTTGAGTTGCATTGTCCAAACAGTTGTATCCCGTAGTGATTCAAACAATTTACAAGCAACTTTTTCCATCTGATTTGGGCAAAAACTCATACAATCAGGCACAGGATGGGGACAAGCCACAAGCCGCAAAAAGTTCATTGCTTCAATGCTACGAGATGCACTCAGATAACCCATCAGAGGAATTTGGGCATCTCGCATTTGCCGCCAAGCTTGCAGAATTGGGGGTAAGATACGATCGCGTGCATCAAAAGGTAATTGTTCTAAAAACCAGTAAATTAATGAACCATCCACCATGGCGAGGGTGGGAACTTTTGGGGATGGGGAAGTGTGGGAAGAAAGTACTTCTTGATCTTTTGAGACTACACTACACGCTAATTCTGCTAAGACTGTCGCTTCGCTAGCAGTACGGCAAAAACTCATCCATTCTTCAGTTTTTATTCCCCATTGACGGGAAATATATAAATCTTCTGGGCGATAAAATATCTCCGGCAAACTATCTAGAAGTGGGTGTTTATTTTGACCATAATGTAAAACGACTCTGCCAATATTGAGTAGATAGCAATAGGCTATTTCATGATGGCTGGGGCTTATTTGGGAACCATCAGTGGCGATCACAGTATGAACTTTCGGTGGAACAGGGATCTCAATACAAGTGTTGAGTGGTTCAACAGGAGTAGCATTAGTAAACGAAATGCGATCGCGCCATTTTTCCTGTTTTTGTACAAACTCTTCTTGGCGATCGCAAGCGTTGAGAAAATATTGTTGAGCTAATTCTAAACGTTGGCGACTAGCAGCAGCTTCTTGTGTAAGATGCTGACTCAAACCCTGCATTTGTCGTGTCAGTTTAGTCAGATCAAGCATAGGATTTTTTGGGATTGGGGATTGGGGATTGGGGATTCTCCAGAGGAGACGCTTCGCGAACGGGGATTGGGGATTGGGGATTGGGGATTGGGGGACAAGGGGAGCCACTGCGTTGCGCGGGTTCCCCGCGTTGTAGCACGTGGCGTGGACAAGGAAGACAACAGAGAATTATTAATAAGTCTCTCTCGTACTCTACGAGAAGCCCTTCGGGTTCGCAGTCGCTCATGGGGGAAACCCCCAAGACCGCGCTGTCTCACCGCTTACGCGTCTACGTCAGGAGAATCCCCGATCCCCGTTCGCGAAGCGTCTCCTCTGGAGAATCACCTATCACCTATGCCCTATCCCCTATCCCCTACAGTACAATTATGTTCCTAACATTTGTAAGTTGTGTAAGGTAGCATAAAGTCCACCTAGTTGCAGTAACTGTTCGTGACTTCCTTGTTCGATTAATTCTCCGCGTTTGAGGACAAAAATCCGATTTACGTTGCGAATTGTGGATAGGCGGTGAGCGATAATAATTGCAGTTCGTCTGGTCAATAGCTGATTTAAGGCTTGTTGAATTAACGCTTCTGTTCCTACATCTAGGCTAGCAGTGGCTTCATCCAAGACTAGAATTTGGGGGTTACGAATAGCTGCACGGGCGAAGGCTAATAGTTGCTTTTGACCGCTAGAAAGGTTTGTACCCCTCTCTCGCAGTTGGGTATCATATCCTTGGGGAAGTTCTTCGATAAATTGGGCAATGTTGGTTTTCTCTGCTGCTTGTCGTACTTCCTCAAAAGAATAACCATCAGCCAAGGTAATATTGCTTTTCACATCGCCAGCAAATAAGAAACCTTCTTGTAAAATTACTGCCATATAGCGGCGTAGTTCGGCTTGAGGTAATTCTCGGATATCTATACCATCAACTAAAATGCGTCCTTTGGTGGGTTCGTAGAGACGACACAAAAGACGGATGATAGTAGTTTTACCAGCACCAGTGGGGCCGACTAAGGCGATTTTCTCGCCAGGATGAATTGTGAAATCTAAATCTTTAATCACATAATCATCTTCTTTGTAACCAAACCAAACATGTTCAAATTTGATTTCTCCTAGTTGTGGTTTGGAATGTTCGGTTTCAGATTCGAGATGGTCAACTATTTCGTCAATATATCCAAATTGGACATCCAAAACTGATACTCTGGGATTGGCGCGATCGCGAATTTCGATAGGTTCATCCAAAATATCAGAAACGCGTTCGATGGCAGTGAAACCTGATTGAATGACCGTAAACTTTTCGGCAAATTGCTGTAGAGGCTGGAATAGCCTTTCAGCATACAATACAAAAGAAGATAAAATTCCAAAAGTCAAGTTTTTTTGCAAAAGTAAATAACCACCAACCCACAAAACAGCTGCGATCGCCACCAAGGAAATCCATTCTAATGTTGCAGATACAGCTGTGTCATGAAAGATTGTTTTATCTACCTCTTTGACATAGCGTTTATTGCTTTTGCGAAACAACTCAGCATTAAATTTTTCCCGGCGGAAGAGTTGTACAACATTAATTCCAACAATATTTTCTTGTAGTTGAGAATTTAAGATTGAAAGTTCTTCTCTAGATTTGTAATTAGCTTTACGGTATTCTTGTTGAAAATAAATGATTAAAGCTGAGACAGGTATCAGCATCAACAGCAGCATCAAAGCGAGTTGCCACTGGAGCGAAAACATAAAACCGATAATCACCAGCATGGAGAACAAATCAGATACAATGCCAATTGCCCCAGTCGCAAAGACATCTCCTAAAACTTCCACATCGCTAGTGAGTCTAGTAATTAATTTACCTACAGGTGTGCGGTCAAAAAAGCGCACTGCCAAAGAAGTGACATGCTGAAATAAATCTTGGCGAATATCAGCAGTGATTTGTTGCCCTACCTTCTGTACTAAATAACCCTGAAAGCCTGTAAATATCAGTCGAATGATTACCGTGACAACTAACAATCCTTCCAAAAGGTGTAAAGCCGACCAGAAGGGAAGATTGCGTAGAAATTCGTAGGTACTTGGTTCTTTGCGAATCAGAGAAATAACCTGTCCGATCAACAATGGTTGGACAGCATTAGCCACAGTTACTGGTACAAGTAATAGTATTGATAGCGCAAGCGATCGCACATGCCGACGACCATAGGGTGTTAATCGCAAAAATAACCGCCAGTCGTTTTCACGTTGACGGTATTCTGAGTGAGATTTTTTTCGAGATATAGAGATGCTCATAATAGGAAAATTATATTAATTTTTACAATACTATAAGCAAATTTTTTTAATATAGTGTTCGCGTCCCTACTCGTCACCATGCTAAAGATTGAAACCACGAGATTGTACCTCCGACCATACACTCTTGATGATGTCGATGAAACAGCAGTAATTTTGAGTAATCCAGCAGTAATGAAATACTCTCCTAGAGGGCCTATTCCCAAAGATAAAGTCAAAGATGTCACACAACAGATTTTAGAATTTTTTATTCAGCATTGGAAACAACACGGCTTTGGAGTTTGGGCTGTAGTAGACAAAGCTACAAATAAATTGATTGGTCATTGCGGATTAAATTTTTTACCAAACACTCCAGAAGTAGAAGTTCTTTATCGTTTGGCTCAAGCTTACTGGTATCAAGGTATCGCCACAGAAGCGACAAAAGCCAGTTTGAGGTATGGTTTTGAAGAGGTCAAGTTAGATAAAATTGTTGCAATTACAGCACCAGAACATACTGCTTCCCGTCGTGTGATGGAAAAAGCTGGATTAAAGTATGAAAAAGATGCCCACTTCTATAATTTAAATGTAGTGTATTATGCTCTGACACGAGCAGCTTGGCAACCGGACGAATCTAGTTATAATCTACAATTTTCATGAACTTGCTACATACTGACCGTCTGTACCTAAGACCATGCCAACTTGAGGATCTTGACTCTCTACACGAGTTATGGTGTGATGCAGATATTCGGCGATTTCTCTTCGACGACCGCCAAATCTCCCGTGAAGAAGCCCAAAGCTTTATTGAAGCCAGCATCACTAGCTTCAGCAATCATGGTTATGGAATTTGGTTATTTTTTGACAATCACACTGAGCAGATAGCCGGCTTTACAGGTTTACTCCAGTTTACCGAAGCATTACCTAATTTAATTTTTGGTGTCCGACCCCAGTTGTGGGGACGTGGTTATGCAACCGAAGCTACTTTAGCTGTGCTTGATTATGCATTTGCAAACTTGGGTCTTAAATATATAGTTGCAGATGTCGATGAGCCGAACAATCGCTCAATTCGCGTCTTGGATAGAATAGGCATGTCTCAGACAAAAAGAGCCATAGTGAATGAAAGACCCTTACTTTACTACGAGATTTATGCTCCTAACAGGGAAAATATAAATAATGGCAGAGATTAATGCTTACGAACATATTGCGGAAGCTGCTCTCAATCAATATCCTGTAGTTCAGCAAAAACTTCGGTTTTTGGGTCATAGTGGAAACGTGACCTTTTATGTGGAAACACCAGAGGAAAAATTCCTCATCCGTATCCATCAATCATTTTCAGGGTTACAGGATGATATATGGCAAAGACCAGAGATTATCGAATCAGAACTTTTGTGGCTTGCAGCCTTGCGTCATCAGACCAACATCATAGTGCAAGAGCCAGTGCAAAATTTAGAGGGTAGATGGGTGACCCAAGTTTTAGCCGATAATACCCAAGATGTTTTTTATTGCTCCTTGCTACGTTGGATTGATGGCTACATCTGTGATACAGATCGAACACCACAACAAGCTCACCAGCTCGGCTTCTTAATAGCTCAACTGCATTGCCACAGCAGTCAGTGGAAATTACCACAAAATTTTGTACGTCCAATCTTTGATGAAAATCGTTTGCGTGCAGCATTATCAGCATTTTATCCAGCAGTGTCTTATGGCTTAGTTTCACCAGAGCATTATCGGATGCTGACACAAGCAACCCACAAGATTGAAAGCATGATGAAAACACTAGGTCAAGCCCAAGATATTTGGGGATTAATTCATGCAGATTTACATGATACCAACTATCTATTTCACAACGAACAAATTCGACCAATTGATTTCGCTCGTTGTGGCTTTGGATACTACCTTTATGATATTGCTGAGTCACTTCAACATTTACTTCCTCAAGTGAGATCCTCATTTTTTGAAGGGTATCAAACTATTGGTAAGTTACCTGAGAATTACTTACAAATAGTAGAGGGATTCTTTATCATGGCAATAATATATAATTACTCCTTTCATTTGAATAATCCTAAAGAACATAAATGGATTGCAGATGATGTTCAACATATTGCTAAGAAGCACCTTTATAAATATCTTGAAGGTGAGTCGTTTTTGTTTAATTAGGTAGACTCGCAAAGCCTAGATACCCGACTTCTTTTAAGATACAAGGGTGTGTTCAATTAAGTTGACATACATACAATATTGTTGCATGAGCAATTAGCAGCATCTTTACTTCATAGTCAACAGCGATCGCTTTAATCTTAAGGCTTAATGTTGTAACTTTAAGGCTTCATGTTCTAACCTTAAGCCTTAATGTTGTAATCTTAAGGGTTAACCTTGTAACATTTTGACTTTTAAGACAGTCGCTACTAGCTAGCTTTGGCTCCAGTCTAGAATTTCTAAGCCTTCAATCTTCTCAAAATCTCTGTGATTATTAGTTACAAGAACCAAATCGTTAGTTATAGCAATTCCAGCAATGAGAATATCAATATCGTCTACAGGTGTTCCCTTTTTTCTTAACTTGGCATAAATATCACCAGAAATAGTTGTAGAGTCAGTAGTTAGAGGTAAAACTGTATTATAAGAGACAAATTCTAAAAAAGATGTTAATTGTTTATGTGCATCACGATGCTTTAATCCGCTCACTATTTCGTAATAGGTGATGATACTGATGTTTATTTTGCCATATTCTTGAATATATGCATCAAAGTTTTTGATAACCAGAGGTTGATTGCGGAAAAATAAAGATAAAATGTTGGTATCAACCAAAGCTGGTTTCATCGCTTCTTCTCCTCAAAAAAGCTTGCTGGCGACGTGTGATAATTTCTTCATTTAAGTCATTAAACATTTCATCTGACATATCATCCCAGCAACCAGCGAACTGCATAATTTGTTCTGGTGTACTTTTAGATGCCTCTATTCCAACTCGAAAATAATGAATAAAATTATATAATTCTTCTAGTTTTTCTTCGGGAATAAGATTTATTTCTGTCAAGAGTTTGGCTCGTATATTTGATGGTTTCATATAATAATTGTTTGATTATTAATAATATTGACCATTTAATTATATTTGATAGTTGCTGAAGTTGGTGTGTGTAAGTATTCCTAAATCATTCGTGAACAACAAAGATCCCCGACTTTTTGAAAAAGTCGGGGATCTGTGGCCTCGCAATTTTCATAACTCATTTAGGGTTGCTATAGATATCGAGGATTTTGCAATAAATATCGCCCACAGGCGAAACCAGAGAAAAGAAACCACTGGGGTAGTCGCTTTCTACCATCAATGAAGAATAAAGGCAAAGGGAAAAAAGTCACCAGGACAGTTGAGTTTACCTTGGGACAAGCAAAGGGTGTCAGAAAGTACACCAAGTGCAGGAGGTAGCGGAAAAGTTTATTCAAGCAAACTGCTATCAGCCGCCAGTGCCAGGTATTGGATCTCTCAAATATTAATTATTTCGTAGAAAAGCATAAAGTTACAAATAGTTATAAACGTCTAAAGTGCTTTGATGTTACACTTTACAAGTCTCTGCGCGAGAGAAGAGACCAAGAACGCCACACCAAACTCAAAAACTTTTCTTCCCATCCCCTCCAAAAAAAAGAGAGAGGAGACCTACGCCCAATTGACTGAATCAAAACCAAATACCTGAGACCCTCACGAAAAAAACCAAAGGGGAGGTGTCCCTCTGGTGCTGAAGTGCTAAAATTTACATCATTCGGGTAGTCAATCCAGTTTCCTCTCACTCTCCATCCAACGCGATCGCCAAACTTACAAAATGTTTCATAGCCAGCATCTAGATTTACCCCGACACTTTCCCAGATGCGCTTTTGCACACTCCAGCCAAAGTGACCATTGCTGTATTTTACCCAAAGCTGGTCAATGGTGCATAAGTCTGTACAGGGAAAATTTTCCATAGATTCGACATTTAGCCAACCTTCCCATTCTCTGCCAGATGCCTTAAGCATGACAGCTAAAGTTTCTTTATCTGCTTCTTCCCACTCCCCTGCTTCTAGTAAATTCCGCAATCGCGTATAGTCTACTCTCTTCTCAGAACTGAGGTTATCAGCTTGAACTTCAGTTATGGGCTTTTCTTGGGTAATACCCCACTTTAAATTTTCTAAGGCTTGAGTATCGTCTATCCCATTGGTAAAATTTACCCAATTCAGTTGCTTGAGAAAGTTCAAATCGTCCGGAATTCCATCCACTCCTGGCAGCAAGACGGGAATTACAGGTATATTTGCTTCCACAAGTTTGCCGATGAGCGATCGCAATTCCATGATCTGCCACTTTCCTAGCCCTTTAGGCCCTATAAAGATAGCGGCTGATTTAACGCTTTGAATTGCCTTTTGAATCAAATCCTGAAATGGTTGTCCCGGTGGGATTTGCTCTTCGTCTAACCACGGCTTTAAACCACACCGCTTAAGTTCATTGGCGATCGCTCTAACTTGTGGCTTATCCTGACTATTGTGAGCTAGGAAAACATCAAATTCCGGTTGATTGCTCATTTATGGCTTCCTTTTGTTACTCCTTCACACCCGCAATAACCGCCAAAGCATCTGCATATTGCTCCAAATCCCTTCTCAACAATTCCAACTCAACCCGCAATTTCGGTTCCTCAGACCAATTGCGCTCATGCTCTTTCGGACTCAGGTGAGGTGGACGCTGGGCTTCCCATGTTTGTAATAGTGGATGCCATTTTGCCAAGACGGGACGCAAACCATAATTCAAAACTGCGATCGCAATTCCCCCGACTGAATCGTGAGATGCACCCACATCTGGCCCAGCTTCTTTGAGGATTGCTCGTGTTGTGCCAAACAGGCTGTATAAAGAATTGAGAGCCTCGCGCATTAATCCTTCGTTAGTGTCCAAAGGCTGAACAGCAATCCGTGTCACAAGTTCCACATACAATGACCATGCAGCCCGTCGTTCAGTTGGGTCAACTTCCCATTCAGCCGAACCAATACCAAAGGGAAGGCTCACAGATACTTTTTTCCACTTAGCACCATCGAATTTAGGCATTTTTTTAATTAATTTAAGTTTCTATAATTATCAGTATATTTGTCTCAATAACGGCTCACAGCATAGATGCTGTTTGCAATATCTACATCTACATATAAATTGTCGTAGGTTCCAGCTTAAAAGCAACTAAAAACCCGCCTGCGATTGAAATCGCAGTCTCATAGCTCAAGTCTGCTTTAAGCAGACTGTTTGATTTATAAAATGTGCAAGTTAAGAGATTTGAGTCGTCTTTAGACGAGTTGTGCTATTAGCTAAGGGTTTAAACCCTTAGCGCTATATTGAAAACATTAGTTATTTCCCAATCCTCAATCCCCTACACCTAATCCAAAAATCATTATGTTTCTAGTCACAGGAGCTTCCGGAGGAATTGGTCGTCGTGTCGTACGACAACTGCGCGATCGCGAAATGTCAGTTCGAGCTTTTGTTCGCCTCACCTCACGTTATGGTGAGTTAGAACATCGAGGTGCTGACATTTTTATTGGTGATTTAGAACAACAACAGGATATTCACAAAGCTTGTCAAGGTGTGCAGTACATTATTAGCACTCACGGTTCTGATGGCAATCCCTTAGCTTTGGACTACCGCGCCAACATAGAACTAATTGACCAAGCAAAAGTCAATGGAGTGCAACATTTTGTATTAATTTCTGTATTAGGAGCCAACCGGGGGTATGAAGATGCTCCGGTGTTTAAGGCGAAACGAGCAGTAGAACGATATTTAGAAAGCAGTGGCTTAAATTACACTATTTTACGTCCAGCTGGATTAGCATCTAACTTGCTGCCATTGGCAGAACGATTTCGGGAGACAGGGGTATATTTGCTAATTGGCGACCCTAAAAACCGGACTTCGATAGTAAGTACAGACGATTTAGCAAGAATGGTTGTCGAATCTGTGACAAATGAACGCGCTCGTAATCAAATTTTATCAGTGGGAGGGCCAGAGATTTTATTACGAGAAGATATTCCGAAAATTTTTGGTCGCATCTTTAACAAAGAACCAATTATTATTAATCCGCCACTATTTATGATTGATGGATTGCGTGGAGTCTTGGGTTTTATGAATCCCCAAGCCCAAAAAAATTTGGGAACCTTCCGCACATTGCTAGCAAACGAATTTTTCTGTACAACTGAAGAGATTGCTAACTTAGAAACTATTTTTGGTTTTGAATTGGAAACACTAGAACATTTTTTAAGGCGTTATTTGGCAGTTTAATTGGCATTGATCATTTGTCATTGGTTATTGGTGTTATTCTCTCCCTTGTCTCCCTTGTCCCCCCACACTCCCCACACTCCCCCAATTCCTTAGCTATCAAAAATTCTATGAGATATTCCTTAGCTGCAAATGCTACTCAAGCACGTCAAACTAAACAAAGATTTGCTAAACCGGATGAACAACTTTCTTATGAGTTGGGTAAAGCGGTGCAAGAATTACCGCCTTTATATACAAGATTATTAGCAGGAACAATTAGTGTAATCGTGTTTGGGACGATCGCATGGGCTAATTTTTCCCAGGTGGATGAAGTGGCGACAGCTACCGGAGAGTTAATTGCTTCTAGCCAAGTACGACCAATTACATCCCTGGGAAATGGCTCAATTTTAGCAGTGAAAGTCAAAGAAGGCGATCGCGTCAATAGAGGTCAAGTTGTAGTTGAACGTGATCCAGATTTACAGCAATCTGATGTTGTACGCCTGAGCAAATCTGCTAACTTAATCAAAGAAGATTTACGACGTTTGGATGCAGAACGCACGGGAGCAACAAACGCAGGTACACAACTGCAAGATCAACTGTTGACCTCACGCTTGCAAGATTATAAAGCGCGTCAAGTAGCAGCAGAAGCAGAAGCAAATCGTCAAAAAGCTTTGATTGAACAAGCAAAAGTCCGCCTCACCCGGCTGGAAGATAACTTAGTTAACGCTCAAACTAGCTTTGCTAACGCCAAAACTAACCTTGTCAACGCCAAAAGTCTGAAAGAAAAAGTTGTTAGTGGCTTGGCGATCGCTCAAAAAAGAGAACAAGGACTACGCACTCTTGATAATACTGGTGCCATACCTAGAATAGATTATCTAGAAGCACAAGACAGGCTCAATCGTGCTAAAGCAGAAATTACCAAAGCCAGTGATGAAATCACCAACGCTCAAAATAAAATCACAGAAGCTCAAGATAAAGTCATATCTTTAAAAAAAGATATTGATGCTCAAAAGCAAGAAATTCTCCAAGCACAAGCAGCCTATCAAGCTGCTAGCAGTCAAGCACAACGTTTGGCTTCAGAACGTTTAAGTGAAATTTTAACCCAAATTAATAAGCGTAAAGAAGAACTAACCAACGTTCAAGGTCAACTTGACCAAGCCCAAAAACAACGACAGTTAGAAACAATTGCAGCGCCAGTTTCCGGAACTGTCTATAGAGTGAAAGCGACCAAAGGGCCTGTACAATCTGGTGAAGAATTACTATCTATTTTGCCAGATGGAGAAGAATTACTATTAGAGGTAAAAGTCCTCAACCGTGATATTGGTTTTATTCGCGAAGGGATGAGAGCAAAAGTCAAAATGGCAACTTTTCCATTTCAAGAATTTGGCGTTGTCGATGGAGAAGTTGTTCAAGTCAGTCCCAACGCCATTGTTGATAAAGAATTAGGCTTAGTTTTCCCCACAAGAATTAAATTAGATAAACACTTTTTAATGGTGCGAGGTCAAGAAGTCGCCTTTACACCAGGTATGAGTGCTAATGGTGAAATTGTCACTCGTAAAAAGTCAATTTTAACTTTCATTTTAGAACCCGTAACTCGCAGATTCAGCGAAGCATTTTCTGTGAGGTAAGCAGAGACGCGATTAATCCCCTCTGTACAATAAGAGGACGATTAATCGCGTCTTTACAATAGTGTTGCGTAGACGCTCGCCTGTGGTTGCATGAATTATCGGGCGATCGCTCTTGTTTATCTGGACTGTTGAATTTGTTGAGTTGGTTGTTGAATTTGTTGAGTTGGTTGTTGAATTTGTTGAGTTGGTTGTTGAATTTGCTGAGTCGGCTGTTGAATTTGTTGAGTTGGTTGTTGAATTTGTTGTTGAACGGGTTGTTGAACAGGTTGTTGAGGTGTTGGTGAAGTGTTGAACAAAGAGTTAACCACATTTTGCGGTAAGTTAATTAATGGGTCAGCTAAAAAACCAAGACTAGAGCTAAACGTAGATACTAATTGATTTAGTTGACCAGCAGATAAACTCTTAGCTGCTTGTTGAATTCCAACACCGATTTTATCTAAAGCAAAGGCTGCAACTAAGCGTACAGCTTGGTTTGGATCTGTCAAGCTAGTAAGTAAAGCGGGGGCTGCACCTTTGGCTTGATCGCCAAGACAACCGAGAGTCGCACCAGCAAAAAAGCGAACCAATTGGTCTTGATTTTGCAAACCTCCAATCAGTGCTGGTACAACAGATCCTGGATTTGACACAAAACATTTACCTGCATTTGATTGGGCTTTAGGCTGATTATTAAGTTGAGCCTGTGGTTGGGTATTTTGTTGGGCGTTTGGTTGACCTAATTGTTGCACCTGCTGTTGTAGCTGAGGATTTTGATTTTGCAAAGCTTGAATAATACCAGGAACCGCAGCCGCAGCATCTGAGCGTATTTGGGGATTATTGCCCTGTATGCCTTGGATTAAAATGGGTATAGCAGAAGTTGCATCAAAGCCTGCTGGTGCTTGTTTTCCTTGTAAAACTTGAATGAGTACTGGTACAGCCGCAGCACCAAGATTACCACCAGGTTGAGAATTACCGTTGAGGGGTACAGTTACTTTAATATCTTGTCCATTCACCTGCGCCCAACTAGCACTGGTGAAAAATAATGGTGAAGACAAGCACAACAACCCAAGTGTCGCTTGAGCGATCGCATTCCAACGAACTCGAATCGGGAATTTTGAATGATGAGATTTGATCATGGGTGTAGGTGAGTAGGTTCATTTGCAAGATTAATACACCACTAATAATCGCAATTACGAAAATCACCCAAGATATCGCTAAAAATTTTAACCAACTCCCCATTTCCTAAACTTCACACAGTTTTACAAAAAAATTGCGTAAATAAAACTTCCAACAGTGTAGGAATATATAGAGCAACTAAATTAATTACTATAAAAAATGAAATTAGTATTATCAGGTCAAGTCTTGGCAGGGGTTGTGGGGTTCTGTGGTGTAGCAATATTTACTTTGAGTGCATCTGTAGCACCTGCTAGTGCGACACAGATAACAAATATTTTTAAAACAGAGCAAGTCACAACCACAAAAGCTGATGACCTCTATAATCAGGGAGTCAATAAGTATAGTCAAGGAGATTTAGAAGGTGCGATCGCAGCTTTTTCCGCAGCTATTAAACTTGATCCTGATGATGCGATCGCTTATGTTAACCGGGGTTATACGCGCTACGATTTAGGAGACAAACAAGGAGCGATCCAGGACTTCAGCGCCGCAATTCGCCTCAATCCTAGTGATGCTGTTGCTTACGTTAATCGCGGATATAGCCGCTATGACTTGGGAGATAGCCAAGGAGCCATCAAAGATTACAATACAGCGATCGGTCTTGATCATAGCAATGCCCTTGCTTACTACAACCGAGGTTTGGCTCGCAATCAATTAGGAGACAAAAAGGGAGCAATAGAAGATTACACTAAAGCAATTCGCCTCAATCCTGATGATAGCCTTGCCTATGTGGGTCGAGGCAATGTCCGCGATGAACAGGGAGATCGCAAAGGAGCAATAGAAGACTATAATCAAGCGATTAGTTTAAATCCCAATGAAGCTTTTGCCTACTACAACCGAGGTGTGACTCGCTATAATCAGGCAGATTCTTCAGGAGCTATAGAAGATTTTAAAAAAGCTGCAAGTCTATTTTTAGAACAAGGAAACACCACAAAGTATCAAGAAGTTTTAGAATTAATAACTAATATTGAGCAGCAAAGAGGTGAAAGCTTGGTTAGCCTCTGAAATATTCATGAACAAAAAGATCCCCGACTTCTTGTAGACACCCGTAGGGTAGAAGTCGGGGATTTAACCATTGTACAGACGCGTAAGAGTATCATCGCATCTCTAATTACCAGACCTCTTGCATAAATCCTCAAAACCCCGTTCTAGGTTAATTTTGCTTAGTGTCTTGGTGTCTTGGTGAGTCCACTTGCCGTCTTGGACGCCACGTGCTACAAGCCGGGGAACCCGTCCAACGCAGTGGCTCCGCTTCCCGTCACGTTCGCGTAGCGTCCCGGAGGGAACTTGGCAAAGTGGCGTAGACGCTTCTGCGGCTTCTCGTAGAGTACCCGTAGACACGTAGACGCTTCTGCGGCTTCCGTAGGTAGTGGCTTCTCGTAGAGTAGGGTGTTTAA
>NZ_AJLJ01000359.1 GCF_000317245.1 Fischerella muscicola SAG 1427-1 = PCC 73103
CCCGGTGTTTAAATAAATTTCATTGAAACACCAAGACACTAAGACACTAAGAAGACTTGTTGACTTGTTTTTTGGGTTACATCTTAAATGGAGGTGTTTCAAATATTCATGCAAGAGGTCTAATGACTATTTTTCTACCGTAATAGCAGTCTGCTTACTATAATACTCCTTGGTTGCATACACGCTAATAATACTGTCACCAATTAGAAAGAATCTACCTTCTTTCTCATCCTTAGAAAACTGCAAACATGGATATGTTGTAGCAAGTTCTTCCGCAGTAATTGCCTTTGCCTTTATTTTTTTTGGTAACAGTCCAGTAGAACCAATATACAATACCAAAGTACTGATTCTTTCACGGTAAATTGCTGAGGTAAATTCCTCTAATTTTTCATTTGCACTAAACAGAGCTTCTATGAAAGTATTTTTGTTGACGATTTGACCATCACGTTGTTCCTGCAAAACTTGTGCCAAATTATCAGCATCAACTTTGTTCAGGATACTAGCAACAATACCATTGTTATCTAATCCGAGAAAATCATCAAAAATTGGTTTCATGAATTCATCAATGGGGGTAATTTTTATCCGAGACGATAATTGCTTGTGTCGAAAACCAATATTTTCATTAAACATCAAATCAAAGCTAGGCTTGAAGATAGTTTCTCCAGTTACTTTGTGATAAACTTCATACATTCTATCGAGAAACTTGTTAGCAGAATGTAGTTTACCAAGATTCAGAATCTCTTTACTACCAATATCAATTTTGTAGCTAACACGTGTATCGATATTCTGTCTAGCGAGAGCTTGTTTAATGTTGATGTATTCGTTAGTCGTTGGAAAGTTGAGGTTCAAATGTTTGGAAAGATAATGCTTTCTCAACTCTTCTAACTGTTCTGGTACAAAGATATCTGACTCTTTTTTCAAAAGTGCAGAAATGATACTTGTAAGTACTTTCGCTTCTGCAAGTTGATAGAATACACCGTCAAGACTACTGTAATGTTTATCAGCAGGTACAAGGGGTAAATTATCTAATTTAATAGTATATTCACAGCGAAAATCATACTCTTCGTTCTCTATTACGCCTTTTGCTTTGAGCAAGTCAAAGGTTTTTTTACTGCTAATTTTAACTTGCAATGATTTGACGTTGACTTCACCTTCACTAACAATGGTGTAATTATTAAAACTATTTAGGTCATTTACCAATAAACCTGCAACTTCACCGATGGGGGTTTGATCTTCTGTTTTAATGAATCTTACTTTGCGGGTAACCAGCATGTTGATATTAGCTGTGTTATGGTTAATTTCAAACGTACCCATACCAACATACTCACCATTGTCGATATATTGTGTCGTCAGCCAAGGCTTAACAATATTGCCATTTTCATCTCTATAACCTTGAATTCTTTTGACACCTTTTCTTTGATAATTTGCTTGTAGATGTTTAAGGTTAATGATTATGCTATGGCGATTTAGTTCTAAAAGTTTGAGCAGTTCCAATAGAGAAATTCGATTGTTTTTCTTTCCAGATATGCGTTTGCGACGTTGATAAGATACGACACGATTTGTGGCAGATTTTTTTGCCATAACTAACCTACCCTGGTTTACTTGAATATGAATTTCCATAAAATGTTAGAAGTGGTATTGCAAAAATAAATGGTCAATTAAGGCCACGAAGCTAATGAGTTAATTCTTTGTTAACAGATAAGATCAATTCATCCCGTAAATATGCAATACCAACTTTTAGGTGTTCGTTTATTTAAATAAAATGGCAGATTTCCATCACACACTCAATTTTTATCTTATTATAGTACAATTGTATTATATAAAATTATTTGTAGCGACTGTTTTAATATATCTACCGTGATTAACGTGAAATGGTATGATACCTTGCAGCAAGCCCAATCGGGAGCATCCCAATTTTAAATAATGAAGCGCCCAACGTTCAATATTTGTGTTTTTTGTGGCTCAAAATCTGGAACGAATCCTGCGTATCAAAGCATTGCTGGTGTTCTTGGTAAGAAGATGGCACAACGGCAAATAGGGCTAGTATATGGTGGTGCTTCCATTGGGCTAATGGGTACAATTGCTACAGAATGTCTGCAAGCTGGAGGCTACGTTGTAGGTGTTCTTCCAGAAATTTTAACTCCATATGAAATCGCTCATCCTGGACTGTCTTTACTTTTAAATACAAATAGTATGCATGAGCGCAAAGCCGTAATGTATAAGTTATCAAATGCTTTTGTTGCGCTCCCTGGTGGTGTTGGGACACTCGATGAATTGTTTGAAATTGTGACTTGGGCGCATCTTGATATTCACAAAAAACCAGTTGTTTTGCTGAATATAGCAGGGTTCTTTAACCCATTACTGACCTACCTTGACCACACAGTGACAGAAGGATTTTTGCCAGACAAAGTTCGTGCTTTAATCCGTGTTTACAATGACGTGGAATTAATGCTAGACAATCTTGAGCAAGAATGGTCATTGGTGGTAGGTGATACCACTGTTGTGACTCCCTCAAAAAAATCTATCGATGAATACTCACTACTTGTTGAGGAACTGACACACTTAAAAGATGTTTTTGTGGCTGAGTAGATAGCACTTTTTTGAGTAATTCAATTACTCATGATACCGCTCGCACTGGCTCCCCTACAGTACTTTCATTTATAAACATCAACAAATTACATCCCATTACCAATTAAAATAAAACCTGCCCAGTAGTAGGGATGATCGTAGATACTATCGATTAATAATAATTGGGCTTTTTGGAGCGCTGCAACTTTGCTGAGTTTATCTTGTTTGAGTGCGGCATAAAAAGCATTCATCAGGGCTTGTGTACCATCATCGGAAACTTGCCATAATGAAGCGATCGCAGCTTTTGCACCTGCTTCTTGCATCACATAGCCAAATCCCAAAATCTCTATACCGTCGCCTAACTCTCCTCCCAAACCAGTTTCGCAGGCGCTTAATACCACTAAATCAGCGTGAGAAAGGTTCCAAAATCGTAAATCCCGAAAACTCGCCGCATTACCATCACCAAACAAAATAAAAGATTCATTCGGCGCACCTGGCACAAAAGCAGCATGGGTGGCAAAATGGAGAATCGGGTAATTGCTCATCAGCTTTAAAGTTTCTTGTTTGGTAAATTCTGAGTTAATTAACTTTGCTGAACCAGGAAACGCTGACGTCACATTTTCCACTTCTTTGCCTGCAAAAGGTAATCCACCCAACTTGAAAGTACGCTTACCAACTTTGACATCGTAATTTCCCTGCGTAAAAGCACCTGCTAAGATCTTCAAATTCTGTGGACGTTCTTGTAAATCGGTGAGACTCAGAGCAGTAATATTATTTACCCGATAATTCTGCACTAACCATTCTTTGCCATCATAAAGCGCTGATAGAGGTATGTAGCGTAACTGTCCATCCGGTGCGTAAATAATAGTTTTTGTATTAGCTTCTTTCAGAGCAGGTTCAATCGGTCGGATTAGCCAATTATAAAGTTTTTGTCCTGGTTTTTTCGCATCTTTTGGTGGATTTTCTAAGGCTTGGCGAAATTCCTCAATTGTCCGGTTTAATTCTTGGCGTTTTACAGGTACAGAACGACGGATTGGGGGTGTATAAGGAGTGACTAACACTAATTCCAAGCGGTCTTGTAGAATTAGAGGATAAAGTAAAACCGCATTTATATCTAGTTGCTTAATAAAGTCTTGCAGACGTCTGAGTATTTTAGGATTGAGATTTTCACCACCAGTTGTCCGGTTGAGTTCTTGAACATGAGCCATGACTTCTGGACTATCGCTAAATGCAAGAAAATCTTTTAAAGTTTCTCTTTGAGCAGCTTCAAGTTCTTGTCTGCGTGTCTCTTGTTGGGGGGTGCGATCTTTTTCGGGAATCTTTTGTAATTCACTCAGTTCTTTACCCTGTTTGACCATAACAGAAATTTCATTGTTAAATTTATCTACAACCTGCTGTTCCGGTTGCAGATATTCCATGCGCTGTGGTGTTTTGGCTTTGTCTCGGACATTATTGAGATAACCATCTAATTCTTGGACTTTGAGTGCGTCAACAGCTGCTTGTGCTTCTACTACACGGTTTTGCTTGAGTAACAAATCAGCAAGATGGCGATAAGTATTTGTGAACCTGTTTGTGGAAAACTGCTGAATTGGTTTTTGTGGGGATAGTTTGGAGTTAAAGTCCATTTCCTCTAAAGCATTTATTGCTTGCTTGTAAAAAGTAATGGCTAACTCTGGCTTTTGCTGTGCTTCCAAAAGAGAAGCTATTTCGTGAAGAATTTCTGCTTGGGCTTGCATATTATCAGTTTCTTTGCCCATCACCAAAGCTTGTTGATAAAGCTCCTGTGCTTTCTCATAAACACCTGTTTTGTAGTAAATTACACCGATGTGACTGAGAATTTCCATTTCCTCAGTCTTGTTGTCAGTTTCTTTGGCGATCGCCAAGGCTTGCTGATCATATTCTAGGGCTTTAGGATACTCGCGCAATTTTTCGTAAGTCTGCCCAATATATTTAAGCGTGGTAGTCTGGTTTTGACGCTCCCCCGTTTCTCTAAAAATAGCTAAAGCTTGTTCAAAATTTGCTAAAGCTTCGCGATACTTACCTTGATTGAGCTGTTGCAGTCCCTGTTGTTGTAACTGCAAAGCTTCTTTTGTACGGCGTTGTGTTGTTGGTGTCTCTGTTGTTGGAGATTGTGGAGTTGAAAAATCACATGCAACCAGGAAAGTCAGACAAAGTATGATCAGGAAAAGACGTTGGAGAAGGTAAAGCATTGGTAAGCTCTCCAATCAAGAGGAGTGCTAATAATTTCTTTAGTTATATATCTTTATTTTTGCGAAATTAGAACCAGAGTCGCACGAAAACATTACCCAGTATGGCACAACGACACTTGTATATCCAGATTTCGCAGCCTATCGCAATATTACAATGCTTATATAGCAGTCTTATATGATTTGTGAGAATTGCAAAGCTCAGATCTCCGACTTCTTAGTGCAATAGATTTTATAGCGACTGTCTTAAAAGTCAAGCGACAGCAATTACCGTTTCGGGAGTCGCCAAAATAGATTTTTGTGACAGCAATACTGGGCTAAACTATTGTAAAGACGCGTAGACGCTCGTCATAGCGGCTTCTCGTCAGAGTATAATCGCGTCCCTACACATGAAATCACAAAATAGTGCTGATTTCTTTCAAATAAACCCTAGTCAGTGGTTCATCTTCTCCTAATGTATACTCTTCAATTAAACCTTGGCGGTGAATTGAAATAGTTTCTCCTTTTCTAATTACCACAGTCGAGTTTTCCAAGACATCCCGCATCAACATCATCTCGGTTGGTGTAGGATTATTCAGCACTACTAAATTGCTGCAATCATAGAATACACCTTCTTTTTCTAGGATATCATCTTGATACTCAGCAATTAATAAATCTAGTTTAGGATTACGCAACAAAGTATAGACGTTGCTGTTGTAATTTTTATTCAAAAATTTTTCGGAGCGATTCACAAAAACACCTTCGCGACAAACCGCTCCGATTGTCCAATTTGGATTTTGTAAAAGAATATGATCAATAGTTTCTTGTAGTTCTTTTACTGAAATTTGGTTAAAGGTAAGAATTGGTATCCTGGAATCAGCATCTGTCCTAAAAAATGTTTCTAAAATATATGCAGGTACATCCACACTTTCACCAATGGCGGGGTTAAGATGCATCAAAATACCAGGAGCAGCATTGATTTCCAAAATCGCAAATTCACTTTCTTTCCATGATTGAGAAAGATTTTCGGAAATGACATCAATCCCAAGACAAACTAACCGGAAGTGCTGGGCAATATCTTGTGCCAAAATAATATTGTCGGGGTGAACATTGGGTGTTGCATCAATGCTCATACCACCAGCCGAAAGATTAGCAACTTTGCGAAGATAGACAGTTCTGTCTCTATCAATCACGCTATCTAACGACAAACCCTGTTCGTCTAGATATAGTTCCATCGCCTCATCACGCTGAATCTTACTCATGGGTGAGGTGGGTGTGTCTAAACGAGCAGATTTACGATTTTCTTTTTCGATTAACTCGTCAATTGTTGAGTAGCCGTCACCAATAACTGATGCTGGACGACGTTCGGTAGCGGCGACGAATTTACCATTTACACACAGCAGGCGATAATCTTTGCCACGAATACTTTTTTCTACGATGATCCGAATTGGCTCATTTTCAGGAATAGCTTCGACTGCTCTGCCATAAGCAGCTTCTAAATCATCTTCATCTCGCACGTCTGCGGTTACACCAATACCTTTGTGACCAACTACAGGCTTGACTGCAACTGGATAACCAATTTTTTTAGCTACTGTAAAAGCTTCTTTTTTGGATAAAACTATATCACCCTTGGGTACTGGAAAACCCAAGATTTTTAAGAATTCTTTACAGTCATCTTTGCGAGTAGTAAAGTCTGAGTCTAGGTGACTATCACTGTCAAATGTTGTAGCGATACCACGAATTTGTTTTTTACCGTAACCGTATTGTGTCAGTCTTTCCTCCCATATATGAAAGGTAGGAATTCTTTTTTTGGCAGCTGTTCGCAATAAGGAGTAAATTGTGGGGCCACCGTAAGCAGAAAGTCGGAATTTTTTTTGCAGCGTCCGTAATTGTTCTTCAAAATCTATATCATCTTCGCGAGTAATCGCTTCAAACCAATCCCAAACAAAATAAGCTACAGATCGTGTTGTGTCTTCGTGTAAAGATTGGACAGCTATTTTGGTATATTGACCATTGGGTTGGATACTCCAGCGATCAAGATGCAAATCCATATCCAGCTTATTCACTTCCGACACAGTACGCGCAAATATTTGAGCGTGAGAATCACAGGTTTCATTTTTGAGTTGGGGATAGCGATCGCCTATAATTTCCACATAATCTTCAACAGGTAGCGATCGCCAAGATTCTGTCAGAGCAAAATCAAATACTAGCGCCCCTGTATTTAAGTAAGGGTTCGGCCCAACATAGTGTTGAAAGTTGAAAATATCGAAGGCATCTGTTTTTCTAGCGTTAATGCGGACTGTATCGCTATTTCTATCTTGAACCATTGACTATATACCTTTGACGAAACACTCTGGTGTCTTGATGCTAATTTCCTTTTACCGAGATTTACTGCTAAATAAATTTGTCAAAAGTTGCTGTGTATCCAGGAATCAGTGTAACGCTATTGAGAAAATTTTTGAGCTATCCCAGGGTATAAAGGTTGAGAGTGGGGAAGGGAGACAAGGGGAGCCACTGCGCCCTTGCGGGTTAAGAGCGTTGTAGCACGTGGCGTGGACAAGGAAGAAAAACAACAAACAACAAATCAAATTATTTTATATACCTAACAACTTATAACCTTTGAAGGGTGAAATATGATCCCCAAATACATATAAATAATAAATGAACAAGTAAAATCAAAAAACTTAGGAGACAGCAGATCATGAATGTCACCAAAGCTGCTCTCAGAAAAGAAGTTCACTATCTAGCTGAGGAAGCTTTTCACCGCAAATTAATTTCTGGCTTTGGAGATGGGCCAGATATTAACGAATATCAAATAGTCTTCCAAGGAAAACCTAGACATTTACCATTGGAAGAAGCACACACTTTTCTGGTAAATCTGCTGTTTAACAACCAAGTCAATTAGATTTTTTGTTCAAAAAAAATCGCCTGCTGAGAAAATTTATTAAATCATCAAATTACTCAGTTTTGAACCAATGTACTCCCGTATTCTCTAGTGCGGGAGTATTATTGACCGATTCAAAATAAATAATTATTAATTTATCAGAAAAATTAATAATTATTGGCTCGTTTTTTAATATAAACTCATACTTGGAGGCTCTATGTCAGGTAGCCAAACTAAACGGCAGTTAGTAATTATTGGGGGAGCAGAAGATAAAGAGGGCGACTGTCAAATACTACGGGAGTTTGTGCGTCGTGCTGGTGGTACTAAAGCCCGCATTGTGATTATGACAGCAGCCACCGAATTACCCAGAGAAGTAGGAGAAAATTATATTAGAGTTTTCGAGCGATTAGGAGCAGAAGATGCTCGCATAATTGATACAGAAACCCGTGATGATGCTTCTTCATCTACTGCTTTGGAAGCAATTAGTAAAGCAACAGGAGTATTTTTTACTGGTGGAGATCAAGCAAGGATCACTAGTATTCTTAAAGATACTGAAATCGATACAGCTATTCATAAACGCTTTTCTGAAGGCATAGTAGTGGGAGGGACAAGTGCTGGAGCTGCTGTTATGCCAGATGTCATGATTGTAGAAGGCGATTCAGAAACAAATCCTCGTATTGAAATTGTAGATATGGGCCCTGGTTTGGCTTTTCTACCTGGGGTAGTCATTGATCAACATTTCTCCCAAAGAGGACGTTTAGGAAGATTAATATCAGCTTTAGCACAACAGCCTGCTGTATTAGGATTTGGTATTGATGAAAATACCGCGATGATTGTTACGGATAGCCAAATTGAGGTTGTTGGAGAAGGCTCTGTAACAATAGTAGATGAATCCGAGGTCATACATAACAATATTGATGAGATATTGAAAGATGAAGCTTTGGCAATTTGTGGAGCAAGGCTGCATATTTTGCCACATGGATATAAATTTGATTTGAAAACTCATCGACCAATTTTGAATGGTCAATCTGTACCGTTAGAACCAGTCACTACCCAATAAAAAATATTTGTAAGAGTGTAGTAGTGTAAGGTGCGTTATGGCTGAAGCCATAACGCACCATCATATTTCAATTTAATAAATTCTTGGGTTTTCTTTTTTTAATATCAAGTTCGGCTAATTGCTTACATA
>NZ_AJLJ01000360.1 GCF_000317245.1 Fischerella muscicola SAG 1427-1 = PCC 73103
TATGATTGCGTTAAGTGGATTATGTATGATGTTTTAGCAAGTTCTCTTGCTTGTTTCTAAGACTACTTTACATTTAGTTACAAAAGCAAGAGATTTACATTTACCTTTTCTTTTCTAAGTCATCAGGTTTACTTATCTATTGCTTTAAACTAGGGCTTTGAGCAACGCTTGAAGCTTGAGTTGAATTTCTGCGAGTTCTTTTTCAGGATCGGAACCTGCAACGATACCAGCACCAGCATAAAGTCTTGCGCGATCGCCATCTATAAGTGCAGAACGAATCCCTACAATAAACTCACAGTTACCGTCTGCGTCTACCCATCCCAAGGGTGCAGCGTATAAACCTCTCTCAAAGCTTTCGTAACGGCGAATTTCGACACAGGCTGCATCTGGTGCAGTACCAGCAACTGCTGGTGTGGGATGTAGTTGGGAAACTATTTTTAAAGGATGGACTTCATCGGGAACTATGGCACTAATTGGTGTCCATAGATGCTGAATATTAGATAATTGTCGCAACCGGGGTGGTAATATTTGCGGTAATAAACCTAGTTGCGAGAGACGTTGAGTAATAAAATCAATTACTAGGGAATGTTCGTGTCTTTCTTTTTCACTATTGAGTAAGCGATCGGCATTGGTAGCATCTTCAGCAGGTGTTTCGCCTCTGGCTGCACTACCTGCTAAAGCGTCGGTAATTAATTGTTGGTTATGAATACTAATTAAGCGTTCTGGACTTGCACCAATAAAGTTTTGTCCTTTGCCGTTGCTTGTAGAAAAAACATAACAATTGGGATGTAGCTGCCGCAAGTTATGTAAAGAATTAAACAAATTAAATGTGGTATTGGATCTAACATCTAGTGCATCTGCTAACACAATTTTACTGACATGGGTAGATTGAATTGTTTGCAGAGCAGACAATACCGAACGCTTGAATTTTTCTGGATTAGCTACTGATTTTTTACTGAATTTTGGTTCTTGAAAATCCTGATGTGGAGAATAAAATGTTGAAGAGTTAATAGTTTCAATTTTTCTCCACAAATTTTGTAATATTCTTTCAATATTTACTTCCGCATGAATGATCAAATTAGCAACTAAGATACAGCATTCGTCTTTAACAGCTATTTGCCAACGAGGAAGAAAAATTGTCGCTGCTGGGAATGGATAATTTTCTTGCTGGTTTCGCTCAAAAAAACTAAAACCACAAAAAAATAGTGGTTTGGAAAAATATGTTTCTGTATCGCCAAAATTAACTATATTTTTTAAACAATATTTGATAAATGCTTCAGATTTTGGGAATCTTTCTTTCCCCTCTATTTGTAATTTTGCTACGGCATCAATTGCAGCGATCGCTTCTTTTTTACCTTTGTTTTCCCAATAAAAATTTAGTTGATGTGGTTGTGCTAGTTTATCAAGTACTACCAAGGGGTCAACTAAGTTAATTTCTAGGGCAATACTGGCAATTTGAGTGGAATTATTTTTTATACTCTTCCGCTGAACAGCAAAAAGAAATTGCTGTAGTTCCCTATTATATACAAAAAAGTCAGCGGCACATGGTGAAACTGTCATGGATCTAAAAATAGTAAATTTTTTTGAAGTAATCTTCCTAAACAGTGATAAATCATGGTCGTATTTCTACAGGTAACATAAACAGTCGCTGTTTCACCAGCGTGTTGGCTCTGCCAAATTATGGTTTTGCAATACCACACATGGTATTGCCTAGCTTTGCGCTGCATGTTGTGACTAATAGCAAGAAATTAATTTCAAATGTAGAAAAATATTTCTTGATGATGTTATCTGCATATGGTTTGGATAAGAAGCCATAAGTTTTAGGCATAAGAAAGTCCTAACAATATAATTTATTGCGACTGATGACTACAAATTTGATTTCGTATCCCAAAAATAATGCCAAAAAGAAGCTATGGATGGCGGCAATAAAACCGCCGATGTATAGTGTTGCTATTATGCCTATCTGGGTAGGAACGGCTGTAGCGTTTGCGGAAACGAATATTTTGAATTGGGTCGTTTTTGGTGTTTTCTTAGCTGCGGCAATTTTGATTTTGGCATGGGAAAACCTTAGCAATGATGTTTTTGATTCTGAAACAGGAATTGATCAGAATAAACATCATTCTCTGGTGAGCTTAACAGGTAACAAACTATTAATATTTTGGTTAGGAAATCTATTTTTATGTTTAGGTTTGCTGGGAATACTAGCGATCGCTTGGTGGCAACGTGACTGGACTGTAATTGGATTAATTCTCGTCTGCTGTGCTTTGGGATACCTTTACCAAGGGCCTCCCTTTCGTTTAGGATACCAGGGCTTAGGTGAAATCCTCTGCTTTTTTGCCTTTGGGCCAATTGGCATGTCGGCAGTATACTACAGCCAGACTCAAAGCTGGTCAATGCAGAATTTAGCAGCCTCAGTGATTGTTGGTATCGCTACAACTTTAATTTTGTATTGTTCGCACTTTCACCAGGTGACAGACGATTTAGCAGCAGGGAAGCGATCGCCTATTGTGCGTTTGGGAACTCAAAGAGGCGCACAAGTTTTGAGTTGGTTTACTGCTAGTATTTATTTCCTGACTTTATTCTTTGTTCTGGGGGGAATTTTCCCTGTGTGGACATTACTAAGTTGGGTGAGTTTACCCTTCGCGATTAAATTATGTCGCCATGTTCAGCAAAATCACAGTCAGCCAGAACAAGTTAGTAATTGTAAATTTATCGCCGTCGCTGTGCATTTTTGGTGTTGCTTGCTATTTGGTGCGGGATTTATGTTTTGACCATGTGATTTGAGTTTTAAGCCGAGTACAGCTTTGCATTAATTCTTTGCGATTTAAAACGCAGAGGAACGCAAAGGTAAACGCAGAGGAGCGCTGAGTTTTAGTGTCACAATTTCGCGCTCCAAAATCCAAAATAGTTTGACGATCCTGATAAATTGATTTGATCTAGAAGGTAGTGAATTATAAATTTGAATTTCGTCCTTACCAGCGAAAGTTTGTACGCGGAATTGTTACGAGTCATGGGGTTTGGGAGATTCGTGAAGGTATTATTCTTCGCCTCACAGATGAAACTAACAAAGTAAGTGGGGGAGAAATAGCGCCGATTAGCTGGTTTGGTTCGGAAACCTTAGCACAAGCCTGGGATTTTTGTTGCCAGCTACCAAGGGAAATTACTGAGGAAACTATTTTGTCTATCCCTGATCAGTTACCTGCTTGTCAGTTTGGATTTGAGTCAGCACTTTTTTCTCCACCCACTCCCAGTACTCCCCTCACTCATAGCGCTTTACTACCTGCTGGAGAAGCAGTACTACAAACGTGGGAGAATTTGTGGCAACAAGGATACTCTACTTTCAAATGGAAAGTCGGTGTTTATCCTACGTCTGTTGAACTAAAAATTTTGGATTTACTCACGCAAAATTTACCAACCTCTGCAAAACTGCGATTAGATGCAAATGGTGGATTGAAGCTAGAGGAAGCAAAGTTGTGGTTAGAGAGTTGCGATCGCTTGAATACTAATATTGAATTTCTAGAACAACCTTTATCTGTCGATCAATTTCCGCAAATGCTGGAGTTGAGTAAATGTTACAAAACAGCGATCGCTTTAGATGAATCTGTCGCTACACTCCCACAGCTAAAATATTGCTTTCAACAAGGTTGGCGAGGAATTTTTGTCATTAAACCAGCAATTGTTGGTTCTCCATCCCAGCTGCGTCAATTTTGTCAACAGCATGAAATTGATGCAGTGTTTTCATCTGTGTTTGAAACTTCTATTGGTAGAAAAGTAGCCCTGCAAATAGCAGTAGAATTATCCAGACACAATCGAGCAATGGGTTTTGGTATTAATCACTACTTTGCTGAAGAAGAAGAGATTGGGGATTGGGGAGTGGAGACAAGAGAATAACAAATGACAAATGACCAATGACAACCAACAAAAAATGGAGATTTTAGAAAATTTTACTTTGGTGTGCGATCGCAGTGATGAACTGGCACAATTAACTGAAGAATTTTATTCAGAATTACTAGAGTTCTCTTACTGTCAACCAACACCAAAGGTCATTTTAGCTGAACGTGAACCTGTACGATTTTTAGCAGGTTTTATTGCTGCTTATACTGCTAAGTGTCCTGTTTTTCTTTGTAATCCTAACTGGGCAAAGCAGGAATGGCAACAAGTATTTGATTTAGTACAGCCAGATATTATTTGGGGAGTCAATCATAATGAATTGGTAATTGATAATCACAAAAACAATTACCAATTAACAATTACCAATTACCCAACTATCATGATTCCCACTGGTGGTTCATCTGGTAATATCAAATTTGCTGTTCACACCTGGGAAACTCTCACAGCTTCAGTACGTGGCTTTATAGAATATTTTCAACTAGAAACAGTCAATTCATTTTGTGTATTGCCTTTATATCATGTCAGCGGTTTGATGCAATTTATGCGCTGTTTTGCCACTGGTGGTAAATTGGTAATTTCACCTTTTAAAGAATTAGAATCTTATCAATTAGATAAATTTGAACCAGCAGATTTTTTTATATCTTTAGTACCAACTCAGCTACAAATTCTCTTACAAAACTCCAATTTAACAGCATGGCTATCTCAATTCCAAACAGTTCTTTTAGGAGGTGCGCCAGCTTGGGATGAGATTTTAGAAAAAGCAAGATATTATCAAATTAAATTAGCCCCGACATATGGCATGACAGAAACAGCTTCTCAAATTGCCACACTCAAACCCGATGATTTTATTGAAGGAAAAGTTAATAGTGGTCAAATTCTTCCTCATGCTAAAGTTATAATTACCAACGAAAAAGGTGAATATTTAAATAATTATCAAACAGGAAATATTATCATTCAAGCAGAATCTTTAGCCTTTGGTTACTATCCCTTAGTGTCTAAAGTCAAAGCCATCGCCCCTAATTTTCTAACAGATGATATAGGTTTTATAGACAACGAAGGTTATTTAAATATAGTCGGGCGTAAAAGTGACAAAATTATCACTGGCGGAGAAAACGTCTACCCCACAGAAATAGAATCAGCAATCAAAGCAACTGCAATGGTAACTGATGTTTGCATCGTGGGTATACCTGACCAACATTGGGGACAAGCAGTCACAGCTATTTATGTTCCGAAAAACTCAAATCATTCTGTAATTGAAATTCAAAATTTACTCAGAGATCAACTCAGCAAATTTAAACTTCCCAAACACTGGATTGCTGTGGAAAAATTACCCCGCAATTCTCAGGGAAAAATCAATCGACAGGAATTACAGGAAATCGCTTTAGAAATCCTAAAAAACTCAGAAAAATGACCTTTGTCAATTTACTTTTGACTTTGTACAGACGCGTAGACGCTCGTAAGAGCGGCTTCAAGGTAAGAGTATAATCGCGTCTCTGCTGACTTTTGACTTTTCAAATCGCCTCTCTCGATTTTCTTCTCTCTGCTTTTTCTGCGTCTGGTGCGTTCACTTCTAACCATTCAATCATCTGCTGAGGTAAATCTATTTTTTGTCTACTAGTAGTATCAATACAAACATGTCTGGTAAATGCCTTAGCCACCATCACATCTGCTACTAAAATTTCGTAATTGATTTCAAATTTTTCATAACTCAGTTTTTGTGGTATTAAAGTAACAACTAATTTATCACCACAAAATAGGGGGCGAAAAAAATCTACATTAGCATGAACAATAGGATAAGCTACCGATGGGTTACTAAAAAATTCCTTAATATTAATACCAGATACTTCTAAAGATTCTTCATAAGCTTCATGGCAAATACTTAAAACATTGGCAAAGTACACTACCCCAGCAGCATCTGTATCTCGAAAGCGAACGGTACGATGATAGTTAAAAGACATTTGTAGCAACCAAAATTATATTCTCCGGGTAATAGCTTAACTCCACTCAAGTGAATTAAAACCTGCACTTAATCAAACTAAAGGATGATATACATCTTCGGAGCTAGGATTAAGGTAGGGACGCTGTAAATCTATTCCGAAACGTGCAAAATGTTGGTAAATAGTTTGTATTCTTTGTTGGGTAGAATTTTGCCCTTTCTGCCAAGCTTCTAACAAAGCATTAGCGACAATTTGGCAACGATTCATGCCAAAACTTTCTTGAACAACAAATTTTTGGGCTGGTTCTTCAGCTAAACTTAGCCCAGGTGCTAAATACTTTGTAAATAAGGGAATTTCTGAATGAAAATGCGCTTTGTGTTGTTTATACAGAGTTTGCAGAACTTCTCGCACTACCCAATAGTTGTGGCGTTCAAAGTAAAGAACCCCTGAGTCAAAACGTTTATAGGCAGAGGAATTATACGGAACTTGGAAGCTAAAAGCAATACCAGCAGCATTGAGTTGCAATGTCAAGCTTTCCATGAGAGCGATCGCTCCTACTGGAGTTAAATTAAAATAAATTCGTCCTTCTCCTAAATCACTAACAGGATTTTCACTTAGCTTTTGGGCAACATTGCTAACTGCGACGTAGCAACCATTTTGCAATCGATTTTTTGGCATCCAAATACTTATGAAATCGCCAACCCTGACAGATCGCATTATTTGTTCTACATGGTGTTCACTTTCCACATGTAATGTCAAACCGCCTTTAATCACGGCTAAACTACCATCTGGTTCGCGTCGTAACACCTGCCAGCCAGAGTCATAATAACCAGTACCATGATTGCTAGAGTGTAATTGGTCATACAATTGCCAATCAATCCCCAAAACGGAACTATTTTCTAAATTTTTATGGGGTAAAAAATTGTTAGGTTCAGCATTCACTGCTAAAACACTTTGTAATGAGCCATTGTAATAAATACCGTAGATAAAATTTCTAACTAATAAAATGAGATATTTCTGCTGTATTGCTTGGGAATTTTTTTTGAATCTTTGTGCCAACTGACTGGGCAAAGCAAAAGATTGATAATTTGGATGATAAATGCAAAAGTTAGACTCGATTTGAAGATTGCCGGCAATATCGAGTAGAGAATTTAGCAAATGCTGGTCAGAACAATCTATCATAACTTTGTACTCTCCGTTTACCTCCTTTGTGATCAACACCCACGCAAACGGGTTTTGCTGTAGTAAAGTCGGACTAAATTATGTTCGTTTTTCATCTGAGGACGTTTAGTAGATTTCACAAAAGATTTGGTAATTTCTGATGCGGAGATTCCAAAAACTGTCATGATAGATTCTTGTGGTCTTGTAAGTAGACTTTTGGCAACTTGTAGCGTTGCAATGCCACTGTTATCAAAATATTTACGGTTTTGAATTGTTGCTTGTAACTGATGAATTAGTACTAAACCAGCAAACTGTACTACTCGTTGGATGAAGTCGCAATGGTAGCCCAAAATGCTGGGGAAAGCATCAAGATAAGCTTGAATCAAAGCAACTATAGAAGGGTGAAGAACTTCTAGTGGTGTTGCGGCTAATTCTAGAGATTCTTCTAATTTGATGGACGGATCTAGCACCAAGCTTTCTAACCAAATTTTCAAATAGCTTGCTACTAATGTTCCTAAATCAAATGCTGGATCTCCCCAACTACAAGTTTTCCAGTCAATGATACGGATCAAGCAGTTATCTAGTTGCTCCCATCGAGAATGCACTAAGATATTTTCTAGTTTGAGATCGTTGTGAGTTAAACAGCAAGGTTGCCATAAAGATGCTAACTCTGCGATCGCGGATTCTAAGCTTTCATAACGTTGATAAAGAATATAAAACTTGAGTGCATCAGTCGGAACACTACCAAAAATCTCCGAACTAAATGACTCTATTCCTTGGGCTGGATTGTAAAACTGATAGCGAAATTGCCCTTGAGGGGCAGTTGCCATAAAATCACGATACTCACGCTGATTAAATGTGGCACGATGCAGCACACCCAAGCTAGCACCGATGGCGCTGGCTATTTCTAAGGGATAAATATCATTTTGTTGATAAAATTTACCTAATTCAAAATATTCCGTTAGATAGTTGCGAACAAGTATAGATTCCTCTTCATCAAAATGCAGTAATAGTGATCCGATCTCCGCAATATTTCCTAAGACTGGAAACTGCTGCAATAACTGATGAAATAACCATTCGTTAAATAATTCTTGAGGAATGCCATCATGTTCTCTGTTACGTTCCTGCTTCACTAATAATTTGCGATCGCTTCCCAAATTTATCAATAAGTTTATATTTTGATTGCTACTTTCTACTAACTTAGAATCCGCAACAACCCCATCCTCATAACTACACAGTCCTATGTTTTGCAAATGCTCAATGAGATGGTGATTTGGAGAATACAGTGAAAATACCATATATTATTTCCTAACTCGTAAAAGTGCTTAGATAATTAGCTATCTTGTTATTAACTTAGTGTAAGTAGTATTAGCTAAGTCGTAAAAATCCGTGAGTAAGAATATTGATTGTTACAATCTACTAATATCCTATATTGTCAACAAAAGCTTGCCAAAATGGCAATGCAGTCTTTACTTACCTTTAAATTTTGCTTTGTGAAAAATTTAAATTCTTAAAAGTATTGATGATGTTTAATTGATATCAGATGCTTCTTAATAGTTTTTCATTCATCAATCAACACTGTATATGTATGTCTAGAAGTTATCTTTTCAAATTTTCTTAACTAAAATAGCAACTCGAATCAACTTATCTGATCAGGCTAATACCTTTACCTAACTAGTCAGAAGTGATTATAGACACGAGGAATATCGCGTTTGTAAAAAATTCAAAAACCTTTTTTCTGAGATTTTAATTTATTTCAAAACCTCAATTTATTGCGGCCATTCTGTACTAGGTTTAATGGTTATATATTGAAGTCTCTATAACATAGATATAGGCTGAGACTTCCTTAAACCAGTATTTGCTAGTACGAAAAATACTGCGTATTTACCGGATGATATGCAATTTTCTTATAAAGAAGATAGCTAAAAGTAGCTAAGTGTTGAATAGGCAATTACCTTCATATTACTTATTTTTGCATAAAAAAAACATTAATTTGGACTACTTCTCATGCTCCAAAACATTTTTTAATAACCTGAAGAAACGGCGCAAAGAAACAATCAATAACTGAATAATTTAAATTGCTTGATATTAAACAGTTATATCAAAAATATTAATTCACCATATAATCTTTCAGCAGTGTAGTAATTACTGAATCTATGCAAATCCCTACGGGAATATGAGAGGGTATGAGGGATGGGCATCAGGCATTGGGCATGGAAAAGAGACTTGTTAAATAATTCTCCCTTGTCTACGCCACTGCATTGCGCGGGGAACCCGCGCAACGAGTAGCTCCAATACTGCTCGGTTAAGGATTTTTCGTCATAATTTTGGGGTTGTAGAGACGCGATATATCGCGTCTCTACAGGATTTAAATGTCAATTGATTTGTCTTATCCGAGCAGTATTGCGAGTAGCTCCCCTTGTCCCCATCTCCGCGTCAATACCTACTAGTTCACCACATTGATTTTGACAGGTTGGCCAGATCCCCGACTTTTTAAAAAAGTCGGGGATCTAACCCCTCGCAACCTGTCAAAACTGATGTGGTTGAGTACTACTCATTAACAAATACTTTTATTCTTCTTCTTGCCAATCTTGGGTGTCATCACTTTCCCACTCAGCAGGATCTTGGTAGCTTTCTTGATTTCGATACTGTTCTGATTTTTGGGTGCGATTGTAGTGTCTGAGCGATTCTCTTTCTCTAGATGTTAGCGTTGCTTTTTGATTGACTAAGAAGCGATCGCTAGTTCTTTTTCCACCTTTTGAGCGCGCAAAACTTTTCCATGCGGCTTTGAAACCAACAAAAACGCTACGTGTACTAATTTGAATATTTTGAGCCTGCTGTTTAGCACTGTTCAAGCTTTGATCAACTTGTTTGACAACCCCAGAAGCACTTTTCACACCTTCACTAAGATCATCAGTTAGATCGGTGATTTCCAAACCCGTCATGCGGATTGAATCCAGAGTCGGTGGTAACTCCCGCGAGAGGGTATCAAAAAACTTTTCAGCACTACGAGCAGCACGTGCTAACTCCTGCAATGCTGGTATAGCTACCACCAAAACAGCAGTCAGACTGATAGCCACTAAGAATATAGATAGTCCCAGCCAAAACAGCGGTTCACTCACAATTATGTCGTTAATTTAGTTATCTACATGCTCAGGAAGAGAATCTGAGTCAGCCACTGTCTGAGTAGCCGTTGTTTGCGCCTCTGGTGAGTGTTTCCGTTTCATTGATTGATTTTCCCGTTGGCTAGCATCGACACCAGCAGCGATCGCTTCCCGTAGCCGATCTAAAGTCTCATCCCAGTTTCTTAGTGCATTTGCAGACAGGCGATCTGCCTGAATTTGCACACTAGTTGATAAATCTTCTGCTAAATCTGGCAACGCCTCAGCAGATTTTTTCAACAGTTTACGCGTTTCGCGTCCTGTACGCGGAGCCATAAGCAAACCAGTCAAAGCACCGATAGTTGCTCCTAGCATGACACCGCCAATAAATACTCCAGAACGGTTGTTAGACATTGTACTTTTCTCTCCTTAAACACATTTTATGGGGTTTTCATACATTGCAAGCCCTGAATTATTTAACTTTTCTCCGAGAAAACCGACGCCAAAATCTTTGTCCAATAAATAATATGCTAAAAATTTGCTGTAATTGTTGAATTTGTACCTCTAGTGCTTGGTTTGTTTGCCGTAGATTATGAATATTCTGTCGGCTGATATCAAGAGCCTGGGGTGCTTGAGAAAATAACGCATGACTGCAACGTTCAGCAAGAATAAACAAATTAGTGAGCCTAGTTAGTAGCAGCCGCAATCGCCAGACTCGCCAAGCGACATACAGTAATATTAATGAGATGAGTGTGTTGATTACAACAACCACTTGAACCATTGCTTATACGATTTTGGATTTTAGATTTTGGATTGAGAAACTCTTTCTACATAAGAGTTCTGTAAGTCTATCTGTCGCATTATTTTTTCTAATTGGTATTACCTTTTCCAGCGCCAACGTTGAGAAACTTTAATTGAGTTTCACTAAGTTCTGATTTCATCATAGCGATAGAGCGGGATTGGAGAGTGGGGGACACGGGGAGCCAGTGCGCCCTTGCGGGTTAAGAGCGTTGTAGCACCTGGCGTTCCGTTGTAGCACCTGGTGTGGACAAGGGAGAATATTTTTGATAATTTCTCCACATTACCGCATCTTCCCGTCTCCGTGTCCTCTTTCTTCGTTCCCTGTTCCTTAACCCACTTCTTCCTCAGATGCGGAAAATTCACCTATACTGGCACTTTTGAGCGAAGCAGGTAAGGATTGAGAATTACCTGCATATGGTTGAGCTAGGTTAGAACGCAACTGACGCATCAGGCTACCCATTTCCAGTGCTGACATGGCATAATCCCAACCATGATTACTTTTGATACCAGCTCTTTCTAAGGCTTGCTGCATGGTATCGGTTGTCAAAATCCCAAAAACCACTGGTACACCAGTTTGGAAGGAAGCAGCAGCAATACCTTTTGCCACTTCAGAGGAAACATAATCAAAATGAGGTGTTTGTCCCCGAATGACAGCACCCATACAAATTATGGCGTCGTAGCGTCCCGAAAGGGCAAGTTGGCGGGCTACAACTGGGACTTCAAAACTCCCTGGAACCCAAACATAATCTACTTGAGAACCATGAGGATCAACATCGACGCCGTGGCGTTTCAAGCAATCTTGACACCCCTCTAGTAATTTGGTGGTAACTAGATCATTGAATCGTCCAATCACCAATGCAAACCGTAAAGGTTCTGTCTGCGTAAAAGTTCCCTCGAAAACTGCCATGACCGCCTCTAAATCAACTATACTCTTGCCACTATATACATTTCTTCTATAAAGACAACAGGAGCAACTAAGATCAGGAGGTAGAGAGTGGGGAAGTAGGGGAGAATTTACTTTCGCCTCCCCCTTGTCTCCCGTCTCCTCCTTGTCTTTTTGTTGCCCCTGTTGTTTTTATGCTATTTACTTACTGTGTGGGCGGTAGTTACCCTAAACTACGAAAAAGCTTAGGAGTGCAACTAAAACTACTAAACCAATCCAAGCACCAGAGCCAAGCCACAGCAGTTTTTTGGAATCATTCCAGTTTTGCGGAGTGGCGTAGGCAACAGGAACGCCAATCACCATTGCAAAAGACACAAGTACCAGAGCTAACAAAGCAATTTGGAATATAATACTCATTTTCCCTTCTCCCAAGACAGCGAAGATTCTTAAAGATAGAATATCAACAGGGTTAAACCAACATTCTTCCTTATTGTTAAGCTATCAGAAATTGCAACATATTTGTCATTTGTCCTGTGTCATTTGTCTTTTGTCATTAGTCCAATGACTAATGACTATTGTACAGACGCGTAGACGCTCGTAAGAGCGGCTTCAAGGTAAGAGTATAATTGCGTCTCTACTTGTAACTAATGTATGGATTTAATTCTTTGTCATACAACAGCTGATTTTGATGCTTTGGGGGCGGCGGTGGGACTGACACGTTTGCTTCCTGGTAGCAAAATTGTGTTAACTGGCGGCGCTCATCCACCAGTGCGGGATTTTTTGGCGCTGCATCGGGATGAGTATCAGTTGATTGAACGGCGTTCTGTGAATCCGAAAAAAATTCGTTCTCTGACTGTAGTAGATACTCAACATCGCGATCGCCTTGGCAAAGCAGCAGAATGGTTAGATTTACCCCATCTTAAAGAAATCATAGTTTATGACCATCACCTGGAACAACATGGTGATATCCCTGCTACAAAATTACACATTGCGCCTGTAGGAGCCACCACAACTCTGATTGTGGAGGAATTGCAAAAACAGCAAATTTTCCTCTCAACTGCCCAAGCAACAGCTATGGCTTTGGGTATCCATGTTGATACAGGTTCCCTGCTCTATGATCACACCACACCACGGGATGCTCTGGCTTTGGCTTGGTTAATGCAGCAAGGAGCAAGTTTATCGGTAGTTGCTGAGTATGTAGAACCTGGCTTGTCTCCACAATTGCAGCAGTTATTATCAGAAGCTCTTGATGATTTGCAATATTTATGCATCCGAGGATATACCCTAGCTTGGGTAACATTAGTAACTGATGGTTATGTACCAGGTTTATCGAGTCTAGCCTCCGAACTGATGGAGTTGACAGAAATAGATGCTTTATTGTTGGCAAATAAATATGCTGCTGGGGAAGGTGATTCACGTTTCACAGTCATTGGGCGATCGCGAATTCCGGAAGTCAACTTGAATCAAATCTTTCAACCTTTGGGTGGTGGTGGACATTCGCAAGCCACATCGCTGAATTTACGGGGTGTAAATTGCCGAGAAATACTCAATCAAATATTGGAAGGGTTAAAAGCGCAGATTCCCTATCCACCGACAGCACGAGATTTGATGTCATCGCCAGTTCGTACGATTCGCCCAGACACCACAATCGAGGAAGCACAGCGAATTTTGTTACGCTACGGACATTCTGGTTTATCTGTAGTTGATACCCAAGGTAAGTTATTGGGTATTATCTCCCGTCGGGATATTGATATTGCTTTGCACCACGGCTTTAGTCATGCACCCGTTAAAGGTTACATGACGATCAATCTTAAAACGATTACTCCTGATACTACCTTGCCAGAAATTGAGTCATTAATGGTGACTTATGATATTGGACGCTTACCTGTATTAGAAAATGGACAGTTGGTAGGTATAGTCACCCGCACAGACGTTTTGCGAGAGTTGCATCAGCAGAATGATAGCGAAAGGGGTAGAGGCTGGGAAAGGGGAACAGAAGGCGAAAATGATGTTGAGATTCCGACATTAGGAGAACTACGCGATCGCCTCAATCCCAAACTCTGGGAATTACTCACTAAAGCCTCTGCCCAAGCCAAACAACGGGGTTGGCATTTATATTTAGTAGGAGGAGCAGTACGCGACTTGCTACTAGCAAAAGAAGCATCTGGTAGTTTGTTAATCAAAGATATCGACTTAGTAGTCGATGGTTTTCATAAAGCCGCCGATGTCGGCGCAGGTGTAGAGTTAGCAAAAGCACTCCAGCAAATTTACCCAGCAGCACGATTAGAAACTCATGGTGCTTTTCAAACAGCGGCTTTACTTTGGCACAAAGATCCAGAATTAAATTCTTTGTGGGTAGACATCGCCACTGCTAGAACAGAATTTTATCCTTACCCAGCTGCAAATCCCGAAGTCGAAGCTAGTTCGATTCGCCAAGATTTGTATCGGCGTGATTTTACCATCAATGCCTTAGCCCTGCGACTTACTCCTCCCCATGCAGGAAAACTCCTGGATTATTTTGGTGGTTTGCTAGACTTACAAGCAAAGCAAATTCGTGTTTTACACGCCAATAGTTTTATTGAAGATCCCACCCGCATTTATCGCGGTGTACGTTTTGCTGTGCGCTTTGGATTTAAAATAGAATCGCAAACAGAAGAATATATTCGTTATGCGATCAACAGTGGTGTTTACGATCGCACCACAAAAGAAAATCATAAAACGCCTGCACTCCAAACCCGCCTCAAAACAGAATTAAAGCACATCTTAGAAGCACCCTATTGGCAAGCTGCTTTCCAATTACTTGGAGATTTGGGAGCATTACAGTGTATTCATCCGAGTCTGAAAAAATTAGATGCAGAATTATTGCGGCAATTACGATTACTAGAACGCTGTTTACGCAAATTTGATTCCGAAGAAACTCTGCTGACTCACTGGCAAATGCGCTTAGAAGTGATTATCGCTCACCTCGCCCCACCATATCGAGCCAAAGTAGCTAAAAATCTCCAACTACAAGAAGATAGCATTGAACGCTTGAAGAAATTAGCTCAAGTACAAGCTGAGGTGAAAAATGCTTTACCCACTTGTCAGCTTCCTAGTCAGGTGGTGAAATTGCTGCGATCCTATGATTTACCGACGTTGATTTTAGTTGCTTTACATAGTTCACGCCCAATTAGAAAACAAGTTTGGCATTACTTAACAGTTTGGGCGGATATTCAACCAATATTAAATGGAAATGATTTGAAGAAACTTGGTTACAAACCAGGGCCACAATATCGGCAAATGTTAGATGATTTACTAGCTGCAACATTGGATGGCAAAATTTGCGATCGCACTTCCGCAGAAGAATTTTTACATATAAATTACAAAATCTGAATCAATCTTATAAAAATTTGATTTTCATCCCTATTGAGATTTTTGTTTCTTCTGATTAAATAAACCAGACATACTCAAACCTGTAACTACCAACCCAATAATTCCTAAGCCATTCAACATCGGATAGATTGCTTGAAGATGAAATATTTCGCCTGTATGGATACTTAAAATAAATCCCGATGAAAACCCTGTGTCAATCGGCCACTCTCTGACAACAGTTGCTAACATTCCTGTCAGTGCAGTTAAAATCAATGGCAAAGCAATAATCATCGCGATAGTGCGGTGATACTTACGAAATAAACGTTTCATAGTAGTTATTGAAAAATTAACTAATAAAATTTACTGTAATTACAAAAATAAACCTGGTTAAATATTAACCTAAAATTTGTATTGAAAAATTGAGCTTGGTTTACAAAAGCTCGAAATATAGCAATCCGTGTAAGAGTTATGAATATTGAGAAGACGAGATACCCGACAAATTCTGTAAAGTCGGAGATTTTGTTGTTCATGAATATTTTTCACAAATCATTGAGGATTAATTAATAAAAGCTTATATATAAACAACTTATTTATATAAATAAATTATTAAGTATCTTAACTGTCTTAACTGTCTTAAGTATCCTTGCATTTTCGCTCTAATGCTGAGAATATTCAAAGGCAAAAATTCGGCAAATAGCTTCTATTTTAGGGATGACAGAAGAAATAGTAGGCCAATTAGAGCAGGTATAACAAGAAGAATCTACACTACCGCAAAAGCGCTTCAAGCTCTTAATAAGCTAATCAGCATTTAAGTTGCATCAATCCAGAGCTGTACTGCTTCGCAGAACCCGTAGGGTAAGCCCTTACTACAAGCGAATCAGTCTGGAAAAATGAATGACGATTAGCTTATCCTCAGAAAAGCGCCTATTAATAATCTGGTATTGCTGATTGCGGTATGAATATTGCTGTAGAGACGCTTCAAACAGCGTGTCTCTACAAGAGTTTTGAAATTACACAAAATTTTCTATGCTAGTAGAACCCGGATTTTTTAGAAAATTCGGGCATCTAACCGTTTTTTTTCAAATATTTATACTCAAAAGATGAATATACTAATTATTCTGGGTGAAGTCATATTTTTAATAGTCATTTTCTCTCTGTTGAACTGGCTGATTGGCATCATATTCAAGCAGTTTACTAGAATTACTTGGCTTCAAGGAAGAACTACAAATATCACCTTCCTCCGCCGGAGTATCAGCAGACTTTTAATTTTAATTTCTGTGATTCTGTGTCTTGTGCTGATTGGTGTGAATGGGATGGTGATTTATCGAGGTGGAAACATTCAAGAATTTCAACTTAATCTTATTCGTAGTCTTCCTACTAAATTTTGGGTCAATCTTTTCACGGCAAGCTTGAAAACTGTGAGTTTGCTAATCCTAGTGAAATTTAGCATACCACCCTTAAACCGGGGTATAAATTGGGTCTGCAATTATGCCAAGAAAGCTGATCAAATCAAGGCTAATGATGAAAGTACCGAGGCTTTCTTTAGAGTATTAAAAAGAATTATCAATCATACTCTTTGGATCTCATCTGCTATCCTGTGCGCTAAATTTTGTTACCTCCCAGAAGTAATTCCCAAATATCTTTACATTGCCCTAAAAATATACATTATTGTCACAGTTGGTTTACTCATTGTCAAAGCTGTTGCTACTATCGTTGACACTCTCGACGCGCTGAGTCTTAAATACTCCAGTTCTAACAATCTACTACGTTTATATGAGCGTTTACGCCACTTAATTCCCCTGCTCAAAAAATGTTTAGAATATGTCCTCTATGTTGGCATAGTAAACCTTGTTGTTCCAGAAATAGAACCTATTGCTTGGATAAGTGCTTATACCCCTAAGATTGTGCAGATCATTGGAGTTTATTTTATTAGCAATGTTTTGATTGAAGTAGTTTACTTTATTCTTGATGAGTTCTACCTAAAAGCTACAGATTCAAACGACTCACAGCAACAAAAACGTTTAACACTGATTCCTTTAATGCGGAGTTTTGCAAAATATTTCATCTACTTCACTGCCGGAGTTACTATACTCAAACTGATTGGTATTGATCCCGCACCAATTTTAGCAGGTGCAGGAATTGTGGGTATAGCAGTTGGTCTTGGGGCGCAAAACCTGATTAATGATGTCGTTTGTGGATTTTTAATTTTGTTTGAAAACTATTACTTGGTGGGTGATTATGTTGAAGCTGGTAAAATGGAAGAGAGAAGTGTTGAGGGGGTTGTAGAGGCGATTGAACTGCGAACCACTCATGTCCGCCATCCTGATGGTCAATTGCAGATTATTCGTAATGGAGATATTGGATCAATTATCAATTTCTCCAAGCAGTATATATATGCAAGGGTGGAACTTAGCGTTTCTTATGACTGCAATTTAGATCATGTGTATAGGGTGGTTGAGAAGGTAGGACAACAGTTAAAGATGGATGAACAAGATGTTCTAGAACCCACGCGAGTTGCTGGAATAGAAAATTTTGGGGAAAATAACCTGTTGCTGCTGACACTGACAAAAGTCAAGCCTGGGAAACACCTTCATATTCAGCGTCTTCTCCGCAAGATATTGAAGGATACTTTTAGCCAAGAAGAAATTGAAATTTACGGTTTTTCCAAGAATTGATACTAGCTCTTTTAAGGTATTTTTTTTGAAGGTAACTTCAACCCGTCCGACCTCGCGGGAGTATCCCCATTTTTCAATCAAATCGCCAAAGGTTTCAACCCTTAGCTAATTAGCACAATTCCTCTGAAAACAACTCAAATAAATCAAGTTGTCTGCTTAATCAGACTTTAGCTGTCAGACTGCGATTTGAATCGCAGGTGTTTTTTACTCAAGCTAAAATACTCAATGTCAACAACTAGGAAAGAGTGTAGAAATCTTAGTAAAAATTTTAGTTCTTTGGCACTTTTTTAGCCTTATAGTCTTAATACTTCAATCAGGTACTGTTTAGTAATGATGTTTTCTAAAGCTAAGGTGATATTTTTATCTATTACCTGATCACTAATACAAGTAGCGGATTACCAATACCTAATAATACTTCTGCTAAGGAGTTTTTTATGAACCGTTTTAATCAAGTTTTTTTCATCACTGCAATTAGTATGTTGACCTTAATTGGATGCAATAATAGTGAACAATCCACGACACAGACATCACCTTCAGCAACTTCCACACCCGCAAGTGCGACATCCCAAAAAACAGCTACTACTACTGTCAAAGACAACAACTTTAAAGGTTTGTTAACAGTTGTCTCCAATACCCAAACAGCAGTTAAAGCAGGGGATTTTACTAAAGCTAAACAAGAGTTTGGCAAATTTGAGGATTCTTGGTCAAAGGTTGAGGATGGAGTGAAAAAGAAATCTTCCAAGACCTACAATGCAATTGAAGATGAGGCGGATAAAATTAAAGGAGATTTGAAAGCCTCTACACCAAATCAAGATAAAGTGCTAGCAGCATTACAATCTCTGAATACAAATATTAATAGTGTTGCCAAACCTTGAGAGTTAACAAATACTCTGCGTCCCTCTGTGTTAAAAACGCTAAGATTTCACACCCCACAATTAAAAAACTGAAAAGGCAGGCTTCTTGCCTGCCCTTAATTTTTTTAAAACTTGTAACTTAAAACTTGTATCACTCCATTCTCCGGTAAATTACTGGAACTAACAGTAATTTTGTCGCTATCGCTACGACGTACAGTCATCCCATTCATCACCGTTAAAAAATTATCCAAAGGAGAGATGTCGCAAGTAGCTTCATCAGCTGCTTGAGTACGGTAATGGGTAGGAATAATCAATTTGGGATTGATCGTCTGAATTGCCTGCTTTGCTTCTTCGGCATTATAAGCTTTAGCACCGCCGCCTACAGGTACTAGTGCCACATCAGGACGACCAATGAGAATTTTTTGTTCAATGGAAATAGGTGCAGCAGCTCCCCCTAAGTGGAGGACGTTAATTCCTGCTTGTTGCCATTGCCAAGCGGCATTTGTACCAAATTGCTTCCCACCTTTGCGATCATGGGGAATAGCAATTCCTTGAAATTTCATGCCTTGGAACTCGTAAGCACCGGGTTCGTAGATTAGCTTTGGATTTCCTGGTAGATCTTCAACAGCACCTTCATCCAACAATTGACTGCTAATTAGTACTAAATCTGCTGCCACTTTCGGTGGACGATACTTAGCGGTACAACCAACTGTGCGAAATGGGTTGACAAGAACTTTCGTACCGCCACCTGTAAACAGAAAGCAAGTATGACCCAACCATTGAACTGATAATGAACCGCTAGATTGGGCGTTAGCTTGAAAGTGAGAACCCAAGCTAGTAACCAAAGTTGTTACCAACCCCACCCCAGCATAGCCCATTAATTGCCGTCGTTTCATTAATTACTCTCTTGTTTCGTCTGTAATTTACAAAGAAAGTTTCGCAGTAACTGCTTCCCTGAAGATGTCAGAACACTCTCTGGATGAAATTGGACGCCTTCTATATGAGGATAGTTCCGGTGTCTAACCCCCATAATTGTGCCATCTTCCACCCAAGCGGTGATTTCTAACACATCTGGACAGGTGTTACGCTCGATTACCAGGCTATGATACCGGGTAGCGACAATTGGGTTTTCTAATCCTTGGAAAACCCCAACTCCTGTATGAGATACTTGGGAGGTTTTGCCGTGCATTAACTCTGGTGCCGAAACAATATTACCACCGAACACCTGACCTATACTTTGATGACCCAAACAAACCCCTAAGATTGGTAAGTCAGTTCCTAGTTTTTTAATTAAATCTAGGGAAATACCCGCATCATCTGGACGACCAGGGCCTGGAGAAATTACCACTCCATCTGGCTTTAAGGCTTTAATCTCATCAAGGGTAATCTTATCGTTACGAAATACTTTGATATCTGCTGCTACAGGGAATTCTGCTGCCAGTTCTCCCAAATATTGCACCAGGTTGTAGGTAAAGCTGTCGTAATTGTCAATAACGAGAAGCACTGTGATTCAACTCCAGTTCTCAACCACTGCATACCATTTTGGTTGATTGTTACAGATTTTGTGTCGCTGTGATGTAGTTAATTGTTGGTTCTCAAAATATTAAATAACAAATTAAATTTCTAAACAGCCGACAAAATCAAAGCTAACAAGGGAGGAAACAAAAGTGCGATCGCTACCAAAACTGCTACACAAGCCGAAATCAGTACAGCACCAGCAGCACAATCTTTGGCGATTTTTGCGAGTTCATGATAGCTCTGCTTGACTGTTAAATCAACTACCGACTCAAGAGCTGTATTTAGTAACTCCAGGGCTAAAACCAAGCCACTCGTTATACTAATAACTGCGATTTCCACTGCCTTTAATCGTAGAAAAATACTCAATCCCAGCGCTACTACACAAATAACAACGTGAATACGAAAATTGCGTTGAGTTTGAAAAGCATAACTTATCCCACACCAAGCATACTTAAAACTCACAAATAGATTAGCAGCAACTTGCCAAGATAATTCTCGCTTTTTGGTAACAACTGTTTCTAAGTGGTTTGAAGTTGGTGGTGGTGAAACTGGTTGGGACATAGTTGAAAAAAATACAGCAGCGGTATGGTTGAACTGGGAATCTTTGCCGATTTTAATAGTCAGATCGATAATTATGCCAATTTTCTACTGATTATTATATAAATAAAAAACTAGAAAGTCGTATTCTAAGAAACATGTAACTACTACTATTTTATGTCAATAGAAATACCTATTGAATTCAGTAATATTACTTGCTGTTTTAGCATTCTTTCTAAACTTTCTTCGTCAGGATGATCCCAGCCCAGCAGATGTAACAACCCGTGGCTTGCTAACCAAGCTAATTCGGTTAACAAACTATGTCCTTGCTTTTGAGCTTGCTGCTGTGCGGTATCAACAGAAATAACAATATCACCAAGATATAGAGGCATAGAAGCTAGCACTTCACTTGGCACAGGAGAATCTACCTCTAATGCGGCAAACGATAAAACGTCTGTAGGCTTGTCTTGATGACGATACTGGGCGTTTAATTCCTGAATTTCCGAATCATTAGTCAAACGCAACCCGATTTCGTAACTTGCCGCGGGTGGAATGTTTGGTTGTAACTTTTCCAACCAGCAATTAAACCAATTTTCCCATATTTGAGCAGTAATTTGGGTATCGGCATCTCCAATACTTATACTGTCAGCTTGCGAAGATTCACATAGATTATTTTCTACATATACTTCAACTTGCACCAGCCGAAAAATCTCCTGTAGTGAAATTGATAGTTTATGATCAGCGAGTCAGATAAGCAAGACCAATAAACAAAGCCAACAGCCCGACAGTAGTCAAAAGAAAATGCTTGAGCGAAGTAACTCGTTTTTGCACCATATTTCGCATCGCGAGTTTCACATAGCTGGGTTGACGTTCATCAGAAGGAGGATTGCTCATAATAATTTCATGACAATTGTCTTCTTTCAATGTAACAGTTTGTGAAAGCAGAGTCCAAGTTAAAAGGAATAGGGGAACGGAGACAAGGGGAGCCACTGCGTTGCGCGGGTCTCCCGCGTTGTAGCACGTGGCGTGGACAAGGGGAACAAGGGGGACAAGGGAGAATTCTTTAACAAGTGTCTTCCCAATCTCTGATCCCCGTTCGCGTAGCGTCTCCGTCAGGAGAATCCCCGATCCCCAATTCCCTGTTCCCTCTTAACTAAATTACACAGTCGCTTCTACTAGCTGATTTTCTTGCCGCAGATAAGCTTGGATGAAGGTATCAAGTTCACCATTCATCACATCGGCGATCGCAGTCGTTTCGACGTTGGTTCGTAAATCTTTTACCATTTGGTAAGGATGAAAGACGTAGTTACGAATTTGGTTTCCCCAAGAAGCCTCGACCATATCACCGCGAATTTCGGCAATTTCTTTGGCATGTTGTTCTTGGGCAATGACTAACAACTTTGCTTTCAAACGGGCGAGGGCTTTTTCTTTGTTTTGCAATTGGCTGCGTTCTTCTGTACAACGCACTGCGATACCTGTGGGAAGATGAGTAACGCGTACAGCTGTTTCTACCTTGTTGACATTCTGCCCGCCTTTACCACCAGACCTAGATGTGGTAATTTCTAAGTCTTTTTCAGGAATCTCCAATTGCACTGAGTTATCTAATTGGGGCATTACTTCTACCCCAGCGAAACTGGTTTGGCGCTTACCGTTGGCATTAAAAGGTGAAATCCGTACTAAGCGATGAGTACCTGTTTCAGATCGCAAGTACCCATAGGCATAACGTCCTGTAATTTCTATGGTGGCTGATTTTATACCTGCTTCGTCACCTTCGGACTCATCTGTTAAATTTACCTTGTAACCCTGAATTTCTGCCCAACGGGTATACATTCTTAGTAGCATTTCTGCCCAGTCTTGAGCATCAGTACCACCAGCACCAGCGTTAATTGTCAGAACCGCCCCTTTATCATCATAAGGGCCAGAGAGTAACTGCTGTAACTCCCACTGATCCAATTCTTTGTTGAGTTTGGTGACAGTGGTTTCTGCTTCTTGCAGAAGTGCTTCATCGCTTTCCAACTCCAACAGTTCTAATACTGCTTTGGTGTCTTCAATGCTACTTTGCCACTGTTCGTACTGCTGAATATGTGCTTTTAGATCATTAAGTTCTTGCAGCGTTCCTTGAGCTTGTACTTGATCATCCCAGAATTCTGGCTGTGCTGCGATCTGTTCTAAGTCTTGAATTTTGGCTGTGAGTGCAGGAATGTCAAAGATAGTCCTGGGTTTTACCCAGGCGATCGCACAACGTTTCAATTTCGCGTTTTAGTTCTAATGCATCCATAGTTCTTGCTAATGAGAGCGCGCTTTATATTTTAAGGGTAGATTTACACTCTCGTGTCAATAGATATTGCTATTTATTTGATTGGTATTTCTAATTTTATCTATGAAAACAACATTCCTTAATATGTTCGTAATTTAGTGTGTACACAGGCTAAAATCTTTCAAAACTGATAGTACCAATCTCAGCACAGACTCTGGCTCCCAATACTGCAACAGGTGCAACTTAATCCCCGATCTCTAAAATTATGATTAATCAACAATATGAACTAACTATTGGTTGGCTATATCCGACGCTGATGAGTACCTATGGCGATCGCGGTAATGTTATCGTCTTAGAACGCCGTTGTCAGTGGCGGGGATACAGTGTCAAGGTTTTGCCTTTAGATCAAAATGCGACAGCAGATGAAATCAAATCTGTAGATTTAATCGTGGGTGGTGGCGCCCAAGATCGCCAGCAAGAAATTGTCATGCGTGATTTGCAAGGTGCGAAAGCAGAAGCAATGCGCGAAAAAATTGAAAATGGTACTCCTGGCGTCTTTACCTGTGGTTCACCCCAACTGTTGGGACACTACTATGAACCAGGATTTGGACAACGTATTCAGGGTTTAGGCATATTGGATATAGTCTCAGTGCATCCCGGCGAAAATGTCCGACGCTGTATCGGTAATTTAGTTGTGGAAGTCACAGCTACTCGTCTAGCGCGGGATCTCCAAGAAATGACAGGTAGCAAACCATACCTAATTGGATTTGAAAATCACGGCGGACGTACTAAATTAGGCAAAGTCGAAGCACTCGGACGTGTGGTGCATGGCTTGGGCAACAATGGCGAGGATGGTACAGAAGGTGTATTTTATCAGAATGCGATCGCGACTTATTCCCACGGGCCTCTATTACCAAAAAATCCTTTTGTCGCAGATTGGTTAATTCAAACAGCATTGAGGTTGAAGTATCAGCAGCCTATTACTCTATCACCTATAGATGACACCTTGGCAATGCAAGGACGACAAGCGATGTTTAAGCGATTGCAAGTAGATTTGCCAACACCTAGCAAAGTTTAAAGACGTGTTGTTTCAATACATTTCGGTTAAGATCAAAAAGATTCGGTTCTAGTGGGAATCAAACCTAAGTCATGGGACGTACCCGCACCAACCACCTGACTTTCTTCACTGGTGACATCAAAAAACTCAAAGGTAAGTTAGGAAGGTCAAAATCACTTAAATTCGCACCTTGAGTTTAATGGGTGAACCAATTGAAGTGCGGGAAATTGTATCAGTCTGAATTGTCTAATTCATCCGTGTTCTTACTATTTCCCTGTAATCTCATCGAACCAAAAGCATAGCCAATTGCAACTTTAGCGATATCAAAATATGCGGGGCGATTTTCCTTATCAAGAATTGCCAAGGACAGCGACCCTGTAACTAAAATAATTAGTATTGGTGAAAGCACTCCTTCCCAAAGGGTGCTATTTTTTTTGTTTGACATATTTTCCTCTCCAAAGTGATGATATGAATTAGTAAAAAATGATCCCCTCAATATTCTTTACTAAAGCAATTACAGCCTTGAAATAGAAGGGATCTAAATACGATTCGGTTCAGGGGAAAAGGTGTGTCTCTGTTCCTTTTTCCTTTTCCCAACAACTACTCTAAAAACCTAGCGCAATGATTCAAAGACGACAGTTGTTGCTACTAAACACAACAGAATAATTGCTGCTCGCCAAACCAGTCCTGTAAATAATGGCAAGATCATAATTAAAAGATGTTGTGCACCAATACTCATTGACATTACATAAGCGATCGCAAAACCTATTAAAGTAAGTAAAAAGTATTTCAGGAGTTTGGTGACAAAGTTGAATAAGTAGCCATGTTGATGTTTTTTCATAGTTTATGAAGCCATAGTCTTTAGTTGAACAACAAAAACTAAAGGCAATTTGTTTTGATTTTTGCCTTGACTATCAAATTTTGTATTATGGATCACCTCTGCAAAAAACCATGTCATTGTAAGAAGTGATCCCTTATAGACTTTCTAACAACCTATTTGTGCTTGGTGGTGCAGAAAACTTTTCTGAGTCTCATGATGGACAGCGTAAATGGTCAAAATAGTGGCTGAAATCCATTACCCTCGTTCCTTTTTTTGAGAAACACTAAAATAACTGTCTCATCAAAAATCCCTTATTTATAAGGGTTCCATGACTTTTCTGCACCACTAAGCCTATTTGTGAAGAAACGTTTAGAGTTACTTTGTAGAATTTGGTTTTAGAGTAGTTGCTTGAAACTGGATAGATTGTGCTTCGGGCTGTCTTGTATACTCAGGAATATGGACGCAAATATTTAATATTTGGGCAATTCCATTCAAAATTGTAACTAAAGCTACCATAAATTCTAGAAAAGAGGTTTCCTTGCGGATGCTGGGTTGTCTGGAATCTTTGTAATGCATAATAATCCCGTATTTTTCTATAACTACGATGTTGAACTCCAAGATGTTATAAGCATAATCAAATACAAAAAATTAGTCACCACATGAAAAACCTTATGGTTTTTCAGTGAAATTGAAAAATGTTATGAAATTGATTAGGATTTAGATAAGGAATTTTTTTATACCGTAATGTCCTCAATAGAAGACGAAGATAAATTTAAACAAGTTTGGGATGAATGGAATCTAGAAAAATTTTATGAGGATTTAGGTCCAGAAAAATATAAAGATTACAAAGCCAGATTTAAAAAACTTTGGTATGAATGGAATCTAGAAAAACTTTCTAAGGATTTAGAATCAGCAAAATATGAATACTACCAAAAAAGACTTACAGATATCGATAAGTGTCATTTTATAGGACTACTGTACGGGAATAGTCCCAAAGAGATTGCTCAAGAACGTGGTAAAGCTGAGGGTACAATACTTGATAACTTATCAAAGGGATTGTATCGATACATAAAACTCCTGCTAGACCCCACAGGGAAGCAAAATGTAAAAATTAAGAATTGGCAAGAAGTTACTGGACTGCTTAAAGAAGCGGGTTACAAAAAAACTGAACAATCTCAAACCAATAATCCTGATTCTGCTCAAAGACAAAGTTTAGTTGAGGTCAATAAACCTCAAGACTTGGGGGAAGCACCTCAACAGCAAAGTTCTGTTGATTCTAAAAAACGTCAAGATTTGAGAGAAGCGCCCGACACAATTATTTTTTATGGGCGGACAAATGAACTAGATACTTTAAAGGAATGGATTATTGGCGATCGCTGTCGTGTAGTTGCCGTTTTGGGTATGGGAGGATTAGGAAAAACAGCTCTTTCTGTCAAGATAGTAGAGCAGTTGCAGTCAGAATTTGACTACATTATCTGGCGTAGTTTGCGTGAAACTCCAAAATTGGAAACAATCTTAGATGATGCCATCAAGTTTATATCAGATCAGCAAGTTATTGAGGTCAAAGGTAACATCAATGATAAAGTTTCACACTTGCTTGATTATTTACGTTCTGCACGTTGCTTGTTGATATTAGATAACTTTGAATCGATTCTTGCTGATGGCGCACATGCAGATGAATATCGAGAAGAATACGAAGATTACAGTATCTTAATTCAGCGTCTGGGACAATCATCTCATCAAAGTTGTTTGCTCCTCACTAGTCGCACTAAACCCAAGGACATTGCCGTTCAGGGTGGTGAAAATTTACCGATTCGTTCCCTATTATTACAAGGTCTACAACATCCAGAAGCCATGAAAGTTTTGGAAGATAAAGGGCTTTCTGGTTCGATAGATGAAATGCGCCAACTAGTAGAACTTTATAGTGGTAATCCTTTAGCACTCAAAATATTATCTACATTTATTAAAGATTTGTTTGATGGTAATGTTTCTGAAGTTATTAAACAAGAAATTACACAATTTGTTGGGATTGAAAGTTTATTAGATAACCAGTTTGAGCGGTTAACAGAATTAGAACAAGTAATTATGTACTGGTTAGCAATTAATCGCGAACCAGCGTATGTTAAAGACTTAGATGAAGACATTGTGGAATCACAATTTTCACAAATTATTGATAGTTTGGAAAATTTAAGAAGGCGATCACTAATTGAAACTGTTGGTGGCAAATTTACTCTGCAAAATGTCGTCATGGAATACATAATTGCTCTATTAATACGTCAAGTCAGCGAGGAAATTAACTCTGGAGATTGGCAACTATTTAATACCTATGCCTTAATTAAGGCAACTACTAAAGACTATGTGCGAAATAATCAAACAGAATTAATTCTCAAACCTGTAGCCAAAAAGATTACGGATGTAGACAGCAGACTAGTTCATCCCCTGCAACGTCGAGATTCAAAATTACAAAAAAAAGGATATGCAGTCGGTAATATCTTAAATTTACTGCGTTACTTTGGTTATAGTTTATCGGGACTTGATTTATCTCATTTGAAAGTTTGGCAAGCCTATCTTCGGGGTGCTGATTTACGCGGTGTAAAATTTATTGGTGCTGATTTAAATAAATCCCTATTCACTGAAGCATTTGGCAATGTTTTGTGTGTAGCATCTAATCATCAAAAATCTTT
>NZ_AJLJ01000361.1 GCF_000317245.1 Fischerella muscicola SAG 1427-1 = PCC 73103
AAATCTTTAATTGCAATGGGTGACACCAAGAGCAAAATTCGCCTCAGACATGCAGATACCCACCAGTTTCTCACTCTTGAAGGACATACAAATTGGGTTCGCTCAGTAGTCTTTAGTCCTGATGGCGAAATTTTAGCCAGCGCTAGCGATGACAAAACCTTAATGCTGTGGAACACCAGAACGGGTCAGCGCCTTAAGACTCTGACAGGACATAAAGAAAGAGTTTGGTCAGTGGCTTTTAGCCCAAATGGTAACACTTTAGCCAGTGCTGCTGAAGATCGCACAGTTAGACTTTGGAATATTCACACTGGTGAATGTACCAACATTTTAGAAAGACATGTTGACTGGGTGCGAGCAGTCGCGTTTAGTCTAGATGGTAAGATTTTAGCTAGTAGTAGTGATGACAAAACTGTGATTTTATGGAATGCAAATACTGGTGAATATCTGAGAACCCTCAAGAAATGTAGTAGTAAAGTCAGGTCAGTAACTTTTAGTCCAGATAGCGAGATTTTAGCTAGTGGTAGTGATGACCATACAATCAGACTCTGGAATGTCCTCAATGGTCGTTACTTGAGAACTTTGGAAGGACACACTGATCGGGTACGCTCAGTTGCTTTCAGTCCAGATGGCAATATTTTAGCTAGCGCCAGCGAAGACCATCACATCATTCTTTGGGACATCCACACAGGTCAACGCCTCCAGACATTATCAGAACACACTGAGAGGGTTGGGTCAGTTACCTTTATTGATGACAATGTATTAATCAGTAGTAGTGATGATAAAACAGTGAAGTTGTGGGATGCTCACACTGGTCAATGTTTGAAAACTTTACAAGGTCACACTGATTGGGCTTGGTCAATAGTTTTTCATCCTCAACGTAATATTTTGGTCAGTGGTAATGAGGATAAAAGTGTCAAGCTCTGGGATACTGAGACTGGTGAAGCCTACAAAATTCTCTCAGGTCACACCAATAGGATACGTACGATTGCTGTAAGTTACGATGGTAGCATAATCGCCAGTGGCAGTGATGACCAAAGTATTAGGTTATGGAATGTGCAAACTGGTCAACTCCTAAAGACTCTAGTAGGTCACACTGATCGAGTCTTGTGTCTTGCTTTTAGTCCAGGTGGCGATCGCCTTGTCAGTGGTGGTGATGACAAAGCTTTACGAATTTGGGACATAAGTACGGGAGAGTATCACCCAACTCAAGAAAGTCATAAAAATTGGGTTTGGTCTATTACCTTCAGCCCTGATGGTAATACAATAGCTAGCGCGAGCGAAGATAGAACTATCAAACTTTGGGATGCAAATAGCGGTGCATGTCTCAAAATTTTCAGTGGACACAATGGCTGGGTGCGATCAGTTCGCTTTAGTCCAGATGGCAAACTTTTAGCCAGTGGTAGCGAAGATGAAACAGTCAAAATTTGGAAGGTAAATACTGGTGAGTGTCTGAAAACTTTCAAAGGAACAACTTCTTGGGTAAGGACTGTGGCTTTCAGTAGCAATGGCGATTTTCTTGCTGTTGGTGGGGAAAAACCGATAGTTGAGGTCTGGGATATTAATACTGGTCAAATTTTGACCACTTTTAGAGGACATCAAGAACGGATTTGGTCAGTAAATTTCAGTCTAAATAGTAACATTCTAGCTAGCAGTAGCGAAGATGGAACAATTAGACTTTGGAATGTGGAAATGGGGAAATTCTACAAATTATTAAGAGCGCCAAGACTTTACGAAGGCATGGATATTACAGGTGTAGTTAATCTTAACAAAGACCAGATAAATACCCTCAAAAATTTAGGAGCAATTAAAAACGATGAGTAAAAAGTCCAGACCAGCCTTAATCGATCTTGGGCGATCAGTGTGCAATGGCACCCAGAATTGTCCAAGGACGACCCCAACCATCAACGTATTTTTCAAGCTTTTGTCGAAGCCACCCAAAATAAAACTAAAACAGGTTTATTAGAAAGTATAAATTACTGTTGATTGTAATATATAATCTAATATTTTAAAACGCTCTTATTAAGTTTTCTAAACCCGACCAAAGCATATCCAGCCCAGAAGCCATCTTCCTTGCTCCTTCTATTGTTGGTTGTAGTAATTCTGGAGAACGTATCAAAATAATTTTGCTGAGTTCTTGCGCTTCTTTGGCATGTCTTTCTTCCACACCTTCAGAAAAACATTCAGAAAAATATTGTTCTTCTTTAATACGAGGAAAACAATGAGAAAGACTATTCATTAATGCTCGCATCCAATTATCTGCAAACATTTCGATCACGCACCAAGGTCCCAATGATTTTGGGTATATTTCCCGCACTAAAGAAACGAAATCAGCAGTGATGGGATCGAGTTCTGTTCGTAAAACATCTACACTACCAAAATCCTCATCATCAATTAATAAATTTGCACCTATATTGGCAAAAGCACGACTCAATTGATAATGGTGTGTGTCACCGTATTTGAGACTATCATCATCACTAATAATTCTTAGCTTCCGCACTCGTAATGCTGGACTATCAAGGTATGGAACAAAGTAAACCATCACACGAGTAGCATGACAAGCTGCTTGATACCTGATATATAAATTTCCCAATAAATCGGCAGAACTAAGCTTTTCTGGTGAGATTTGTGCGAGATAGGAAAAAAACGAATGCTTTGATGGCAGATGTTCTTCGTAAAGTTCATCTAAAAATTTTTGAAACTTTTCCCCTGCATTTTGTGCGCGATTTTGTGTTTGCATAATCCATATTAATTTTGGTATAGAGTTTATAACAAGAAAATATCTTGTGTAAAAAATTTATAATTATTTACTTACTCTCTAAGAATAGCTGAGAGATTTAAGTTTGGGCTGAGATTTAGATTTTATTGATTTTTTATAAATTCTATTAATAGTATTTTATTCTAAAATTTTATAGATTTATGTTAGATGATACTTCAGTTAATTTTTTGAGTTACTTTAACTGACTTGAAAGAGTAAATAAGATCTCATATTTTTACTTAAAAACAAGTTTTAACAGTCATTCAATAATTGAATATTTACTAACTATATTCTAAATATTTTAGATGGGCTGCAAGATCCCCGACTTCTTCAAGAAGTCGGGGATCTCACCCCTCACAACTTCTCATAACTTTTGCGATAGACCACTAGCAAAGTTTAAAGACGTGTTGTTTCAATACATTTCGGTTAAGATCAAAAAGATTCGGTTCTAGTGGGGAGCAGCCACTAGAGGTAACGGGGAAAGTCCGGTGGAAATCCGGCGCTGTCCCGCAACTGTGAACTTAACAAAAGTAAGTCAGGATGCCCGCCGAAGTTGATTTCACTTGTAAAATATCTGCGAGGTACAGATGACCACAACTACAAATACTTCTGCAATTTCTACACATAACAACACTTCACACCCCTCTCATACTCTATTTGTGTGCAAAACTTGTGCTAGTGTCTGGCAAGATGGCAAACGAGTTGGTGAGAGTGGTGGACAAAAATTATTAAACCAGCTTCAGGAATTAGCTCAAGATTGGCATCTCAAAGAAGATTTTCCGATTCAAGAAGTAGAATGCATGAGTGCTTGCAGTCATTCTTGTGTTGTCGCCTTCGCTGGTTCTGGAAAACTAACTTATATGTTTGGAGATTTACCAGTAGATGATAGTGCAGCTGCCATTCTCGAATGTGCGAGCAAATATTATGATAAACCTGATGGTTTGTTACCTTGGTCAGAACGTCCTGAACCCCTCAAAAAGGGTATTTTAGCAAGAATTCCCTCATTGTCTTGAAGTTAAATCAGGTTTCTGAGTTTTAAATCAAGTTTCTGAGTTTTAAATCAGGTTTCTGAGTTTTAAATCAAGTTTCTGAGTTTTAAATCAAGTTTCTGAGTTTTAAATCAAGTTTCTGAGTTTTAAATCAAGTTTCTGAGTTTTAAATCAAGTTTCTGAGTTTTAAATCAGGTTTCTGAGTCGTAAATGAGCTTCACAAGTCATCAGGCAGATTTTTCACCCAAAAATCTAGCTTTTATTTCGTAAATCTCTTAGCGACGCACTCAGAATATGAGACGCGATTTATCGCGTCTCTACATGACAAAATTATGCCGAAAAATCCTTAAGCAATATTGCCCGATCGCCTATTCTAGAGCAATCAATGTTTTAAACCGCTCATCTGTGAGAAATTTTTGAAAGCTGGAGTTAGTTTTTACTGTCTTGCGACATTCAGGATTGAGACTAATGGCTCGTTGTAAGCTTTCAAGGGCTAATTCAAGATTTTCTTGCAAAGCATAACAGCAAGCCTTGTTGTAATGAGCTTCAAAAGAATCAGGAACTAGTGCAATTGCTTTGTTAAGGCTAATTAGCGCTTCTTGATAAGAACCTAATTTATTTAGCGCATTACCTCGGCTGTACCAGGCTTGGTAATTGTGAGGTTGAATAGCTAGTGCTTTCTCGTAGCAAACTACTGCTTCTTTGTAGTCTCCCAAATTTCCCAGAACCACACCCCGGTTATAACAGGCTTCGTAATAATCAGGCTTGATGGCGAGTGCTTTGTCGTAGGAAGCTAATGCTTCTTGATATTTGCCTAAAGAGTATAGTCCATTTCCTCGGTTGTACCAGGCTTTGTAATGGTTGGGTGCGATCGCCACTGCTTTATCACAGGATGTCACTACTTCCTCGTGTAAGCCTAAAGAATATAGTGCGACACTGCGGTTGTACCAGGCTTGATCATAGTCTGGCTTAATCAGCAGCACTTTGTCGTAAGCAGCAATTGCGTCTTCGTAGTGTCCTAAAAAGTACAATGCATTGCCCTTGTTATACCAAGCTTGATAATGTTCGGGTTTGATTAGTACTACTTTTTCACAGGATGTGACTACTTCCTCGTATAACCCTAACAAGTATAGGACGACACTGCCGTTGTACCAGGCTTGGTAATAGTCGGGTTTGAGCGCCAGCGCTTGGTCGTAGGAAGCAACTGCCTCATCGTAGTGTTTTAATAAATATAATGCGTTGCCCCTGTGATACCAAGCTTGGTGATGATCACTTTTGAGTGCCAGAACTTTATCGTAGCAAGCAACTGCTTCTTGATAGCGTCCCAAGTTCTCTAGTGCTTGACATCGGCTGTAATCAGCTTGGTAATAGTCTGGTTTGATCGCTAGGGCTTTGTCATAGGAAGCTACTGCTTCTTGATCACGTCCCAAAAAGTACAATGCGACGCCTCGGTTATACCAAGCTTGATCTAGATCAGATTTGATGGCAAGCGCTTGATCATAAGAATCAACTGCTTCCTCATAGCATCCCGATAGGTGCAATGCTAGGCTCCGGTTATACCAACCTTGATAAGAATCACTCTGAAGAGCTAAGGCTTTGTCATAGGATGCAACTGCTTCTTCATAACTCCCTAACAAGTATAGAAGGACACCTCTGTAAAACCAGATACCAGAGATTTCCCGGTTGAAGTTGAGGAGTTGATCGAAGCAAGTTAAGGCTTCTTGGGGGTGATTTAAGTTTAATAGTTGGCAGGCAAAATTAAAGAGTTTACCCAGCATTTGCTGTGGGTATTTATTTGTTAGCCGTAAAACCAACTCGGATAAGGGGCTAACATATTCATCAACTTCTATTTGCTTACCTTTGGCTGCTATTTGGCGATCGCGCGAATTAAGGATAAATTCACTTTCAATCAAATCATTGAGAACTCGGCGAATCAGCCAACGATGCTGTAACTGTTGCTGGGAGTGATCCCCCATCATTAATAAAACTGTTGGCTCTAGGATAAATCGCTCAACTGACAGATGCAATTGTTGTAGCAAATCTATGGCATCGTAAACATATTTGCTAGCTGGGTGTTTTTTGATTGCATCGGCGTAGCATTTTTCCCAAGTGTCTTGGCAATCATAAATGTAATTGCTGGAGGTTAAAGATAGACTTTGGTTTCTCAACCGCCGGAGATTGGCGATCGCATTCATGAAAGTAGAGTCATTTTTTTGTGCGATCGCCACATATTCTTCTTCGCTACTTTTAATGTTAGTTTGCGGGACAGTATTACTCAATAGCTGAACAATTGCTGTATCTTCCGGTTTTGCTAGTTCATAAACCTGAAAATGTTGCCATTGTTGTTTTTCCCATTCAGTTGCTGAATTTACTAACTCTGTTTCATTGCGAGCAGTAGCAATTACCCGTATTTTATCCTGACCGCAGAACCGTTCATAAACTTCTAGAACTCGCCACAATTGTTGTTGCGACGGTATAGTCAAAGGAGCTAATTCAGATTCTTTCAGTCCGGGGGGTAGTTTGGGGAGAGTGTAATGTAGTCTCTGATTCAGATCGTCAAGTAAAAACAGCAACTTGCGATTAGCACCGATTTTTTGCAATTGTTCTTGATTTGGCTCATTAATCCATCCATCGGATTTGAGCCAGAGAACTGTCCAACCTTCTCGGTTATAAAGTTGTGCTAATTCAACTGCTTCTCGCGTTTTTCCGATTCCTGCTTGTCCGACAATCAAAAGCCGACGAAATTCTTCTAATTTATTTTCTAATTCTCGTCGCACATTTCGATCAGATCGCCTGATTTGATATGGAATGGAGAAATCTGCTAAGGGATCATTGGTATCTGCACCAAAAACCACAGATAATACATTTCCATTGGGTTTGATAACCTCAAAAGGGAAAATGAATGGAGGTATTTGCCTAATCCGCCTCTGTTGCATGTAACACCACACAAGTCTAACAACGGCAGTAACTTAGGGTATGAGCAGCGTAGAGAAGAAGAATACTAAATAGTCCACCAAAAATTTTGTTGCACTTGGGTAAAAGCTAAAGGAGAATTTTGATTCTTTTCCCTCCCTGTCACCTCACCCTAAATCTCCACTTTTTTGAAGAGTGGAGGGTAGATTTCCCCGGTTAATATCTATCAATTTTGGCTTGGTGAAATATATAGTTAATCCTTCATGAACTTGATAAAATTCTGAGTTGCTCACCCGAACGCTTGAAAATCTCAGCCCAAAAATATTTAATTGGCGTATTTAAATTCTCTGTTTGAAACCTGAACAAAAGGCATTATCCCAAATTTGCAACTTGGCGGTTTCAATCAAGTTAGACAAACTCAATCCACTGGTACGAGTTTATATAAAAATACCAGGTGGAATCTGCCTGTATAACTGCGATTTGCGATCGCCAGGGATTTTTTGCACATATGAGATGCTTCCTGAGCAAGTTACTCAAATATTATCCCATAAATAAATAAATCAGAATATTTATAAGTATGTCGGTACAAATGTAAAGATGTAGCATTGCTACGTCTCTACTGATACCATTTTACGTTAATCACGATACACATAAATTTGTAGAGACGCGAAATTTCGCGTCTCTACACCGTCTGTATTTGTATCAAAATTTTAGTGAAACGATATTATGATATCTTGCACCACCCCATATCTCGCCTCAGAATTAATTCTGAGGCTAATAGCATAAGTCCGTTTTAACGGACTCAAACACTGTCCTAGTCAGATTTATTTATTGGCGGGATGAAAAGCTGATGCAAGATATGATGTAACTTGCTCACTGAGGTCGCATAGAAGAAGGTAAAACTTGAATTAATTGATGTTTCTGCACAGTACCTAAAACACGATGAGGTGTAGATAAATCAGTTGCTCGTTGTGGAGAGAGCCAAGCATAGCTATAAACTGGTAGTTCGGAAATTGTATCTACATCGTCTCCATGGTGAGGAGTGTAAAAATCAAGTAGCACTCCGGTTTTTCCTCCAACTTTCACAAATTGAATAGAATTATTCTGCAAAATTTGGGCGATCGCAGGTTGTGCTAAAAAACTTCTCAGATCTGGATTGTAATCACTCAAAAAGCCATGACTACCAATAACAGCCAAAGCTAACCAAGCTGGAATCAACCAACCAGCCAACCAGTAGTTGGAGTTCAGAAACTTCTTACCAAGGCGATAACGACCAATCCACACTGAAGGTAAAATCAAGCAACCACAGCCTAAAGCCAAACCAACAGTTGCATATTTGCGAATCTCACCACTACCCCAAATAAAAACAAAGCTACACATCAACAACAATAAAATAGCTAACACACCAGATCCATAACTGAGATTGCGAGGAAGTTTGTTGATATAAGCTAATGTTGTCTGTTGATTCTCCATTTTGCCATCAAAACCCACATTACCGAGCCAGACCAGTCCTAAAGCCGCCAGCAATGCAATAAAAGGATACAGGGAAAGACTATAGTGAGGTAAACGAGTAGAGAAAATACTAATTTCACAAAATAAAACTAATGGCAAACCAACTAAGATTAACTGATAGCGATAAATAGGGCGACGCCAAGTCAAAAATATACCAATAATAGCAAAGAAAAACCAAGGAAAGGCTTTAATAGGGACATTCCATAGATAAAATAAAATTCCATTATTACCACGGACTTTAGAACCTAGACGAAATACAAATTCTAATAATTCTTCTATCGTATCAATGCCGTAGTTTGAAAAATTTAACCACAACCAAATGAATGTCGGAATTAAACCCAGCAAAAAACCTAAATACAATATTGGGTTTGTCAAATGACGATGACGGCGATGTTCTCCAATCAGATAAGGAAACAAAGCTATCATTGGCAAAAAGATCATAAAGCTTCTGGCTAAGAAACCTATACCAAAACAAACGCCAACAATTAAGCTATAAATATAGCGATATTGAGAATTTAATTCTGCTTTTAATAAAGCTAAAATTGCCAAAAGTACCAAAAAAATCATTGGCACATCAGGTGTGCCTAAACGACAGTATTGTAGCCACAAAAATTCTAAGCTCAAAATTGCCGCAGCTAACCAAGCAATTTTTTGATTTAATAAAATTTTGCCGATTTCATAGAGAATGAATATACTCAATACACCCAAAATCATACTTGGCAGACGTACGCTAGCCTCACTAATACCAAAGAGGGTATAAGAACTGGCAATTAACCAGTAAGGGCCTGGGGTTTTATGATGGGTTTGTGACCAAGGATTGATCCAATTACCAGAATCAAACATTTGACGCGATCGCCAAGCATAAAGTCCTTCATCATGGGCCATCAAGCTACTATGCCCAGAATTAAATAATAATAATGGCAGTATCCAAAATAACAAAGTTAAGTAAGGAAAGCCTATCCAAGAACGAAAACGCTGCCAAGCTAATTGATACTTTGGTAACTTAAATGACATTGATATTTATTTTTTTGTAACTGGTAGATTTTTGATAGACTCGCCTATTTTTCAGACTGTTTTTAATATACGTATGGTGATGCACAAATTTAGCCGACACTTCTCCTAATCCAAGTCCTATGCTGCTGAGACCAGAACAACGTACTAAAATTGACGCCGGCGACGATAAAGAATTTTATTCCTTTCCCCGCTTTGTCACTCATGTAGACGAAGGCTTTATTCAACAACTAACGGATTTATATCGCGATCGCCTCCAACCCAACACACGTATTTTAGATATTATGAGTAGTTGGGTTTCTCATCTACCAGAAGAAATGCAGTTTGAGCATGTGGAAGGACACGGACTCAACGCTGAAGAATTAGCCCGCAATCCCCGCTTAGATCATTATTTTGTCCAAGATATCAACGAAAATCCTCGTTTACCACTTCCAGATCAAGAATTTGATGCTGTTCTCAACTGTGTCTCTGTGCAATATTTGCAATATCCTGAAGCAGTATTTTCCGAAATATATCGCGTCCTCAAACCAGATGGGATTGCAATTATCAGCTTTTCTAACCGCATGTTTTTTCAAAAAGCTATCCAAGCTTGGCGAGATGCATCGGAAGGAACCAGAGTTGAATTAGTTAAAGGCTATTTTAACTCTGTACATGGATTTACTACCCCAGAAGTGATTGCTCGGCAATCAAATACACCAATTTTTCTTCAGTGGTTAGGTGCTGCGGGAGGAGATCCATTTTATGCAGTGATCGCTAGACGCCACGCCTGAAGGGATGGGGCATGGGGGCATTGGGCATCGGTTATTCTCCCCACACTTCCCACACTTCCCACACTTCCCACACTTCCCCCACTTCCCTATCCCCGATCCCTTCCAAAACCAAGTCTGATCAAAAAGTAAATTTTTTGCTACAAACACTCAGAAGCCGTAATAATTGCCTTGAACGTTTATCATAACGGGAGTCAAACATGAATTTCCCTCGTGTCCGCAGGATTTTAGCTGTTGTGTTGCTGTCAGTATTGTTACTGACTACAGCCTGTACTCCAAAAGAACCTGGACGTTTTGACCAGGTACAACAAGAAAGCAGTCGTCAAAAAACTGGTCAAGCCGTTGCTAAAAATGCAACTCAAGGTAGTGAATTTAACAAGTTTTTCCCTCCTGCCGGAGATGGATACGAGCGTGTATATACTCAAGAGAAAAAAGGTTTTGCTGAAGCTAAGTTAAAAAAAGACGGTAAAGAAGTAGCTATGCTGGCTATTTCTGATACTAAGAGTACACCCACAGCAGCAGCAAAATTTGCTAGCAGCACTAAGCAAATTGCCGGTTATCCAGCAGTAGAAGTTGGTACTACTCAAACTGCCATATTAGTCAGCGATCGCTACCAAGTAAAAGTACTTTCTCGTTCTCCGTCATTTCAAGCAAGCGATCGTGAAACCTGGATTAAAAAATTTAACCTAGCTGGTCTAGCAAAATTGAAATAAACGATAACCAATGACCATTGTAAAGACGCGATTTATCGCATCTAATGACCATTGTAAAGACCCGATTCATCGCATCTAATGACCATTGTAAAGACGCGATGAATCGCGTCTCTAATAAATAAGGAGATTTTTGTGAGTAAACCAATTTTTGAGTTGGTAGACGAACTACCGACAAATAACTTGACTGTTTCAATGTTGAATTCCCTGGATTTTGTCGCTCCTGGGGAATGGCAAAATGTAGTTGGTTTTGTCAACACTATTAAAACTGTAACTGGCGAAAGCGACGAAAGTCTCATTCAAGCGATCGGCGAACGAGCGATTTATCTTTACAATGATCGCTCCCAAGGGTATCAACGGGCGATGTGGTTGTATCAAACAGTTGATAGCACAGATAAAGCACTAGGTGCAGCTGCTTTGGCTAATAAGGTAGGAGAGAAAATTCCTCTGTTGGGGTTTCTCAACTCTATTACTCCCAAAGCTGACAAAGCTCAAACTATTGATCTATGTCTGAAATTAGTTACAGAGTTAGTGGCTTTTTGTCAAATCAACGGTATTCCCGGTGATAGCATTGGGGACTTTGTCGCGTCTTTGGGTGAGTATAGTGGTGAATCACTAATTCGGATGGTGGCTTTGGTTTGTGTTGATGGTTTGATACCTCTTGGCCCAGACTTCATCAGCAAAGCCTTATCTACAATTAGTCAGACCAATCCCCAAGAGTTAGAAAAAAATACAACTTTTCAAAATATTCAAGAGGCGATTCCTGGTCAAAGTTCTAGCAGCAAACTGAATTTTATTGGCGAAAGCTTTAACTCGGTTCAAGGTTGGATGAGTAACTTGGTTAACGCTAATAATTTGACGCCTCAAAAAGTAGTTCATAATTTGCAAAGTTTTGCCGAAATCGCTGATGACAAATTAGATTATTTAGGAGCATTCCTTGATGTAGCGACAAATTACTACGAACACACAGGTACACAAACCCTTGCACGTCGTTTAATTGAGCGGGCTGTGGCAGAAATTTAGTTTCATATCTTCATGGATAATTAGTAAGAAATTTTATTACTAATTATCCTTATTAAAAGAATAATTCCTAAGAAGAAATGCGAGCAAAAAAGTAATCAATTAAACTGGAAATTAAAGGGTTGTATTCGATAATTAACACGACGAACTAGGAGTGTTGTTTGTTGTTTGGTGTTTTAACAACTAACTACTAACCACCAATAAGCAACTAGTTGAAAGAGTTAACCACACAACCCCAATGAATCAGCATCACATTGAAGTCACAGTTTCTGCTAGAAAGTTTAAAGACAATATTCGCTACATCCGAGATTTTGTTGCACCTGCAAAGTTGTGCGTAGTGATGAAAGCAAATGCTTACGGACATGGTTTAAGGCAGTTAGCAACAACAGCTGTTGTGGCAGGAGCAGATTATATTGGTATTTGCACAAATCCAGAAGCAACAACTATCCGTGATTTGGGTTTGGATGTCAAACTCCTGCGTCTACGCATGGCGCTACCACAAGAATTAGAAGAATCGATGCGCCACCTGGATATAGAAGAACAGGTGGGAACAATGGAAGCAGCAGAGTATTTAGCTGATGCAGGGGTAAAACGCAACAAAAAAATTCCCGTGCATATCAATATTGATACAGGGATGGGTAGAAGTGGTTTCTTTTCGTCTCAGATTGAAGAATTAAAGAAAGTTTGTGCTTTGCCGGGTTTGTCTATTGTAGGGATTATGACTCATTTTGCTGGTGCCGACGGTAAAGATCTGGCGTTTACAGAAAAGCAGATGGCAGATTTTTATCATGTTCGTACTGCTTTGAATGACTACTTACCAGAAAATGTACTAACTCATACTCATAATAGTGCTGCAACAGTACGCCTGACTCCGAAATGTAATAGTTTGGTCAGGGTTGGTGCTGCTTGTTACGGGGTACGCACTTCACGGGACTTTGAAAACCCGCTAGAACTGAAACCAGTGATGTCAGTAAAAACCAGGGTAGCACAGGTAAGGAAAATACCAGCAGGTAAAACTATTGGTTATGGCAGTTTATATACTACTCAACGCGATAGTTTGATTGCATCTTTACCTGTGGGTTTTGGTGAAGGTTATCCGCGATCGCTATTTAACAAAGGCATTGTTTTAATTCAGGGTCAGCGTTGTCCAGTGGTGGGACGAGTTTCACTCAATATCACAACAGTAGATGTTACCGACCTACCAAAAGAAGTAAAATGGGGAGATGAAGTGGTATTGGTTGGTAATCAAGGTAACGAGGAGATTACCTTTGAAGAATTAGCAGATAAGTTTCAGAGTGTACACACAGAAATCAACCTGATGGCTGGTTTTATGAACCAGGTAAGTTACTTATATTGATTCAGGTGATGTGCTTTTTCCCATCTTGGCACGGCAAATTAGCCGTGCTTTTATTATATTTAGGGAACAGATATATAGTTCAGAGTTTAATTGAGCTAATTTTAATTTAATAGAAGAAAATAGAAGCAGAACTCAGCATCAAGTCACAAATACCCATGAGTAAACTATTTCTCTACGCCGAGTATCAAGTATCTATACCTTTCACTCAAATTGATTGGGTTCCCATCAATGTAGAAATGAAAAAATTCTCAGGACTGCAATCTAAAACCTGGCTAAGTGGGATCAACACCAATACTGTTGGTGGTTTTTATGAATTTGATTCGCTAGAGAACGCACAAAAATATATTGATAGCTTGTTAATTCCATTTGCAAAACAGGTGAATGGAAATCTGACTGTGAAACTTTTTGATGGTGATATCACGAAAGAAGCCTGCATTGGTATGAATTCTCCCTTTTATTCGATAGACTCCAAATAGTGTAACCCAACAAAATACAGAAGCGATAAATGTCACCATTAGAAAAACCTGGACTGGATCCGCATCCACTTAGTCCTTATGTTGCTTGGGCAGGCGATCGCAACCGTGATGCTATTCTAGAAGTATTCAAACAAAGGCTACCCAACAACGAAGGTCAAATTCTTGAGTTTGCCTCTGGTAGTGGTATGCACATCAACTACTTCGCTTCCCATTTCCAGCATCTAAGTTTTCAACCCTCAGACATGAATGAAGAAGTGTTTGAAAATATTAGGCAATTAACTCAACAGACTCAAGCCCAAAACGTCCAACCACCAATCAAACTGGACTTAGATCAACCACAAACTTGGTCAGTTTTAGCTGGAAAAAAATTTGATGCCATTTTCTGTATTAATATTTTTCAAGTTGCACCAATCTCTGTTGCGGATGGCATGATGAATTGTACAGTCAACTATCTCAGTGATCACGGCTCTTTATTCATCTATGGCCCATTTAAAGTGGATGGCAAGTATACAACACCTTCAAACGAAGAATTTGATAGAACTCTTCTATCTTCTAAAGTACCAGAATGGGGTTTAAAAGATATTGCAGATATCACAAATACTGCTCAAAAATATGAGCTAAAGCTAAAGGAAATTATTGATATGCCAGCCAATAATTTTACTCTCGTTTATAGTTTGGGTTGATGAATTTTAAGAAGTAGAAAGTAAAAAGTAAAAAGTAAAAAGATAATCCCCATAAATAAATTCAGGGGATTTAATAAGAGACGATTTATAAAGTAAACCTTAAATTGTAGGGTGCGTTATAGCAACGCTTAACGCACCGAGAAAGATGGTGCGTTACGGCTAATCTTAACTCTCTCAAACTCCAAAATCCTTGCATAGCCGTAACACACCCTACTTAATATTTACTTTATAAATAAGCTCTAAGGACATATTATTTCTCGCGCTACGCATCTCGTAGACGCGCAGCGGCTTCTCGTTCGCTCTTAGCGTTCCCGAAGGGTAGAGTAATAAATGTTTTTATTTCTTTCCATAAATAAATTTAGGCGGCTCAAGACCATTTTTTATTGTTCTTTCTTTTGCCTTTTAACTTTTTACTTTTGCCTTGTTTGGTCAAGGAGCGCAGCAATCCTGTGCTCCTAAAGACATGGTTTGTTTGTTAAAAAATTTGTGTAAATATTTTATCTCTAAAAAAGATACGCAGTCTTTTTTCACTTGTTCAAAGTATATTTAGCGCATTTGATTGGATAGAAAAGCTTTAAAAATGATAATAATTACGTAAATTGACTTAAAAATCAGGTATATATTTTATTTTTAAATTCAACTATAAATTTTGCTCTATACATACTTACAGTTTGGTAAGTTATTAACATACCTTAAAAAAAACTGTATTTAAGTCAATAAGGGGCAAAGTTGAGTTATCATCCAGAAGGCATTCCTCCTCACGGTGGGCAGTTGGTTAATCGCATTGCTACACCTGAACAAAAAGAAATATTTATTTCCAAGGCCGAGTTTCTGCCGCGCGTGCAACTTGACCAAAGAGCAGTTTCTGATTTAGAAATGATTGCGATCGGTGGTTTTAGTCCGCTCACGGGTTTTATGAATCAGCAGGACTACGATCGCGTTGTTGCTGAAATGCGATTAGCTAACGGCACTGTGTGGTCAATTCCCATTACACTTTCAGTTAGTGAAGAAGTAGCAGCCTCTCTTACCGAAGGTGGTTTGGTGCGTTTGGATAACCCCGAAGGCAGATTTATCGGGGTTTTGGAACTCACTCAAAAATATCGCTACGACAAACAGCGGGAAGCAATCAATGTCTATCGCACCGATGAAGAAAAACATCCCGGTGTACAGGTAGTCTACAATCAAGGGCCTGTGAATCTTGCGGGTGATGTGTGGTTATTAGAACGCGATCGCCATGCCTACTTCCCTGCCTACCAAATTGATCCCGCCGAATCACGGCAATTATTCCAGCAAAAAGGCTGGAAAACTGTTGTTGGCTTCCAAACTCGTAACCCCATTCACCGCGCCCATGAATATATCCAAAAGTGTGCGCTAGAAACCGTAGATGGTCTATTTTTGCATCCTTTGGTAGGGGCAACAAAAGATGATGATATCCCCGCTGATGTGCGGATGCGTTGCTATGAAATTCTCCTAGAACATTACTATCCCCAAGATAGAGTAATTTTAGCAATTAACCCCTCAGCCATGCGTTACGCCGGGCCGCGTGAGGCAATTTTCCATGCTTTAATTCGTAAGAACTACGGCTGTACTCACTTTATCGTCGGGCGGGATCATGCAGGTGTTGGTGATTATTACGGAACCTATGACGCTCAATACATCTTCGCTGAGTTTAAACCAGAAGAAATTGGCATCACACCAATGATGTTTGAACATGCCTTCTACTGCACCCGTACCAAGCAGATGGCGACAACCAAAACTAGTCCCAGCAAGCCAGAAGAACGTGTTCACCTATCGGGTACAAAAGTACGAGAAATGTTGCGTCGGGGCGAGTTACCCCCACCAGAATTTTCCCGCCCAGAGGTAGCAGCAGAATTAGCACGGGCGATGAAAGTACCTGTTTAGGGATCGGGGAAAGGGATCGGGGAACGGGGAATGGGGATCGGGCATTGTGTATTACTTATTCTCCCTGCACCCTGCACCCTGCACCCTGCTCCCTTGTCCCCCGTTCCCCTTTCCCCTTTCCCCAATCCCAAATCTTTACACTACAGCCCTCTGCCCGATAAGCTTAATAAGCTGGTGGACTAAGGGCTGATAGCAATTATGAAGCGGCGAACGTTTTTCCAACGGTTTGGCTCCATATTAGCGGTAATGGGTGTAGCAGAGGCTGAGTGGTTCCAATTAGGAACTCGTTATCAGCAAGCATTAGCACAACCCAGTCCGCGTAAACTGGCGTTATTGGTGGGTATTAACCAATATCGTCAAATTCCAGCGCTGAATGGTTGTCTGGTAGATGTGGAACTGCAAAAAGAGGTTTTGATTCACCGTTTTGGATTCAAACCGTCAGATATTTTATCTTTGACTGACGAACAAGCCAGCAGAGAATTTATTGAATCTGCTTTTTGGGAGCATTTAATTGGACAAGCAAAACCTGGTGATGTGGTTGTCTTCCACTTTAGCGGCTATGGTAGTCGTGTCCGTTTGGGAAATTCACCAGAAGCAGTGCAGAATGCTCTTGTTCCTGCAAATGGAATTGGAACAAGCTCACAAAATCCAAAAATTGCCAACTATTTATTAGAAGAAACCCTATTATTGATGCTGCGATCGCTCCCCACAGATCGAGTCACAGCAGTATTAGATACCAGTTATTATACCCCTGATAGTTTGGTAGCTCCTTTACGAGTTCGCGCTCACCAGACACCACAGGAAGCGATTTTAGTAGATGCAGAACTCGACTTGCAAAAACAACTCCAAGAAAAAGCCGCTACAGAACAGGTGGGAGTAGTATTGTCTGCAACTTCTGCTCCCAATCAAGTGGCACGGGAAATACAATATTCAAGTTTTAGTGCAGGATTATTTACCTACGCCTTGACACAATATCTGTGGGAAACAACACCAAAGATCACAATTCCCGCATTTATCTCCCGTGTGGGGAGTGCAATGCAGCAGTTGGGTAGCACACAGCAACCAGGCTTATTAATCGCTAAGAAAAATCAACAACGAGTCCAATTAGTCGAGAACTTTTTCCCGGATACGATTAGTGCAGAAGGAGTCGTCACCGCCACCGAAGAAGATGGTAAAACAGCACTGGTGTGGTTAGCAGGAATTCCACCCCATGTACTGGAACACTACAGTGCAAATTCTCGGTTGACTCTGGTGAAGCCAACAGGTGCAACTACAGAATTAATCTTGCGATCGCGTAGTGGTTTGACAGCAAAAACCCAGATTGTTTCTTTTGAAGATAAAACTTTTCCCCTAGTTGGGCAACTCGTCCAAGAAGCAGTGCGAGTCTTACCCCGAAACATCAACTTAATAGTAGCTCTCGATGGCGAACTAGAAAGAATTGAACGGGTAGACGCTACCAGCGCCTTTGCCACTGTCGATCATGTGACAAGTGTAGTTGCAGGAGAACAACCAGCCGACTACGTATTTGGTAAACGTCCAGACAGCAAAAATAAAGACTTCATCGCTTCCACCTCATTGATAGTTTCTCCCAGTCGCTATGGCTTGTTTTCTCCCAGCAGTGAAAAAATTCCCAATTCTTTTGGCGAAGCAGGAGAAGCAGTCAAAGTCGCAGTACAGAGATTAAGTCCCAAACTGCAAACCCTTTTAGCAGCAAAATTGTGGCGACTCACAGACAACGAAGGTTCTTCTCGCTTGAGTGTGAAGGCAAGCCTAGAGATAATTAGTGGTATTGCGCCTCGCACAGTCATGCATCGCGAAACACTGCGAACTGCAACTCAAGAATCTATTAGCAAGAAATCAGCTAGTAATGAAATCGGACACATAGCCACCATACCTATCGGTAGTCGAGTACAGTATCGCGTGCAAAACATGAGCAACAGTCCAATATACTGTATGCTTTTAGGACTAAATAGCGCCAAAAATGCGATCGCTCTTTATCCGTGGCAAAAACCGACAGAAACAGATGAATCTTCAGAACCGCAGCTGACTGATATTACCATTGCTTCCGGCGAAACTCTGACTCTACCACAAACCACATCTGGTTTTGAATGGGTAATCCAAGGGCCACCTTCCTTTAGTGAAACCCAATTAATCTTTAGCACAGCTCCTTTTACCCAAACCCTCGACGCCTTAAAAGCTGCTAAACATCCGCGTACCGATCAACAACGTATTCTCCCAATATTAAACCCACTAGAAGTTGCCTATGCTCTTCTGCAAGATTTGCATAACGCCAGTACAGCAAAAGTTGATTCTAATACCATACCTGCTGACTCCTATGTATTAGATGTGAATCATTGGGCAAGTTTAGACTTTGGGTTTCAAGTAGTGTAATTACGGAACACATGGTGATGTAGAGACGTTGCATTGCAACGTCTCTACATCGCTTTTCTGACAAATGTTTTGGTATTATCTGAATCAGATTGACCCATGAAGAGCGCACAGGTAGGTGTATTCTTAGTATGTGTATCTGTAACTATACCTTTAACTTGATTAAAGAGAATGGTATAAAATTTTAGTCTAATTCTGATAGATTTTTTATGGAAGACGCTGCTCAATACTTAGATTCTCTGATTACTCTGCTTAAAAGTACACAACAAAAAATAGCTGTAGCTGCTGCTTCACTAGAGCCTGAAGTACAAGAAGAACTTGCTAAACTATTGAGCGTTTCTCGAAAAATTAAAAGCCTATTAGTCATCAGCCAACTAAAAAACAATAAAATCAAGCAAGCTAAAGTCAAGGAACTTATACCTAATATCGAAACAGCAATTTATGCACTTCAAGGAGTACCAAATAAAATTCTTGTTAAGAATATAAGACGCGATGTAGAATTTGCAGTGCGTCAACTTGAAAACCCTGTATCTGCTTTTTTGGTAAATGGATTTAAAAGTTTTCTATACTTAACAACAACTCCCACTAAAGTCATTTTTGGTCTTTTTGTTGCCCTTCCTGTTCATCTTGCCGCACCAATTATTCTTGCACAACTTTTAGCAGGAGCTAATCTTTATATCAAGCCTATTCTGGCAGAACAATCTGCATATATTCAGAATACAAATACAGCAAAAACAGATAAAGAAATTTTTAAAAATAGACTGTCCCAATATGAATTTGATGAAGCTTCAGCATTATTACTTTTGTGTGCGATCGCAGGTTCAACAGGCAGTGTTATAAGCATTCTGACAAGAATCGAACAGTATAAAAATGAAGAATATGGAGATTCCTTACTTCCATTTTTTGTAGGTGCTTTTAAACCTATGATCGGAGCATTTTTCGGAATTTTGATATTTGCCATTTTTAATTCTACGATTTTGCCGATTTCAATTACGAAAGATGATACAAAACCTGCTACCAAATGGTTTGGATTTATGGCAATCTCATTTGTAGTTGGTTTTAGTGAAAGATTTGCCAAAGATATTGTAAGTCAAGCAGAAAAAATGATATCGACAGAAAAGTTGACTGAGGATGTTACACCATCTTCAACAACTCAATTACCTGCAGACGAACCTATTCAGAATAATCAAACTCAAGAGCAATGAAATCAATATTTTATTATGAACGTAATCTGATTTAATTTAAAATTCGCTAACGGAAATTTTCTAATTTCTGCTGTCAATTATCATAAAAATTCTAATCCAATTCATCTTCTTTTTTAGACTTCTTATTATCAACCTTATAATTAATTTCTAACTGTTCAGCAGCACGATAACTTTTTTTCCTCACCAGTACCATAAACAACCTGTAAATTCCCTCTTCTCTTCTCCTTCTCTTGGCGATCTTGGCGTCGTGGCGGTTGATTTCTCACCCCTCTTCTCCTCGCCGAAGTCCCCTCTTCTGCTGTATCTTCTGCCACCACCTCATACAAAATCGCCTGCTTGTTATTATCCTTACCCTTCCTTAACACCCTTCCCAATCTCTGAGTATATTCCCTAGCCGAACCCGTACCAGATAAAATAATTGCTACACTCGCTGCGGGTACATCTACACCCTCATTCAAGACATGGGAAGCCACCAAAGTTTTATACTCGCCTTCCCTAAACTTTGTTAAAACCTCATGACGTTCTTTGACAGGCGTTTGATGAGTAATTGCTGGAATTAAAAAGTTTTGGGAAATTCGGTAAACGGTAGTATTATCAGCAGTAAAAATTAAAGTTCTTTCTGGATAATGCTTGGCTAGTAAATTCGCTAAAATTCTTAACTTGCCATCCGTACCAACAGCAATCTCTTTGGCTTGTCGATGTGCTAACATCGCTCTACGCCCTGCTTGCGATCGCGCACTCATTTGTACAAATTTTTGCCAACCCTGAATACTCCCTAAAGAAATTTTTGCTTGCTGCAAAAAATCATTGCGGGTTTGAATCAATTCGTTGTATCTTTGGCGTTCGTGCTGCGATAGCTTGACTTTAATTTGGACAATTTCATGTTCTGCTAAGGCTTTTCCTGCCAAATCCTCAGCCCTTTTGCGATATACTTCTGGGCCAATTAGTAAATTCAAATCGGTATGTTTACCATCGCTGCGTTCTGGTGTCGCCGATAGTCCTAAACGATAAGGTGCGATCGCATATTCTGCAATTACTCGATTAAAATCTGTTGGTAAATGATGACACTCATCAAAAATCAACAAGCCATACTGATTTCCCAAACTTTCAGCGTGAATGGCGGCGCTATCGTAAGTTGCAACTAGTATTGCTGTTTTATCCCGCGAACCACCCCCCAGTAACCCCACTTCCGCATCGGGAAAAGCTGACATCAAGTGTGCATACCACTGATGCATTAAATCCAGTGTTGGCACTACAATCAGCGTACTGCGTGGCGTCGCTTCCATCGCCATTTGCGCCAAATAAGTTTTTCCGGCTGCGGTAGGTAATACTACTACCCCTTGTCTTCCCGCCAACTTCCAAGCTGTTAACGCTTCGCTTTGATGGGGATAGGGTTCCATTTCTAAACTGGAAAGCAATTCCAGAGAATTAAAACCCTTCGCCTCGTCAAGAAAATAGGTATCCTCCGCTTGTAGTGCTTCCACTAAACAACGATATCTAATCGCCGGAATGCGGAATTTTTCAACTCTATCATCCCATACGGCGTAATCAGTCCAAGCCTTGCCACGTGGTGGTGGATGTAAAATTAATGTGCCACGATCAAAAGTTAATGTTGGGGTACGAGCCATTTAATTATTCGTTCTACTAGCAAAATTTACGAAACTTACTCCCTTAACAAAAATAACTAAAAACGTGCGTGATGAAACTGATGTTGTACTCCAAAATCATGCTTGAATAACAAGATTCCCGATCCCCATTCCCCATTCTTTATTAACGCAACAAACTAACCAAATGACTAAGTTCTGGTAAAATCAATTTTTCCATCGCTAGTCGTACTGCATTGCTAGAACCAGGAACAGAAAAGATTAATTTACTTTGATAAACACCAGCAACAGCACGAGATGCGATCGCTCGCGAACCAATTTCTTGATAACTTAAAAAACGGAACAACTCGCCAAATCCAGGCAAAGTTTTTTCTAACAGCTTTTCTATGGCATCGTAGGTAGTATCTCTCGGTGCAATACCTGTGCCACCATTAAAAATTACAGCATCTAAATTAGAATTCTTCTCCAGCTGTGTTAACTCTCTTTGAATTTGGGCTGGTTCATCTTTAATAATAGTGTAAGCTCCGACTGTATGATGAGCATCGCGGAGTAATTGTTGAATTAACTGACCACTTTTATCTGTGCTTTCGGAACGCGTATCGCTAACGGTAACTACAGCACAAGTTACCGTCAACACTTGAGAGTCTGCATGAGGGATATTAGCCATTAGTCATTTGTCCTTTGTCCATTTGTCATTTGTCTGTTGTTTTTTGATCGATACTTCTTTGATGGTACAGAGTAAGTAGGTTTATCTGTCGAGTCAATCCAAAATCTAAAATCGAATGACCAATAACTAATGACTAATGACCAATGACTCCTTAAGATTGATTAAATCCCAAGTCATTTTCTTCTGCATATCTTTGCATAAACCGCATAAAGCGATCCCATTGTTCTTTTGATTTCATTACGTAAACAGCTTCTAAAGCTTCTGGTTTACCGTTGATAAATTTACCTTTGACTTCGCGGGTGACAATTTCCCCTTCTTCGTCAATCATATACATGCCAGTGATCTCTTCGGTATTGCCACTATCTAATGCTTTGGGATTTTGAAAAATAAACGTTGCAGTACCACTATCACCAGTGCGCGATCGCGTCAAACGCACTTCTGGAATTACGTCTTCGTCAATACCTTTAGAAAACTGGATTTTTGCCATGATGAGTGAATTTAAAGTTTTGTGATGTTTAAATTAATATTTTCTCATCTTTTAGTACCAATAAGTCTAGATAATAATGAGATTGATTACCTATGTGTAAACACTTATGTATTTTCTTTCTCTAGTATTAAGGTTACAGGCCCATCATTTTCAATAGCAACTTGCATCATTGCCCCAAATTTGCCAGTTTCCACCCTTAAACCACTCTCGCGTAACTTAGCAACGAAGCAGTTATATAAATGTTCAGCAGTTTGAGGGGTTGCAGAACGGTCAAAAGAAGGTCGTCGCCCTTTGCGACAATCCCCATAAAGTGTGAATTGGCTGACTACTAACAATTCACCACCAATCTCTTGTACAGATTTTTGCCACCTGTCACCGCCTTCTTGGTCAGGAAACAGTCGTAATTCCAAACATTTACGTACTATCCAGTCAAGTTCGACATCAGTATCAGTGTCAGCAATACCGACCAGCAAATTCAATCCTCGTCCAATTTTGCCGATAATTTCACCATCAACTGTAACTTGAGATGATTTAACTCGTTGGATGACAACGCGCATTTCTTTCTAAAACTGAAGTCTTAAGTGTTATTTATACTGTATTCTTTATTTTTTACTTTCACTTCAGATTTATTCATGTTCGATAATCTGTGTAAATTCCTTGCTGAAAGTTTCTCAAGTGATTTTGCCAGTTGGCTACTAGGAGAACGAGTAACTCTCACTGAGTTAAGTCCCTCAGAACTGTCTCTTGAACCGATTCGTGCCGACGCACTAATATTACTCCAATCGGATCAAGTTGTGCTTCATTTGGAATTTCAAACTCAACCCAAAACCGAAATTCCCTTTCGGATGACAGATTATCGACTGCGTGTGTATCGGCGTTTTCCCAATAAACGCATGAATCAAGTCGTAATTTACCTCCAAAAAACTACTTCTGACCTAGTACAACAAAATACATTTACTTTAGAAAGAACTCATCACGAGTTTGATATCATTCGCTTATGGGAGCAACCAACCAGTGTATTTCTGGAATCTCCAGGTTTATTACCTTTTGCAGTTTTGAGTCAGACAAATGACCGTACTGAAACACTCAGACAAGTTGCTCAAGTAATTTCTGCTATTAAAGATCAACGTACACAAAGTAATATTGCAGCATCAACATTCATCCTGGCTGGGTTAGTATTAAATAAAGACACAATTCAACAGTTGCTGCGAAAAGAACTTATGCAAGAGTCAGTAACTTATCAAGCTTTAATTGATGAAGGTCGGGCTGAAGGTCGGGCTGAAGGTCGGGCTGAAGGTATTCAAGAAGGAATTCGGCGAGTTGCTATCAACCTCCTCACAGAGGGAATGTCAAGAGAAATGGTGGCAAAGTTGACGGGTTTATCAGTAGAACAGTTGCAACAGTTGGAGATTTCAGAGTCTGAAAAATCACAAGAATAAGCAAAACTAATTAAGAGTTCCTTCACCCCAAAGGGGCTTGGTCATTAGTCCTCAATCATTCTAATGACAAATGACCAATGACCAATGACCCATAACCAGTGACTAATTCCCAAACCCTTTACCGCGAGTTGTAGAAGGAATACATAAACAGTTTTCTAATTGTTCTCGCAACTTTTCATGATCTAGATTTTGACCAATTAGTACCAACTGATTTTTCTTTTCACCTTTCCACTCTTCGTCATCCAGAGTAAAGCGTTTACCACAAAGGTGGAAAATATGTCGTTTGGGACTTTCCTCAAACCACATAATTCCTTTGGCGCGAAAAATATTATCAGGAAGTTGGTTATCTAAGAAATACTGGAATTTCCTGATTGCAAAAGGTTTTTCACTCTCAAAAGATAGTGAGGTGAAGCCATCGTTTTCCAAATGATTGGAATGATGGTGATGATCATGATTATGGTCATGACCGCATTCTGAATGATCATGGTCGTGATGATGGTCATGACCGCATTCTGAATGATCATGGTCGTGATGATGATCGTGAGTATGTGCTTCAGCGGTGTCAAAATACTTGTCTGTCTCAAATAGACCAACACTGAGAATTAAAGGTAATGGTACTTGTGCTTTGTTGGTACGAATAATTCTCGCACCTTCTTTTACTTCACGAATCTTACTTTCTAGTGTTTCTAATTCTGTTTGAGAAACTAAATCTGTCTTATTCAACAGAATTACATCACCATAGGCAATTTGACTGTAAGCTGCCTGAGAATTAAATAAATCTAGGCTATAATTTGCCGCATCTACAACAGTGATAATCGAATCGAGACGAGTTAAATCTCTTAATTCTGTGCCAAGAAATGTTAAAGCTACTGGTAGCGGGTCTGCTAGCCCAGTTGTCTCTACAACTAGATAATCTATGTTTTCTTGACGTTCTAAAACTTTGTAAACGGCATCGACTAAATCATTATTAATGGTGCAACAAATACAACCGTTACTTAACTCCACCATATTATTATCATCGTCGGTAGAGATAATTAGCTCATTGTCGATGCCAATTTCACCGAATTCATTTACTAAAACAGCAGTTTTTAAACCCTGCTGATTGCTCAAGATATGATTTAGTAAAGTTGTTTTGCCACTGCCAAGAAAACCAGTAATAATTGTTACTGGCAATCCTTGTTTTGGGGCGTCCATTGGATGAGATTCAGAAGTAGCTGCTTGCATAACACTGCCATCAAATGAGTCAAACTAGAGAATGTAGCGTAGAGAGTCCATAAAACACTAGCATAGGGATGCTGGATCAACGTCCCAGTTGCTTTAACCTATTATTGCGTATCTCAATTCAGTATTACTGTGTTATGACCCTAACTGTTTACAATACCCTCACTCGTCGCCAAGAACCTTTGGAAACAATTGAGCCTGGAAAAGTTAAGATGTATTGCTGCGGCGTGACGGTGTATGACTATTGCCATTTGGGTCATGCTCGTTCCTACATAGTTTGGGATACTATACGTCGTTATCTGCAATGGCGCGGTTATCAAGTGCGTTACATCCAGAATTTTACCGATATTGACGATAAAATTCTCAACCGTGCTAGAGAACAAGGTACAACGATGGAAGCGGTTTCACATCGTTTTATTGATGCTTATTTTGAAGATATCCGTCGTTTAAACGTCATGGATGCGGATGAATATCCCCGTGCTACAGAACATATTCCCGAAATCCATGAAATGATTAAAGCTTTAATAGCAAAAGATTACGCTTATGCATCTGGTGGTGACGTTTACTACAGAGTTGAACGTTTCCCTACTTATGGCAAACTATCAGGGCGAGAACTAGAACAGATGCAAGCTGGCGCTAGTGGCAGAGTAGATGCCGAAGATCAAGAAAGTAAAAAACAGCACCCGTTTGATTTTGCTTTGTGGAAATCTGCTAAACCCGGAGAGCCGGCTTGGGACTCATCTTGGGGTAAAGGTCGTCCAGGATGGCATATTGAATGTTCAGCGATGATTCGATCGCAACTGGGTGAAACAATCGATATTCATGGCGGCGGTGGTGATTTAATTTTCCCTCACCATGAAAATGAAATAGCCCAATCAGAAGGTGCCATCAATAAACCCCTAGCACATTACTGGATGCATAACGGCATGGTGATGGTAGATGGTAAAAAGATGTCTAAATCATTGGGCAACTTTACTACTATTCGAGAATTATTAGATCGTCCAGTTGATCCAATGGCGGTGCGCTACTTTGTTTTGCAAGCCCACTATCGCAAACCTCTTGATTTTACCGATGAAGCGATCGCCACTGCTGAAAGTAGTTGGAAAACTCTCAAAGAAGGTTTACTCTTTGGCTACGAACATGGTCAAAAACTTGGCTTTGGCAATAACGGAAATCACTTAGATAAAGAAATCATCAAACGATTTGAAGAATCAGGAGATGATGACTTTAATTTCTCTGGTAGCCTAGCAGTACTATTTGAACTCGCTAAAGAATTACGGCGGGAAGGAAATCTGTTGCTGCATGAAGGTAAAACTGAAACACCACCCCAAGAATTAGCGAAACAATGGCAGACTCTTGTTACCTTAGCTGGGGTTTTGGGTTTAGAAGCCAAACTAACAGAAGAAACAACCGAAGTGTCTGGTATTACAGAAGCTGAAATTGAGGAGTTAATTCAAAAACGGCAAGAAGCCAGAAAAGCAAAGAATTTTGCCGAAGCCGATCGCATCCGCGATGAATTGCAAACTCAAGGCGTTACTTTAATCGATAGCCGTGAGGGTACGCGCTGGCATAGGGGATAATTGGGAGTTTAAGAATTTTCCCCGCTTTTCCCCTAGTAAAGGGGGTTAGGGTTTATTGATTTTTTCCCACGTTCTCATATGGCAATCCTAATTGAGTTATGAGAAAATACGGAATCCCAGATCCCCGACTTCTCAAAGAAGTCGGGGATCTTGCCTCTCACGAATGATTTAGGATTGCTATAGAACTTTAGAAAGTTTATCCAACCGACAGATTCTTAATACTAATTGCACTGGTTGATTGCCATGGATTAAATGTAGAAAAATCTATGAGGTGGCAAATGGAAACTACAAAAACCAGACAAGCCCTACTCAAAGCAATTTACGAGGAATTGGAACAGGCTTACGAAGATACTTTAGAAGATGTTTTAGAGTTATTAAAAATTCGTAAAAGCGAAGATGAAGAGGATATTCGAGATATTCATGCGGCAAAAAATGCCCCTACTATTTCTTGGGAACAATACAAACGAGAAACTGCGTGATTTATCAAGAGCAAAAATGTTTCTTGATTCAAGGAAAAATTGCCAATTCTGTTTCTGGATCAAAAAAGTGGAGTTTTTCTGCTGTGAGAGATAACCATAATTGTTCGCCAACATTTATTGTCCTTTCTGGCGGGACTCGGACTTGCAAAGAATTACTAGAAGAAGTCACAGGTTGTTGGAAACTAGAACCGATAATTTTTGTAGATAAATAACTATCATTGCCTAAATTTTCTACTAATTCGACTTGTACTGGGAAATTTTTGGTAGCTGGGACACTCAAAGTTAAATGTTCTGGACGGATGCCTAAAATTAAAGTGCGTCCGTCGTATTTTTGTAAGGCATTACCCCAAAATTCGGGTAAGGTGAGGCGAAAATCACCGTTAGTAATTAACAAAGGCGCATGAAATTTTATAGGAATAAAATTCATTGGAGGTGAACCAATGAACTCAGCTACAAACAGATTCGCGGGATGATTATACAGTTCTAAAGGCTGGGCAACTTGCTGGATTTGACCTTGATTCAAAATTGTAATGCGATCGCCCATTGTCATTGCTTCTGTTTGATCATGGGTAACGTAAATTGTCGTCGTCCCTAGCTGGCGTTGCAGTTTGACAATTTGGGCGCGGGTTTCGGCGCGCAGTTTAGCATCTAGGTTAGAAAGCGGTTCATCCATGAGAAAAACTTGTGGATTGCGTGCGATCGCTCTTCCTAAAGCCACCCGTTGTCTTTGTCCTCCGGATAATTGTTTGGGTAAACGATTTAACAGTCCTTCGATTTGTAATAACTGGGCAACATATTTTACTTGTTCATTTACTGTCCGTTCTCTCTCAGAAATATAACGTAGTCCCTTCGGTAAATTTCTTGTCACACCTACAAGGAGATTTTCAGCAAAATTGGAATTGTCGCCGTTCGCCACTTGTCGCCGTCTCAGTCCAAAAGCAATATTGTCATACACCGACATATGGGGATAGAGGGCGTAATTTTGAAACACCATGGCTATATCTCGTTCCTTGGGCGGAAGATCATTAACTAAGCGATCGCCTACCCAAATATTGCCTCCTGTCATTGCTTCCAAACCAGCAATTAACCGTAGCAAAGTGCTTTTACCACAACCAGAAGGCCCCACCAGCACCATAAATTCACCATCTGCTACAGTGAGGTTAATTCGTCGCAAGACATTCACACTATCTCCAGCTTTTGAGGCGGTTGTTTCTTTTTTCTCCCCATTCAATACCTGTTGGGTTTGAGAAGTAACACTTTCTCCTCGACGAGGAGGAAAACTTTTATAAACGTTTTCTAAATTTACTTGCGCCACAGTTTTTCAGCAATGGTCAATGGTCAATGGTTAATGGTCAATGGTCATTCGTTAATAATTTTCAACAAATGACTAAAGTACACTTAGGCTTCAGCGCTCATGATACACGCTTGTAGTGGCTACGAAAAGTTAAAAAAATAGCTTTTACAATCACAGCCACACTACCTTGGAAGAAAGCACATTGGGGAATTTTGTTATGGCTTCTCATCTTACATCAAATTCTTCTCCTCAAGAGACGCCGACTCCTACCCATGACATTTTAGACGTACAAACTACAAATTGTTGCATTGTTGGTGGCGGCCCAGCAGGTGCTGTTCTTGCCTTACTGTTAGCGCGTCAAGGTATTGGCGTAATGTTATTGGAAGCACATAAAGATTTTGACCGTGACTTTCGGGGAGATACCATTCACCCATCGGTGATGGAAATTATGCAGGAATTGGGCTTGGCTGAAAAGTTGCTACAACTTCCTCATGCTAAAATGCGCCAAATTAGTATTCGGACTCCAGAAACTAGTGTTACCTTAGCTGATTTTAGTCACCTCAAAACCCGTTATCCGTACATCACGATGCTTCCGCAAGTGAAATTTTTGGAGTTTATTACCGCCGAAGCCCAAAAGTACCCAAATTTTCAGTTAGTTATGGGTGCAAATGTCCAAGAGTTGATAGAAGAAGATGGAGTAGTTCGGGGTGTGCGCTATCGTGGACATGGTGGTTGGCATGAAGTTCGGGCAATTTTGACGGTGGGTGCAGATGGACGCCACTCACGTTTACGTCAGTTGGGTGGTTTTGAATCTATCCAAACTTCACCACCAATGGATGTGCTGTGGTTCCGTTTACCCAAACAATCAGAAGATTTTGAAGGGGGAATGGGGCGCATCGGTCGTGGTCATATTATTGCTATGCTCGATCGCGGCGATCAATGGCAAATGGCCTATGTAATTCCCAAGGGGGGATATCAAGAAATTCGTGCGGCTGGGCTAGAAGCTTTGAGAAAGTCTATTGTAGAGATAGTCCCTGAATTACAAGACCGCGTTCACAATCTTCAAGATTGGTCACAGATTGCTTTCCTTTCAGTAGAATCCAGCCGCTTAGTCCGTTGGTATCGTCCTGGTTTACTGTTGATTGGTGACGCTGCCCATATTATGTCTCCGGTTGGTGGAGTTGGTATCAATTATGCGATTCAAGATGCTGTTGTGACTGCTAATGTCTTGAGTCAATCGCTGAAGCAAGGACATGTGGAATTACACCAACTAGCGAAAGTACAACGCCAAAGAGAATTACCAACCCGCGTCATCCAAGCATTTCAGTCTTTTATCCAACAGCGCATATTTGCCCGTGTTCTCAACTCAAATCAGTTATTACAACTACCCGTTTGGTTACGCTTACCTTGGTTACAAGATCTACCAGCAAAGTTAGTCGCCTATGGTCTTTTCCCTGCCCATGTCAAAACTTAAAGACACATGTGGTACATTAGTACTAAAATAGTGTAGAATCAACTACTTACCCTAGTGGTTAGTCAAGGAAACTTTGCTGTATTTCAAATTCTCCGCGTCCCTGCGTCAGCCCTAACCTGTCAATTTGAGGTTAATAGACAATTTAAAAAATGTTTGCAACACATCCTTGGGTAAAGACGCGATAAATCGCGTCTTTACAAATGGTCTATTTGTTGCATTCTTTTTTCAAATTGGTATGACTTATTGACCCGCATTCGCAATGCAGCCGTCTGTACGGTTTATTTAAGAACATCTTTAATATTGACAGACCCAGATCCCCGACAACTTCTGCGGATGTAGCTGGTGAATGATGAGTCTAATCCCTCACCCCAACGATTTTATAGGTTTTTCAAGACAACATTTATGGTGCGATCGCGTCCTGGAATAGCCTTAAAATAGTTGATTTATGATTGATGAGAAGTGTCAATTAATTCCGTTTGCCGTACTTCCTTGGCTTTTATGCTAAAACAGTCTCTAAGCCAAGAGTGTAAATATGGAATTAAATTAAGTCAGGGTAGTCATTAGTATAGACGCGATTATACTCTTACCTTGAAGCCGCTCTTACGAGCGTCTACGCGTCTATACAATAGTCATTAGAAATTAATTACCATTAACAATATTTTTAATTCAGACACTCGTATGTAAGCCACACAAATATTATTTAATATTCTTTCTTCCTCTTTCCCCAATTCCTGCTCCCCAATTCCCAACATCTATTTTCAAGGAGAACTACGATGAACAGCTGTATTTTAATGGTAGAAATTGTTAAAGAACCAGAACTGCGTTTTACACCAGATGGATTGGAAATAACAGAAATGCTGGTGCAATTTTCTGGGTTGCGAGAAGGTGAACCAGCAGCAAATTTAAAAGTGGTAGGCTGGGGCAATATGGCTAAAGAGATTCAGCAGAACTACCATGTTGGCGATCGCATTCTTGTAGAAGGACGTTTAGGTATGCATACCATTGACCGTCCAGAAGGTTTTAAAGAAAAACGTGCGGAATTGACAGTACAAAAAATTTATCCTTTAGTTGCAAATTTAAACATGGATGAGTCTTTTGTAACCACACCACCCTCAGCACCAGTTCCCACTCCTCAAAAAACAGTTTCTAGTTACGAACCACCAGTTCCAGCAGCAACACCAGCAACCAGTAACGTTGGTGTCGCCTCGCAAAATAATTACTCCCAACCTCTTCCCCAAACTTCAAAACCGGAACGTACTTCCTATCCTCCCGTAGTCCCGAACCCAGAACCAGATGTTGATGACATTCCATTTTAAGAGGAAATCGGGGAAAAAGGATCGGGGATTGGGGGAAAGGAGAAAGGTTGTAAATGTGGTATGTCCTCCTTGTCCTCCTTGTCCCCCTTCTGCTCCCCTTTCCCCGATCCCCTTTCCCCTACTTTTCCTAGTGAATGTTAAGATCCTGTTTATTTTCAATCAAGTTTAACCCCGACTTCCTATGAAAGAAACAGTCCTAGATGTTCGCAATTTGCTGGTTGAATTTGCTGGCGATCGCAAAATCGTCAAAGCAGTAGATGGAATTTCTTTTCAATTGCATCGAGGTGAGACTCTAGGAATAGTAGGAGAGTCGGGGAGTGGAAAATCAGTCACAGCTTTAGCGGTGATGGGTTTATTGCAGTCTCCGGGTAGGATAGCAGGCGGGGAAATTTGGTTTCGTGTTACTGAAAATAGTCAACCCATTAATTTGGTAGATTTGTCTCCGAAAGAGATCCAGCTGCATCGAGGTGGCGACATCGCCATGATTTTTCAAGAACCGATGAGTTCGCTTAATCCTGTATATACCATCGGGTTTCAACTGACAGAAGCAATTTTACGACATCAGAATATTTCCGAAGCAGAAGCAAAACAACATGCGATCGCAGGTCTGCAAGAAGTAAAATTACTGCCAAGCGACGAAAAGATCCGACAGCAGTATATTGACACTTGGCAAAATTCAGCTTTTGGTTCATCCAGTTTAGACGAACAAAAGCTACTCAAGTTAGTCCAGCAACACAAAGAAGCCATCCTCGAACGTTATCCTCATGAACTTTCGGGGGGTCAGTTGCAACGGGTAATGATTGCAATGGCTATTTCCTGCAACCCGTTGGTATTAATTGCTGATGAACCAACCACCGCTTTAGATGTAACAGTACAAGCAACTATTATTGATTTGCTGCGAGAATTACAAGCTACTCGCGACATGGCCTTGATTTTTATCAGCCATGATTTAGGCTTAATTGCCGAAGTTGCTGATACAGTTGCGGTGATGTACAGAGGTCAAATTGTCGAATTCGACGCCGCCACCACAATTTTTGCTAATCCTCAACATCCCTATACTAAAGGTTTGGTAGCTTGTCGCCCGACACTCAACCGCCATCCTCACAAGTTATTGACTGTTTCCGACTACATGAATGTTGAGGAAATTCCAACAACGGGAGAGCTAGTGATTCAGGGGAAAGAACCCACAGAACCGCCAGACATTACACCTGAAGAAATAGCGCAAAGATTAGCAGATTTAGAAAACGAACAACCTCTGCTCCAAGTCAAGGATCTCAAAGTTGGTTTTCCCATCAAAGGTATGTTCGGTGGTACAAAACGTTACTATATGGCCGTAAATGGGGTTTCCTTCGATGTTAAAAAAGGCGAAACTCTGGGATTAGTGGGAGAATCTGGTTGTGGCAAAACTACTTTAGGCAGAACTTTGTTACGCTTAATTGAACCGATGAGTGGTCAAATTCTCTTTGAGGGACTAGATATCACAACCCTTAAAGGAGAAGCATTGCAAAAACTACGACGGGAAATGCAAATAGTTTTTCAAAACCCGTTTAGTTCTCTTGACCCTCGGATGAAGGTAGGGGATGCGATCATGGAACCATTGCAAATTCACTCGATTGGCAATAAAAAGCAAGAAAGACAAAAACGCGCTGCTTATCTGCTAGAACGGGTTGGTTTGAGTGCAGATGCAATGAACCGCTATCCGCATCAGTTTTCTGGTGGTCAACGCCAAAGAATTTGTATTGCTCGTTCTTTGGCTTTAAATCCGAAGTTTATTATTTGCGATGAATCGGTTTCAGCGTTGGATGTATCAGTACAGGCGCAGGTGCTAAATTTGCTCAAAGAATTGCAAAGTGAATTTGGTTTAACTTACATTTTTATTTCCCACGATTTAAGTGTGGTGAAATTTATGAGCGATCGCATTTTAGTGATGAATAGCGGTGAAATTGTCGAGCAAGGTATCGCAGAAAAAATTTATCGCGAACCCCAACAAGAATATACCCAAAAATTAATTGCTTCGATTCCTACTGGTAGTCGCGAACGATTCCAACAGCGGCAATTACATTAACCTAACCAATAAATCCACTCTTAGCTAGGTGAGCAAATAATTCGATGCTACTAAGCTGAAATCAGGCAGTGTATATTAAGTAATTTCATCTGCGCTGCTCATAGGAGGAATAAATGCCTGGACACGATATAATCGTAGTCGGGACATCAGCAGGCGGAGTTGAAGCACTTACTCATCTGGTCAAAAATTTACCTCCAGACATCAAAGCTGCCATTCTCATCGTTCTTCACGTTCCCTCTCACGGTACAAGTGTATTGCCCCGAATCTTGAAGCGGGCTGGAAGTTTGCCAGTATCACATGTTGAAGATGGCGAAGCAATTTTAGTAGGAAAAATCTATGTCGCTCCGCCAGATTACCACCTGCTCGTCAAAAAAGGATACCTTAACTTATCTCGTGGAGCGAGAGAAAATAGCCATCGTCCAGCGATCGATCCGCTATTTCGTACCGCAGCGCGGGCTTACGGAAGGCGAGTTGTTGGTGTAATCTTAACAGGTGTGCTTGATGATGGCACTGCGGGATTAAAGGCTGTGAAAATGCGAGGTGGTGTAGCGGTTGTTCAAGACCCCAAAAATGCCATGTATCCAGGAATGCCACGTAGTGCGATTGAAAACGTAGACGACATTGACTATGTTTTGCCATTGGCGGAAATTCCAGGCGTACTGGTAGAGCTAGCTAACACGCCTGTGGAAGAGCAAGAAAATTTCGTTCCTGAACAGATGAAATATGAATCTGACATCGCAGAAGTAGATATGGAAGCAGTAAACAACGACGACAGACCCGGAAAACCATCAGGTTTCGTCTGTCCAGAGTGTGGTGGTAGTCTGTGGGAATTGCAACAAGGAGATTTGTTACGGTTTCGGTGTCGCACTGGTCATGCTTTCTCAATAGAAACTCTCTTGGCAGAACAATCTGATGCTTTAGAGGATGCGCTGTGGATCGCCATGAGAGCATTAAAGGAAAAATCTTCTCTGGCGCTTCGTATGGCTGCTCGTATGAGCGATCGCAATCAACTCTTATCAGCCGAACGATTGCAAAAAGAGGCTCAAGATTGTGATCAGCGTGCTGCTGTGATTCGAGAAGTCTTACTTAACAACAATCGCCACTCAGTAGCAGAACTGAACGAGACTCCAAACCAAGAGGAGCAAGAAGCGATTAATGACGAATAACTACATAGTAGTAATGGTAGCTTCAGCTGGTGGACTCAAAGCTTTAAACAGTATTTTATCCAACTTACCCCCAGATTTTCCTGCTCCCATTGCCATTGTTCAACACCTAGACCCCCACTATCCCAGCCAAATAGCCAAAATTCTCAATCGACACAGTTTTCTGACAGTAAAAGAAGCTGAAGCGGGTGATAAATTACAACCAGGTATGGTGTATATTGCCCCTCCCGACCATCACCTATTAGTCAATACTGATGCAACTTTGTCTCTCTCTCAAGAGCAAAGAGTTTGCCATGTCCGCCCCGCAGGCGATCTGCTGTTTCAATCAGCAGCAGCTAGTTTCCAACAATGGGCGATCGCTGTTGTCTTAACTGGAATGGATAGCGATGGCGCAGCCGGAGTACAGACAATCAAAAAGATGGGTGGTACAGTAATTGCCCAAGATGAAGCGACTTCTGATTTTTTTGCTATGCCTCAAGCTGCTATTAAAACTGGGGTAGTTGATATTGTTTTGCCTTTGAAAGCGATCGCTAATACTTTAGTTCATCTAATTAAAAAGTAACTTTACAAATATTTTGTAATTTCTAAAATAGAATTATTTTAATTTGAAAAACTGATATATTTATTTTTATTTTTGTATAAATTAATTTGCCAATTAACTTGTAAAATTTTGTTTTTATCAAGATTATCTAACGCGCCCATTACTTATGAGTACCACGGATACTAACCCAGAACTAGAAAACCTTTTAGAATACATCAAACGCAACCGTGGTTTTGATTTTAGAGGATACAAACGCACCAGTTTAAGCCGTCGGATAAAAAGACGTATGCAAACAATTGGTGTTGAAGGTTACGACGAATATCTTGACTATCTGGAGGTACATCCAGACGAATTTATTGAGTTGTTCAACACGATCTTAATTAATGTGACAGGTTTCTTTCGAGATGCAGAAACATGGGAATATATAGCAAATGAAATAATTCCTCAGATTATTAGTAAGAAACACCTCAGTCAACCCATTCGAGTGTGGAGTGCGGGATGTGCTTCTGGTGAGGAAACTTACACCCTAGCTATGTTGCTGGCTAAAGCAGTGGGTATGGAACAGTACACAGCGCGAGTGAAAATCTTTGCAACTGATGTGGATGCTGAAGCTCTTGAATACGCTCGTCATGCGAACTATAGCCCAAAGGAAATCCAACCTATTCCCCCAGATTTACTAGAAAAGTATTTTGAGCGCTTAGGCGGTCGCTACGTTGTGCAGAAAGAATTGCGTCGCGGTGTAATTTTTGGTCGTCATGATTTAGTTCAAGATGCGCCAATCTCCAGAATTGACATGCTAGTGTGTCGCAACACTCTGATGTATTTCAATTCTGAAACCCAAGCGAAAATTTTAGACCGCTTTCATTTTGCTCTGCACGATCACGGTTTTCTGTTTTTGGGCAAAGCAGAAATGCTATTTTCCCGTAATCACTCGTTTACACCCTTGGATTTGCGACGGCGTGTATTTACAAAAGTACCAAATGGGAACCGCCGCGATCTATTGTTGAATATCACTCATTTGAATACTCCACAATCTATACCGGAGAACGTTGACAAGATGATCCGTATTCATCAAGCACTCTTCGAGATCGATCCAATCGCTCAGGTGATAGTGGATATTCACAATTCATTAGTGCTAGCCAACGAACAAGCCCGTAATTTATTTAATCTCAATCCTAGAGATATCGGTCGCCCCCTGCAAGATTTAGAAATTTCTTACCGACCAGTGGAATTGCGATCGCGGATTGAGCAAGTTAGCACCAATCGTCGTGCTGTGATTTTGAAAGATGTCGAGTGGTCAATTACCGAACAAGAAACTAGATATTTCGATGTCCAAGTCATACCTCTGCTAGACAATAATGGCGATGAATTCTTGGGTGTAAAAATCGTCTTCACCGACGTTAGTCGCTTCAAACAATTACAAAACGATCTAGTACACGCAAACCAAGAACTAGAAACAGCTTACGAAGAACTCCAATCTACAAACGAAGAACTAGAGACCACCAACGAAGAACTCCAGTCTACCGTCGAAGAACTCGAAACCACCAACGAAGAACTCCAATCTACCAACGAAGAATTGGAGACAATGAACGAGGAACTCCAATCTACCAACGAAGAACTCCACGCTCTCAACGACGAAATGCGTCAGCGTAGTGATGAACTCGTTCAAGTTAACACCTTTTTAGAATCAATTTTGGCTGGTTTGCATAGCGGTGTGACTGTTCTCAACCAAGACCTACACATTCAAATTTGGAACTATCGCGCCGAAGACTTCTGGGGTGTCCGCGCTGATGAAGTTAAAGATAGACACTTTCTGAATCTGGATATTGGTTTACCAGTTGAACAACTCCGTCAGCCTATTCGCGCCTGTTTACTAGGAGAGTCGCCAGAGATAGAACTGACACTAGAAGCCACAAATCGACGTGGTAGAGCAATTTTGTGCAAAGTTTCCTGTACACCTCTGCGTGCCTCGACCACACAAGATATTCAAGGAGTAATCTTGTTAATGGAGGAAATTGACAAAAACGAATAAGTAGGTTGGCACAAATTAAAGTTAATTAATTAGGCTCGCCATTTGTCATTGGTAGAGTTTTAAGTTCATACTTTAGAAGCTGTTTTTTATCACTCGCTAAGGAGATATAAAAGCAGTTATAGG
>NZ_AJLJ01000362.1 GCF_000317245.1 Fischerella muscicola SAG 1427-1 = PCC 73103
TATATATATGTGTCACTCTTAATCAAATGAAGGGTGTGCATCTCTTTTAAAGATGAGCTTGCTTGTGTAAATTAAATTGATTTCCAAACTACAATTGATGATCAATATTTAAACTTTTGGAAGATCAAATTTTGCCGTATTTATAACGGATGGAGGGTGGTAGGCTACCAAAACCTAATTATTATGTTAAATAAAGTCACAGAAATTAGAGCTTCCGCCTTGTAATTAAAATTTTGCAATAGTTGAGTTAAAAAAAGCTTAAATATTGTTTACATAGTCAACCACAAATCAATACAGGGACAAATTTTGTTAAATAATTAATCTTAGAAGCTATGATTTGATTATTGCAAGATCTGCCATCAAAAAATCCAATCAAAAAACTTTAACAAAATTTTTTTAAATTCAATTTCCTTGAAGATGCTAACATTACTTCCTTCTTCCGCTCCCAACTTGATTAACCAATCAGTTTCACCAGATCAATTTAATACATCAGAGTCTTTACAGTAGCTTTTATGGTGCTAATTACTCTGAATAACTTTACATAGTTGAATTAAAAAATAGGAAACCAGCAATAATCACTAGGAGTTTCAGTTGTGAACGCCTCCGAATTTACGCAACAAATAAAGGCTGTGCGTCAACGTGCTGATGTGCTACAAAATCATGCCAAAATTTCAGAATTACTGCCATCAGAAATTCTGCATGATTCTCTTGAGGAACTTAACACAGCATTAGAAGAACTAAGAGTTGCTGAAGAAGAAATACGCCAACAGAATGAGGAGTTGAGAAATATTCGATATGCGTTGGATGTGGAACGTCAACGCTACAAAGAGTTATTTGATTTTGCCCCAGATGCTTATTTAGTAACTAATACTGAAGGCAAAATATTAGAAGCAAATCGCACTGCTACTAGTTTATTTAAAATATCACAAAAATACATCAAAGGTAAACTACTGATCAATTTCGTCCCAGAAAATCAGCGTCGTGCCTTTCGTTCCCAGCTCATTCGTTTGCAGCAAATTAAACAAATTCAAGATTGGGAAATTCATATGTTAACGCGGGAACATACTGAATTTGACGCCGCTATCAGTATCACTACAATGTGCGATCGCGAAGGTCATCCTAAAGGCTGGCGTTGGTTGATCAGGGATATTACCGCCCGCAAGCAAGCAGAAGAACAGTTACAGGCGATCAGAAATGAAAATTTGCAATTACAAGAAGCTACAAGGCTAAAATCACAATTCTTGGCGGTAATGTCTCATGAATTGCGTACCCCAATGAATGCGATTTTGGGCTTTTCCCAACTCTTGCTACGCCACCCGTATAATCAGTTTCCGCCGCAAGCAAGAAGCATGGTAGAACGTATTTTATCTAGTGCCAGGCGTCTGCTGACGTTGATTGAGGATATATTAGATTTCTCCAAACTGGAGGCTGGACGGCTAGAGTTGAATCTGGAAGAATTGAATTTGGCTGAATTGGTAACAACAACAGTTGAAGAACTTCATTGTTTAGCCCAGCAGAAAAATTTAACCGTAAATGTTTATATTAACGTTAAAAATCCTCAAATTATTAATGATAGCGATCGCGTTCGACAAATTTTAGTTAATTTGCTTTCCAATGCGATTAAATTCACGGATATAGGTCATGTAAATGTTGAAGTCTTAGAAATTCAAGACAGAGTGATGTTAATCGTCAAAGATACAGGTATAGGCATTAGCGAAGCTGATTTAAAAAATATTTTCCAAGAATTTCGGCAACTTAACCAATGTCTTACACGCAAACACGGCGGTACTGGTTTAGGACTAGCAATTGTAGACCAATTAATTCGCTTGATGAAAGGCAGTATTACTGTAGAAAGTAAACTTGCTGAAGGTTCAACTTTTCGTATTGAGTTACCCAGAGTAGTTCATAGCAATCATTGAATGATGAGTAATTCATAATTCATAATTTTTGATTATAAATTATAAATTATGAATTATGAATTATGAATTATATTCGCAATTGCCCGATTGTAGTTGAGTAATTCTGTTCAATTGGGTTTAAGTCAGTTTGCAATTGTATTGGTAATCCTCGAATAAGTTCCCTAATCACATCTGTTGCTGGTCTTCCAGTTTGTTGGCAATATCGTTCAAGCTTCTCGGCTTCACCTGAAGCTAGGTTTAGAGTGATTCGCTTGGTTGCCCATTTTTTGTTCATCATTACTGAGTATTTACCTAAATTTTTTTGGTGGGTTAGAAATATGTAGATGAACATAAATAAACAAAAGTTTCTAGTAACGAGTAAGAATAGCACTTACCACAAACTAGGAATATCTTTAACGTTTAATTATGTCCATGTACTGAGTACATGAAGAAATGGAAGACCAGCCTCTTTTAGGGGATACCCTATTAAGGCGTTGCTACGCCAACAAGAAATAATTTAATTCTCTCATTCACTAGTTGCACCCCAAAAAGACAGGCTGGTTTTTCTTATCGGAACCAATAAAGGCTTCTATGATGTTGTTCTTTTTAAGAAATTACTGTTTTGAAGGCTTGGTTTCCATACGTCTAAGGTATAAATCCCATGTTAAATTTTTCAGTAATTACCGTTACAAGTTTATGACTAAAAGTAGCAAAAACTATCAATAAATACATATTTGATCAAATTGCTAACAATATCAAATACGATTGATAACTTGTTTGCTTACTCAACCAGAAATACGAGTTGGTTCGGAAGTAGATGAAGAATATTCCCTATTATGCTTACTAATCTTCTCACGAAAAGCTTCCATGTAAGTATAAAATAAAGGATTTTTGTCGCGCTTGTGCTGGGCTTCCATAGCAAAGTCAATCATCATAATGCCGTTTTTCTTCAAGGAATAATTGGTCAAGGGGAGCCAGTACGCCCTTGCGGATTAAAAGCGTTGTAGCACCTAGCGTTCATGGGTCAATGGTGTTTATTCTCCACTTTGTTCCCCGTGTCTCATTTATCTCCTTCTCCCCCATCACTCATCACCCACCCTCTCAGCGATTCTTAATTTCGCAGAACGAGAACGAGGATTATTGACAATTTCTTCTTCTTGTGCAGTGATTGGCTTTTTTGTCACAACCTGCAACAGGGGTGAATTCCTCAGACCATGTTTGACCAAACGGTCTTCCAAGCTATGAAAACTGATAATTGCAATTTTGCCACCAGGTACAAGCGCCTGTGGTGCTTTGGCGATCAAGGTTTCTAAAGACTTTAACTCGTCGTTGACCACAATTCGTAGTGCTTGGAAAACACGAGTCGCAGGGTTAATTCTGCCATAACGATATTTGGGGGGAACACTGTAGGCGATCGCCTGTGCTAACTGTGTGGTCGTCTCAAACGGACGCTGTTCAACAATGCGTCTAGCAATGCGCCGTGAGAGTCTTTCTTCTCCGTATTTAAAAAAAATATCTGCTAATTCAACTTCATCCCAATTATTAATCACATCTGCTGCTGTCAGAGATTGTTGTTTATTCATTCGCATATCCAAACTAGCTTCATGGCGAAAACTAAAACCCCTGTTTGCCGTGTCCAGATGGTAAGAACTTACTCCCAAGTCAGCGAGAATACCAGCGAAACTACTAAGTGAAAATTCGTAAGCAGCAAAATTACTATGAATAAATGTGACACGCTCTCCAAACTCAGCTAATTTTTTTTGCGCCGCTGCCAAAGCATCTTCATCTTGGTCAACAGCAGTGACTCGCACATCGGTTGCAGCTTCTAAAATTAAACGAGTGTGACCTCCACCTCCGACTGTTGCATCTAAATAATGTCCACCAGGACATACCGCTAAACCCTCAATTACTGCTTGAGGTAAGACAGGAATATGAGAAAAAGTCGGTTCTTCAATATCTATCGCTTCAGTGGAAGGAGAATTCATATGGGCTGGTACAGAAATAGGCATAATTCTAAAGATATAAACACAGTAGGTCTGTTAATCAGCCCTGACTGTCTAACTTACATATGTTCAAATAAAAACTTCATTATCTAGGAAAGTGCCAAATCATCAAGAATTGATAACAAATCATTGCTTTGAGTTTTTATACTTCCAAAGTTAACAATAACCATAACGTTAGCCTAAACCAACTCTTCGATAAAAGTAGATGATTTGTAATCTAACTTACATTTTATGTAAAGCTTACCTGTTCTTAAACTTTGAATATTAGATTAACCAAGTACCACTTAATAATATTTGCCATCTAATTAGTGGCTTATGTGTAATTAACTAAGCTGATGATTATTACCCGTAGAAAATTTTTCTGTTAATGGCATGGAGTGCAGACGCAAAAGCACTCAATTCTCTAGGGAATGTAGTACAGAAGTGACAGAGTATTGTATGTAATATTACAGAAGGCTGAATTACTATTTAAACCTACCAAACAGTAGATTGGCGCACAAACCCCTAGCTTTAAATCAAAAGACTCAGAAAAAACAATGTTTACTGAAATACACAATCCTGGAGAAGTTAATAGCATTACCAACAAACAAGCCTTGGAAAACAGATAATTCTCATTAATGACGACAACAAATGATGAATTTTTGCAAACTTGTCAAGCCCCTATTTACTGGAATTAGCCTACAAAGACAAATAATGCATCTCCCAATGTTGCAGTTGTTATAGTTCCTATAATCAAAATTAGTTGATAATATTTGTCAATTAACATAGAATGCAATCATAGTTAATCAAAAATTAAGCAATTAACAGCACATTTGCTTACCTTTGCAGCCTCTTTACTAGTAAACTTTGTAGTAACCCTTTAATTTGAAAGTATCAAATTTACTTAACAGATTAGTTACAAAAGTACAATATTTACCAAACAACCTTTTTTGATTAATTTTATATATGTCTGTAGATATGTACGCCCTATAACCCTACAATTATCCCTGATTCACTTAGATGTGAATCAACTACATGCTTATAAGCAATATCACAAAAACTTATTTCTGAAGTAATTTTTGTGTATTTTGTTTCAAACTCGAACAAGTATCTCTGAACTTTACAAAAATTTCCCACACCTAACATCTATACTTTTGGTCTAAATTCATGCTTCTTAACACTAACTAGTTTGACTTGCGATCGCTTTACCTACGAGTTTACGTCTGTGGCAAAGAACAAATAACACAAGTATTAACTTGAGTTATCTATCTAATTTATTTGAGTTGATAATCATCCTAACCCAACAACACCAATGATTTATTCCAGCAGTCACACACAAAACCCAATTGCATCACATAAGTCTAGCTTATCATCAAATTTACCCCAAAGAATCTTTACTCGCAAAGAAGTAATACCAGCTCGTAATGATGTGTTATGGCGAATCGAGCGTGGAGCAGTGCGTACCTTGACTTGGAGTGAGGATGGAACATTCATTACTCTGGGCTATTGGGGACCAAGGGATTTAATTGGTTATCCTCTTTCTAGAGTCAAGCCTTACCAAATAGAATGTTTAACCAGTGTAGAAGTGAGTGTAGTACCACCACATCTTTGGAATCAAGATGTTAATACTCTCATAACTCATATTCAACAAGCAGAGGAACTTTTAAGTATTGTACATAGAAAACCAATTTCTCTACGTTTGTGGCAATTTTTGGTTTGGCTAAGTGAAAAATTTGGCCGGGATGTAGAACAAGGCAAGCTGATTGAGCTTAACGTTACTCATCAAGAGATGGCAGAAGTATTAAATACAACAAGAGTAACAGTAACTCGCCTTCTCCAACAATTTGAGGAAGAAGGTAGCTTGCTACGCCATAAACGCAGAATTATTTTATGTTTACCAAATAAAGTGATTAAATAACAATTAAAAATCGCGGTGGGTACTTGCGTTAATCACCGCTTCTTTTGGTACAATTGTTACTGAAAATCATGGTTCAAATTCAAGTGAATTTAGTTAATAATTGATTTGAATCAAAGATACCATGATTGACCCAGTAGGTGTGAGTGAGACTAAACAAAATGACAAAACCATTCAGGAATGCCCTAAAGCTGAGTCCGCTTGTATTTGCTGCCACTTTACTGGCAGCCAACGGTGCTTTTGCAGCAGAAGTAAGCCAAGAAGTTAATCAAGATGTGACTTCTGTAGCTCAGTTATCCCAAGGATCAACTGAAGGCATGAGCCAAGTAACATCTGTTTCTCAGTTTTCCGATGTACAGCCCACAGATTGGGCATTCCAAGCATTACAGTCTTTAGTAGAGCGTTACGGTTGTATTGCAGGTTATCCCAACGGTACTTATCGTGGGAACCGTCCCATGACCCGTTATGAATTCGCCGCAGGTTTGAACGCTTGTTTGGATCGGGTTAATGAACTGATTGCTACAGCAACAGCTGAATTGGTAACAAAGGAAGACTTGGCTACCCTACAGCGTTTGCAAGAAGAATTTTCTGCGGAACTAGCTACTTTGCGCGGTCGTGTAGACGCTTTGGAAGCTCGCACTGCTGAGTTGGAAGCCAATCAGTTTTCCACTACTACAAAGTTAGTTGGGGAAGCTATCTTCAACTTCGGTGGAGCTTTTGGAGATGAGAAAGCTGACGGTACTGGTGATGATGTAGATGACAACTTTACTTTCTCAGACCGGGTTCGCTTAAGTTTGAACAGTAGCTTCGTGGGTACAGACCAACTGCAAATTCGTTTGCAGGCTGGCAACGTACCTAACTTTGGAACAGCAACCGGTACTAACATGGCCCGCCTCGCCTATGACAACAATACTGGCAACGATGTTGAAATCGATAAAATCAACTACGCTTTCAACCTCAGTGATTCTATTCGTATCAAGGTAGATGCCAATAACGGTGAATTCTACGAAAACATTCCTAACTTCTCTGAATTTGCTAGTTCAGGAAAAGGTGCGATTTCCCGCTATGGTCGCTTCAGCCCCATTTACCGCCAAGGTTCCGGTGGTGCAGGTATAACCGTTAATTTTAAACCTGAAGGATCTGCTTTCAATGCGTCCGTGGGTTATCTAGCTGGTGGAAGTAATAACGTAGCTAGTAGTCCTTTGGATGGAGCAGGTCTATTTGATGGTAATTATGCTGCTCTTGCTCAACTTGCTTACCAACCAAATGGAGCATTCAATATTGGTCTGACTTACGCCCGCAGTTATCAAAATAGTGTTGGCGGTGTTAGCCTGTTTGGAGCTACAGGTAGTGGAAATGCCAACCAACCTTTTGGTAATGTTGCTACTGCTGCAAACCACTACGGTGCAGAACTTAACTTCAAGCCCAGTTCTAAGTTGACTGTTGGTGGTTGGGCTGGTTTCACCAACGCGGAAGCTAAGAGTGGTCCTAATGAAGGCGACAATGCGGATGCTTTCTATTGGATGGCGAACGTAGCTTTCAAAGACTTCGGTAAAGAGGGTAACTTACTTGGTTTTCAATTTGGTCAACCACCTAAAGTTACCGATAATGATATCGATGCGCGTGAAGATGATGACAATTCTTACCACATAGAAGCACTCTATCGTTACCAGTTGAACGACAATATCGCTTTCACTCCTGGTTTGTTGGTCATCTTAAATCCTGAGCATAATGACAACAATGAGACAGTTTATGTTGGTACACTTCGTACCACCTTCAGTTTCTAATTAGCTCGTTATAGCTTTCTTAATTTTTTCGTGAGATACAAGATCCCCGACTTCTTGAAAAAATCGGGGATCTGATCTCTGGTTTTTCATCACTCATTTAAGATCGCTGTAGTTGTTAGTGATTAGTAATTGTGTCCAATAACTAACAACCAACTACTTTTAAGACTAAAAAATTATCCCCGTCTGTGTGCGGGGTTTTTTAGTGAAAAATAACTAATGTAATGACCATTAGACCGATAGTTGTATATAGGTCTATTGACTACTAAAATCTGACGGTGGGCGATCGCTACTCCAAGCCCACCAGACACAACCACAGTGACAGTGGTAGAATTCTTGCCATTTGCGACGATATTCCTCTGTAATTACAGGCGAACGGCGATTAATCCAAACTTGTGCAGCTTTCAAACTGCTAGCATGACATGTAGGACAACAAAACTCATGAGCATGAATTGCTTTATTAGTCCATTCGGGTGGGATAGGAGCAAAAGCCTCTATAGTCATTTGTTATTTGTCATTGGTCATTGGTTAAGAGTCAATAATCATCAAAACTAGTATTTTAAAATCCAATAGCTTAGGTATTCTAAGCATATATCAAAAAAATCATACAAGCTGATGATAGCTCACGTCTTCTAAACCCCAATTCTTAATTCCTGATCCCCAATCGCCCATCCCCCGTCATTTTTATGGAGCCAATTGCCGAAATTCGCCGTTTATATGATATTATGCCTGCTTCTGGTCGAGTCATGACCAAAATTTTGAGTAAACCGGAGCAAGCAAAAGTAATTGATGTTTCCTTTCCTTTACCTTGGAATCGGGAACGACCAATATATATTAATTTTGATTTGTGGCGTCGGTTGGCGAAACCACAACGGGATCTGATACTATTGCGAACAGTTTGTTGGTTGACAGGGGTAAGGTGGTTTAAACCAGATATTCATCAAGGTATAGCCATAGCTGGGATCTTGGGCGCATTGGTAGAATTCTGGCAAACAGATCCGGTAGGTGTCGTTGTTGCTGGTGGACTAACCACTTTGGCAGTATATCGTATTACTGCTATCAATCGTTCTCAATACTCAGAGTTAAACGCTGATGAAGCTGCAATCAAAGTAGCACAGCGCCGTGGTTACTCAGAAACTGAAGCCGCACAGCATTTGTTGTCTGCGATTGAGACAGTTACAAAAATAGAAGGGCGTAATCTTCTAAATTTCCATGAATTAATTCGTTGTCAAAACTTGCGGGCGATCGCTGGTTTGTCTTCAGTAGGTGTGCCAAATAAATTCTGAATTATGAATTACAGTGATAAAGCTTATACTCATAACCATTAATTGCTGGTAAGGTTTGGGTGTGGATAGCACAATTTTTGATTGCTTCTGGTTCAGCGGCACGAAAATTCACTAACCATAAGTCAAGGGGACGGGGTAGCTTTTCTAAAGTATTTTGGAGAGTATTAGAAGCATTAGTATGTTTGTCTTTATGGGCTAGAAGGAATTTTGGAGAGAGGGAAGCAGAATTGTGAAACTTGAATTCTCTAGCAACTCCCATCATTTCACCAATTTGTACATGAGTTTTTTGGGTAGTCGCAATCAATATCGGCACTTTAGATGTATTTTGAATCAGTTCTATAAATAAATCTGGACGGTAATATTTTTGATATCCTAAATTACAAATCACTGTGGTAGCACTGAGAAAGCCAATTACCCAGATAATTAGCACAGTCATTTTTCCTGTTACTCCCCACCTCGCTATCTTCCCTTCGGGAATATTCCAACTAATTGCTAAACTTGCCCCTAGTAAAACCACTACCGCAGGAAAGTACACAAAGTTATAGCGAGCACCTCTAGTGAGATCAATTCCAAGAAAATAAGTAAAGCAAAAGAATAAAGCGATCGCACTCACAACTACACCAGCAAACATTTGTGTCATCATGCGGCTTTGTGGTTTGTGAAACTGGATTTTAAAACCATTAACTAAAATTGGTATTGCCCAAACAAAGAAGATAGCCATGATTAACCCAGAAACAATTACTACTGCTAGCTGTGGTGATTCCACTGGTAGTAAAGCAATCATCGTAATCCAGGCTGCCATAGCTTGAAAAATTGGGCTAATCCAAGCAATACCAACGCGATCGCCTTGAATCCAATTTGTTAATTTATCACCATAGGCATTATGTAAAAATGCTGGTATCCAAACTATACCCCCAATCAAACTACCAACAGCAACAGCATAAATGCGCCCCCAGGGAGGTGCAAAGAGAGACACAGAGAACTTGAGACGCGGTGAGGCGGTGAAGCGGGGAGAGGGAGACGCGGAGAATGGGAGACGTGGTGACGCGGAGAGTATTTCATCTATATTCCCCGTGTCCCTGCGTCCCCGCATCCCCGTGTCTTTCTCACCGTGTCTCCCTGTCCCCGTATTTGTTTGTCTCCACTGTTCCCAAGCGAGAAAAATTAGCACAACGGCTTCAGTAACCAGGGTGAGTGCAAAGAAATAGTGAGTTGCAACACCTAAAGCATTAATTCCTATCCAAGCAAATACTAGCCAAAGAGGTAACTGATTACCCTTTTGGATGTGGCGCGTAGTAACTACTAAGCAAGCCAGAGAAGCAATTACCCACAAAATCGCTAAAGTATAGTGACGAGCTTCTTGAGCTAAAAAAATGCCGTAGGGTGAAATAGCCATGATTGCAGCAGCTAAATGACTCACCAAACGCGAACGAAAAGCCAGCCAGCTTAAACCATAAATAGCAGGAATGGATATCCCTCCAAAAATAGCAGCAAGCGATCGCGCTCCCCATAATGAAACCAAACCTGCTTGTGTGGGAAACAGTTTCACCCACAAGTGAGTTAGCACAAAGTATAAAGGTGGATGATTGCTTTCACTAAATAAGTGTGTCAGCACATCTTGAATGGTTGCACCTGCTTGGGGTTGTAGTGGTTGTAATAAGACATCGATAGCGATCGGTTGATTTAACGGTACTGGCAAAAAACTATTTCCCAGACTGAATACTAAAGTTGAAAATTCGTCTGTCCAAGGGGGTTTTGCTGTCAAATTGGTTAAGCGCAAACCGACACCGATGAACAGCCAAACCAAAAGCAGACAAGGGTGAAACCAGCGAGGGTATGGTGGAGCCGCCATCACATTGAATATTGAATATAAGTATCAGACGTGAGTTTTGAATTAAAGTTCAATTCAACATCCTAACCTGAATCGCTCAGAATGCCTCATCTCTCTGGAGGGTGGGAGTGAATGAATAATTCAGCATTACCTGGACTACATTTATATTTTTGTTGCGATAAATCCGACTTGAGCCTTACTAAATCTGAAGTCTCCATATCCACGCATCATTTTGACTTCAAATTGATAATTTAAGCATTCTCCAATTGAGGTGACAGCATCACATTTTGGTAGTGTGACTCTCAGAAAAGATGCTTTTTGGAAATTAGCCTTTGGGGCTTTTTTTCTGGCTAAGTCTATAAATGCATCAGATATATCTATCCCCAAAACCTCATAACCAGCTTGAGTTAGTGCTTTTGCCCAAATGCCACTACCGCACCCTAGATCAACTACAAGACTATTGTTTATACCTTTTTGATGCAAAATTTCTAGTAAACCTGGTGCAGATTCAGTTGAAAAAGCTCCAAAACCGACATCGTGAATGTAAGCCAGATCCTCTTGATAACCTGTAAGCATGGATATATGACCAAGTACATACTACTTGTAATACATACTTGGTTGCTTGAATTCCAAAAATATTTATTTCACTTGAGTTACACGCCAACTCAGCTTGAGGTTTACCCAAAAATTCCAAATAGTCGCAATGGCGATCGCAATCAAGTTCGCAATATAGCGGTTACGACTCATGAAATTAAACACCAAGTTCAACACCAACACATTCAAAACCAAACCAGCCAAACAAATAATGTTAAATTTCAAAAACCGCTTCATACGCTGACGCCATGAGTTCTGTTGCATCGCCACATCTGCAAAAGTCCAAGCATCATTCCACAAAAAATTATTAAAAATTGCAATCTCACCAGCAAATATTTTACTGCGAGTTAGAGGTAATCCCAAGGTAGTTGGGTCGCTGAGTAAGTAAAGCACTGCCATATCCACAAATACTCCACTCAGTCCAACCAAACCAAAACGCACAAATCGACCAACTGGAAAGTTTTGACTTAATCTTCCGATGTGTCCAGTGGAAAGGCGTAACCGCAATAAATGATGAATGTATTCTAAATATTGCTTCCAAGTAACCTTGCTCTCACCCTGTTTGCGTTCACAGAATACATAACCAACTTCAGCAATTTGCTTGATTTGACCACGCCCAATCACCTCCAGCAATACTTTGTATCCTACAGGATTCAAAGTAACATTGGCTATACTATGGCGACGTAAGAGAAAATAACCGCTCATTGGATCTGAAACTCGACCAACTACGCTAGGCAAAATTACCAATCCTAACAACTGAGCGCCACGAGACAAAAAACGCCTTGTTAAATTCCAACTAGAGACTCCCCCACCATCTATATGACGACTAGCGACTGCTAAATCTACTCCCTGGACAATTGCATCTAGTAGTTGTAACAGCACATGAGGCGGATGCTGTAAATCACCATCTATCACCCCTAGAATACTTCCTTTTGCTACTTGCCAACCCCGAATTACTGCTGAGGAAAGCCCCCTCTCATGCTGACGCCGCATCACTTGCAATTGCGGGTATTGTTGCATTAAAGATTGTGCTACTTGCCATGTACCATCCAGACTATCATCGTCTACCACTATCAATTCATAGTTTTCTGGGATACGCTCATCCAGTAATTGAGTTAATCTTTGGATGATTTTTTCGATATTGGCAGCTTCGTTGTAAGTCGGAATTATCAGTGAAAACCATACTAATTCTTGAGACGGTAATTCTGGTATCTGTAAGGTTCCTGATGGAACTGCTAACAATGAACTGGGTTGATTTATATTCATTAAGCAAAGTAGAGATTATCAAAAAGCAGCAACATTCGCATTTAGTGAGAGCTGATGTCGTTTATATTACTCTTTAGTTAATGTGTAAGATAGTTTATATTTCTTTAAATTTTAATACAACTCAGTGTATATAAATATAGG
>NZ_AJLJ01000363.1 GCF_000317245.1 Fischerella muscicola SAG 1427-1 = PCC 73103
TATATTATCAATAGCTATTACATAAAATATAATTAGAATTTCAGATAATTCTCAGATAATTCTGTGTTGAGTTATTGGTAATGTAATCAATCGTTCAGGGAATGTCTTGTTTGGAATCAAAATTTTTACTGGACTGAATTCATAGCAAATAATACGATTAAATACAATTTAGTATTAGATAGTTTCCTCAATTACTATGTAAGTAATAAATTTAACGTAATATTGTTTGTACTTGCTTGCTAAAAAGTTAACGAAAAATGGAAAACAGAGGAAATCCCCATAAATAAATTAAGGGGATTTGAATCGGACGCCTTGTTGAATCGCGCTCTTGCTCTCTCAAAAAAGATGAATCTCTTTTTCCACAAATAAATTAAGGGGCTTGCACCGATGATTCGGGCAGGATTTACCCTGTTGCCTGTTCCCTATTCTCTATTTCCTGCCCGAAGGGGTAAAATATACCTTCAACTTCAAGATTAGGAAAGTTTAGCTTTAATGGTTTTTGCTAAACGCTGTGATAAAGCAGCCAGCGTGAGAGCGGGATTCGCTGCCGGAATCAATGGCCAGACTGATGGATCTGCACAATAGAGGTTATCATAACTTTCAAACTTCAGGTCAGTATCTACCACTCCAGTTCCATCGCCACTCATTCTGAGCGTTCCACCAGCGTGATGAACAGTGCCTTCATTTCCATAACCCATTCCTTCGCTTGGCGTAAAAGGAATACCCAATTTACTTAAGATAGCGTTACGCATTTGTTGAGCAGCAGTAAAGTGAGAAACACCAGTTTGATTTCTCTTGACTTTAACTGATAACTTTTGACCTATACCATTCGAGCGAACAAAGTTATCGTTATCAAGAAAACTAGAGAAGGCAAAGGTTAGCTTGATTCGGGATGTATTTGGAGCCTGTCGGATATCATCATCAGGGTTGCGTAGATTCCAATAAACTGGATTAATCAAAATTTCGATATTAAAAGGATGATTGCTAATTGTGGCATCACGCTTAGACATAAACACCTTGGCGTGTTTATCTGGCCCTCCAAAGGGACTACCATCAGGAATTATGTATTCAGCGGAGAAGAAAGCAGGATGATCTGTTAGCCCGACTCCAATTTTGTTATTCGGATCGTTTAAATTACTATTGAGAGCAATTTTAGGACTTTCCAAAGAACCTGCCGCCAGAACAACTATCTTACCTTTATATCTGCGGGTAACATTGCCCAATAAATCCTGGCAAACGACAGCTGTGGCTTTTGAACCTACTGTTTCGATTTTGGTCACCAAATGCCCTAAGTTAATTGTTAGACTCTCTCGTCCAGCAGTTCCATCGAAAGCCATTGAGGTCAAGAGAAGATCAGTGGTAGAAAAAGTACCTGTTGAACTTTCCAAGACATTTTCAATTATATTGGCATCGCTAATATTCGGCTGATGTCGAGAGTGAGGCAGATCCTCAACAATCCAATCACTAAAGTCAGCAGAAAGCTTGGTGACGATATTGTCCTGAAAAGGTCCCAATGTCTTTCCTTTTCGCATTAACTTTTCTGCATCACTATACCCATTTTGAGTTGTGAAGAAGTTACGAATCTCAGTGGGCCAAAACTCTAATTCCCAATCGCGCATTCGCGGAATTAATCCAGACCAATAATTAGAGCGACCGCCTAAACTCAAATGTACGCCAAGGATAAAATCAGAGCCAGGTTCGTTATTGTAGTGTCCGACTTGATGATGCGTGGCTAGTCGCGACCAATCTCCAGGAAGATTAGTTGTATGTGTAGGAAAAGTTAAGCCACCAGCTTCAAGTACTAATGTTTTAATACCAGAGTCGGATAAGGCATCTGCTAAGATTCCACCACCAACACCAGAACCGATCACAATTACATCATACTCAATATCTTCACGAGTATTACTAGGAATGCCATCTTGCCCTATCCTAGTACGATCAATGTGAAAGTTATCATACCCATGTTTATAACGATTCGGAACGGGAGGAAATTGAATTTGTGCTTCATTAAAAAATGCATCAGTGCTGGTTGATATGTTTAGATTGAAGCCATTCATCCAATAAGCTTGGTCAAGCACAAATTTGAATTCTAGATTATTAGGATAACTTGACTTTTCTAAAAAGAACTCCCAACCACCAAACCGATAAATTCCGAAAATGTCTTTCGTCCAGCCATCTTCAGCATTGCGTAAAGTAACAAGATGATTGGGAGCATATTGAGTTGTCTCGAAGCGAATTTTCAGCAGTGGTTTTGGTGCTGCTAGTATGGCTTTAGCAACAGATGGTGGTGAAAAATCTTGAGGCTTACCAATTTTTTTTGGGGTACGAACCCAAAAAGTTCCCTTGGCAACGGATGGTGATGAATCTGAAGATTCACCAATAAAAGTTTGATCTGTGCCACTATGATACTGAAAATAATCCATATGTTCTCCGTAAGCTTGAGAGTAGACTGCTCGACGATGAAGCTTATAACTACAGCGTATTGACTTCCAATTACCGACAAGGCTGTTTCATTCTCAAAAGCTGCTTGAGTGTATCTAATCCAAGACATTGCTGGAAAAACATAAGCAAGTTGCTCAGGAGTTGCTTGCTCGTTATCTTTAAATTATTAGCAGTGTAACTATTAAGCCTGCTATGTATATATTTCCAATCAATCCAGTCTTTGAGAGCAACAGCATATTAAAGTGATAAATAGCACAGTAGAAAAAATTCTTGATCGTGCCTTGATGGGGTATGATTTATCTTCTGAACAGGGATTAGTATTGTTACAACAATATGATGCAAGTTCAATTGCTGCGATTCGTGTTACAGCAGATAAACTGCGTCAACGGCAAGCAGGCGACACAGTTACCTATGTGATCAATCGTAATATCAACTTTACTAATATCTGTGAGCAGCACTGTAGTTTCTGTGCTTTCCGACGAGATGAAGGTGACGAAGGTGCTTATTGGTTAGACTGGACGGCAATTTTGGAAAAAACACAAGATGCTGTTAAACGGGGTGCAACAGAAATTTGTATGCAAGGTGGGTTAAATCCAGCAGCCCAAATCAACGGTAAGTCTTTGTCTTACTACCTGAAATTAGTAAAAACTATTAAACAGGAATTTCCTCATCTGCATCTACACGCTTTTTCTCCGCAAGAAATACAATTTATTTCTAGAATCGATGATCTAAGTTATGCTGAGGTAATTGCTGCTTTACGAGATGCTGGTGTGGATTCTATGCCAGGAACAGCAGCTGAAGTATTAGATGATGAAGTGCGACGCGTACTGTGTCCGGAAAAAATTGACACTGCAACTTGGTTAGAAATTGTCACTACAGCTCATAAATTGGGTTTGCACACCACTAGTACGATGCTGTCAGGACATATTGAGAATCCAGAACAGCAAATTCAGCATTTAGAAAAATTGCGATCGCTCCAACAAACTGCCATCAATCAAGAATATCCAACTCGAATTACTGAGTTTATTTTATTACCATTTGTTGGACAGGAAGCACCAAAACCCCTGCGCCGTCGTGTCGGACGAGATCAACCTGTGTTAGAAAATGCACTTTTACTTACCGCAGTCGCCAGGATTTTCTTAGGAAACTGGATTTCTAACCATCAACCAAGTTGGGTAAAACTAGGACTCCCAGGAGCTATAGAAGCTTTAAATTGGGGCTGTAATGATATTGGCGGAACATTAATGGAAGAACACATTACCACCATGGCAGGGGCAATAGGGGGTACATGTATGGAAGTGGAAACCTTACAAAGTGCGATCGCTTCTCTAGGAAGACCTTATCAACAACGAGATACTCTTTATCAAAAGATAGGTAGTAGTTAGTCGATGGTCATTTGTCATTTGTCATCGGGAATTGGTTTCTCCCTGCTCCCTTGTCCCTCTTCCCTATTTTGAATTTTGAATTTTGAATTTTGAATTTTGTAGGCGCAAGCCTTCCCGTAGGGTATTTTGAATTGTTTTGTTCCCAATTCCCTATCCCCACACACTTTCCCTTGGAATGATCCCCAGGATACCAATCCAGGATAGGATGGACGTTGATTTACATATAATTTCACATCAATGATTATGAAGCGCTATTGGTCACGTCTGCTTGCTCTGGTCTTAGTTGTAGCTATTGGCCTAATGGGTTGTTCCGGTAGCCCAGATGGTTTATCTGGCGATTATCGCCAGGATACATTAGGTGTACTCAATACTTTAAGACATACCCTAGAGCTACCAGACGATTCACCAGAAAGATTAACAGCGCAATCACAAGCGCGTCAACAAATTAATACTTTTGCAGCTCGTTATCAACGGGATAATTCTGTCGCAGGTTTGGGTTCTTTCACAACTATGCGAACAGCCCTCAATTCTCTTGCTGGACACTATAGTTCTTATCCCAATCGTCCTGTACCGAAAAAGCTCAAGGATCGTTTAGAAATGGAGTTTAATCAGGTCGAAATGGCGCTAAAACGTGGTGCGTAATTGTCCATTACTTATCTAAAGTCATTAGGGGTAAAGCATTTGTACCAACATATTTTGTTTTGATAGTCAAAGATATACGTACAAATGCTTCACCAATACAAGAGCTTTTAGTACTTACTCTTAAATACTACGTGCTATAATCTCTTGCTTTGTCCTTAAGGAGTGTCAAGCAATAGATTGTACCATCAAATTAAATAAAAAATGCGGCAACAGAAATGAGGTTTTGAGAGTCAGTCAAATTGGGCTGCAAAGCCTCAAAACTAAATTTGTAATTTTACACACTTCTTCCCAACTCATTTGATTTGGGGTAAATGATTTTTTTGTAATTTTATTGCTAAATATGCTTAACCGTCCCCTGAATGTTGTAAAGCCAATGTTCTTTTGGCGGCGTCTTTTCGCTGCGGTTTTCAGCAGTACTTTGTTGATGCCATACTTTGAAACTCAGCCTGCACAGGCGCAAGAAGTCAACCAATTTTGCCAGATATCAGCAGCAGAAGCGCAAACAAAAGAAAAATTACGTTTGTCAGCCCTTGAAGGCAACCAACAAGCGCAAAATCAGTACCAGCAACTTGTGCGCCAACATACACAAACTGTACAAGAATGTCGAAATCGTAACTGGCCACAAGTCCAAGCAATTTGGTTGCGTTTGTATCCCTGCGACATTCAGCCGGGTAGTATCGACAGAATTATGGATCGAATTGTCAACCGAGGCTATAACCAAGTTTATTTGGAAGCCTTTTACGACGGACAGGTACTATTACCAGCAGCAAGTAATTCTACGGTATGGCCTTCTGTAATTCGTACACCGGGGGAAGAAAAAGCTGATTTATTATTGAATGCAATTCAAAAAGGACAGGAACGGGGTTTAAAGGTCTACGCCTGGATGTTTACCGCTAATTTTGGCTATACCTACGCCCAGCGTCGTGATCGAGAAGGAGCGATCGCTCGCAATGGCAAAGGTCAAACAAGCTTGTATGTTGTAGATGATGGTTCTCAAGTATTTATTGATCCCTACAACGTGCAGGCAAAGCGCGACTATTACCAGATGGTACAAGAAATTTTACGCCGTCGTCCAGATGGAGTGCTGTTTGATTATGTGCGTTATCCACGGCAAACAGGAGGGGATTCTATAGCCACTAAAGTTACAGATTTGTGGCTATATAGTGAAGCTACCCAACAAGCATTATTTCAACGGGCGCAGAATAATAAAGGGTTGGAATTAATTCGCCGCTTTTTGACTAAAGGATACGTGACAGCAGGAGATATCAGTGAAATTGACAAACTTTATCCTCAAGAAGGAGAACCGATGTGGCAAGGGCGTACACCACCGCCACCGCCACCCGCAGAACCATCATTACCAATAGGACAAAAAGCAGTCGCTGCGGTTATTCCCCCTGCACAAAGACAACCAATACTGCAATCAGAATTATGGCAGTTCTCTGTTGCCCACGCCATGCAAGGTATTCTAGATTTTGTCAATCTAGCTGCTTATCCAGCCCAAAAGCTGGGTATTCCCGCAGGGGTAGTGTTTTTTCCTGATGGGAACCAAACTGTTGGACAAGGTTATGATTCCCGCTTACAGCCTTGGGATCGGTTTCCAAGTTCTCTAGAGTGGCATCCGATGTCTTATGCTAATTGCGGCAATGTTGATTGTATTGCAGCACAAGTCAAGCAGGTACTAAGTGTTGCTAAACCAGGTACAAAAGTGATTCCTGCGATCGCTGGTCAATGGGGTAAAAATGTCAATGGTCGCCCATCACTAGACGCGCAAATGCAAGCAATGAGACCATTCGCCTCGCAACTTAGAGGAGTGAGCCATTTTGCCTATTCTTGGCAAGATCCTGAACACGACCAAGAACGGAAATTCTGTCGGGCGAAGTGATTGGGGAGCGGGGACTTATCAATTAAAAATTAAAAATTAAAAATTAAAAATTGGTAAGAGGGACAAGGAGGACAAGGGGGACAAGGGGAGCCAGTGCGCCCTTGGAGGTTTCCGTAGACGCGCTTTGCGCGGCTTCCCGCAGGGTACCACTGCGCCCTTGGGGGTTCCCCCCGTTGTAGCACGTGGCGTTCCGTTGTAGCACCTGGCGTGGACAAGGGAGACATATCAATTCAAAATACCCTACGGGAAGGCTTGCGCCTACAAAATTCAAAATTCAAAATTCAAAATTAAGAACTTTTTGACTTTTGACTTTTGACTTTTGACTTTTGACTTGTTTAGCCCAATGCCCAATGCCCATTGACTAATGACGAATGACTAACTTTGTTTCTGTACAAACAGCATCTAAAGGTTTATCCCAAGGTTCAACAGGTAATTGGGGTAAGTAGGCAAAATCAAAGACAATGCCAATTGTTGATTTATTTGCCCACTCAGATGCAGCAAGCAAGCGATCATAATATCCTCCGCCGTAACCCAAACGATAGCCTTGCTGATCACAAGCAACACAAGGCACGAGAATTAAATCTACTTGCTCAGGATGTATAATTGGAGCTTCGGGGTGAGGTTCGGTAATGCCGTATATCCCAATTTTTACTGGGTCATTGAGTATCCAAATATGCCATGACAGTGAATTGTCAATGCAGCGAGGCATACCCCATATTTTTGGAGAGTGACTATCTTGCTCAAATAGGGGACTCAAATCGGGTTCCTGACGAAAGCTGAAATAAGCCAGTACTGTTTTGCCTTCGGTAAACTGAGGTAAGTTGAGAAGGTTGCTACAGATGCGATCGCTTTTTTGTTTCCATTCTGCCACTGACATTGATTGACGTTGTTTGAGAAGCGATTTTCGTAGTTTCTTTTTATCTAGTTGGCGATCAACTTTATCCACACGAGAAAACTGATTTGTGCATTTATAATTGTAATTCTCAAATCTCCATCACCGACACCTAACACCTCTAGGGCTAACGGCCGTTAGCCCCTACTAACCACTAACCTAATTAACTCTTTGACTTGATTAGCGACAAGGGGATGTGGATCTTTTTGCAGTTGGGGCAGAATTTTGCTCAGAATGCGGGGTGATACTACATTTAAATAGGCGATCGCAGCTTCTCGAACAAAACCTGTGGGATGACTCAAGCTTTCTAAAACTTGTTCTGTGGTGAGTCGGATACGCGCCACTTGAGCAAAATGGAAACAGCAAGCCAAGCACCAATCAGAAAGTAAGTTTCTATGCATTAATAAACTACGGGTACGTTCATTGACTGACATTTGTTGGTATTCTGCCATCTCTGCGGCTATGAGATATTGCAGTTTTTCTGTAGGCGATCGCCTATCTAAAATATTGAGTAGCAGAGATTTCTGCTGCAATTTTACTGTGTGTTCTAAAATTTCTAATCCCCGTGCTAAATTAACTACTGATTCTGACCGTAAATTAAAAGCTGCTGCTTGGATGCTTTCTATCGGATAAAGTAGCTGCAAGAGTAATAATAATCGTTCTTTAATATCACTTTCTAGTTCTAAAATGGCGCGGTTGAGTAAAGATATAACAGCAATAGTCCTGATACCAGAATGATAAGTATTTAGGGTTTCTTGGGTTTTAAAATCTATATATTGATTATAGGTTTCTAGTTGATTTTGGAAATCTATGTAAGCAGCATAAATTATACCAAGAAAATATAGTTCTTGCTCGATAAATATCTTGATTTTTGTTTCAAAAAAATGTTCTACTGAACCCAGAATTCCCTCTTTGTGCAATCTTTTTAATAAAGGACGGAGAATGTGATCTCTGCTATTACCCCGCGATGTTTCTAAAAATTGCCATAAAGTTTCTATTGCTTCTAAGCTGGGTATTTGACTAATCGTACGCCAAGCATAAATTCTTACTATTTCTGGCCTATAAACATTAGTAGCTAACTCAACTAGCATTGGTAGAGCTTCGTTTTCCAGTTTCACAAAAGCTTGCATAGCTGCATTTCGAGTTGATTTATAATAAAGTCCCCCCAACAAGGCTGGATAGTACTCTTCTAAGTGAGTTGCGGCGATCATTTTGATGACAGCAAAACGTACTCGTAAGGAGTCATCTTGCAATAATTTGGGAATATGAATTCGCAGTGCTTGTAGATGAACTGCTTCACTCAGGGCTTTGACTGCGTTCATCCGTTCTTTTTCTTGTTGGTGAGTAAGCATCCGTCGTAAAGTTTTGGTGGCTGCTACTTTTTGCATAGGTGTTCCTTGACGCAGCAATAAGGCGGCGGCTGTCGCACGGATGATTGAGTGTTGATCTTCTTTGAGGTACTTTTCTAATTGGTTGACATTTGGATCTGACTCAGCCAACCAAACGTAGCGTAAAGTCAGGGCAAATACTTCTGGAGTCACACTATTTTGGGGTAATTCTAAGAAAGTACGGATTTCTGGCAAGTAAGCAGGATTTACACCTGCTGCTAGCATGACTTCCAAACTGGGTTTCTGCAATTCAGGAGGTAGCTTGACTAATAGGGGGGCTAAGACTTCACTTACACCTTTGGGATCAATTTGAGATAAAAGTTCAATACAATAACGTTTATCTGTGTCAGTTCCTTTTTCTCGCAAGGCTTTAATTACGGCTTGCTTGAATGCACGTAAATCTACATCTTCACCACTAAATTGTCCTTGTCCTGCACTTAAAACTAACAGATTCACGTAGCGCGATCGCAAAAACCAAATCACTAGCAAGCAACATAAAGCCACTAGTATGGTTTCTACTACCATAATTGATTCATGTATGGGTGTAGGTAGCAGTTTTCTGCCAAACCACAAAGTAATTAAAATCACAAAACCTGCTGTCCCTGCACCAAAAGCGTCAGCCACACCTCCGGCTAATGACTGGACATGGCTGCGAATCTTATCTGGAATTGGTTGGAAAAGTAGAGGCCCGCTACTGACAACAAAGGTATAACGCAAAAGTTCGTCTAGGAATTTGAGAATCACTAAACCCCATAAAAGATTATGGGAATTACCCCAACCCCAAGGCAATAATCCTAACAAAGGTATGGTTAGGGGCATTAACAAACCTACGGTGATTGGTAAAGTTGCAGCAGTCACAAATACTCCAAAGCGTTCGAGGGCGCGACTGGAAATAAATAGCTGCATTGCTAACTCGCATAATCCCGTAATTCCACCTAATAAGCCTAAAAAGGTAGCAATATCTTTACCCTGAAAATTTGATTTCAACTGGGTAAGATATTGAAAATCGATTAAGACTCCTATTGCTTGTAAAAGGGCAAAAAATGCAAATAATAACCAGGCGTAACGTTTGATTGGCCCAAAAAGACGGCGTTTTTGAGAGTATTGTGCTACTTGTATTTCGATTTGCGGAGTATCAGGAAACGCCTGGGGATAATTTTGACTCAGATAGAAAAGAATAAAAGCCCCTAAACTGATGAATACACCAGCTATAGGCATAATCACGTTATCTAGTCCTACAAATAGCAACAAAAACGGTAAACTAAAGCCACTGATCACATCAGCGACTAAAATACCGCTACTGATCAGGGGAAAGGCGCGTTTGATCTCCCGAATGTTGAATAGTTGATTGGCTGTGATCGAGGTGTTGAGGTCGTTAATCACATAGAATGCATCTACCCATAACCGCAGGACAAATATGATAAAAACGGAAAGATAGGAAACCTGTAAACCTAAACGAAATAGAACTAAGGGTAGAAACATGCAAGGCGCGATCGCTACTATAACGCGCCGCAAGGGAAAAATCTTTTGCAATCGTGAGTATAAAATTACTAAGACTGCACCCATAATGGCACTGGAGATATAAATCCAAGGTAAGGATTCAGACCCGTACTCATCCAGAAACAGCGCCACTGTCGAGTCTTCTGACCATCGTAAACCGATTGATGTACTTGTATAAAAAGCGAACATTAACCAAGTGCGATCACTTTCCTCCGGTCGGAGATTTACCCACTTGAGTAATCGTGACAGAATACCTTTTTGGGGAGCAGTCCAGTAATTTTTCAGTTCCATGCAGTTTGACTGTGTTATACCTTGAATTTGCTTATGGTTCATGGTTGCTGGCTCGTTTTTGGAGACAACACACAACCCACAAATTTAGTTACTCAGTTCTGCATGATCAGTATTAGACTTTTTGCGATCGCATTCATTTTGATAGGTAAATGCGTGAAACGTCTCAAAACTAATGCGATCGTCAACTAAGGTAACGGATTCATTAATCAGACCAAATTGGGATAGGTAGTCTTGTTTCAAAGCTCTGTAATAGGCTATTAATCCAGGCTTTTAATCCAAAATCCATAGACGCGTAAGCGGCTTCTCGTAGAGTAATCTAAAATCCAAAATTGGTATCAGATCCCTTTACCTTTGAACCTCAAAATGATTACATAGCAAAAACCCTGAGTAACCGAGTATTATTTTTCCCACTCAGAACTCAGGACTATCAATTTTATTTGAATTTTTTGGTTCTTAATGCTTAGTAATTAAATAGCTGGCTTTTTACCAGTATCTACTAACCACTAACCAAATTAAATTATTTCTTTGGAGAAAGAAGCATCATCATGTTTCGCCCTTCTTTTTTAGGTGCTTGCTGCACCTCTGCAACTGCTTCTAAATCGGTCGCCATCCGTTTGAGTAAATCTTCTGCTAAATCGCTATGTTGTATTTCTCGACCCCGAAACATGACAGTGGCTTTCACTTTATCGCCATCCTTGAGAAAACGTTCTGCTTGCTTAACACGGACGTTGTAATCATGTTCTTCAATTTTGTAGCGCATTTTCACTTCTTTAACGTCAGCAGTGTGCTGCTTTTTCCTAGCTTCCCGTGCTTTCTTCTCCTGCTCAAATTTGTATTTTCCATAGTCCATGATCCGACAAACGGGCGGATCAGCCTTGTCACTGAGCAACACTAAATCTAGCTCTTTTTCCTCGGCTAGTTGCAGCGCTTCCTGTGGGGACAGAATCCCCAATTGGGCTCCATCAGTATCGATGACCCGAATTTTCGGAAAGCGAATCCTTTCATTAATTTGGGGCAAATCGCGAGTTCTTTTTTTCTCAGTCACTGGCATTGTGATTTGTGGCAGCTCTTTGTTAAGAATAGTGTTTGGTATTGTGTAATCTGCCTCAGAATGATTAAAAATATCTGAGGACTCAAATTCAAAGTCTACATATAAGGTAGCTAATCCATAGGATATTCTTTGGACAATTGTACCTATTCTGTCATTTTACTCATTCTGAAAGAATTTCTATCCAATAGTTAACCTAAATTACACATCCGCAGCATTTATTAACTATTTTAGCATTTGTCTATCGTATTATTAACACCTTATCTATCTGAATGCCTCAGTATATTTACTAGTAACGGTAGATGCAAAATCAAAATTTGGGCATTGGGCATTGGGCATAATTAAGAAATTTTTGACTTTTGACTTTTGACTTTTGACTTCTTTCCCCCAATCCCCATTTTCAATTTAGACCATAATGTTGACAAAGGGTTTGGAGTTTTTCACAGAGGAGCGATCGCACGTTTTCTGGTGACACCACCACACAGTCTGGTGCGTACTGCATAACTTCGCGAATAAACCAAAAGGTACTAGATACATGTCTTGTCACTCGCCGCACTCGTTGTTTATCTGGTAGCCATTCATTTAATATGTCTTCTGGTTTGGCTTGGTAAGCAAAGGCTAAACCGTTAAACAAGTGCATTTCTACCTCTATTTGTGCCAAGTGCGATCGCCATTCACCAGCAATTGCGATCACAGCAGCCTCTTGGATTCTATCTAAACGCAGACTCCAGTTATTTCTTAACTCTTCTACATCCAAATTTCCTTGTGTCTCTTCGCACCAGCAATCAAGATATTGACGCTTTTCGTGGGGTGTAACTTTAGCATGGCGAACAGTAAAGTTCCATACTCGCTGTGCGGCGTCTTGATAGGAAAGCTGAAAGGGTTGTTGACGCAGGATGAAGCGGTCAATCTCTAAACGCCAAGGTGGAGGTAAATTTTCTAAAAAACGCTCTATTTCAGTTCGCAGTGGGATTGATAGTTCACTGCGTTCGAGAAGCAGTTTGGCAATTTCTTGTGCTTGCTCATTTTGACCAATATCAGTTAATGCACGCATGGCTCGATCTAAGGCTCTCAGGCGTGTTTCTGACCAATCGTGATTTTTACCGATGGTTAACTGATGACGAGCGATCGCTTCTACTAGTTTAGAGATGTTTGGGCGATCGCCCCACATCATACCAAATTCCCGCGCTAGGTTTTCTAATTCGGCCTTGTCGCGATCGCCAAGTGACAGTGTTATCGATTGACCTTTTCTACTCATTAAATTTGTCCGCATACTTTATACTTGTAATCTCTTGTCAACTTCTATTTTGCGTGCCAATATAGATTTCAACAACTAGTTACGGACAGTTTTTAAGTTAACACGAAAAGTCGCACCATTGGTGCGAGAAATAGCTAGAAATTTTTTATACCCATTTAAAAAACTGCAACCATTGGTTGCAGAAATTCGTTAGCCTTATCTGGCAGATATCCCAAAACTGACACTAATGGTGGCAGAAATTCTCTTTACTCCATATAAAGGAGGTTGTTTGAGTATATGTCTGAAAATTACAGTATTAGTCTCAAGCCTGTTTATTCTCAAACTTTATCTACACCTAATGGCGTGAAATTACCTGATAATTGGTCACTTTCTTGGCATCAAACCGCTACTTTAGACGCGTTACGTAATCCAAAATATGATGTAATAATTAACACTGCTATAACTGGTGATGGTAAAAGCTTGGCTGCTTATCTTCTGGCTATGATAGATGGTGTATCTACAATGGCGACCTATCCAACAAACGAGTTAGCTAGAGATCAGCAAAAACAAGTACAAAACTATAAGGACAAATTCCAACCAAAGAAAGACCCACAGATTTATCGTTTGAATGCAGCCATTCTGGAAGACTTTATCGAAACAAATAAATTGCCAAATAAACAGTCTGGATTAATTAATCTTTCCAATCAAGCAGAAATTTTGCTGACTAATCCCGATATTTTTTACTATATTCATGATTTTCGCTATTTGAGGCGTTTTAAAAAAGATGGTAAAACAAAAGGAGAAAATGCAAATAAGCTATTCAGCAAAATAGACGATTATTATAAATTGTTTATTTTTGATGAGTTTCATGTATTTTCCTCGGCTCAAGTTGCAAGTATCTTCAATGCAATATTGTTAATTAAGCATACAGTTCCAGGTAAGAAGTTTTTGTTTTTATCTGCAACACCAGATGATTCGTTGTTAGAGTTTTTTGACAAATCTGGTATTCGTTATAAAGAAATTAATCCAGCTAAAGAACACAAATATTGTTTTTCAGAAGGTGGTAATCAATGGCGACCAATTAGTCAGCCAATAACTTTATTTTTTCCGCAAACATTAGAACCATCACTTTCATCTAGTTATGATTGGCTGATAGAAAATTCTGAATCAGTAATTTTAAAATTTTTTCAAGATTATCCAGGTAGTAAAGGTGCGATTATTCTCAACTCGATAGCTGCGGTTAAGAAATTAGTTAAGCATTTTAAAAGCATTTTTGAGCCTTTAGGGTTGAAGGTTAGAGAAAATACAGGTTTAACTGGTGAGACAGAAAAAGCTACGTCAGTTGTAGAAGCAGACTTACTTTTAGGAACATCAACTGTTGATGTTGGCGTGGATTTTAGAATAAATTTTTTGGTATTTGAAGGTGCTGATGCAGGTAATTTTATTCAACGCTTTGGCAGAATAGGTAGACATCAAGATTTTCACCCTCATCCTTATCATGCTTATGCTTTGATTCCTAAGTTTATTGTGCAAAGATTATTTGAAGTTGATTCTCACCCTTTGCAAGACGGCGAAACCTATGACCGAGTAACCTTTACGCAAGCTATTCGTTCAAGTTACCCATTTGTAAATGAGTTTAAATTATACCCCAAACGCTGGGGTGCTATTCAATCAGCTTGTGTACATCAAGAATTAAGACGGCTGACTAATCAATATCCTGATGCAGATAAAAACTTCAAAGATGCTATTGAAGCAGCACTTGAGGTTAATATTTGGCAAAAATATCACCAAATCAATCAATGTTTAGAAGAAAAGAAAAAGAAAGTCATTGACGAAGCACGCAGTTTTCGGGGAAGTAGTCAGTTAGATTGTGCAATTTATGATTTAACAAATCCAGAAGAACCGGAAAATGAACATTTTAAAATTTATAACTTACCGGGGATTCTCAGCAACTTTAAATTTGAGTGGATGGATAGAAAGGAATTTATACAATTAGCTGAGAAATCTAGAGTTACAACCACTCGTTTTCAAGAAGCTCTATGTTGTTTGAAATTGACTGGATATCGGGAAGTAAGAGAGGACTGGCGATTTTACTATCCAGAAGATATCAGCGATATTGCTAAGTCTGGGAAAGTCCAAGTTCTCAAAAATTTAGAAATTCGCCAACCCCACGGAAGCGGGATTAATAAGATAAGTGATGCTGTATCAGGTAGGGGTTTAGTATGCTTTATCTCAGATTGCGATCGCGCTTACCTCAGAGCCAAGTTAGGATTACCTATCCACTTTCAAGCATACTCTTTGGCAGATAAATATAGCAGTGATGATAAGAAGTCACCACCGTACACCATAGCATTTGGTAAATCTGCACTGATGCTAGAAACCTTACTTTGGTTTTGGAAGCCCAAAAAGGATGAAGGTTGGATTTGTTAGAAACTTGTGGAGAAAGGGTCTAGCCCGAAATCACAAGGCAATAGAATTTCAATCCCTAAGAGGTATTACGAGTATTTATACTCATGCAGCATCATAACTGCTTTCCTTTCTCCATATATATAGTAGACGATATTGTCCCCGTTCAAAACAAAAAGGCGAATCACATGGCAATAGAGACATTTAAATCATTAGGCTATAGAGACATTGATTTTTTCTGAGGTCGATGGCACAATGGTCATAACAAACACCTCATGAAGGCTTCCTATGTACATTCACCTGAACGATAGTGATATCTCTCAAATGCCAGAAGGCTTGCGCCACTCGTTTCTAGAATGGTTACCAGAACATCTGAAAACCAAAAATTCTAGCCTCAGCCAAAGATTAGTTCAAAAACCACCTCAATCTGAAGTCTCTTCTAAGCAGTTACATATTTTTGACAATATAACCCAAGAGGAGAACGCAGAAAACTCCCACGTAAGGCTGAGTCAGCTATTCGATTCAGGTATCACCCGGAAGGGAATGTCTGTACGAGTCAAGCTAAAGCGGGGAGTGGCAAAAAAATTACATCGTGATTATATTGATGGTCTAGAAATCTCCGCTACAGGAACTATTGTCTATAACGGCGAAGAATTCGAGAAACCAAGTCCCCTAGCAGCAAAGTTTAATGGTGGTGCAGCCAATGGGTGGGAGTACATTGAAGTAAAGAAAGATAAGCAATGGATTCGTTTAGAAGAATTACGACAAATTTGGAGAAGCACCAATGACCAAGAACGATTTACTTTCCCGAATTTCCATTGACCCAAATATTTGTTTCGGTAAACCCTGTATTAAAGGTCATCGTATATGGGTTGCTTTAATTCTTGACCTTCTTGCAGGTGGAGAAACAATTGAGGCAATTTTGGAAGAATATCCAGGTTTAGAACGGGAAGATATCCTGGCTTGTATTGCATACGGCGCAGAAATGACAAGAGATAACTATGTAGAAATTCCTATTGGAGTGCAAAAGGAAACAAAAAAGTGAATATTAAACTTGATGAAAATCTTGGTAGCTTGCGAGTAGCTACCTTGTTACGCCTTGCGGGACATGATGTTGCAACAGTAAGAGAACAAGGTTTAACTTCCACTCCTGATGAAGAATTAATTGATATCTGTCGGAGTGAAAGTAGATGTTTAGTAACGACAGATAGAGGATTTGGAAATCGTCTCAAATATCAACCATCTAAGTACAGAGGAATTATAGTGGTTCGTTTACCACCGCGTCCTATTTTTGAAGATTACCGTGCAGTTACAGAAACCTTAATTGCTGGGCTTGAAGCAGCAGATGTAACTGGAAAATTATGGGTTATTCGCCAAGGAAACATTCAGGAATTCCAAGATATCGAAGTAGAGGAGGTAGACAAATGATCAATGAGAATAAATTTGATGAATATCCTGAACTTCCAGACCTAGATAACTATGATGAAGAGGAAAAAAATACTCCTATTGAACGCGAACTATTAACTATTAGCCTCTTCAAAAAGGCAATTAAAGAAGCACCAGAAAATGCAGAAGATTACATACTTCTGAGTTTTGCCGATAATGTGTTACCTAAACTAATTCATCAATTAATAGGAGCAACAGCTAAGGGTGGTCAATTTACAGAAGACCGTAGAGCCGAACTTAACAGTAGAGGCAAACCCAAAAATGTTGAACGTAGTAAACATGATCAATCTTTATTATCTCACCTACTCAATGGTTTATTTCCTACCTACCGAATTATTAGGAAATTAAAATCATCAGAACTGGGGACTAATCCTGTTAAGCGTCAGTGTGACGAACAAGAAACTCGTTTATTTGTTGCTGCTTATATTCTGCATGACTTTGAAAAATTTCCTGACTATCCAATTTGGTTAGAAGAAAATAATCAGGATGGTGTATTTGCCAACCGTGATTGGCGTAAAGAACCTGCAAAGAAATCAGATGCACCAAATTTAAGACGTGGGTATGTCAAACAAAAAATTCAGGATTTTAGTTTAGATATTTTTTTGGGTGAGAATTGGGAAAACTGTATTGATGATATTGTTTGGTTGAGTAGCAATGCTGGTGATGGAAGCGATGCTGACCGAGGTTTAGAAATTCGTGGTTTGCAACCGCGTTTAGATGGTCGAGTGCGGAATATACTGCACAGATTGTTGAAAATGTCTGATTTATTTGCTTCGCTATTAAAACATCCTCGTGATGTAGAAAGTGATGGTAAAAATGAGAAGTTGCCTGAGTTATTAAACGATGTAAGTAATGGTCAATTGAAGTTTAGTTACCATGCTTTATCAGATAATCGTGGTGTTCTCACAAATATTATTAATAATGCTTTGATGGATGCACATCCTAAGCAATACTACACACAGTTATTGTATTTGCCAGATGGTGTAGTGTATCTTGCAAGTAGCGATGCACCTGCAATTAATACTGCTGAAGTTCCCAATCAGGTTATCGATAAAATTAAAACCTTGTGCAGTAAGCAGTTAACAAAGCGACAAACAGGTTTTAGTCGAGATGGGAAAGGCTTCAAATTCGCTGAATATTATTGGCTATTCTTTCAAGCCAATGAGTTAATGCAAGTCAGCATTAACGCAGCTATAAATATACTACCTGATACTAAATTAGCTTCATCTGGTAAGCGGAGTGAAAGTTTACAAGCTTTTCAAACACAAGGAGAATTACCTCAAAATATAAATGTTGTATTTGGTAATGAAATTCAAATTGATAGATTAGCTGAATTTGGAGATATTATCTGTCGTGGTATTTGGGGTAAATGGCAAGAACGCGCCAATGAATACCAAAAACAATTTCCTAAAGCTGAACGTAAAAATATTTCTGATTTAAATTTGACTGAAAAACTAGCGGAATATTTAGGCTTATCAGAGGAGATACCAGCTTTAAGACAAATTCAATCTCTCAAGAAAACAGGTGGTGTTCCTTTAGATTGGTACTATTTAGCAGCTAAATATTACCAGAAAAATCCCGGTAAGGATTTAGCGCAAAATATTGAGTTGATGGAAGGTATAGTTGATTATGCTTCTAACCTCATCAAATCTATTTTAGAAGAGTTTGCAATTCATGATGGTTGGAGTGATTTACGTACTTATGTGAGTCGAGTTATTTCCTTACCAACAGGTGCAGTTTTTGAACCTAAACCAGACCAATTTTTAGTAGAAATAAAGAGGTATAACGCCGCCAAAGTTATAGGAAGAGGTAGAGAAAACGTTTGTGCTATATCTAGCTCTCCTTACACTGTCACAGAACAAATGGAATCAGCAACGTTATTTGCACCACAAGTTTATAGCAATCGTCAGATTTTATTTAATGCTCAAGCTGCAAAGCGGCAAATTTGCTCAATATGGTCAATTGAAATCATGTTGAGACAAATTATGATGAGTAAGACTAACGCAACTGGTGCAGATTTTGAAGGTCGTAAATATCGCTATCTCTATCTATATCCAGCTTATTTCTTTACTCCTGAAACTAATAAATTTTTGCAAAAAGCTTATAATGCTATATCTCAAACTCGATTTGATGCCGAACTCCGCAAACATTTTATTTCAAAAGAACAAATTGCCAATTTGGAAGTTAACAACTATCAAAAAGTAGATGATTTGTTGATTAAGCAGGATATTTTGCCAGAAGATGATAAGACATTTAAAATTAGTTATCCCGATGATGAAACATTAACTTTCTTCTTTATTGGTTTACCCCCAGGAAGAGAACCAACAGACACCGAATCTTGGGTAACACCTGCATGGCTAGCGTTAACTTTACCGCTAGTTATGGATGTGAAAGTGGTTGCATCAGAATCACCTGTACCACCTTTTATTAGTGGCGCTGATTTTGAACAAACAGTTTTACTAGATGGAGAACATCAAGCAATTCGTTCTCTGATTAAAAAAGATAATTATCGCTTAGATAGTCTCTTACCTCGTAAATCGGGAGAGTTTTCACCATTAAATGCTCTTACTGCTGCATACTCAATTCATCTAGAAGTCAACCGTAAAAAGGATGGTGATCCAGATTGGGGAAAATTAGCAGACTTAGCACGAGATTTAGAAACGAGTCCTTTGTATGTATTTCATTACTTGAATAAATGGCTACGGAAGCAAGACAAGATTGAGTCTGTGTCTATTGCCAAAACTCGTCTTTACTTAGATTTTTATTACTACTTTGAACCAGGAGGAGAAACCGTGAATAAACTACGTGAATTAACTACGCTTTATCGCAAATTTTATCGTGCAAAAAGTCAATATGCGAAAGCCAATGCAATTCTCAAACCTATTGACGAAGCTGCTGATGTAATTTTGAAAATTGATAAATCTATAGTGAGTGACACTGATTCTTTAATAGATGTAGTTGCGGCACGTTTATCAAAATTGATGAATAAGGTTGAACGTGGTGCTGCGGAGGGAAAACGTACTTTTATTTTTGTAGATGGTAAGTGGAAACGTGCTTTAAGTGATGCAGAAGAACGCCAAGCTGTTTATGAATTTTCTAGATATTTTGTCAAGGAAATATTTGAGGGAAGTTTTAAAAGCGATCGCGCACGTTTAGCAGGTACACAACTCAATCTCATCCGCGATACCTGTGAATACCTTTATCGCCTCGCAGACGATGAAGAACGCAAAAATCGTCCGCAAGTAGAACCCGAAGATATTTCCGATTTGGATGTTGATGATGCAGCCTAAATTTGTAGAAACGCGATGTATCGCGTCTCTACAAGAAATCTTTTTTATAATCTTAACCCTTGGAGAAACAAATGAACTTTCTAAAATCCGTTGACGCTAAATTTTTCCACAACGAAATCCCTGCTAAACCAATGGGTAAATATGCACATTTCATTACAATTCGCATCACCGAATCTTACCCATTATTTCAGACAGATGGTGAATTAAATAAAGCCAAAGTGCGTGCAGGAATTGAACACAAAGAACCAATTAGCCGTTTAGCAATGTTTAAGCGCAAACAATCTACACCAGAACGTTTAACCGGACGAGAATTACTGCGTAACTATAAAATTGGTGACTGGGAAAAATGCGACTACAACGTAGATTTCAGCAAAACAACTCCTGATTGTATTCTCTATGGTTTTGCCATTGGTGATGCGGGTTCCGAAAAATCTAAAGTAGTTGTGGATACTGCTTATTCAATTACTCCCTTTGAAGATTCTCATCTTAACTTTACCCTGAATGCACCATTTGAAAACGGAACTATGAGTAGAAATGGGGAAGTTACCAGCAGAATTAACAGCCAAGATCATATCTTACCGCAAACCTTCTTCCCTAGTATTGTCACACTCAAAGACCCTACTGAAGCCGGATTTTTGTATGTTTTCAATAACATCATTAGAACTCGTCACTATGGCGCACAAACCACCCGTACCGGAAGAGTCAGAAATGAATTAATTGGGGTTATATTTGCCGATGGCGAAATTATTAGCAATTTGCGGTGGACTCAAAAAATTTATGACTTATTGAGTTATGTAGGAAAAATGCAGCCTCCTGATCCACTAAATGAAGATGATGTTAGAGATGCTGCAAACAAAGCCATTACTGAACTCATGTCTCAAGAGTTTATTTCCCACACAGATTATATTGGTGACAGCTTTCTACCTCTACTGAACGAAGTCAAATCTATTACTAGTGATGAAAATAAACTCAAAGAATTACTGACTCAAGCAAATACAGAGTCATCTGCTTATGCACAAAAACATATCTTCAAGAGTTCTGAAAAAAGTAAGAAAGGTAAAAAAGCAAGTGCAGCAGCAGAGTAAAAGTTATGGCAATTATTTACCGTTGTCAAATCGAATTACATGATAGCCTCTATCATGCCACGCGTGAAATCGGAAGACTCTATGAAACAGAGCCAGTAATTCACAATTACGCTCTCTGTTATGCACTCGGATTAGTTGATAGCGAAAAATATTCAACAACTGTGCCTGAAAAAGATTCCTATCGCTACTTTTGTCCCGAACAAGTTCCTAAATATGAGGAACATTTAACGCCGCTAAATCAACAGGGAATCTACATTACGCCAGCGCGATCGCTCAATCATACTGCCATTCTCAACACTTGGAAATATGCAAATAATAACTATCATGTTGAGATGGAAAAAACCCAAAAAAACATTCCTAGTTTTGGTAGAGCCAAAGAAATTGCACCCGAAAGTCAATTTGAGTTTTTTGTAATTTCTCAAAAAGACATCAAAGATTTGTTACCAAAATGGATTCGCTTGGGTAAATGGATGAGTAAAGCTGAAGTTACAGTTCAACAATTACCAAAATTCAAAGTTACTGAAGGTATATTCACTTGCGCTCATCCTTTAAATCCTTTGGATGTCATGTTTACTAATCAAGTGATTAGCTATGATGTGGTAAATATGCCTCCAGTTAGTCTAATTCAAAATGTGCAAATGCAGGGACAATACTACTATTTTGAGGATATCAAAGAACTGAAAATTCCTGTGCATATGGCATATCGTTTTAAAAATTAATCACTTCCCAAAACCGGAACTACGTTTTCTTTTCTTGGCTGATGCTTGCGCCAGCAACTCTGCACTAAAACCTCCTTGATGTTCCAACATCAATTTGCGGGTGCGCTGGCGTTGGTATTTCTGCACCTCAGTGGCGAGGGGATGACTGGAATCAATGTTGAGATGAGTAATGGAGACAACATAACGTTCTTCTTCTTCTGGATTGGATGCTAAAACACACATAATCCCACCCATATCTCCAGAATATTTCACATCTTCAATCACAAATTCTTTGTTGGGATTTGCTACCTCTCCTCGTTCTTTTAATGTTTTGAGAAACTCCTTTCCCGCCCGTGCTTTAATTGGTAAGCTTTCTTGCAATTTTTCTGTTAGGGCAACTGCTGCATCATAATCGTCAATAATCATCTATATTTCTCCTTTGATGATTTACTCCTAATTTCAAAGTATCTCATGCCACACAGTCTTGTTCTCAATCTGATTCCCCAGTCTCCGATTTACCCTAATTATCTGACTGGTAGACATTACCACGCGCTGTTTTTAAATCTTGTTAGTTCGGTAGATCAAAAATTGGGTGATTTACTCCACGATTCCAGTGCCGATAAAGCTTTTACTCTTTCTCCGTTACAAGTACAAACAAGTTACACAGGTAATGGTAGTGGCAAGCGAGGATATTCTAGCCACAAAAATTACATTTTGCAATGGGAACAAAATAAACCAATTGCTCCAGGTACTCCGTGTTGGTGGCGTATCTCTCTGTTAGATGACACCCTATTTAGTCAACTCACGCCATTGTGGCTAAATATTAATCCCGAACATGCTTGGCACTTAGGTTCTGCTGATTTGTATATAACTAGTATTCTCGGTACTCCCCAATCAACTCAACCTTGGGCGAATGCTTGTACTTATCAACAATTATACGAGCAAGCATCAGAGAGCGATCGCACAATTTCTCTTACCTTCTCCACACCTACCGCCTTCCGTCAAGGTAAGTATGATACTACTTTACCTACTAGAGAATGTGTGTTTAATTCTTTACTAGCACGTTGGAATAAATATAGTGGGATTGAGTTTGAAAATATTTCTCTTGATGCTATTTTTCCCAGTTTTGTTAATATTCACACTGAAATATTAGCTGATTCTCGTAGTAAGTTTATTGGCATTGTTGGGGAAGTTAATTATCGGATTTTGGGAGAACTTGAACCTATCACAATTAAGCAAATTAATACTTTAGCTGATTTTGCTTTGTATGCTGGAGTTGGAAGAAAAACAACAATGGGTATGGGTATGACACGCAGAATTTAGTTGTTGGTTGTGTAATTAACTAATTTTTGAGCTTTTATTTTTACCACGATGAACAATACAGAATATATTCCGATTGCGGCATTAAATCAATATGCTTATTGTCCGCATCGTTGCTGGCGGATGTTTTGTGCAGAAGAGTTTATTGATAACCAATACACAATTGAGGGTACAAGTTTACATGAACGAGTACATACTCTGGGAGAGGGAAATCGGGAAGAAACTTGGCAAGTTCGAGCCATTTATTTGAAGTCTGACAAATATCAATTAATTGGCAAATCAGATTTGATTGAATTAGAAAACGGTGAATGGTATCCCGTGGAATATAAACGAGGACGTAAAGGTGAATGGGATAATGATGAGTTGCAAGTATGCGCTCAAGCTTTGTGTTATTCTCTCCTCAAATCACAACGCAGTTACTCTAATTTAGATTTGAATGGAAGACTAAATCAATTAGCAACTGCGATCGCGAATCTTGATCAAGCCACATCTATTAATTCTATCCGGGGTTTAGAAGGTGCTGGTAGTGCAGCGTATTTTGGTTGTTTTAATCAACTAATTCGCGTTGATAATTTTCAATTCCACACTCGCAACCGTCGTCCCCCTACTGATCCTGTCAACTCTTTGTTGAGTTTGGGTTATGCATTATTACGTCATGATGTCCAAAGTGCAATTAATATTGTTGGCTTCGATCCATATTTAGGATATCTACACACAGAGCGTTATGGAAGACCATCATTAGCACTAGATTTAATGGAAGAATTTCGTCCTGTAATTGTTGATGCAATAGTTTTAGCTGCGATTAATCGCCGCATTCTTTCACCCACAGATTTTATCACCGAACCAGTCAGTAATGCTGTTTCTCTGACGAAAGAAGGGTTACATAAATTTTTACGACTGTATCAAGAAAAGAAGCAAACAAAGTTTAAACATCCCGTCATGCAAAAGCAATACACCTATCAAGAATCCTTTGAATTACAAGCAAGATTACTTGCAAAATACCTCATGGGCGAAATTGAAAAATATCCACCATTGGTAATGAAGTAATCTGGCCATTTGTCAATTGTCATTTGTCAATCAATGGTCATTAGTTACCCTCCCCTTGTCTCCCTTGTCCTCCTTGTACCCATGTTTATTGGTATTTGTTGAATAGATTCATTTGAATTAACTAAACTTGTCTCCCTTGTCCTCCTTGTACCCATGTTTCTTGTTGTCAGTTACGATATCCCGGAAGATAAACGTCGTACCAAAATTCACAAAGTTCTCAAGTCTTATGGACAGTGGATGCAGTATTCTGTATTTGAGTGTAACTTGACTGAAACTCAGTATGCTAAACTGAGGGCGCGGTTGGCAAAACTCATTAAAGCCGATGAAGACAGCATCCGCTTCTATTTTCTCTGTGCTTGCTGTCAGGGTAAGATTGAGCGCATTGGTGGCGAAATGCCAATGGATACTACAGTGTTTTTTGCTTGATGAAGGTGCAGACCACTAGGTGTAGAAAAAAAGTAGTCAAATTGTGAGGCTGAAATTCTGATTCTGTCTATGTTAGAGGCTAATTTGATGTTGAATGAGGTCTGCACCTTTTCTGTAAATTTTACCCTGACTAGGTTTGAGCGATTTTATACTCATTTGCTATTGACAGTGCGATCGCTCAAACGCTATATTTATTCCAGGTCTGCACCACTGAACCTTGAAAACCAAATACAGCAAGGCTTCTAGATTGAGCAGTTGCAACTTTTATTAATCCCTATTAGGGATTGAAACGTGAAAATAATATTTGACTTTTTGGGGCGAGCAAGGTTGCAACTTTTATTAATCCCTATTAGGGATTGAAACTACCTCGTAACCTTCTAACACTAACTCGGATATCACGTTGCAACTTTTATTAATCCCTATTAGGGATTGAAACATCCCTGGCTTATCTCCCCACTGCACACATACCCTGTTGCAACTTTTATTAATCCCTATTAGGGATTGAAACAATCTCCAAATCACCAAAGACACTGGCACTCAAGCGTTGCAACTTTTATTAATCCCTATTAGGGATTGAAACATTAAAGTCTTGAATAGCCTTAAACTGAACATTTCGTTGCAACTTTTATTAATCCCTATTAGGGATTGAAACTTGCTCTAACTCCTGGGCTGCCCAGTCTGCCAAGTTGCAACTTTTATTAATCCCTATTAGGGATTGAAACAACTTACCTAAGCACTCCTGAGCAAACTGTAGGCGTTGCAACTTTTATTAATCCCTATTAGGGATTGAAACTATCTTTTGTGTAATCATCAAACTTTATATATCTGAAGTTGCAACTTTTATTAATCCCTATTAGGGATTGAAACGATTATACGCCGGAGTCACAGAGCAAACACCAGCGTTGCAACTTTTATTAATCCCTATTAGGGATTGAAACTTACCTCCTATCAAGAAATTTCAATGGGGCGTTTGGGTTGCAACTTTTATTAATCCCTATTAGGGATTGAAACCACCATGTCGCGAATGATAACATTCCCCTTTTTCTGCTGTTGCAACTTTTATTAATCCCTATTAGGGATTGAAACAACTTCAATTCCTGATCCTGCGCCACCAATCCAGGTTGCAACTTTTATTAATCCCTATTAGGGATTGAAACATCAGTACGCTTATTTAATTGAGGAAGAGTCTAGTTGCAACTTTTATTAATCCCTATTAGGGATTGAAACATCGACATTATGACCAGCAATCCTTGCTTCATTGAGTTGCAACTTTTATTAATCCCTATTAGGGATTGAAACTTGTCAACAACTTGAGACACAGCGATTAAGCTAGAAAATAGGAATATCAACAGGGAGACAAATGTGAACAGTATAGTTCACTGGCAACAACGAGTAGGGAATCAAAGAGACTGGGTGTGGCGGGGTTGGCAAACTCGCTATACTTATATTCGCCCTAGCCAAAATCACCACAACTCAACCCCCTTAATTTTGCTGCATGGGTTTGGTGCTTCCATAGGACATTGGCGACACAATTTAGAAGTGTTGGGAGAACAACATACAGTCTACGCGCTAGACATGTTGGGTTTTGGTGCTTCCGAAAAAGCTTGTGCAAATTATAATATTCAGCTTTGGGTAGAACAAGTATATGACTTTTGGAAAACATTTATCCGTCAGCCTGTAATCTTAGTAGGTAACTCCCTCGGTTCGCTGATTTCCTTAGCTGCTGCTGCTACTTATCCAGAGATGGTGCAGGGTGTGGTGATGATGAGTTTACCAGATCCATCTTTAGAGCAAGAAGCGATTCCTGCTTTTCTGCATCCTGTTGTTGCCACAATTAAAAATATGGTGGCTTCGCCATTACTAATGAAACCTTTATTTTATTTTGTTCGCCGACCAAATATACTACGACGTTGGGCTGCTCTTGCCTACGCTAACCCAGAAGCGATTACCGATGAACTAGTAGAAATCTTAGCAGGGCCTCCCCAAGATAGAGGTTCGGCGAGTGCTTTTAGTGCTTTGTTTAAAGCAACAATTAGTGCCAATTTTGGCATTAGTGTCAAGTCTATGTTGCCTAACTTAACAATTCCCATGTTGTTAATTTGGGGACAAAAAGATAAATTTGTACCACCAGCACTTGCGAATGAATTTGCTCAGTATAACGAGAACTTACAATTGTTGAGTCTAGAAGATGTCGGTCATTGTCCCCACGATGAAAATCCAGAAATTATCAACCAAGCTATTTTAGATTGGATCAATTCACTCTCGCGATCGCCAAAACCAAAATAACTCTGTACTAGATATTAATTCAGCCCAAAAATGTTGAAGTTTTCGGTTTTTAGTGAGCGCTGAAGCGCTCAAGCATAATATATTAACCAGCCAAGTTTGAATTAAGGGTTTGTAGTAAGGACTTTAGTGCTTAAAAAATAAGGACTAAAGTCCTTACTATAAACTAGCCAATCGTAACTTGATTAGTGTCAACAGCAGTCGCCCCATTCACATTTCGCGCGACAGAAACCATTTTGTTGAGAATATCTTGGCTAGGAACTTTACCTTTTAATACAACAGTACTACCAGTTTGAGCAACCCAAAGACTATCGATATCATCTAATTGATTATCTTGGTCAAATGCTAGCGCTACACGTTTTGCTAAACCACTCTGATCATATTCTCCATTCAAGCCCATCCGTTCTGGGGAAATTTGTTGAGTAGCAGCAGGTGCAGCAGCTTGTTGTTGTACTGCTTGGGGAGCAGGATTTACTTGAGCATTTTGTGGTTTTTCTAATCCAAAAAGTCTTTTTAACCAACCCATAAACTTTGTCTCCTATAAGATTAATAACTATTGCAATATAAAAACTAAAACATAGGATTTACATCTATCTATGTTCTGATGTTGAGTTCCAAAGACTGATACTATGGGATGAAAAATTGTGATTTTTGTGTCTTTGTGCCTTGGTGGTAAAAAAGTTTTGAACTATTTTTGTGTATTCATATATCTAAATATAGCTGCAATATTACGCGCATCATCTATACCACGATGATGTGTGCCTTGTAATTCTATTCCCAAATGTTGCAGAGCTTGAGCCATGCCAAATTTTTGCGAAGTACCACAATATTCTGAAAATTCTTTTTTAATATTTCTATGTTCTGAATTGAAAGGATAGGAGACATTGTGAAATTTACAGTCTCTGAGAAACTGGTTTTTATCGTAATCTCCCCAAGAACAAAAATTATGATTAGGGAATGAATATATCCATTCTTTAAAATGAGGAATGACCTCTGGAAATTTCGGAGCAGTGTCTACATCTTCCTGGCGAATAGTAGTCAATTCTGTACAAAAATCGGTAAGCTGTGGATTTCTTACAGGTTGAATGAATTGCTGATATTCTGACTCAATTTGCCATGTTGACCCATTCAACATCACTGCACCAATTTCGATGATTTCTGTTTCATGCCTGGGAATACTATTGTCATTAGAGCAAGTAGCCTCTATATCGACTATGAGAAAATATTGAGTCATCCGATTTTGGATTTTGGATTAATTTCACGGATAAATCCGCTTTCTTGTACCTTAATTGGAATTATCCGTATATTTTAAATTAAAATCACTAATTATAATGATACATGAAAAATGGTTGACAAAAAGCTAAATACGTGTATTAAATTCAGATGAAAAAGATTTAACCCAACCTTGTTGGATAGCTGCATCAAGAGCGATCGCAGCTATTTCAAACCACAGCACACCCTCCAAAGTCAAAACTACAAACGGTAGTACATCTCCAGTACAAGCAACACCAATATCTATCTGAGCTAATCCTCGTACCAAACCGAAGGCTAACACTCCTCCAGCCTTGAGGTGCGGGTTTTGATCTTGACGGATGATATAACGATAAGTAACGCCAAATAGCAATCCAGAGAAACTTGCTATTGCGCCACTCAGCAGAAACTCTAGATTGAAGAGTTCAACTGCTAGAGTGCGAAGTTCAAGAAAATATTTTGCTAAAACCAGGTTGTTAATCAACGAAGTGATGAAGAAAGCTGAAAGCAAACACAAAGCTGCTAAAATCCCAGCTTTGAGAGATTCTAAGCGTTCTGCCATTAAATTATCTGAAGTATTATTCATTCACAAGCTGGGGTGGGGGACAAAGCTGGGGAAGGGGAAGGGGAACACGGGGACACGGAAAATATTTTTGATTGATTCACCGCCTCTCCTACTCTCAGTTCTCCCTTGTCTCTTCCCGATGCCCAATTCCCAGTATTATAAATATTAGAGTAGTTTTGTAAAACAAATTAAGAAGTATAACTATGGAGATTTTGACACTAGGATGGGTTTCACTGCTGGCTGTTTTCACCTGGTCAATTGCAATGGTAGTTTGGGGTCGTAACGGATTGTAGAGGTATCGTGGAAAGTCCACTCCTAAGTATTCTGGCTTTAGTTGCTCTGGTGCTATTAGTAGTAGTTACTGGAGGAGTTGGTTATCTAACGCTAGCTGATTGGCGCGATCGCCGTCTTCAAGAACAGGAAAAACGCGAAGTTCGACGCAGCAATCCTAAGCGGCGATGAAAATCTACAACTAGAGACGCTTCAACAGTTATCAGTTGTCAGTTATCAAGTTTGTCTGTGCTGACTAATAACTTATGACTGATAAAAATCAAGCGTCTCTACAGATTATATTTTTGGTAGTTGATTTTGCTTGATAGACAAAAATTATTGCTGAAAATTATTGCTTTTGGTAGTAATCCCAAACTAATGCAATCAGTACTGCTAAACCAGTAATTGCCAAAGCATGGAGAGGGTTTTGTCCTTGACTGACTGCAAAGGATGTAACTACACCAGCACCCAAGGCAGCAGTAACAGCAGCAGTAACCAAGTCAGATTTGGAATTGCGATTATACATATTTTATCTTTGAGGATGAATTGATTCAATTGGTGGCTGTTATATCTCCCTCAAAGTAACATTCGGTTTTTTGGATTTTGACCTTTTAATAAATATCGCAATTAAGCTTTACTTTTGCTTACAAAGTAAATAAAAGTTAAAGCTAAATTTAATTAGGTTTGTAGTAAGCACTTTAGTGCTTGAATATTTAAGGACTAAAGTCCTGACTACAAACATATTTTCTCATGATAATTAATGCGATTAATCAGTAAACTTTTAACTATTTGCCTTAGTTATGAATTCTGAGGCGATGGTGTAAACTATCTATTATTGTTCTGTGTCGTCTGTTGTTTGAGTATCATCTTGTTCGTCAATTTTCGCGACATTACCTGATTTTACCCAACCTTCTTGATCACTATTTTCCAAACGAATTTTTTGCCAATCATTATCGCTGCTTTCTTCTAAAACTATAATTTTTTGATTAAAAGCAGCTCCTCCAACACGTTCAGCGTCAGGAGTTGGTTCTTTTCGCAAACGTAAGCCCTGTTTCCAAGTTACACGTGCTTTATATGCTCCTGGTGGTAGTGATTCAGGTGATTCCTTTGGTTTAGGTGTTTCTTTGGGAGTTTTTTGAGCATCGGGAGTTGATGAAGATTCTTCTAAAGAAACTTGATTAGTTTTTGATGTTTGAGATTTTGGTGCTTGTGTCTTCACCAGAGGTTGATCATTGGCATAAATTGGTTTAGGCGGAGGTGCAGAAACTCGATTCATAAAATACAGTGCCATAGCAAACCCACCACCGATTAAAATTGCGAGTGCCAATATAAACCCGAATACATACTTAAATATTTGAATCACCATAATTTAGAACTTAGGCATAAATAAAATGTATTTGTTGTGTTAGTTGTTAGTGGATCGGGGATTGGGGATAGTAATCAACTATCACCTACTAACAACTAACACTAACCACTAAATACTAACCAAACCACAACTCGCTATTTTAACTGGCGTTGGATGCGATCGCTCAAAGGACTGTGTTTAGATGCTAAACGCGCTCTTCCAGCTGCGGCCCATTCTTGTAGTTGTTGAATTTGTTCGGTGGCGGTGCGAGCTAAGGGTATGATTTGGCTGGCAGCTTCTAAAATGTCATCGGTAGTAAAGTCCCGGTTTTGGCTAAAACCGATGTGCATGGCTTCAATTAAAGTTTGCTCAATTTCTGCACCGGAAAAATCCGGTGTTTCATACGCTAACCTGTCGATATCATAACTTTTAATGTTATGGGCGCGTAGTCTTGATAAATGCACATTGAAAATAGCTTTTCTTTCTTCTTGGGTAGGTAAACCAACAAAGAAAATTTCATCAAATCGCCCTTTTCGTAGCATTTCTGGCGGTAGAGCTTGGATATCGTTCGCGGTAGAAACTACAAATACGGGTGAGCTTTTCTCAGCTAACCAGGTAATAAATGTACCAAAAACACGGCTAGTTGTTCCTGCATCGCCTTTGCTACCAAGTCCCGAAAAAGCTTTATCGATCTCGTCTATCCACAATACACAAGGGGCGAGGGCTTCAGCTACTTGGATCATTTGGCGTGTGCGCGATTCTGATTCACCCACTAAACCTGCAAATAATCGTCCCACATCCAAGCGCAGTAGGGGTAAGTGCCAATGATGAGCGATCGCTTTGGCTGTTAATGATTTACCAGTTCCCTGGATACCTACTAACAGTAAACCACGGGGGTGCGGTAATCCGTACTGTCTCGCCCGTTCTGTAAACGCACCTCCCCGACGCAGTAACCAATCTTTGAGATTATCTAATCCGCCGATGTCCGAAATTTGCTCGGTTGCGGGGATAAAATCGAGAATCTGGGTTTGGCGGATAGTTTGGCGTTTTTCTTCTAAAACCAAATCCACATCTTCTGGTTGTAATTCACCGTGAGTGGCGATCGCTCTGGCTAGTACCCGGCGTATTCTTTCCATCGATAGCCCTTGACAAGAGCGCACCAAATCATCTAAAAATTTGCTGGAAGGAGAATGACCAGTAGCGATTAACAAGCGTTCGACTTCTCCTCGAATTTCGGTAGCGCTGGGTAAAGGGAACTCTACAACTGTCAAAACTTCGGTTAAATCATCTGGAATCGCAACTCTCGGCGACAATAAAATGATATTTTTTGGTTGTGACTTGAGGAGTCTAGCTAAATTACGGAGTTTACGAGAAATAGCCACATCGTCTAGAAAACGATGATAGTCTCGCAGGATAAATACTCCCGGTGCTGTCGCGGGAATTTTTTCGACAAATTCTAAAGCTTGCAAAGGGTTACGTCGCCCAAACCCTTGATCATTGGGGTTTCCCTGATAGCCATCGACAAAATCCCAACTGTAAACTGGACGATTACCCTGATTTGCTGCTTCTTCCCGAATTGCGCCTTCTAAACGTTCTTCCTCGTACGTGGGAATATAGATGAGCGGATAGCGAGCGCGGAGCAATAATTTGAACTCTTCACGGAAGCTCATAATATTAGGATGTTATTAGCGAGTTGTTATTTGATCTAGTTCTTTCATTTTTAAGGTTTGTACTGCTCTTCACAACTGTTTGATATTTTTTATATTTTTTCTCTATATAAAGTGAATATATCAAAAGCGATCGGCTCTGTTTCACTTCAAGTTATGTATCCTTCCCTATTCCCCGTTTTCTGTTCCTATTTCTATACATGACTACTTAACACAGCCTTCCAAAAATTATTCCCAGCCAAAGACTGGGAACGAAGAAATAGCCGAATGACCAATCACTAATGACCAATCACTTAAGATGGAAGTTGCTTTTTCAAAGCTTCCAAAGAAGCCCAACGACGATCTACAGCGCGAGTAGAGTCTTGGTCATGACTTGGTTGAATACCTGGACAATTTTGATCACAGAGTTGGCGCTGAGGAATTTCTAAGCATATTTGCTCATACAACCATTCACTAGGGTCAAAATATCCGTGGGGTGATAAAGTTTCTACTAAATCTTCCACAGCTATTTCCCGTTCTAGGGGTAAAGATACTTCTTGCTCTGCGACTTCGTCTAACCAGATGATTTCGGAGGTATCAACCACTAAGCGATGATTGTAGTTTTGCAAGCAGCGGTTGCAGGTACAAGTAATAATTGTTTCTGCTTGTCCAGATATTTCTAAATAGTTACCCTGATGTTTTACACGAACACACCCACGAACTGGTGTCAAGGTATCCAAACCAGACAGAAACTCTTTAACCTGGATCTCCTCTGTCCGCTCCGGCGCTTTGGTTAGCTGCGGAATATAAATTGCGTCCATAGGATTTGTGAGACATATTCACGAAAAATGAGTTTTTCGTATCAGCAAAATAGCTGATAATACTTCTTTATTCTAACTTTTGTGGGTTGTTAGTTGTTAGTTGTACCCTGCACTTCGAGGTGTAGTGGCTACTTGTACCAAGTCGCTAACGCAGCATCAACAATCAACCAGCAACCACCAACCATCGACAATTTGATTATTCAGGGAACGCCAAGCGTACAACCAAATTGCGATGTGGCTCTTTACCCCGGCTGAAAGTTTCTAGATCCCTAAACTCTTTTAAAAAGGTATGGACTTGGCGACGTTCAGCCGAACTGAGAGATTTTATTTCCACTTCTTGTGCTGTCACCCGGACTTGTTGAGCAGCAGCTTCGGCGATCGCTTGAATTTCTGCTTGTCTCTTGACACGATAACCGTTTAATTCCACGGTGTATGAGGCTTGTTCCTCATGGGTTTGATTTAAGTTGAGAGTAGAATTTGCTAGATACTGAATAGCATCTAGCACTACACCATCAGGCCCAATCACAACCTGAATTTCTTCTGGTGTCATATTGACATGATCAATAGTTAACCAGTAATTATCTGGTTCTTGAGACTCGCCCTCAGCAATCTTAGCTACTTCTAAATCGCCTTTAATTTCAGTATTGATCCCAGTAAATTGCAGCAGTGTTTTTAACCACTGCTGCCCTCTTTCCATCCGAGAGTCAGTCATCATCAACCTGTAGCCTTTTTCTTAGAACTCTTTGGTTCAACTTTCTTAGAACTTTTTGGCTCATTAGAACTCTTTGGTTCAATTTTCTTAGAACTTTTTGGCTCAAACGGCAATGTTTTTTGTTGTGCTTCCGTCTGTTTTTCTTGGGTATCTACTATTTTTTGTAGTTCCTCTGGCAGGGGTTCACGGGAAAGGATGTAAGTTTGTAGAGTTTGGAAAATATTACCAATCACCATATACATCAACACCCCAGCCGGCAAGGGGAAGAACAAAAACATCCCGGAAAAGATTACGGGAGTGATTTTATTGACTGTATCCTGTTGGGGATTACCACCACTAGAATTTTGCCCGGAAAGGACTTGGCTGACGTAAAGAGTAATCCCAAACAATACAACCATCGCCACAATATCCCAATGAATCGTGCCATCTGGATCAGTAGCACCGACTCTACCCAAAGCTTCAATAAACAAAAATCCTTTGTCTGCTGCTAGCCCTGGAATTGTTCCAGTTATGGTGACATCTCCTGGCTGGAGGGCTTCAATATTACCTTGCTCATCAATTGTGATTCTTTCTTCCCCTTTGGTTACTTTCCATTGAGCAACTAACTCGGTATCTGGGTGTTCTGCCAATAACTCCTGAAATGGCTTACCTTCGGGAGTCTGATATTGAATCTTGGTATGTTCTCCTACGGCTAATTTGCTACCTCCAGGGAGAATGGCACTTACTTTAAGGTGTTCCCCATCAGCAACATAGATGTTTTGGGGAGGAGTGACAAAGGCTTGGGGTTGAATTCTTTCGATTTGTTCAGCAGGAAGAACTTGCAAGTTAACAGTATAGTTAACACCAGCAAAAGGCGATCCCCGCAAGGTCGCAAATAGTGCTAATAACACTGGCATTTGCAACAGTAATGGTAAACATCCAGCTAAAGGATTACCAAATTCCTTCTGGACATTCATCATTTCTTCTTGCTGCTTTTGCGGATCATCTTTAAAGCGTTCTTTAATTTCTTGCATCCGCTTTTGCATCAAGGGTTGAACAATTCGCATCCGTCGCATGTTGCGAATCGAACCAGCACTGAGAGGATATAGTGCAAAACGAATAATTAATGTCAAAGCAACGATCGCCAATCCATAGCTCGGCACAATGCTATAGAACAAGTCTATGATTGGCAACATTACGTTGTTTGAAAAAAACCCGATACCAAAATCCATTATCTGAATTCAACCTGAGGTAATGTAAATTAACTACCGATTTTATATTGGTTGTTGGTTGTTTGTTATTTGGAAGAATTATTGACAATCACCAACCATCAACAACTAACCAAAATTTGAAAATCGGCTGACTGAATATAATTTATCGAAAATTAGGATCTGTCTGCGACTGTAATTCAACTACGGATAGCCGCACATTCTTCATGGGGCATGGGGCATTGGGCATTGGGCATTGGGTATGGGGCATTGGTTATTCTCCCCACACTTCCCAAACTTTCCAAACTTCCTGCTTTCTGCTCCCTTTTCCCTCGATCCCCGATCCCCGATCCCCGATCCCCATTATTTGTTCGCAGTAGCATTAAAATTGGGATTTTTGGCTGTGACTCGTTCAGTGATGTAATCGTAAATTTCCCGGAACTTAGGAACAGCCCGTAGTTCTAGACGACTACCATCTCTGAGGGTTAATACCATATCTCCCCATATGCCGATACCACGGGGAACTTTGACGATTTTGACAACTTCTGAGTAAATAACGTCGCTGCGATCGCGTCCCATCCAACCACCAGTTACAGAAACTCGGCGATCGGTGATCCTATAACGCAGCCACAATGCTCTCACAATTGCTCCTACCGTCAACGGTAAACCTACAATTGTCAAGCCAATAAGTATGTTTATTATTAAATCCCCAATATGGGGGCCACCTTCAAAATAAACTTCTTCACGAATGCCCATTTAATACCTCAGCTTGTGCCAACAACTGCTCTAATTCTTGCAGAAATTGTTGGGTTACGCACTTAGATTCTGCGGCCGTTGGTTTTACAACTACAACTAACCGCCATCCTGGTGACAATTGAGGCAACAATTTATGCAAAGCTGCCGATATTTGCCGTTTGAGGCGGTTACGAATTACTGCCCGTTTACTGACTTTGGTGCTAATCGAAATACCAATTTTGACTGGAAAAAGCACCGAGTTTGTTTGTTTTATATTGGTTTGGGCAGTATCAAGAGAAGGTTTTTTCATAGATGATGGCCGTAAGGCTCTCAAGGTGAAATAAGAACCATGACGGCGAGTACCTTCCCGGAAAACTGCCTGAAAATCTTTTCGGCATTTAAGCCGATTTGCTTTGGGCAAAGCCACAACTGCTGTCTAAGTTTCCTTACCCTATACGCTCAGGCGATAACGTCCTCTTTTTCTTCTAGCTCGAATTACGTTTCTACCATCTGGTGTTCGCATTCTGGCACGAAAACCAGATGTTCTCTTCCTCTTTCGGTTTGTTCCTTCTAAAGTTCTCCGCATACCTTTATCCTCTTCGGCAAAATTTTATAAAAAGCCACAATCTATGATTTTATCACTTTTGTGTCAATAAAATAAGTCAAATGTCTATATGTCAAGAGTCCATTGTCAAGAGTCCAGTGTTGGAAGTCCATTGACCATTGACCCTTGACAATGGACTAACTAATACTAAGAATCCAAGTTCCCAAATAACGGGCTAAGGGGACATCACCAGGAGTTTGAATCGAGCAGTTCCAATAGAAAATGCCTCCAAAAGCTGGATTTTTGACATTCGATAACACTATTTCAACATTGTTACCTGCTGGTATGGCTTCTTGAGGGTAAATTTGAATCACGCGATTTTCCCTATCCCATTGCACATCAGACAGCGGGACTTTTTTGTCTTTCACCCGGACTTCAACTTTCTTAGGGTCTATAGTTCCTTTGTAGTAGTTGGGATAGTTAACAACAAATTGGGAAGCGGCGAATTTCATTTTTTTAGCAGGGATTTTTAAACGGTATCTGTCCCAATTATTGGTTTGTCCACCAAAATCCAATCGGAAAGGCAATTGATTTTCACTTTTGACACCGCTAAACAGCGTAAAACCTGGCAAACTCTGCGCCCAACTCATTGCTGGTAAACCTGTCAGTAACAAGCCAGTCACCGCTAAGGCAGAAAATAAACGTCGCATAGTCAAGCTCCTGTGGCAGAAATAAAGGTGTTGTTTCAGTAACTGGGAGTAAAGGTTCGCAACTAAACTTTACTACTGACTTTATTTAGATTTTAGACGTCAAACCCTTTACAAAAGTGCCGTCCTGTCTAGATTTAGGAAAATCTCTACTTCAAAAATAGTATTTTAAGTTACAAAAAGCTCTACTGGAAGTCTAGCGATATTGTGAAGTATAGAAAGTTCTAATCATCACTTATTTTCTGATAGTTTTACCAGAGATCAAAAAGTCATTGAAATCAAGTTGTATTTATAAATATGTACAAGTTTATCTAAAATTAAGATTTTTGTTATAAAAATTAAGCGATTTAATAGAGCGATCACCACCTAACTTAAGCTAGATTGGTGGCAGTAAGCATTACTCACAGCGCAAAAAATTTCTAATCATGTGAGGAATTATTTGGTGAGAAATTAATCAATATTGCACTATGTAAACAAGACACAACAATATTTTGCAATCCCTAAAAGAATTTGAAGACATAGATGTAAAAGTTGGGGATCAGCATAGGATGTGCAATAAACAACCTATAAATGCAAGTATATGTAATTGCAACATCCATAAAACGGCACAGTCAGGCTTTGTCTAGATAGCTAGAGTGGGAAAGCGTAAAGGTAACTAAACTAAGAAAAGCCTATAGCTGATAGCCCCATCCCAAAGTTAAGAGTACGTCTAAATACTCATCGCAAAAGTTTCACAACTTGCATCAGAAATAAGTATTTAATCTCAAGGAGATTACATGAGAATAGCAGTTGCTAAAGAAATTGAAGTATGTGAACGTCGTGTGGCATTAGTTCCCGACATTGTAGCGCGGTTGGTTAAACAAGGTTTAGAGATTTGGATAGAAGCTGGTGCAGGTGAACGAGCATTCTTTAATGATGCTGCTTACGAAGCTGCTGGAGCCAAAATAATTGCCGATACTGACAAATTATGGTCAGAAGCAGACATTCTCCTCAAAGTCAGCCCACCACAAGAGCGAGAAGACGGGCGCTCAGAAACAGACTTACTCAAAGAAGGGGCTGTACTGATTAGCTTTCTCAATCCTTTAGGAAATCCAGTCATAGCCCAAAAACTGGCAGATCGCAAAGTCACAGCTTTGAGTATGGAGATGATTCCGCGTACTACTAGGGCGCAGAGTATGGATGCTTTATCATCACAAGCATCAATTGCAGGTTACAAAGCCGTACTCATCGCCGCCGCCGCACTACCAAAATATTTCCCCATGCTGACAACTGCTGCTGGTACGATCGCTCCTGCCAAAATATTTATCATGGGTGCTGGTGTTGCTGGCTTGCAAGCGATCGCCACCGCCAGACGCCTGGGAGCAATTGTAGAAGCTTTTGATATCCGTCCCGCCGTCAAAGAAGAAGTGCAAAGTCTGGGAGCAAAATTTGTAGAAGTTAAATTAGACGAAGAAACAACAGCTGCTGGTGGTTATGCCAAAGAAATTTCCGCAGCCAGCAAACAGCGCACCCAGGAAGTTGTCACCGAACACATCAAAAATGCTGATGTTGTCATCACCACAGCTCAAGTTCCTGGTAAAAAAGCGCCTCTTCTGGTGACAGAAGACATGGTTAAGCAGATGAAACCAGGTTCAGTAATTGTAGACATCGCCGCCGAACAAGGCGGTAACTGCGCTTGCACTGATCCTGGTAGAGATATTGTTGCCCACGGCGTCACCGTCATCGGCCCAATTAATTTACCATCTTCGTTGCCAGTTCACGCCAGCCAGTTGTACGCAAAGAACTTGACATCTTTAATGCAACTACTCATCAAAGATAAAGCTGTAGAGATTAACTTTGCCGACGACATTGTTGATGCAGCTTGCATTACCCACGCTGGCGAGATTCGCTCTGCACGGATTAAAGAAGCGTTGCAAGCCCTAAGTTCAGCGGTGAGTTAAGAATCAGGGAAAGGTGATCGGGGATCGGGCATGGGGCATGGGGTATTGGGCATTGGGCATCGGTTATTCTCCTTTGTCTCCCCACTCCCCACACTCCCTTTCCCCGATCCCCGTTCGCGTAGCGTCTCCGCTAGGAGAATCCCCAATCCCCAATCCCCAATCTTCAAGGATTTTCTCAAAATGACAGAAGCATTAATTGCGGCTTTGTTTGTATTTGTCTTGGCATCGTTTACCGGATTTGAAGTGATCAACAAAGTACCGCCGACTTTGCATACGCCCTTAATGTCAGGCTCAAATGCAATTTCTGGCATTGCTGTATTAGGGGCAATTGTCGCTTCCGGTGCCAGAGAGTGGAATGTATCAGTCATTCTCGGTTTGATTGCTGTTGTACTAGCAACTATCAACGTAGTGGGTGGTTTCCTAGTCACAGATCGGATGTTACAAATGTTTAAGAAGAAAGCAAGTTAGTGGTTAACAAACAACTACTAGCTACTGTACGGGCGAACGCTGTACTCTACCTGGAAGCCGCGCGTCTACGCCCCTACTAACTATTACCAATTACTGCACTTAAGTTTATGACTGATTTTCTTCCGACTGGGATTCAACTGACGTATTTAGTCGCTGCGTCTCTATTTATTCTGGGTTTGAAGCAACTGGGTTCACCTGCGACAGCACGCCAAGGTAATGTTGTCGCGGCTGTGGGAATGCTATTGGCCATTGTGGCAACACTTTTCGATCAGCATGTGCTGAACTTCCAGATGATTTTGTTGGGATTGGCAATTGGATCGGTACTCGGTGCGATCGCAGCCTATAAAGTCCAAATGACAGACATGCCGCAAATGGTGGGTTTGCTCAACGGTTTAGGCGGTTCAGCTTCTGCGCTTGTCGCTGTTGCAGAATTTTGGCGCTTGCTGCAACATGCCCAGACAGTACCCCTAGATGCCAACATTTCCATGTTATTGGATGTGTTAATAGGCGGCGTCACTTTCACGGGTAGTATGATTGCCTTTGCCAAACTCCAAGGGATTATGAGTGGTTCGCCAATTACATTTCCCTTACAGCAACCATTCAACGCCTTGTTGTTGGGTTCCTATGTAGTGGGTAGTGGTTTTTTACTCATGCAACCACACAACCTAACTGCATTTTTGGGAATTGTTGTAGTTTCCCTAGTCTTGGGTGTGATGTTCGTCATTCCCATTGGTGGCGGTGATATGCCAGTGGTAATTTCGCTGTTAAACTCATTTTCTGGTTTAGCTGCGGCTGCTGCTGGTTTTGTAGTGATGAACAATATGCTGATCATCGCTGGTGCATTGGTGGGAGCATCTGGGATCATCCTCACCGAAATTATGTGTAAAGCGATGAATCGCTCTTTGATCAGCGTTTTGTTTGATGCTTTTGGCAGCAATGGAGGCGCAAGCGTCGGTGCAGCTGGTGATAGTACAACAGATCAAACCGTCCGCAGTATTGATCCAGAAGAAGGCGCAATGATGCTGGGTTATGCTCGTTCTGTAGTGATTGTTCCCGGTTATGGAATGGCAGTAGCGCAAGCACAGCATAGCGTACGCGAATTGGCAGATCAACTCGAACGTATGGGTGTTGATGTTAAGTATGCCATTCACCCCGTAGCTGGCAGAATGCCCGGACACATGAACGTCTTGCTAGCAGAAGCAAACGTTCCCTATGAGCAACTGCACGATATGGAAGATATTAATCCCCAGTTTGAGCAAACAGATGTAGCGCTGGTAATTGGGGCAAATGACGTAGTAAACCCAGCCGCACGCAGCGATACTAACAGCCCAATTTACGGAATGCCAATTTTGGAAGTAGATCGGGCGAAGCAAACGATTGTGATTAAGCGGGGGATGAGTGCAGGTTTTGCTGGCGTAGATAATGAATTGTTCTACAAAAATAAAACCACAATGCTTTTTGGTAGTGCCAAAGATATGGTGGCAAAGTTGGTTTCTGAGGTGAAGCAGTTATAGGGATAATACGGTTCAGTTAAGGTTATTTATCTGGTTTACCGATGTGTAGAGATGTTGGAATGCAACGTCTCTACAATTGTTTTAACTGGATAAATTTTCGTGTCTTGAAAAATTTGGAATGTTTCTGCTTTTATCCTGTCACGTTTAAGTTACCAAAAGCTTTGAGTGGAGGGATTATAGGCAATGTTGTCAAATTAACTTAGTATCTACTATCCACTAGCTAGATTGAAATTTGCGTGAAATCCAATTGATGACACCACTCAGAATTGCACCACCCATGAGGATTCCAATTGCTGGGTTGAAAACAGGTTGCCAGAGTTTGTACCATAAATCTAAACCCAAGGGTACTCCTGATGCTTTACCGATCGCTGCGATCGCTAACCACCCAAAACCAAACAGAACCAGAAAAACATCCACTACCAAAATTAGGTTAAGCCAATTTAAAAATTTCTCTTTCATAAGCTGAATGTGAATAACGTTGATGGTTGTTTGTTGATTGTTGTACCCTACCCTGCGGGAACGCCTGACGGCTAAAGGGAAGCCGCTTGCGCGTCTATGGAACTAATAACTAGCAACAATCAACAAACAACAATACTCCTAATTTTCAAATAGCCAATTTTTGACTTTTGCCAAACTCTGCCAATCGGGTTTTCTCTTAAAACCATCTTCAATGCTGTCTTTGATTTCCTCTTGCCATTCGGGGCTAAGAGTTAATAATTTACTAGCAGCATCAATGTGTTGGCGTAAGCCTTTTTGATTAGTTTCCAACATCGCCAGGGCGAGATTTACCCTTGCTTGTGCATCTTGTGGATTTAGCTTTACTGCTTTTTGTGCAGCCTTGAAAGCGGAGTTGGGTTTGTTATCCAACAAATACAACCACGCTAAACAAGTCCAAGCAGCACTACTTTTGGGAGCGCGATCGCAAACCTCTTTAAAAATAGGAATCAAAGTATCTGCTGATTCCCCAGCTTTATAGCGTTCTAAACCCGTATCAAACAGGGATTCAACTGTGTTAGTCATTGGTCAATTGTCATTGGTCAATTGTCAATGGTCAATGGTCAGTGGTCAATTGTCAATGATCAATAAACTAAATATATAGACGCCCTATTTGAGGCGTTTTTACAACTTTGAACACTTGACAATGGACACTTGACACTTGACTAAACGCCAAATGACTTCCCACAACCACAGGTTTGGCTGGCGTTGGGGTTGGTGAATTGAAAGCCACCGCCAATCATGGCATCGCTATAATCAAGCATTAACCCATAGAGATATAATAGGCTCTTGCGATCGCAAACTATTTTGAAGCCGTCATAATCAAAAACATCATCATTTGGTGTTATTTTGCTGGGGTCTTCAAAGTCCATCAAGTAAGACATTCCGGAGCAACCCCCTTGACGTACTCCCACTCGCAAGCACAAGTCTTTGCCGCCTTGTTTTTCCTGCAACAATTTCACTTGCCGCAATGCAGTTTCGCTTAACTGAATTCCTCGTTGTGAAGACTGAGTTGCCTGTGTCATCTGCTTTTTTAACTCCTTGTGCGGTTATCGATTACCCTATACAAGCAAAGCGGGAACCTTTAACCCAAAAGTTTCGTCATTGGGTAGTCCCGAAAATTTTCACAAACGCCTTCCAAGCACGCGTCTGTAAATAACTTTTTTTCTCCATTTTAGCGATATTGATGTTCCAGGTTGCCAATTGTAAATACTCCGTTAAAAGCACGCAAAGATTTTTATTCTAGAATTGAGAGATTCAATGTGTTTAGAGATTCGCTATTTTTGGAGTTTCGACCTTTGGCAGCCCACAATCACGATTACTCTTAATTAAAAAGCTAAGAGAGTTTTCATTGGAGGCTAGCCCTGACTCAAAAGTCTAATTGCAAATCGCTTGTTTTGATCCACTTACTCTATGACAAGTTTTAATCGCTCTACCAGCCGTCGTTTGCGGAAATTAACTCAAATTCCTTCTTTATGGGAGGGCGATCGTCGTCCATTGTCATCACCAACCCAGCTATCAGACTCCGAGACCAAGGGTGAATGTATTCTTTGGGTGGATGGTACACAAGGTATTGTACGGGGAATGGACGTAGTACCTCCAGAAAGCGGGCCAGAGGCTATTGTTCGGACTTTGATGCGAGCAATGGAAAATCCCCATAGTCCTGCTAAACCTGCTCGTCCCCAAAGAATTGTGGTCAGAGACCGAGAAGTACAATTCTACTTACGTGGAGTTCTGCAAGATCTAGATATTGCTATTGACTACTCACCTGATTTACCTCTGATTGATGAACTGTTTCGTGGGTTTGCCGAAATTCTTGACTCTCAAATTCCCGAACTACCTCCCCAGTATGCAAAAGCTTTGCGAGAAAAAGCATTGGCAATTTGGCAAGCTGCTCCTTGGGAATTGTTAGAAGAACAGCAAATTGTGTCAATAGAGATCAACAAGTGGGATGTTGGTACACTCTACGCCTCAATGATGGGAATGCTGGGGATGGAGTATGGAATACTTTTGTATCGTTCAGAAGATTCACTTAAGCATTTTCGCGCCACAATTTTAAGAGAAGACGAATCACAAGGTCATTTAGAAGAAGCTTTCCTGAAGCAAGATTGTCTATTTTTGACGTTTGAACATGCTGATGAAACAGACGAAGAGGAAGAATTTGAAGATTTAGCAGAACTACCACTGTCAGAAATTGAACCTACTTTTGGCAATATTCATCCTCTAGAGGGGCTACGCTCAGTTTTATACGATGAAGAAGCACTGATAGTATATGTTGCCCTAGAAAGCCTCAGCCGTTTTATTCGCGATCACCGTCGTCACTTAGGTAGTGATTCTTTTCCTGCTTTGAGTCGTCGCTATCGCATTTCCCTACCAGATGCTTGTGATGAACAAGGCAAATCAGTATCTATTACTGTTTCTAGTATGCCGGAGTTGGCAGCAGAGTTAGAGGAAATGGCAGGCTATGAAGATGAAGAAGACGAACAAGAGAAGATAGAATCAGATTCTATGCCTATGTTTAGGTCATTGCGAGATGACTTAATTCCAGAAGACTCTTTCCTTAGCTTAGGTGTGGTGTCTTGGGAAATGTTGGAGTACTTACGTCAAGGAGTTAGTTACCATCAAGCAGGGGAAATTGAGCCAGTAGGTGATGGTCTGCCGGTCATTTTAATTCAAACTTCCCGTCCCAAGGCTAAGACCGTAATTGAAAATATAGAAAAAGCTGGAGGTCTCAAAGCCATTTGTTTTAATCCTGGTGCAGATCCTTTTGGCGGCGATCGCTATGATTTGGGTTTACTACAAACTCAAAATGGGGAATTATTTTTATTTGGTGAGTTTTTAGATGATGACCCGACTCACGTTGAAGCCAGAAAAAAATGGAATCAGCGCTGTAAAAATACCAAAGGCTATTGCGGTTTAATTATCGCCAAAGGACTAACTGGTGCAGCTCGTGGTAATCCCCAGTTGCGAGATATGATGGCTTTATTTGAGGCGCGATCGCTTTCACCTAAAGACTTAGGCATTGGTACTCTCCAGCTGATGCCACAATTGCAATTTGAATAGCAAGCTGAACATGTAGTGTTGTGCTTAAAAACACAAGTTTTGTCTTGCTCAATCAGAATTAATAGTTATCAGCAAACAATGGGCTTATATAGG
>NZ_AJLJ01000364.1 GCF_000317245.1 Fischerella muscicola SAG 1427-1 = PCC 73103
TATATAGCAGCCCTAATTTTGACACAGCTGAGCTGATTCTAAATTAATATCTCTAACTCAGATGAGCGGGAAATTTTCATCTTACAAAAGCTTCACTGACAGTGTAAGCTGTCTTGCTCTTTCAATCTATCTGAAATTTTAAATGGTATGTATTCTATTTTGCTTATTTGTCTAAAAGTTTATTATTTAAACCATTTTAAAGATTAATTATTAAGAATTGCAACTGAAATAAATTTAACTAGTGACTTGAATAATTTGAATTTATTGATTTTCTACTTCAAATTAAGATGTATTTTACTTTTTTTAAACTCTCTGTACATAAAATTAATTATTATTCCATAATATACCTCAAAAAATAAGTAACAATATTTACAACTTCATATTCAATAGTAATGGTTTAATCTATTTTTTGAGCAAAACACAGTATAAAAATAGACCCAACTTGTTTCGATAATCAATATAAATACAAATTTAAGATTATTTATAGATTCACATCTTTTATAATAGTTATTTTTTAGATTTTATGGATGTTTTTGCTATTTATGCAATTCAATGTAATCTTTTTACTATTTCTTAGTAAACTTTTTATAAAATTAAAACTCTAACTTTCAGTAGAATTTCGTTAAAGTTTAAATAAAGTCATAGAAATAAATAGGAAAACATATACAATAGGAACATTAATAATTAGGGTGTTTATACGCTAATATCGACATTATTAATATATGGAGATAGATGACAATTCAGATAATAATTCAAATGGTTTACTGCAACTAGAAAAACAATCTGCTGTTTTATATTTAGCCCATTGTTGAGCTAAATAGTATTTATATAATTTAGCATTTAACTGCTTGTATGAAGATAAGCAAGATGCTGTGAACTTCAGAAAAATATTATCTCGTGAAATAATAAAAATGGCAGCACAAAAGCTAATGAATTCTTTGCGTACTGTGAGTTTAGAAGTTTGGAACAAAACAGAAGCATTGTTATCAGAAGAAAGCAAAAGGCATCGTATTGACCCCAACCAAACGTATTTGGTCAAATTGGGTGATAGAGATAGGTCAAGTTCCTTTGACATTGCTATTGTCAAATAAATAGTTATTTAGCTAGCAGCAATTACCTTTGCCAGGTAATAAAATATTTGGTTAAGCTTGATTCTTCCTTGAGATAGTTTCTGTTGTGTATCAGATAATATACGCTATTCCTTCTGACACAACAACACTTTATTCATTTGTTTTTTTGATTCTATTAAAAAATGAAGAATACTTCAAGCAAAGCAAATTTTTTACACAAACGATTGCTTGTTTCCTGACAAAAACTCTGATATTCTTAACTCTTTCATCCTCACTAACATTTTGTACACGATGTTGATAAGCAGCAAATAACACAATCAAATGACTAATAAAAAATGGGCTGTAAAACGTATCACTGTGAATTTAGCAGCACAGGAGGCCGAAAAATTGGAAAAGTATTGTGAGCAAACTGGTAGACCAGCAACTGATGTGATTCGGGAGTTGATCCGAGGGTTATCTGTAGCTGAAGATACAAAAGATGGCAATAGATAGGGAGGCAAAAATTATAAATTAAGAGTACAAGGAAAAAAGAATAATAAATTAAGAGAAAAATTTGTTTTTGTCTTCTACTTTTTACTTTGTTTGACTCTTTTACAAACTTGGCAGGGTGCTTTTTGAACTTTTGACTTTGGAACTCTAAATAGAATACGAGTAGCAAATTCCGACACCAACCCAGTTACAATTTGTAAAGAAATTGAAAAGGAAGGACGGAATGCGCGTTGCAATTATAGGTGCGGGACTGGCTGGGCTAGCAACCGCTGTAGATCTAGCTGATGCTGGCTGTGAAGTCCAGATTTTTGAGTCCCGTCCGTTTGTT
>NZ_AJLJ01000365.1 GCF_000317245.1 Fischerella muscicola SAG 1427-1 = PCC 73103
GGTGGTAAAGTTAGCAGCTGGGTAGATGGAGATGGCAACCATATTGAAATGGGGTTGCATGTCTTCTTTGGCAACTACAATCAGTTGTTGAAATTAATGAAGAAGATGGGAGCCTTTGAAAACCTGCTTCCTAAAGAACACATTCATAACTTCATCAATAAAGGAGGAAAGACTGGTGCGCTTGATTTTCGTTTCTTTATGGGTGCGCCTTTCAATGGTTTAAAGGCATTTTTTACTACCTCTCAACTCTCATTACTAGATAAATTACAGAATGCTGTAGCACTTTCGACTAGTCCAGTTGTCAGGGGTTTAGTGGACTTTGAAGGTGCGATGCAAGAGATCCGCAACTTAGACAAAGTTAGCTTTGCTGAGTGGTTCCGTAGTCATGGTGGTAGCAACGGCAGTATTAAGCGGATGTGGAACCCCATTGCTTATGCTTTGGGTTTTATTGATTGCGAGAACATATCTGCTCGCTGTATGTTGACGATTTTTCAGTTATTCGCTGTGAGAACAGAAGCTTCAAAACTGCGGATGTTGAAAGGATCGCCCTATGAATATTTGCATAAACCGATTTTGGAATATCTAGAAGCCAGAGGAACAACAATTCATACTCGCCGCAGAGTAAGGGAAGTCCTATTTGCAGACGAAAAAGAACAAACCTGTGTCACTGGTTTAATGATTGCTGACGGTGACACAGAAGAAAAAATTACCGCAGATGCCTATGTAGCAGCTTGTGATCTGCCTGGAATTCAGCGTCTGTTGCCTCAAGAATGGCGTAAATGGTCAGAATTTGACAATATTTACAAATTGGATGCAGTTCCTGTAGCAACGGTGCAGTTACGGTTTGATGGTTGGGTAACAGAACTGCAAGATGTAGAGGCACGCAAACAGCTAAATCGCGCAGCAGGAATTGATAATTTGTTATATACTGCCGATGCAGATTTTTCTTGTTTTGCTGATTTAGCTTTGACTAGTCCTGCTGATTATTATCGGCAAGGGGAAGGGTCTTTGTTGCAGGTAGTGCTGACACCGGGAGATCCGTTTATTAAAAAAAGCAATGAAGAAATTGCTCAACACGTTTTAGCACAAGTACACGAGTTGTTCCCATCATCGAGGGAATTAAATATGACTTGGTACAGTGTGGTTAAGCTGGCTCAGTCTTTATACAGAGAAGCGCCAGGGATGGATATTTATCGTCCCCGTCAAAAAACCCCTGTGGCTAATTTCTTCTTAACAGGGAGTTATACACAGCAGGATTATATCGATAGCATGGAAGGAGCAACAATTTCAGGAATGCTTGCAGCCAAGGCTATTTTGGAAACTGTGAAACAATAGTTTGCTCATCCAAAATCTAAAATTTAAAATCTAAAATCCAAAATCTAATGTCTGATTGGTTAGAACATACGGTGCAGGTGGAAGTGGAGGCTCCTATAGATTTAGTATGGAGTCTATGGTCTGATTTGGAGCAAATGCCTCGCTGGATGAAGTGGATTGATTCAGTGAAAGTTCCAGAAGATAACCCGGATATATCATTGTGGACATTGAAATCTGGGGGTTTTGAATTTACTTGGAAATCCCGCATTCTCAAGGTAATTCCTCATCAAATCATTCAATGGGAATCTATCGATGGTTTACCGAATCGAGGAGCTATTCGTTTTTATGATCGCCATACCAGTAGTATCGTTAAACTGACTGCTGCCTATGCTATCCCTGGTATCCTTGGCAAAATCATGGATAATTTATTTTTGGGACGAATAGTAGAATCAACTCTGCACGCCGATTTAGAGCGATTTAAGCAATACGCTTTAAAAACAAAGGCAGAAGGATGAAGATTGTAGACGCCCGTTAGGGCGGCTGCGGTGCAGGATTGGCTGAAGGTTGAACTAAGTAATCAAACAGAAATATTTACACATTAGTTTCTACGCTGGATAAAGGTTTCAGTTTGAATATGTGTGTAATTAATTTTGTTTAAATACTTACCACGTTGGGTCACTAAACAAATTGATCTCTAATTCTTCGCATTTGTCTGGAACTGCGCTAATGCAAGCACGAATGATTTCTCCATCGTCTAGTTCCACTGTACAAGCGTGACAAGTACCCATCAGACAACCAGTGGGAATCATAACCCCTGCTCGATCAGCAACATTGAGCAAGGGTTCTCCCACTTGAGCGTCAACCGTAACATCATCTGGTAAAAAATGAACGCGCACAGTCATAATTTTTAGCTTCCTACGACAACAAAGGAGTCAAATCTAGGTGCTGTTCAATTTCTGTAGCAAGGGAATCTAGTAGATTTTCGCGCTGATCTCGATAGTTGGCAACACCTGTAGGCAGAGATTTTAAACCTCGTTGTTGACGCAGGCGATTTAACCAAGCACGACGCCAGGGGCCATTGTCAAATATACCGTGGAGATAAGTACCCCAAACTGATTGGCAATTATCCACTAATCCTAAATTTGGGTCATCAAATAGAGGATAGTAGGATTGGGAGTCTATACCTTGGGTTTCAATGCGCGATCGCCCTTGATGAATTTCAAACCCAGTCACGGGTAAACCCATTTGAGGATGATTTGAGGTGACTTGACGCTGGCGAGCAATTTTTTGTCCTGTGATGACTGTTTTAATGGGTAATAATCCTAAACCTTGAAATCTACCTGCTTGACCTTCTATACCTTCTGGATCGGCAATTATTTGACCAAGGATTTGAAAGCCACCGCAGATACCTAAAACTGTACCACCTGCTGCTGCATAGTTTTGAATTGCCTCTGCCATACCAGTTCTTTGTAGTAACAGTAAGTCAGCAATTGATGTTTTCGTTCCTGGGAGAATTACGGCATCTGGATGTCCTAATTCTTGCTTAGGACTTAAGTATTTCACCATTACTGTTGATTCTGATTCCAATGGGTCAAAATCGGTAAAATTAGATATTCTAGGTAAGCGAATTACACTAATATTGAGGTCTGTACTAGATTTATGCGATTTGCGTTCCAATAAATCCAAAGAATCTTCTGCGGGAAATACAGTTTCTAAGTATGGAATTACACCAACTACCGGAATTTTTGTGCGTTCTTCTAACCATTTAATACCAGGTTCGAGCAGCGATCGCTGCCCCCTAAACTTGTTAATAACGACACCACGAATCAGAGCGCGTTCTTCTGGTTCGAGCAGTTCCAAGGTTCCAATTACATGAGCAAAAGCACCACCCCGATCAATATCAACTACTAGTAAAGTCGGTGCATTTAAATATTTTGCTACTCGCATATTAGTTAAATCACGGTGCTTGAGATTGATTTCCGCCGGACTACCAGCACCTTCACAAACCAGCAAGTCAAATTCTGTTGACAAATGCTGTAGAGACTCTTCGATAGACCGCCATCCCAGTTCAAAATATTGCTCATAATAATCCGCAGCACTGACTTTTCCCACAGCTTTACCCTTAATAATCACTTGGGAAGTCATATCACCCTGGGGTTTGAGTAAAATCGGGTTCATTTCTACCCAAGGTATCACCCCAGCCGCCCAGGCTTGTACTGCTTGAGCGTAACCCATTTCTCCACCATTAGCTGTGACATAAGCATTTAAAGCCATATTCTGACCTTTAAAGGGAGCCACTCGCCAGCCACGCCGCGACAAAATACGACAGATAGCCGCCGTTAGCAGTGATTTCCCTGCGTGGGATGTTGTTCCCACCACCATAATTGCTTTCATATTCAACTGTTTTTCCAATCCGGTGTGATATTAAAAGCATGAAGCCTAATATGGCTATGCTGGTTGAGTGATGAAATTGCTCGTTCAATGGTCATTGGTTATTTGTCATTAGTGTTATACAAATGACAAATGATGTAGGACAAACGACAATCTTACGCAATATCTCATATCAATTTACAAAGACATAGTAAAGACTTCATAAATGCAGTTGAGACTTCCGTACATATTGTTCCCGTCTCAGTGCGACTCCTAACTTTTCACCTCAAAATTGGTTGGTGGATAGAGCTAAAATGGCAGTCTGAACCAACGAGCCACAAAATTTAAAATGCGATCGCCCCATGTTAGAGTCGGCAATGGTTGGTGTTCCCATTCTGCTACTATCTGACGACCAAGGGGTGTGAGGCGAAAACTATCCGTAATTCCTTGGCCATCAACTTCACGTCGCAGTACACCTACTTGAATTAACCATGCTAAGGCGTTATCTGCTCTTAATTCAGACAAACAAGCTTTGGTATAGCCTTTGTTAACACCAGAATTGCCAATAATTTCACTCATTGCTACCCTCTGTGAAAGCATGGCTGCAAATAAACCAAAATTAAAAGGACAACAAAGTAGCGATCGCTTGGCTCTTTCTATGGTCTTATATGGATATGTCAGGGTTTTCTGATTCTGAGCATCAACAGCAGACATTTTGGTTTCCAGTTATCAGTTAGCTAGAGACGCGAGGAACATCGCGTCTGTACAGTTAACAGTTATCAGTTACCAATTAATCACTGATAATTGTTGACTAATTTCTTTTTTAGTTTCCTGTAATGATTGTAAATTATTGTAAAATTTCAGATGCATCAGTAATTTCAAATTTAGGAAAGGTAAACTATGCCTCTAGCAGTTGGGACAGATGCACCTGCGTTTACCGTTAAAGACACTAACGGCAACACAGTTTCTTTATCTGATTTCAAAGGTAAAACAGTAGTTCTGTATTTTTACCCCAAAGACGACACTCCAGGCTGCACCAAGCAAGCTTGTAGTTTCCGTGATGCTAATGAGCAGTATACAAGCAAAGATATCGTGGTACTAGGGGTAAGTGCAGATGATGAAGCCTCGCACCAAGCATTCACCCAAAAATATAATCTCAACTTTCCATTACTAGCTGACACCAACGGCAGCTTAATTAAAGCCTACGATGTTGATGGTGGTGGTTATGCCAAGCGTGTTACCTACATCATTGATGGCAACGGTAAAATTGTTCATGTTGACTCTAGTGTCAATACCTCTACCCATGCCAGTGATGTTCTAGCTGCCTTGGGATTATAAATTGTCGTTACGTAGAGTTACAGGGAACCTGTGAGCCTTTGCGGGTTCCCTATGTGATCGTGCTTACTAATCAAAAGTCAGAGTCAATAGGTTGAACTCTTGACTTGCTTGAAACGCAACAAATTAAAGTTTCTAGCTCTAATTCTTATGGAGTCGGAGTAGTATTCACTCTTGGAGTAATGATCTGCAAACTTGGTGTCTGCTGTTTGTTTTGTTGTGTTAATGCTCGTTGTCTAGCCTTAAAAGCTTCTGCCGCTTCATCAAGTTGTTGATTTTGTGCATTTACATCTAAATCCGGCACACTTAAATTGGCACGATGAATTAAATTGAACACGCCAAAACCATCATTTGTGTTGGAGTTAGAAAAAGGATTATTGTTGGTGTTGTATGGGTCGTCTGTGTTGTTCTGTGGATCGTAATTTTGGAAGTTTGGTGTTTGGCTAGGTTCAGCAAGGCTAGGTTTCGGTGTCAGCAAAGAAATAAAGCCAATTCCTGCTAAAGTGCTAAAGACAAGTAGTTTCAGTGACAGAAATGAGATTTTCATGCAGATTTACCCCCCACATAATTTTAAGTTCATGATGCTTCTATTGTAAGAATTCAGATCATAAGATTGGAAAATCAAAGGGGGAGGACTTTGAGAACTATTCACCATACACTTTATATACGTCTTTCATATTTTTTCATAATATAAAGAATAAAAAAAGACACAAAAATACTAAGTATTCCTAATTGCCATAAACCACATCCAGCTACAATCCCCAAGCCAGACGAGATCCAAATAGCTGCTGCGGAAGTGAGTCCATGAACTTCTATTGTTGAAGATTCTTTATCTGAAGTTTCTCGCAAGATTTCCCCAGCACCCAGAAATCCTACACCCGCAGCTACACCCTGAATAACACGGCTGAGTCCATTGTAATCTCGTGGTTCCACGTCTGTTTGCAAAATGACAAGAACAAATATTGCTGAAGCAACACTCACCAACATATGAGTTCTCAAGCCAGCTGGTTTGCGTCTGCGCTCGCGTTCTAAGCCAATAACTCCCCCAAAAAATACTGCTAGGCATAGTCTAAATGCAATGTTAGCCCAATCATTAGGTGCAAGAAAAAATGTATTCGGTAATACTAAAAAATGTGATACCATGCATTTATACTGATGTCGCCCATCATTTGCAGTATGTAAGC
>NZ_AJLJ01000366.1 GCF_000317245.1 Fischerella muscicola SAG 1427-1 = PCC 73103
CCATTTCAACTAAATTACCAAATTTAACGATTAATACTCAAACTCTTGATCTTGTTCAGTTAATGCTTTCCAAAATTTTTGCCAGTTGTTTTTCTTTACCACCATATAATCCTTTTGGGTAATAGTCTTGCTTAAAGCTTTGGCAATTGTAGTGTTGTGGTAAGATTTTTGATATAGATTTTTGTTTCTAAAATGCCCAGCAAGCTACAGCACTAAAAATTCAAATTTAAAGATAAGTGAATACACTTGAGTGTTGTTTAGTTTACAAATTATGTAAACCTACAACTATGTAAAAGCTGCGGCTATTTTGGGAGATAATAACCCAAGTTATACACAATTTAATCTTTAGTATTCCTCAGTATAAACTCAACCGCAACACCAAAAGCTAGAAAACCTGTTAACAAGTTGTCTATTTGTTCAGCTTGGATAGATTTCTAGAAACTTTACTGCTAGTCCTAGTAACACGTAGACGCTGAAATTTAGTTTTAGTAGGATTTTGTTCTTTGTTGATTGTTTGGTAGTTCTAACGAAAACTAATAGTGCGTCTATGGAACCACCAATCACTCACCACCAACCGCCAACCAACAACTGACTAATTGAGTGGACAAACTCTACTGGCTTGAGCAAATTAAACTGCTGGATCGCGCCGAAGTTGGTGATAAAGCTTTTTATTTAAGCAGAATCATGCAGCGTGGTTATCCGGTGCTGTCTGGTTTTGTCATCCCAGCATCAGTTTTGCGAGAATTTCTAGAAAATCTCAACAGTTCAGAAGCATTAATTGCTGACTTACCAAATTCTTCATTGCACTTGGATGTTGGTAACTGGCGCCAGCTTCAGCAGGTAGCTGAACGGTTGCGCCAAGAAATTATTAGCGCCACTGTATCACCTGAGTTATTAAATGCAATCTCACAAGCAACTCAAAAATGGGAAACTCAATGTCTGATTTTTCGCCCAAGTTTGACACTTCCTACAAGTAAGCACGGTGTTGCAAATATATCTGGTTTGCTGGAATCTCAAATTTGTCACTGCGAACTAGAAGCGATCGCCTCCGCACTCAAGCGGACTTGGAGTCAGTTGTTTCGTGCTAGAAGTCTTTTATGCTGGCAACAAGCAGGAATTGATCTCCAGCAGATTAATTTAGCAGTTTTAGTGCAACCAATCCACAATGCACTTGCCAGTGGCTTAGTGAGTACCAACTCTTCCCATTGGGAAATTCAAGCCTCTTGTGGGCTGGGAATTGCGATCGCCCACGGTGAAGTTTTGCCAGATGTCTACTATATTCAACCAGAAACTAGCATTGTTCAAGAGCAACAGTTGGGATACAAGCTACTCGCCTATTGCATTCATAATGAAAGTTCTGATATTTATTTGCAATCCACATCAATATCATTACCAAAACAGGATGACTCTGGTTTGCAAGTATATCTACTCACTGAAGCGCAACAACAAGCATATGCTTTACCAGAAAAATATTTGCAGCAACTCATCAGACTGACAAATCAGCTTGTCAAACAACTAGGTAAACACCTCACTCTAGAGTGGACAATTTCTCAACAAACCCCATCGGAAACACTTTACATAACGCAAATTAGCCTACCCCAATCCGGAATTTCCCCTCTTCACTTTATCAAGGGACTAGGGGCAGCAACAGGACGGATAACAGCACCTGCTCATGTCATCCATTCTCAGCAAAAACCAGAACAACTACCAAAAGGAGTAATTTTAGTCGCACCAGCTATCACGCCAAATTGGTTGCCTATATTGCAACAAGCAGTAGGTATTATCACTGAACACGGTGGTCTCACAAGTCACGCAGCGATTCTCGCCAGAGAATTAGGTATTCCAGCAGTAGTCAACGCAGTCAGTGCTACAACTATGATTCATCATGGTGAGCAACTGCTAATTGATGGTGATAAAGGAGAAATTTACCGCCTGGGTACGGAGGTACAACAAGAGGAAACTGACAAAAGACAATCAGATCAATTTTTGCCTTTTCTCTCATTTTCCCATCACACTATACTGTCAAACCAGTCTCCATCCCTACGGGAAGCAGCGAAACGTTTACAGAATAAAAATTACTTACGTGCAGGAGTTTCCCCACTTTTACAAAATGGTGGCGAATCCTCCGCAGCTTTGAATCCAGGTTTTCGTCATACTCCAACAATAAACCATAATTCTGTTTCATCTACAACTAACTCCTCAACAAAGGAATCCATGATTGCTACCCGGCTGCTAGTTAACTTAAGTCAGCCTAGCTTGATCGAGCAAGTGCTTTCTTTGCCCATTGATGGAGTAGGATTATTGCGTTCAGAATTGATGGTACTCAATATTCTAGAAGGACAACACCCCCTAAATTGGCTAACCAATGGACGTCAGGATGTATTGTTAGAGCGGTGGTATGAACAAATTTTACAGTTTGCCCAGGCTTTTGCCCCACGACCTGTTTTTTATCGTTCATTGGACTGGCGATCGCGTGAATTACAATCAAGTAGCGATCACTTACAATCTTCACCGCAGTCTATGCTGGGAGAACGCGGTACATTCAGCTATCTGGTCAATCCTGCTGTCTTTGAGTTGGAATTAGCTGCCTTAGCAAATGTACAGCAATCTGGTTATACCAATATTCACTTAATTTTGCCGTTTGTACGTACAGTCGAAGAATTTGACTTTTGTCGTCAAAAAGTCGCAGAAGCAAGGTTAAATAAAATACCTCATTTTCAACTATGGATGATGGCAGAAGTACCAAGTGTGTTATTTTTGCTACCAGAATATATCAAAGCTGGCGTCCAAGGAATTTCCATTGGCACCAATGACCTAACTCAACTACTATTAGGTGTAGATAGAGAGCAGGGACAGTTCGCAAAAGCATTTGATGAACGCCACCCAGTAGTTATGAATGCTGTAGCTCAATTAATCCGCACTGCCAGAGAATCAGGAATACCTTGCTCTATTTGTGGTCAAGCACCTGCCTTGTATCCAGAAATTATAGAGCATTTGATCGAATGGGGCATTACCTCTATTTCCGTAGAACCAGAAGCAGTAGCAAGAACATATCAAGCGATCGCACGTGCTGAACAACGCCTAATTTTAGAAGCCGCACGGCGACAAATGCAATAAAGGGAACAGGGAATAGAGAATGTATAATTAATTTTGTTCAGGTAATTAGTTGTTAATTAATCTTCCGCACGTAATAACCAAAAACCACTGAAAGTCATCCCCGAATCATCAGGCTGCACTAGTAAAAAATGTAACCCGTGACTTTCCTGCTTGCGCTGTTCGTAAACCTTAGCTGCGGTTGCTACTTCTGGATCACTAAACGTCGCTAAAATCCATCTATCTACCAAACTAGCTTCCAATACCAACCCATCCGGCGCACCCGCAATATAACTTAACTCCACAGGACGCGCTTGCTGTAACCACCGTGCTAAACGCATTGATTGCCGTCCCCCATAAATTATCACACCAGGAACTGGCACCGTTGACGCCAAACCCAAATTAATCGGTTGCAGAAACTCTGGTATTACCAAAATCGGGATAGGCTGTTCTGCAAACGCTTCCACTACTTTACCTGCTGACAAAGTTGCAAATCGCCATTCTTCTCCCCAGAGATTTTCCGGTAATGGCGTAGGTGGCGGTTTGTCTACTACTGTAGAATAATCTTTTTCCTGCAACCACTGCTTAACAGCAAAAGTGCGGCGAGTCGGTTCAACATTGATACCTAAACTGCGTCCAGCTTCCTGAATCAAACCCAAACATTGCGGGCGAAACACCTGAATTATATCTGGTAACTTCCCATCCGCAGCCAATTGCAACTGAGCAGTAACCCAACTAGAATTCACCTGAGATTGAGGACAAATTGCTTCATACTGAAAACTGCGATCGCGATCGCAAATCAACAACTCCCATAAAACTTGTCCTGCTGTCTGCTGTTGGCGATGATGATAAAAATCAGCTTGCCAGATAAGCATTTTTTTTACCTAATATAAAAAATCAACCACGAAGACACAGAGACACAAAGGATTTCTTGGTGACTTGGAGCCTTGGTGGTTAATTTATTTATATTAAAAGAAGTGAACCACAAAGACACAAAGGTTTCTTAGTACCTTGGAGTCTTGGTGGTTCATTAATTCTTATACCAATACTCTGGCTAAAATCGGCGGTACTGTCACAGCAATTTCTGGGACGTATACCTGGGAAACGTAGTCAGCAATCATGCGATCGGTGTTAAATAGTGGTGCGTTGGTTTTGATGGAAGCTTTCATCATCTGTATCCAACCGTGGGGAATGGCGTTAGCATCTTGGTTGTAGTAGAGGGGAGTAATTTCTTCCTCTAATAATTTATACAGTGATTCTGAATCAATACGGTCTTGTAGTTCTTGATCACTGGTGTGGGCATCTTCGCCAATTGCCCAACCGTTAATGCCTTTACCGTTGGCGTCGGCTTGATAGCCTTCGCACCACCAGCCATCAAGGACGCTGCAATTTATACCGCCATTGAAGCAGACTTTTTGTCCGCTTGTACCGGATGCTTCTAGGGGACGACGAGGGTTGTTTAACCAGACATCGACGCCTTGGACGAGTTTTTGGGCGGTGTAGATGTCGTAGTCTTCGATGAAAGCAACGCGGTTGGTGAGGGCTGGGTGTTTGCACCACTCCATCAAGCGTTGAATAATTCGCTTACCTTCTTCATCGGCGGGGTGTGCTTTACCGGCGAAGATAATTTGTACGGGTCGATCAGCGTTACCAAAGATTCTTAGGGCGCGTTCCATGTCACGCAGCAGCAAATGACCGCGTTTGTATGGTGAGAAACGTCTCGCAAATCCGATGGTGAGTGCTTTGGGATCTAATAAGGTGTTGGTGGCTTGAATGCTTTCGTATTCTTCGCCTCGTCCTTCTCTAGCTTTCTTAACTTTATAGCGGGTGTGAGCGACAAGTCTTTCTTTGAGAATTTGATGTCGCCACCAGAGTTCTTCGTTGGGAATATCGTTTACTTTTTCCCACATTTTGGGATCAACTGCATGGGTTTTCCAATCTGTCCCCAAATACTGATTGTACAATTCTGCTATTAGGGGAGCAGTCCAAGTTGGTGCATGGACTCCGTTAGTAATGTAGCCGATGGGGACGTTATCTTCAGATCGATTGGGATACATGACTGTCCACATTTGACGGGAAACTCGTCCGTGTAACTCGCTGACACCGTTGGAGGTACGACACATCCGCAATGCTAAAACAGTCATACCAAAAGGTTCCCAAGGATCGCCAAGTCGGCGTGCGCCTAATGCTAAGAATTGTTCGCGGGAAAGGCGTAGTTGTGGCCAGTAATGGGCGAAGAACGAGTCCATTAAATCTGGAGAGAAGACATCATGACCGGCGGGAACAGGTGTATGGGTGGTGAAGACACAGCGTTTACGTACATCTGTTTCTACGTCGTAGAAGGATTTGTTAGTACGTTCAATTTCTTGGCGGACAACTTCTAAGGTACAGAAGGCGGCGTGTCCTTCGTTGAGGTGATAGACGGATGGCTGGATTCCTAAAGCTGTTAACGCACGGACGCCACCAATTCCTAAAACGACTTCTTGGGCGATGCGAGTTTCTTGATTACCGCCGTAAAGGTGTCCAGTTAACCAACGATCAATGGGATCATTGTCGTCGCGATCGCTATCTAAAAGATAGAGGGTGACTCGCCCAACTCGTACTTGCCAAATTTGTACTTTCACCCGGCGCTGGCGAATTTCTAGCTCGATGGTGAGTGGTTGCCCTTGTTCATTTTTAATTAGTTCTATGGGCATACGGTGGAAAAGATTATCCACATAATAATCTTCCTGCCAACCACCACGGTTCAAGCGTTGTCGGAAGTAACCTTGACGATACAGCAAGCCAATAGCGACCATTGGTACGCCCAAATCGGATGAAGATTTGAGGTGATCACCTGCAAGAATACCCAAACCGCCAGAGTAGACGGGTAAGGATTCGTGAATGCCAAATTCGGCGCAGAAGTAAGCAATGGGATGTTCGGTAGAAACTTGCGGTGCAACTCGGTTCACCCAAGTGTCCTTTTGGGTCATGTATTCGTCGAATTCTTTGGCGAGGGCAGAAATTTGCTTGAGGTAAAACGGGTCTTCTGCAAGTTGGGTAAGGCGTTCGTAGGTTGCTGATTCTAATATTGCTACTGGGTTATGTCCGCAACGTTCCCATTCTTGGGGATCGATAGTTTGAAATAAAGCGAGGCGATCGCTTGTCCAAGACCACCAATAGTTATAAGCCAAATCTGCCAAGCGTCGCAGTGGCAAAGGCAATTTTTCACTCAAGCGAAGCGCTGCGTTCATTGCAATGCTTTTAGTCATAATTATTGTTTGTTTAGTTTTGTAAGTTTACTAGTCAATCACGATAACTAAAGCGACTATTTTAATCAGTCATCGGGGTTTATTTCACCCTTTAACATATCTCTTGCCATACAGTGGGTTATCGAAATAAATCCTGATTAAAGTTTCTGCTTTTTCGTTCTTACCTTAAATTCAATCATCCTGCTTTTTGTGCCGATTTGGATATGTTTATACTTCAATTTTATTGACATTGTTTTAACTTATTTTTGATATTTTTAAGTTTTATTTAATTATTTTCTGCTTTGAAATCATGCAAAGTCAGGATTTCACAACATTCAAACTAGGCATTCTTATCCAAAGTAATATTTAAATTCGTATTTATATCAAATAAATTAAAAAATAAGTAAATTTAAACTCACTAATGTTAAATAGAATTTACAGTTACATTCCTAAAATAGATAAAATTACAGTTGACTAAGCAACAATTTAAAATATTCACATCGCAAAAATTGATTTGCTCTGCACAAGATTAAGAAAGATGTGGAGTTCATCAAAGGAAAATTTTCCGATGAACTCATCTACCCTCTAAATCTTAATCATCTCAAAGGCTAGCAAATCAGCGTAAATTATAAACAAAAAGCTTATATGATCAGCCTTTTGCCTGCTGCTCTATTGTAAAAGAGCGATCGCATGATGACGGATGTGATCTTCAATAAAAGAGGCAATAAAATAATAGCTGTGGTCGTAGCCTTCTTGGTAACGCAAATTCAAAGGTTGATCTACTTCCGCACAAGCTTTGTCAAATGTATCCACAAGTAATTGTCCAGGTAAAAATTTATCAGCAGTACCTTGGTCGATCAGAATCTGACTGTGGTATCCTACTTGCTTGACTAACTCACAAGCATCATAAGCACGCCAAGCTTCTAAATCTTCACCAAGATAGCGACTGAAAGCTTTTTGTCCCCAAGGACAACGTATTGGTGCAGTAATCGGCGCGAAAGCTGAGACAGATTTATATTGTTGGGGATTTCGCATTGCACAAACCAGCGCCCCATGTCCACCCATAGAATGACCAAAAATGCTTTGTCTTTCTGGTATTGCTGGAAAATTTTCGGCAATTACAGCAGGTAATTCATCAACAACGTAACTATACATGCGGTAATGCGAAGCCCACGGTTCAACTGTAGCATCAACGTAGAAGCCCGCACCCGTGCCAAAATCCCAGTCCTCATCCTCACCAGGAATTCCAGTGTTGCGAGGGCTAGTATCTGGTACTACTAACATTAAACCGTACTTTGCTGCAAAGCGCTGCGCCCCCGCCTTCGCCATAAAATTTTCTTCTGTGCAAGTCAAACCAGAGAGGAAATAAAGCACAGGTACTGGTTCATTATTTGCCTGGGGTGGTTGGTAAACAGCAAAACGCATTTCACCATTACAACTAGTAGAAGGATGGCGATAAAAGCCGAGTTTGCCATCAAAGCATTTTGATTCTGAAATGAGAGCAACAGACATGTTTTATTGGTTAAATTAGCTAAACTTACGAGTGAAGGAGGCTGTTTAGATTTAGTTAAAAACATACTATGAACCAAGAACAACAGGATATATTTGAATCGAAATCTGTTCCAGATTCATCAATAATCGAACAAAAGCCCCAGGAAACGAATGAAAAGGTATCCTATATCCATAAAACCGATCGCATTCGAGCTTGGAGTGAATTTATTAAATCCATAACTCCATATATTTGGGTGGCTGTGATTATTATTGTGCTGATTCCGTTGCTAGGTAAATTTTTAATCGCAGGTTCATCACCACAAGATCATGTCATTACTCAATCGACAAAAGACAATATAGTGATGGTTGAGAAAAAAGCTCCGCCAGCAGGAATAGAAGATGCGATCGCCACTGCAATTACAAATGCTCATTCTCAATCTCAAAGTTTCGCTTCTAAAAAATTAGATCAGTGGGTTAATGAATTAATGACTCGCGTTGATCATAGTTTTCTAGATTGGTACTTTAATTATTTCAATCAAAAAAAGCTAGAATTTAGCACTCCATTTGTGTGGTTAACTTCAGCAGCAGCTCACTGGACAAATGCTAATAATCCCTCGCCTACACAAGCAGTAGCTGAAAAATTGACTGAGAATTTTCAAACCGAATTTGCCAAACGTGTTCTTAGACCTAAAGTTGCTCAACTAGAATTAGAAAATATCACTAAAGAGACAATAAATTTTTATGTTGCCCAGTTGAGTCAAAATATTGCTGATATCCAAAGTAGTTACAAAATTCCTCAAGGAGATTGGGAACGTTATCTCGGTGATATTGCCATTACTGTTAATGATACAGAAGGCAATATTTCTAATTTATCTTTAAAGATTTTAACTGGAGGTAGTGCTTATTTACTGACAAAAGCCATGATTCCCACCGTCACAAAAATCGGTAGTAAAGTTGTGACATCTTTTGCTGGGAAAGCTGGTGCAAAAATGGCTGCCAAAACTGGTGGTGCAGTTGCCGCAAAATTAGGAGCAGAATTACTCGATCCAATTGTGGGTGTTGGTATTATTATCTGGGATGTATGGGATTTTAATCATACAGTAGCAGTCGAAAAACCAATTTTGCAAGATGCAATTAGTGATTATTTACAACAAGTCAAATTATCATTACTTGATAATCCCGAAAATGGAATTATGTCAGCAATTAATCAGGTGGAAGTTGGTATGTTAAAAAATATTCGTAGTAGCACTTAAATACTAATACAAATTAATTATTTTAAATAGAAAAAAGGAATAGGAAGCAAGGAACAGGAAATAGGAAATAAGACCAAACTAAATTGGGCAATGTGGTTTAGAAAAAATCCAGCTTTTTGTCTGGTTTAACCACAATTGAAATTGCTGGATATTCAGATGTAAATTCAAAATGATATATTCTATTTATAGAAATTAACTGTAATTTAATTAACAGTTAAACATAATATAAAACGTAGCGTTTCCACGCTATACCAATGCTGCTAGCAGGTTACACTAGGTCTGATAACAGCGGTTTTACCGTTTACAATGAGGCTTTTATGGCTGTTGATCTGGTAGAGATTGCCAATTACTTAGATAACCTTGGTTGGGATTATCGTGTAGATGAAGAAGAAGAGCGTATTATCACAGGAGTAGAAAGTGATCATGTCGAGGACTTTCTCATTGTTGTTCAATTAGATGAGGATGGGAAGTTTTTTCGGCTATTTGCACCACAGGTTTTGGCAGGAGTGCAAGATCATCCCCATAAAGCAGCCATTCTGCAAACAATGCTAGCAATATCCTGGGAAACCAAAATGCTGCAATGGGAGTATGATCCTTCCGATGGTGAAATTCGTGCCATTATCGAGTTTCCCTTAGAAGATTCGATTCTTACAGAAAAACAATTCAACCGTTGTTTGAGTGGCTTAATTCAGCTTGTTGATAATGTTGCCATACCTCGTTTGCAAGAGGTGATGGAAACAGGTCATGATCCAGGTAATGTAGAACTAGGGGAAAGAATTTTATTAAGTATTCAACAAGAAGCACCAGGATTGCTAGACCTGTTGGAGAAAGCAATGGAAGCCCGTAAAAAGCGGGGGAGTTTTCCGAACGAATGAGCCGAATGAGTAATGAAATAGCTATACTCCAAAGTGATACGCTCAATATACTGAAAGTTTTCTAGGGTTGGATATTATGACATCTTATGCAACCTCCTCTGCTAAAGCAGAAATGAGTGAACTCCGGCGTCTTAAGGGTTTGCTACCACCAGAATTGCAAAGTTGGGTAACTGTTGAAGGTACAACAGAGGTAAATCCACCCCTGATCCGCTGCGAAGAAATTGGCAAAGACCAAGTAGAAATTCAAATTGACTTGGTGAAATGGGATACGTTGGCAATGGATCAGCGCAATTTACTGTTCTGGCATGAAGTCGCCCGCATTCAAAATGATACTATTCCCAAAGATGGTTGGGAAATGGCAGCATTGGCGATCGGTTTGGGTGGTGCTGTTGGTGAATTATGGGTACAAGATGTTTTATTGCTGATATTAGCCTTAGCACTGTGCGGTGTTTCTGGCTGGCGACTTTATCAAAAAAACAATGGGGAAAAGCAACTTAGAGAATTTATTGAAGCTGATGAAAAAGCGATCGCTTTAGCGACTCGTTTTGGATATAGTCTTCCCAACGCTTATAAAAGTTTAGGTAGCGCTTTAAAAACTCTAATTGATATGACTCCTAGCAAGCGTCAACGTTCTAAATACGAAGGACGACTCTCAGCCCTCAAACGCAGTGCTAATAAAGTCAGGGCAAAATCCAAGACTACTGTGGATGAAGGGATATATTAAGGGAGACAAGTGGGACAAGGGAGACAAGTGGGACAAGGGAGACAAGGGAGACAAGGGAGCAGGGAGCAGGGAGCAGGGAGCAGGGAGAATAAATAACCAATGCCCGATCCCCGACCCCTTGTCCCCCTTGTCTCCGTGTCTGTCGTTTATCGGCGTCCGTCAATCCATCTATTGCCACTTCAACCAAACACCAGCTAACCCTAGTAGAACTAGTCCAGCAGTTGTAGTTGATTTTGGTGTATTTTGCGCTTGCTTGAAGTTACCCAATTCCGTAGCGTTTACCTTAAATGAGTAGAGGTAGCCAGGAACTAACCTTTGACCTTTCGGACAATCTGTGTCAATTGTAACTTTGCTCACACTGCTACCGTCTTGATTGCTGCAAACATCGAACTGTACGTCATCATCATTTTGGGTGACGCTATAGTCATTATCAGTCCCTATTAGCAAGGCATAAGAACCATTTCTGAGTTTAGGGCCAATTGTTAGACCTTCCATTTTTTCCGGTATCTTTGTCCAATCACCAGGATTTTCAGGATTCAAAGCTTGCGCTATATCGAAAAACAGAGTTTTACTGACCGGATTTACACCTACTGGTAAAGTGTTTGTGCCTGTCAGGCTAGTATTACTGACGTCAGTTGCACCGACTAGGCTAATTTTGTAAACGCGCTTGCTTGCAACAGGATTGGGGGTATTAGTGGGATCATCGGCTAATTCATTCAGCACGTCTACCCCGAACCCGCGATTATCTCTTTCCAAAACTAGAAATTCTTGATCATTGAGAGCAGTTATGGCACTGATGCCAATATTTCGACCTTGGGCATTTTGTCCAAAATCATTGTCAGTACCAGGAATGCGATCGTTGATATCTGTTAAATTTTCCAGTTGATAAATATACTGAGCCGTACTCTGACCACTAGCAATATCAAATTCTACTAACCGCAAATTACGACTATAGCGTCCGTCGTTCCTGCTATTATTATCTACGCCTTCATTCACCAATGGGTCTTGCAGCATGGCAAATAACTTTTTGCCATCTGGGCTAATAGTTAGTCCTTCAAAACCCCGATTATCTTGGCGTCCACTCGTGATTGTTGGACGACCATCGACATAGTTGAGAGTGGTTCCAGCTTTGGGAATGAGATTATCTGGAATCACAAATGACCTGATAAACTCACCTTTGGGAGTGAATTCATAAACAGAAGGGCCATATTCATCGGAAATGTAGAAATTCCCATTGGGAGCAACTGCAAATCCCTCTGGATCAAAACTCTGACCAAGAACTCCTTTATCATTGTTGAGTAATTCGGGGTTTAAGCCATTGAAGCTTTGACCATCTTTTTTGAAGACAATTGTCTCTAGAATTCTCAACTTTTTAATCTTCCCGGTGATTGGGTTAATATCAAGGGAAAATTTTTGTACACGTGTTTCGTAGGATATGACACCGCCACCAGGACCGCGATCGCTCAAAGCATAGTAAACATTGTTCGTGCGATCATAGTACAAATCTGAGAAAAATCCTAAGCGGTTTTTATTGGCACTATTGCCGTCGTAGGGATATAAATCAGTGCTTCTACCGGGAATAGTTAAAGTATCGCTGAGGGAGATACTACCATAAGCAGATGTTGCATATCCGGTAACACTTACAGCAAGTGAGCAGGTGAGTACGGTAAGCCAATGTCTGAATTGAAGCATTGCTAATATTTAAAATCTGACTATTTTCAGAATTGGGCTACCGTATTAAGGCTAGGTTAACCGTCGAACTCAGTACTGTTTTTTACACTAAAATTTTACAAACTTTACTTAATTCTTGGTTTTATCTTTATGAAATTAACTAGGGGTAAGGTGACAAAGAGCGATCGCACATGAATTCTTCTATGTATTCACGTGTAGCATCCTAGATAATACTGCTATCTATTAAACTGTTATATGATGTATGAGATAGTAAGTCTACTTTTCAAAAAAATCTATCTTCGTTTGTCTGCAATTATTCAGAACTCTGAAGCGTTCACTAACAACAACTGCACGGGTAAAGCATTTGTAGGAAGATATTTAGTTTTCAATTCAAAAATACCCGTACAAATGCTATGCCCCTATCCACTAAACTAGTTTAAAATCTTTATCTACTTGAAGATTTCATGAAATCTCAGCGATTGTTCGGTATTTACAAAATTTGTTTGATAACTTTGCTTAAAGAATTGTTTAGTAATTAAATTAAGATAAATACTCACATACAAAAAAATTGCTCAAAAAATATTTTTGTGAGTAAACGAGCCTGTGCTGTATTTGAATTACCATTATGGGTATTCTAAGCGCAAGCGCGATCGCGACAAGAAATATAGTAAATACCTGGAAGACTATGAGAATTTTGGTGACGGGCGGTGCTGGGTTTATTGGCTCACATTTAATCGACCGACTAATAGCTGATGGACACGAAGTCATTTGCTTAGATAACCTCTATACAGGTCATAAACGCAACTTCCTTAAGTGGATGGATCATCCTTATTTTGAATTTATCCGTCATGACATCACTGAACCAATCCGCTTAGAAGTAGATCAAATTTACCATTTAGCTTGTCCAGCTTCCCCAGTACATTACCAGTACAACCCAGTCAAAACCGTAAAAACCAACGTCATGGGTACGTTGAACATGCTGGGGTTAGCAAAACGTGTGAAAGCGCGCTTCTTGTTAGCTTCCACAAGTGAAGTTTATGGCGATCCAGAAGTTCATCCCCAAAACGAAGAATACAGGGGTAGTGTGAATCCGATTGGACTCCGTTCATGCTATGACGAAGGCAAGCGTATTGCTGAAACACTAGCATTTGACTATTACAGACAAAACAAAGTTGATATTAGAGTTGCTCGGATCTTTAATACGTATGGCCCTCGTATGTTAGAAAACGATGGTCGGGTAGTCAGTAATTTTGTAGTTCAAGCATTACGAGGTATTCCATTAACAGTATACGGTGAAGGCTCACAAACGCGTAGCTTTTGTTACGTATCAGACCTAGTAGAAGGACTGATGCGACTCATGAATAATGACTATATTGGGCCAGTTAATCTAGGAAATCCTGACGAATACACAATCTTAGAACTGGCTCAGGCTGTACAAAATCTTGTTAATCCCGATGCCGAAATTAAGTTTGAGCCATTACCTGCTGATGATCCGCGCCGCCGTCGCCCCGATATTACTCGAGCCAAGACTTGGTTAAATTGGGAACCTACCGTTCCGCTACAAGAAGGGTTAAAACTGACTATAGAAGATTTTCGCGAACGTATAAAAAATGGTCAATAGTCATGATCTTTGAACATGTGACAAAGAACAAATGACAAATGACACATTAGCAGAAAACTTCTTTTTAAACATTTAACCCCAAACAAAGTGAGGAATTAAGCAAAATGCGTGTTTGCGTTATTGGTACAGGTTACGTTGGTTTAGTGACAGGAGCTTGCTTGGCTCACATTGGTCATGATGTAATTTGCGTAGATAACAACGAAGAAAAAGTGAAGTTAATGAAGTCTGGGCAATCACCTATTTTCGAGCCTGGACTCTCAGAAATTATGCAAAATGCTATTGTAAACAGCAAAATCCAGTTTACCAGTGATCTTGCTGCGGGAGTCAGCCACGGAGAAATTCTGTTTATCGCTGTTGGAACGCCACCTCTACCAACTGGTGAAAGCGATACTCGTTATGTAGAAGCTGTTGCGCGTGGTATTGGTACTCACCTTGATGGTGGCTATAAAGTAATTGTTAATAAATCTACTGTACCGATTGGCTCTGGTGACTGGGTACGGATGATAGTTCTAGATGGTATTGCTGAACGACAAAAAACACTCGTACCTGCTGGTGGGGTGCGTGATGATGAACAATTACCAGAAATTACAGCCCAGTTTGATGTAGTCAGTAACCCAGAATTTTTGCGGGAAGGTTCAGCAGTTTATGATACTTTCAACCCTGATCGAATTGTTTTAGGTGGCAATAGCTCTAAAGCGATCGCGATGATGGAAGAATTGTATGCTCCAATTGTAGAGCGTAAATATGCTGAAGATCAGTCTTTACCTCCAGTACCAGTATTAGTGACAGACTTGAGTTCAGCAGAAATGATTAAATATGCTGCTAATGCCTTCTTAGCAACCAAGATAAGTTTTATTAACGAAGTTGCCAACATTTGCGATCGCGTTGGTGCTGATGTCACTCAAGTAGCCAAAGGTATTGGCTTAGACTCTCGAATCGGAAATAAATTCTTGAATGCTGGTATTGGCTGGGGTGGTTCTTGCTTCCCCAAAGATGTCTCAGCTCTGATTCACACCGCCGACGACTACGGCTACGAAGCCCAACTACTTAAAGCCGCAGTCAGCGTCAACGAACGCCAGCGCTTGATTGCTGTGGAAAAACTCCAGCAAGCCCTAAAAATTCTTAAAGGTAAAACAGTCGGACTACTCGGTCTGACCTTTAAACCTGATACAGATGACATGCGTGACGCCCCAGCACTCAACTTGATTGAGCAGTTGAATCGATTGGGAGCCAAAGTCAAAGCATATGACCCCATTGTATCCCAATCTGGTTTACGTGATGGTCTTTCTGGTGTATTGGTAGAAACCGATCCACAAAGACTAGCCGATGGTTGCGATGCTTTAGTAATTGTCACTGAATGGCAGCAGTTCAAAACTCTTGACTATGCTCAGATGGCAAAATTGATGAACCACCCTGTCATGATTGATGGTCGTAATTTCCTCGATCCTGAAATGATGCTGAGATCTGGCTTTCAGTATATTGGCATTGGTAGGTAAAAAATTAACTATTTTGCGTAATTCACCATCCCTCTTACAGAGTGAAGATGAATAGCGGTCAATCAAGGGGGTTCAATGCCCCTTTGATTTCAATACTGCTCGGTTAAGGATTTTTCGTCATAATTTTGGGGTTGTAGAGACGCGATATATCGCGTCTCTACAGGATTTAAATGTCAATTGATTTGTCTTATCCGAGCAGTATTGCCTTTGATTTTTATTTTTTGCGTAACTTAATAGTGAAAATACTACCTTTACCTAATTCACTGTGTACATTTAAGCTACCGTGGTGTGCTTGGACAATTGCTTGCGAGATTGCTAATCCCAATCCAGAACCGCCAGTAGCACGAGAGCGATCGCAATTCACGCGATAAAAGCGATCAAAAATTCGTGACAATTCTTGTTGAGGAATACTAATTCCTGTATCTTCAATCTGAATTACGGCATAATAATCACTGCGGTCTAAATAAACAGTTACTTTTCCTCCTGATGGTGTGTATTGAATGGCATTAATAATTAAATTAGAAAATAGCCGATAAAGCTGCTCTCCATCACCGACAATATTCACAGGATCTGAAACTCGTACTATTGATTTGAGTGTTATCCCTGCTGCGATCGCCAATGCGGCAAATTCTTCTATTAAGTCCTCAATCATATCATTCAAACAGCAAATATCACGTCGTACTGGCGCTGTTTGACGATCTAAGCGGGTTAGCAGTAACAAATCTGTCACCAGAGTTGTAAGTCGTTGATTCTGACGTTGTATGCTTTGCAGAATCTCTCGTGCTTCTGTTTCGTCTAATTGTGGGATAAAAAGTGCTGATTCCACAGTTGCTTGGGTTGCAGCTAAAGGTGTTCGCAACTCGTGTGCAGCATCTGCTGTAAATTGCTGAATTTGTCTGTAAGATTTATAAATTGGTTGCATTGCTAATCCTGCTAGCCACCAACTAGCAAGACCAACTAGACCGATAACAATTGGTGAACCCAATACTAAGGCGAGTTTCACTGCATCTAAATAACTATTAAAGTCTTCCAAACTTCGCCCGACTTGGATATACCCCCAATCATCATTGTTTTGAGTATGCAGTGTCAAAGAAATCTGATGGTAAAGCTTACCTTTGCTGTCTTTTAAGGTCTGCCATAATTCCTTGTTAAACTCAAATGACAACCCCTCTGGATTAGAACCAGCAATAGCAAACAAACGTCCAGAATTGTCAAAAAAACGTACATAATAGTGACCTTGATGAATTGCGCTCAGAGTATGGCGTCGTAAATTTAATGTTTCTGGAGTACACTTATTTCCTACTACACAGATATTTGGTAGAAGCTCTTGTATTACTGGTTCCAATCGACCAGGTTGCTGTAATTTTAGTTCAATACTATCGTGTAATGTTCCCGCAACTGATTCTATTTCTCGGTCTAATGTTACCCAATGAGCATGAGCGATCGCTCTGTAGATACCAAAGCCGCATACACTTAAAATTAACGCCATAACAAGGGCGTACCACAAAGCTAAATGCAAGCGTGTTAATTGAAACAGTTTATTTTGGTTCATCCGTCAGATTGAGACGATATCCCATACCATGCAAAGTTTCAATCATGTTCCCACAGCCACTGTTAACTAGTTTGCGACGCAACAAACGTATTTGAGCAGCTACTACATTACTAATGGGTTCTGCATTCACTTCCCAAAGCTGATTGCGAAGTTGTTCAGTCGTAATAATTTGGTTTGGATGTTTCATAAAATATTCTAGTAGCTGGAATTCTTTATTAGTCAGGGAAATTTCCTGTTTATTTTCTCCAGCATTTTGACTGACAACTATATTATTGCCGTAATCCAAAGTCAGATTACCCACCGTTAATTCCTGTGGCTGAAATTGAAGCGATCGCCTTTGCAAAGCACGCAACCGTGCTAATAATTCTGCCATTCCAAATGGCTTCACCAAATAGTCATCTGCACCTGCATCTAAACCAGCAACTTTATCTTCCATACTATCTTTTGCTGTTAGCATCAACACAGGCAGAGGATTTTTGTGGTAACGTAGTTGCTTACACAATTGTAATCCTGATATTCCTGGTAGCATCCAATCAAAAATAGCTAGTGTATATTGCGTCCAGCTATTTTCTAAATATGCCCATGCATCATTACCATCAACTACCCAATCAATCAAGTACTTCTGCTGGGTAAGAGTTCGCTTAATCGCAGTACCTAAATCGAGTTCATCTTCAACTAGTAAAACTCTCATTGCACATCTACCCAGAAATCAGCAGTAATGATTTTGTTATTTCGATTAAACTGTCCCCACATTTTATATTTTCCTGGTTGCGGAAAACTGGTCATAAAATGAATTTCATCAGGTGGAGTATTTTTCATCGCATGAGCATGGATATAATCTGCTTGTGTTAATGGCGATGACTGCTTGAGGATGACTAAATGTCCTCTTTCTCCTAAATAAGGTTTTAAATCTGCGGGTGGTTGATTACTTACGGTATCTTGTAAATTGAAAATTACATGAACTTCTTGACCCGCTTTGATTGTGGGTTGAGGTAATTTCAGGTTAACTTTAGTGTTGCCAAATGTTTTATTAGTAGCTAAATCAATTTTTGGCGTAGTTGGTGATTGTCCTGAAACTTGTGCTTTTAGCACTGAAATTTGTTCTGCTTTTCCCACTACTTTATAATCACTGAAAAGATTGTAACCGCTAGGATAAGGAAAATCAGTTTTCACTTCAAAACGTCCATTGCCTTTATATATAGGATGAACATGTTGAAAAGATTGCAGGTCATCACTAACGACAATTAAATGCATTAATTGTTCTTGAAATTTATCAAAATTAGCAATTGGTTTACCTGCTTTATCTTTGATATCAATTGCTAAAAAAACAGGGGTATTAGGAATTATTTTACTAGGAATTTTAAGCTCCGCAATTGCATTTGCAGGTTCTAAGTTGGAATGACCAGAATGTCCATTGTGGTCATTTCCCATATTGTGACCTGTGTGGGGATTCGCATCTGCAATAGTATTTGTATTTGAAGTTGGGATTTCACTGGTTTGGGAAGATTTTACTTGTGAGGCGCAAGCTTGGGTGAGAACAAGACTTGAAGTGATAGCTAGTGCTGTAAAAATTCGCTTCATTCGTTTACAGGTTTGATTGTAAAACAGAAATATTTATTTACTATTAGTCTGCCATTCGATGATGAAATTTAGATGAAATCCTAAAATATCAGGATCTTGCTTTTGATGAGTAATGAGAACAGATCAAGGCTTTTCCATCCAAAAATTTTTCTTACCCCCCTTGACTCTCCAGTAAGCTAGAGAATCCACAATGTAATCAGTTAAGTAAATCAAGGATGAAAACTATGACTCTTCAACTCATAGTTCCGAACATGGCTTGTTCTGCTTGCGGCGAGACTATCACAAAAGCCATTCAAGCCGTTGATTCTGCGGCTATGGTTCAGACTGACCCAAATACGAAGTTAGTCACCATCGAAACTCAAGCATCTGAAACCGAAATTAAAGAAGCAGTCACGGCAGCCGGCTATTCAGTTGCGTGAAGTACTTACACTAACGTATCTAAACGAACAACCTAGTCTATGCCTTTAGCCTAGACTAGGTTGTTCGTTTACTGTTGACTTTGTCTAGGAGCAGGCTTATACCAAGCCTGATACCATTGCTGCATCTGTCCGATTTCAGTCGTTTGAGTCTGAATGATGGATTGAGCTAAGTTGCGAAGTTCGGGGTGTGTGCCACTGTTAACAACCATATACGACATCATTACCGCCGTTTGGTGATGCGGAATCATCTCACGAATAAATTCTCGATCAAAGTCAGAGGCATTCTTTAGAATATCCAAATGCACCTGCATATCTCGATGCATGGACATTCTCATCATTCCTCGGTTCATACCCTCACCCCTACCTTGATGCATTCTCATCATCCCCATACCAGCCATTGGAGTAGCAGGTACTTCTGTGCCGTACCACTTTTTGTACCAAGAACGCATCTGTTCAATTTCGCGGTTTTGGTCTTTGATAATAGCTTGAGCTAGTTTTTTAATTTCGGGATGTTTAGCCCGGTTTAAAGCCAACTTAGCCATTTCTATAGCATTTTCATGGTGAGGAATCATCATTTCAATGAAATGTCGATCCACTTGAGTCATCATTCGTCGTTGCAAAGGCTGGGAAGGTTGGGAAGGAGTAACTTGAGCAAATGGGTGATGAATATTATGTTGTGGATTTGGGGATTGAGCTTGCGTGTTATTGATTATTAATAGTCCTCCCAAAGCACTACTGCTCAATAACCATATCAGACCATAAATCAAATTTTTGTTCTTCATAACTTCACCTCTTTGAGAGAATGAAGGCTAAATACTTGGTTTTTCTAATTAAATTTAGCGGGAATTTATGAGGAAGTTTTGAGTATATAACAGTTTGATTTGTCTTTTCTCGTGATTATTTCCTCCTTAACTTCAATTGTCAAATCTCTACTCAACTGGAGAGTCAAGTTACAGCAACAAAACTTTACTTATCAAATCTGACCAATTTGAGTTATTTGTTCGACAAAAGCCCACATTTCTAGTTTTTCACTTGAGAATGAAATTAAGATGAAATGTTGTTTTATATCAAAATTTATTTACAATGCGATCGCCATAAGATGGATGCGACGCTTCGGAAAGCCCTTTTCAGGGTCTAATGCACCAACGCCGTATCCTGCCTCAGAATTAATTGGTGAGACTAATAGCATCAGTCCGTTAAAACGGACTCAAACATCGTCCTAGTCAGATTTATCTGACTTTAGCTATTAGCCAATAAATTTATTTATTGGCGGGATGAAAAGCTGATGCAAGATATCAGTTGATCAATTTTTATGGCAAGCACATCAAGATGAAATCGAGATGAAATTTAACATATATACAAGTAATAAAATTAAAAATCTTCTTTTATTCCCATAGTTAGAAGAACTATTTTGAAGCGTTTTTATATTCTTCTAATTACGAAAGTGCAAATAATGAAAACAGGGGTGTATATGCTTTTAGTTCACGAAGAATATCAATCTAGCTTTGATGTTGCGATGTACTGTGCAGTAGAATGTGAACACTGTGCTGAAGCCTGTATTGGTCATGCAGAAATGGTACAATGCGCTCGTACCTGCCTTGATTGTGCAGAAATTTGCCGAACTGCGGCTATTTATATGGTACGCGGTTCGCGTTTTATTCCTCACTTAGTAGGTACTTGTGTAGAAATATGTGAAGCCTGTGCCAAAGAATGTGAGAAATATGATCAACCACATTGTCAAAAATGCGCTCAAGCTTGTCGGCAGGCTGTAGAAGCATATCGCAAAATCACCACCGTTGCAGCAGTATAAGTCTCAATTCTGTCAAAACTGAACCAACTTTCTGCTACCTCACTTTAGTGTTTTATTGTTCTTACTTTTATCGGCATTAACAACTTGCCAAACTTAGCATATAAAGCAGGTAAAACCACTAACGTTAATGCTGTAGAAGTAAACAAACCACCCAATACTACTATCGAAAGTGGTTGGAGAATTTCTTTTCCTGGGCCACTTTCAATTACTAAAGGTGCTAATCCTAAAGCTGAAGTAAAAGCTGTCATCAAAATAGCGTTTAGCCGTTCAATTGAACCTTTGATTAACAGTTCCTTAAGTGGCATTCCTTCCGCGTATTTCGTATTGTAATTATCTACCAGTAGTAAACCATTACGAGTAGCAACTCCAAACAAAGTAACAAAGCCAACTAAAGAAGCAATAGAAATAATACCGCCACTCAAAGCCACTGAAAATACTCCCCCTACTAATGCCAAAGGCAAATTAATTATAATCATGGCGGTAGAAGGGATAGATTTAACTGAAAGGTACATGATGACTGTAATAGCAACAAGGGCTATAGCACTGAAAATTAAAATATTTTGAGTGGCTCTTTCTTCTGCCTCAAATTGCCCTGCATACTGAATGTAATAACCCGGAGGTATCTGTACTTGTTGCTTTACTTTATCTTGAATTTCATTCACAATAGAGTGCAAATCTCTACCCTTGGCATTAGCAGAAACAACTATTAAACGAGAGACATTTTCTCTATTGATAGTGTTGGGGCCAGTGCCATTTTCAATTGTGGCAACTTGTGCTAAGGTAATTTTTTGACCGTCAGGAGTATCAACTAACAAATTGCGAATGGTATCCAGATTTTGACGTGCATCTGGCTTCAACCATACAAGTAAATCAAAAGTTTGTTGTTTCTCCAGAACTTGAGACACGACTCTACCATTAAGGGCAGTTTCGATAATTTCAGAAAGTTTTCCTACTGTTAAACCATATCTTGAAGCAGCAAGTCTGTTAAACTTAATTTGTATTTGTTCAATCGGTATTTGGGGTTCTAGTTGTAAATCTACAATCCCATTGACGGTTTTCATTACATCATCAACTTGCTGACCAATTGTGCGAAGTTGTTCTAAATCGGAACCGAAAATTTTGACTGCGATCGCACTTCTCACTCCAGACAATACCTCATCCATACGGTGAGAGATGAAACCACCAATATTCGGTGCTACTCCCGGTAATTTCGCAAATTCTTCCCGTAGCTTCTCAATCGTCCCCTCCCTATCTTTCATTCCTGCTTCGCTTAACTCGATGTCCAAATGTGCCAAATTCACTCCTGCTGCATCCCCATCACCAGGCGCACGTCCAGAACGCAATTGCACGTAGGGAAATCTAGAATCTCCCTTGAGAGCTTGTTGAAGTGCTTCACCAGCTGCATTGGTAGTTTCTAGAGACACGCCAGGATAAAGAGTCAGGGTGTTCACCAAAGTTTGTTCTTGAAACTCTGGTAAAAACACTCTTCCAAATGAGGGAACAATCACAGTTGCTGCTACTAAACTCGCAATAGCTAGGGCTAAAATCATTCCAGAACGCCGTAGAGAAAATGTTAATAAAGGATAATAAAGCCGCTTAAAAAATCTTGCTACCCAAGGTTCAGTTTCTGGCAAGTGACCATAAGGTAATAATATTGCACATAAAGCCGGAGTTACCGTTAATGCTGTGATACTAGAAGCAATCACAGCCGCCATATAACCCAATCCCATGGGAATAAAAATACTACCTTCTACGCCGGCCAAAGCAAAAACTGGTGAGAAGACAACTATAGTAATAATAGTGGCTCCAAATACCGAATCACGTACTTCTTGACAACCGTCAAAGACCACTTCTAAAACAGGACGTGGGTTGGGAGAATATTTATTTTCTCGCAGGTTGCGGTAGACATTTTCAGCATCAACGATCGCATCATCAACAGCTGAACCAATTGCTACTGCTAACCCTCCCAAAGTCATGGTATTTAAACCTTGTCCTACCCAGTTTAGTAGTAGTACTCCCACCAACAAAGACAAAGGCAAAGCTGTTAAACAAATTGCTAAGTTGCGCCAATTCATTAAAAATGGAATTAAGATAATCGCAACAATAATACTGCCTTCGATTAACGCTTCTCTAACATTTTCAATTGAAGAATCTATATAATTTTCCTGGCGAAAAGTAGGAGTAACTTTGATATCTTTGGGTAAGCCTGCTTTAATTTCTGACATTGCTGCTTCAATCGCACGGGTGACAGTGGGGGTATCAGCTTGTGGCTGTTTATTGATCATGACAATCACTGCTTTTTGACCGTTAAAACTACCATCACCTCGTTTGATAGCTGCACCGATTTGCACATCAGCAATATCCGATATTTTTACAGGTGTACCATTGCGAGCAGTAATTACAGATTGCTTCACGTCTTCTGTTGATTCAATTCGTCCGATACCCCGAATTAATTTTTCGCGATCGGGAGTAATTAAATAACCACCTGGAGCATTAACATTAGCAGCAGAGGCGGCTTGCTCTACGTCTTCTAAAGTGACATTAAAAGCTCTAAGTTTTGCTGGATCAATTAATACTTGATATTGGCGACTATCACCCCCATATGCTACTACCTGAGAAACACCACTGACAGCCAAAAGGCGGTTTGTGACTTGCCAATCAACAATGCGCCGCACTTCCATTAAAGAAGTTTTTTCTGATGTAAAAGCGTATTGCAGTACAGTACCAATGGGGGAACTAGTAGGGGAAATTTGGGGTGTTTCTACACCTGATGGAAGTTTACTTTGCGCTTGTTGCAATCGCTCTGTTACCAATTGGCGTGCTTGGTAAATATCACTTCCCCAGTTAAAAATTACTTTAACAACGGAGATTCCCGACGCACTGGAAGAACGTACTGCTGTGACTCCCGGAGTACCATTAATTGCACTTTCAATTGGTAAATTTACCAGAGATTCTACTTCCTCCGGTGCTAGTCCTGGTGCTTCCGTTTGAATTTCCACTTGGGGTGGGGCGAAACTGGGGAAGACATCCAAAGGCATTTGGATAATTGTCCGAAATATCCAAACTGTGATGATAATTGTACCTAAAATGACTAACCAACGGCGAGCGATCGCCCATTTGATGATGGCACTCAGCATTAACAAACCTATCTAAATCTCAGGTGTGACTGTCGCTACCATTAGTCCCCAGACTAGGCCAAAGCGAATTTTTGTAGCGCGACAAATATTAAAGCCTGCACAAGTAAGCATGTGATGAAATTTGGCTTGAGAGTAACACTGCTTGTGTGCTGAATCAAATACTCTCAAAAATAAATCACATAATTTACAGAAAAAATAGTCTCTGCACCAATCTAAAATCACTAATTGACCATTTGGCTTGAGAAGACGTTTCATTTCTGCTAATGCGAAATTGGGGTTTTCAAAATAATGGAATGAATTTGCAGACACGACTATATCGAAACTAGTACTAGCAAAAGGTAACGCAGATGCAGAAGCAAGAAAAAACGAGACATTGGGGTAATCAGAACATTTTGCTTGCGCTATCTGTAACATTTTTTCAGAAATATCAACCCCTATGATTTGTTGTGTTGGATTTTCACAAAGTAGCAAGCGCTCAAACTCTCCTGTCCCACAAGCAACATCAAGTACTGCTGCTTCTGGTGGAATATCTGCCCAAGTTTTGAGAAAAGAAAGTGTTTTGTGAATATAACTATTCCACCGTTTGTCATAGAAATTTGCTATTTGGTCGTATTGTTGACGAACTACTGTTTCACTCATAGGGATGAGATACCAATATAAATGTTCAAAAATTTCAGTTAATTAAAAACAACTAACTACCTTCTGAATTAAGATGATGATTTTGCTCATCAACAATTATGTTAGAAGTAGATAATTTTGACTGCTCATGATTGTCGAGATAAATTTCAGTTTCATAACTGAACCTTTCATCATCAGAATTACCTGCTGGTACTAATCGAGAACGAGTCCGGCGACTTGACCAAAAAGCACCAGCGATAAAAGAGGTCGCTAATGCAACTCCACCACCTGCTCCTAGCAACCACAGCGGTGTTGGTAAGCTAGATGTTTTAACTTCAGTTGTCTGTGAATGAGTTTCTCTAGCTTCGTCTTGTTTTGGTTTGCTACTTCCTCGCAGAGATTGAGCATAAAGTTGAGTAGCACGCTGCGTAACAATTAAATCTCCTGCAAACAAACCAGTTTTCACCTCAACTATCTCACCAGATGTTTGACCCAAGGTAACTTCAACAGGTTGATAAGCATTACCATTCTGCACGTAAACTTGTTTCTTACCATTCGCATCAACTACAGCTGAAGTGGGAATAACCAAGCTAGGTGCTGAGGTTTGGTCTGTTAGAACTTCTAGTTCTGCAAACATCCCTGGTTTGAGAACTCCGCCTGAGTTATTTATTTGCGCTTTCACAGGTACTACCCGCGTTTCACCTTCTACTACTGACCCAATTACGGCAATTTTTCCTGTAAAAGTACGGTCAGGTAAAGAAGCAACTTTGACACTTACCCGTTGACCTGTTTTTACTTTACCTAAATCTTTTTCATAAATATTAGCTGTGGCAAATACCTGACTATCATTTACAATCGTCATCAATTTGCCACCAGCATCCTCAAATGTTTGACCAATTGTTACTTCCCTGTCTGCAACTTTACCAGCAATAGGAGCAGTCACCGTCACCAGTCCCTTAACATTACCACTGTTACCCAATTGTTGGAGCCGAGTCTGATAAGTAGTATTACTGAGTTGAATTTTTCTTTTAGCAACATTAACTGCGGCTTGAGCGCGTTTGAGTTGATTTTCTGCCTCAATCACATCTCGACGACTATTAGCTTTGATGAGTTCGGCTTTAGCTTCTGCTAGTTGGGTTTGCGATTCTAAAGCATTGCGTCGGGGTAAAGCACCAGTATCAGCTAACTGTTGGTCTTTGTCGTATTTTTCTTGAGCAAATGATACTTGGCTTTGGGCTTGAGCGATTTCAGAATCAGCTATTTGTTGGTATCTCTGGTAATTTTGTTGAGCCAGTCTTAAGTCAGCTTGTGCTTGCTGTAAATCAGCTTGAGCTTGAGCAAGTTTTTCTTGCGATTCAACGCGCAATGTTAGCAAATCAGGACTGGTGACAACAGCAACAGGTTGACCTTTTGTCACGCTTGCACCTGGTTCTACCAACAACTCAACTACTTTCGCCCCAGAAATTGGGGTAGTCACTTCTACTTTTTGGCTAGGTAGAGTTTCAATTTGTCCAGTGGTTTTTATCCCTACAGCTAGCTGTTGACGTTGGACTGACTCGACTTTTATACCTAGCCGTTTGGCTGTATCAGCATCAATTTGAATAAAATTAGTAGTTTGAGTAGTTTCACTTCCTTGATGAAATTCGTTTCCATGTCCGCCATGAGCCAGAACAACTGCGGGACTTGCTAATAATAGCAGGCTAACAAGTGTGCCATAAACACAAGGAAATGCCGTAGGTATTTGGGAACGTACAGAGTAAGACATCACCATGAAAAATCCTTGAGTATGGAGCGTCAGGAATTGCGAGTGGTCAAAAGTACTTTCGGGTCTGAGAAATGCACTCTTACACTAGTGTTTCATTTAGAAATGAAATTAGGATGAAATTGAGCTTAACTCTTATGTTCCAGTTTCAACGGGTTTAAGCTTGAGTCAGAAATTTATTTCCTGGCTCTTAATCAAGCAGTATTGTGTCGGAAGTATGTGATATCGAAACTGTAAAAGTCAGTGATAAAATCTCTGCCAAGACCTCTACTTCAGGTATTCTGGTAGAGGTTATTACTTATTTATTAACCATTTACAATCAAGTAGGTAGATACCGTGGCACAGGCTTCGTCTTCTTGGCAGCAATTAATTGACCAGATCCTTGATGAGATGCTTCCAGAGTTCAAGTCGGGAGCCACAAAAAAGTTACCCCTAAAACGTTTTCGTGGACCCGGAGGAGTTCTTGGGTTCCTGACTATAGTAGTGGCAATGCTATTATGGAATTGGAAACTGCTGTTTGCTAGTAGTGCGGGTGTGGGGACAATGATGTTTGTTTATTCCATGCAAGCATGGCGTTGGCAGTTAAACTGGTCTGAAATTAAGAAATTTTTAAATAGTCCGAATCATCGGCTGGTTATAGCCGTGATTAGTGGTGGTATAGCTTGCTTTAGCACTTACATGGCAACTATAATTTGGTTAGAATCCAATAGTCATTGGCTGGCCGCAGGCGTAATTTTACAGGGATCAGCAACACTATTAACATTATTTTTATTGACATGGCAAATAGTCAGCCTTTACGGCAATCGAGATGAAAATCAGTTAGATAATTTGTTAAATAATCTCACCGAAAAAGATCCTCTCAAGCGTTTAATCGCCATACGTCTGCTAACAAAATTAATCAATAAAAACCGAATTGATGCTTCCGAATTACAAAGTATTGATCAATGTTTAAGACTCCTGCTTTGTCATGAAGAAGAAGCAGCAATTCGAGAAGCAGCTTTTAGCAGTTTACAAGTCTTGGAGCGAATGCAAATGCTTTCATCAACTCCTGTAGCACTTAAAATACCTACCACAGCAAAAGTTAAAAGTCGGATTAGTTGTTAGTCAACCTCTAACAGAATTTTAGATTTTAGATTTTGGATTGACACCTAACTTTTGACAATTAACTATTGACTAATTTGATGCAGTCTGCCGTTACGAACTTGTACCACACGATGACTGCATCTACGGACTAGTTGTTCATCATGAGTAGTAACAATTATTGTTGCTCCAAAGGAATTTAACTTCTGAAAAATCTGTATTATTTGCCAGGAGTTGTCAGGATCGAGATTACCAGTGGGTTCATCAGCTAAAAGTATTGGTGGGGTTGCTATAATTGCTCTGGCAATACTCACCCGTTGTTGTTCTCCTCCAGACAGTTGTTTAGGAAAACAGTCAGCTTTATTCAACAAACCCACTAACTTTAATGTCGGTTCTAGACGCCGTTGAATTTCTTTACGGGTATATCCTTGTGCTTGCAGAACAACAGCGACATTTTCTGCTACGGTTCTTTGAGGGATAAGTTTGTAGTCTTGAAACACAATGCCAATACGGCGTCGAAATAACGATAAGCGATCGCCCCGTAAAGAACTCACATCACACCCATCGACTATTACCTTTCCTTGTGTTGGTAATTCTTCGCCATACAGCAGTTTCAATAGTGTAGATTTACCAGAACCACTAGGGCCTGTAATAAATAAAAATTCACCCTGTTTTACTTCCAAATTCATATTTAACAGAGCATTATGACCGTTGAAATATGTTTTTGCAGTTGAGCGCAGTTGCACCATCAGCCCAGTCTTAGGCTGTTGAGTATCGCTGTCTTGAACATGAGTAAATTTGTCAGACGTCGCTTTCGATGATACCACTGTTGGCATTGCTATTTCTTCACACCCACAACTAAACATGCATAAAATAATGATTCCCAAGTAATACCCAGGAATCTCATAATTTGTAGTTATATTTTTTTTGCATTTGGTTAGTAGATGCTTGTCTCCCTTGCCCACGCCAGGTGCTACAACTTTAGGTAGACGCGAAGCGGCTTCTAAAAGTACCTCCAAGGACGCACTGGCTACCCTTGTCCCCGATTCCCGATACCTAAAAAATTTACTGACTGATCGCTTCCCTTACGGTCAAACCATAAATCAAAGATTTCAGAGCAAATTTAGGTAAAGCCAGCATCCGTCGCCAACGCCAAGGTTCTTTGTACAGTCGGTACAGCCACTCTAAATGATTATTTCCCAACCAAGCAGGAGCGCGAGTTTTCGTCCCTGACCAAATATCAAAACTTCCACCGACGCCGATCCAAATTGCTTGGGGACACAAATAGCGGTTTTGAGCAATCCATAATTCTTGACGTGGTACACCCAAACCAACCAAAATTACTTTAGGTTGCACTTGAGCAAGAGTTTGTCGTAATTGTTCTTCTTCTGCTGGTGAATGGAAGCCAGAATGTGTTCCTGCTATTGTCAAACTCGGAATTTTTCCCTGCCAAAAACCTGCGGCTTTCGCAGCAACTCCAGGTGCGCCACCATAGAAAAATAGCTTTGCGTCCCTTTGCTTTTCTCCAATTTCTCGCAATAGTGTCTCTGCTAGCTCGATTCCAGGAATCCGTTGCACTTTTTGTCCCCGTAGCCACCGCAGAAATAGAACTACTCCTGCTCCATCTGGAATGACTAGTTCAGCATTTTTAATCACCTCAGCCAGAGATTTGTTTTGTTCAGCCTGCATAGTCATTTCGGCATTGAGCGTAATTACATGCGCTCCCATGCCTTGTTGCAAGCTTTCTAGCAACCAGCTTGGATAATCTGTCATGATATGAACTGGTAGCCCCAACACCGAAAACACTTTAGGCGGTTTAAACATAGCCTAGTCTTGAGTAGCCTCACACCAATGTCCATCGAACGATAGTTTAACAAATTTTTGTAAATAGAGATTTCCGAAAAAATGCGTATTTTAGAATACTACTTTTGACTAAATAAACTTGATATTTATTCTGTCTACCAATAGATTTTAAGCCAAATTAAGTTATTTCATAGTCTAAGTTTAGATTATGTTTACTACATACAAAGTAGTTTAAAATACAGTGCCATGAAATTTCAAAGCACAAGATGAGAGTTAAAACCATTAAGCATCAAAGCAAAATATAGAGAGGGTCTTATTTTTATTCCCTAACATCCTATTATTTAGTACACCCCGTGATTTTAAACATTTAATATTAGTACAGCATTAAACAGTCGTCATGAACTTTGTACGCCAGAAGGGATGGAAATTCTTTGTGTCTTGAGGTCTTAGTGGTTCAAGGTTTTTTTACCCCCTCAGTACGAAGGCACTAAGTATTCTCAAGTCAGCCATTCATGAGAAAATCTTACAACCTGTACATGAAAATATAACTCTTCCTACACCTCTATACCCTAGTACCCATTTTCAAGTCAGCTAAACTCAAACTAATTCAGCAATTCAAATTACAAATTCAGAATTCGCAAGTAGTTTGCACTCCATCTTCTGAAACTTTTTAGTAAACTCAATCTTACACAGTTTAAGAGTGTAACGGACAGAATCGACTATGAATAAAATTCGCGTGGCATTGATAGAAGATCATGATCTCACCCGTGTAGGCATCAAAATAGCACTACAACAAAGGGAAGATATAGAAGTGGTGGGAGAAGCTGCTAACGCTGCCGATGGCATCAAATTGTTAAAAACATTACATCCAGACATCGCAATAGTAGACATTGGCTTACCAGATAAAGATGGTATTGAACTTACACGAGATGTAAAAGCACTTGCCAGTGGGGAAGAAGGAGTAAAGGTATTAATTTTGACGCTGCGTGATAATAAAGAAGCCGTGCTTGCGGCTTTTGCTGCTGGAGCAGACTCCTATTGTATGAAGGATATTAAGTTCGATAATTTACCAGAAGCCGTACGTGTTACTTACAATGGTAATGCTTGGATCGATCCAGCGATCGCACGCATTGTATTACAACAAGCACAACAAAATCCATTAAAAATGGAAATGACCTCAGAAACTAAAGCCCCGCTGCAAAATTCAGAAAAGATTGGCAGTGAAGAAGATTTAATTGACCCTTATACTTTAACAGAAAGAGAATTAGAGGTATTACAACTGATTGTAGAAGGTTGTAGTAATGCTGTAATTGCAGAAAGGCTCTATATTACGGTTGGAACTGTTAAAACCCATGTTCGTAATATTTTAAACAAACTATGTGCGGACGACCGTACCCAAGCAGCAGTTAGGGCTTTGCGTTCTGGATTAGTGGGATAAGCTATAAAAACTGGTGTGCAATAGTTTGAATTCACTATTTTCTATACGTAAATTTACTAGGTTTTTCTCAAAAATATGTGTTAAAAATGAGTGAATTATTTTGAATAAACTCTTTCTAAGCCTTCAAATGACGATTAGGTGTAATAAATACCATTACGCCATCTCGCCATTAAAATATCTGGAATAGTGAAGTCAAATATGACTGGGACAGATGTCGAAAAACTTAAATTGATGGTGGTAGATGATGAGCCAGATAACTTAGAATTACTCTACCGGACTTTTAGGCGAGACTTTCAAGTGTACAAAGCTAATCACGCCTTGACAGCACTGGAAATTTTGGAAAAAGAAGGCGAAATGGCTGTGATTATCTCTGACCAAAGAATGCCAGAGATGAATGGCACTGAATTTTTGAGCTTGACGGTAGAGCGTTTTCCTGATACAATACGCATCTTGCTAACGGGTTTTACTGATGTTGAAGATTTAGTTGATGCCATTAACTCTGGTCAAGTCTTCAAATATATTACTAAACCTTGGAAACCTGATCGTCTCAAAGTAATTGTTGAGCAAGCAGCAGATACCTATCGGCTAGTCAAAAAGCGTACTCAAGAGTTACGCCGCGCCCTAAGACGAGAATCATTATTTAATGCTGTCACCACTGCAATACGCGAATCTCTAGACTACTCCAGTATGTTGGAGAAAATTGTTGCCACGATTGGTCAGTCTTTTAAAACAAGTTATTGCTTACTTAAACCAGTAGAAAGCAATTGCTTGTCATCAAATGAGTTTTCCTACTTAGATTCTAAAACTCCTTGTTCGTGTGAAGCTTTCGATGGCAACCTTTTGATTGAAAAAGTTCTCGAAACTCAGCATTATCAGCATAGTCAATATACGTATCATGGCAATCCTTGTTACCAATTAGCTGTGCCACTTGCTTATCAGCAACACCTCCTTGCTGTTCTTACTCTCTATCAATCAGGACGCGATCGCCCTTGGCCAGATGAAGACATCCAGCTAATAACAGGTGTTGCGGAACAAGCCGCCTTAGCCCTTTCTCAAGCAAAACTTTACCAGAGTCTTCAGGAAAAGCAAGAGCAGATCCGAACTGAGTTAGAGGTTGCTCGTCAAATTCAAAATAATCTGCTACGCCAAAGCTTACCTGAAATCCAAGATGCAAAGGTACAAGCTTGTTGTCACCCCGCCCGTGAAGTCGGGGGAGATTTTTTTGAAGTGTTTGTCCATCCTAAAGGAGATTTATGGTTAGCGGTAGGTGATGTTTCCGGGAAAGGAGTACCAGCTGCTTTGTTTATGGCCAGTGCCATCTCGGTGTTACGCCGTGAATTATCTCAAGAAACACCAGCTATGCCAAACGTGGTCATTCAAAATCTTAATACAGCTTTAGGTGATGACTTAATTAGTAGCAATTGCTTTATTACTCTCATCTTAGCTCGATATACCCCCACCACTAGAGAACTTGTTTATGCGAATGCAGGTCACATTTATCCTCTGTTGTGGTCTCGCAACACTGATACAGAAAATCCCAGCTACCTAAAAATACGTAGTATTCCCTTGGGTATTTTACCAAAATGGCAAGCAGATTTTGGTCAGTTGTTTCTTGCTCCTAAAGATATTTTACTGTTTACCAGTGATGGGATTACTGAAGCCACGGTGACTCAAAAGAGTCATACAGCCGAAAATTCACTCAATGGTGTCAAGCCAAATCATCGTTCCATGCTACATCTCGATGGTCTTTGGCAACTCTTACAACAAGAAACTCAACCACTATCTCTCAAGAAATTGTTAGCTCGTATTCAGGCTGACAACCATATCCAAGAAGATGATCAGACTATACTTTCACTGGAGGTTTTTTAGGCAATGAAAAGTGAACTTCATATACCAAGCGACCTGAAGTTTTTAGGTATCGTTGAAAACTGGTTGTTGGGATGTTTAGAAGTCCAATTCAAAGAATCTATTGATTGGTCACGACAATCAAGTCGTCTACGACTGGCTTTAGTAGAAGCTTATTCTAACGTTGTACGTCATGCCCATAAAGACCAGCCCTATTTACCAGTTTTAATCCGTTTAGAATTAAAAGACCGAGATATAGCCCTAGAAATTTGGGATCGTGGTGAAGGTTTCGACTTATCCAACTATTTACCTCCCAGCCCCAATGACAAAAAAGAAGGTGGCTATGGTTGGCTGATTATGAATCGTCTCATGGATAAAGTCGAGTACAAGTTACAAATCGATGGTTACAACTGTCTCAAGCTACAAGTGAGTGTGCCAGAAACTGTTTAATATCAGTTTGCTTGAACACCGACACCGATAATTGCTAATTGGGTATTAGGCTAAGTATATTTTTGAAGAATCTATATATTAAAAAGTATTAAGTAAATTAATAACTTTTGCAAAAATTATTTGATTTATAGGTAATGTTTATCAAAAAATAAAAATATGTAAGATGACCAAACCGTCTGTAAATTTCAACAAGCGCAACTTTGTCAAGCTTGTCTTGTAGAATGTGCGTGACTCAGTAGGGCATCAGTTATGGATAGAACGGGTGCGATCGCAAGTCCAGGAATCGACTTTGCACGTGTCCGCTGATAGTTATCACTCAGAATATTGCACAACAAAGTCACAGTTTCAACTATGGAAGCCTTGTTTTGTTTGTCACCACGCTATCGCCTTGATGATGAATCACCTTGGTTAGAAGGAATTGACCCCAGTCGTAACTACTGGATTATGGTAAATGGAGACAAAAATTTAACAGTAGCGCTTCCTGGGTTGAGCGTGTCTGCTAAAAGCGAATTGAAGCAAGCAATACAGCAATTTCGTTCCCTACAGCCAGGAGAACAAATGACTTTGCTCAGAGTTGCTGATGCTTGTAAGATTCACTGTGTGAGTTCTAATTGCTATGCCATAGAAACAAAACTTAATGGCGCTGCTGTCTGGCATCTATTTGATCAAGAAACTTTGGATAGTTTGCTAATGACAGCACATCCTGATTGGCAGTGTGCGCCAAAAGATATAGAGTTAGGACGAAGATTATTACTACACTCTTTTGAGCAAATGGCAGCGACGAAAAATTAAAGATTATTGATGGTTGGTTGTTGATTGTTGGTTTGGTAGTTAGTGACAAATAACTCATAAATAACAACTAACAACTAACAAATAACTAATTTCGTTGCATTTTCAGTAATTCTTGAGGAGAAGCTAACAACTTGATTTTTGTATAAAGAATTTCTCGCTGGTGATTCAAGATAAATTGCCATAAAACGTTGACACCACACCAAGAAGTTTGTGCTTTTCCTGTCACCTGAAATTGGATAAGATCTTCTTCTAAAACTTCAGAGACTCCTTGTTGAGGATAAGCTTTAATACCTAGAGCTTCTTGTTTTAAATAATAAGCGATCGCTTCTGGCCCTACTATTCCAGATTCAAATGGCGGATGCATAACACCATCATTTGCAAATAAATTAGCAGTAGCATCAAAATCTCCTGCATTTAAGGTTTGAAAGTAACCGAGGATCGTTGCTTCTGTGACTCCCTCAATATTTAACTCTTGTATAGTATTTGCAGATGATTGTGATAAAACCATAAAATTAGCTCCGAATTATATTTCCATTAATTTACAAATAATAACCACCACAAAACCTGCTGCTAGAGATGTATTTTTTGTATTGGTTAAGTGTTTGATTAATTCGTAACGAATTCTATGCGGAAATACTCTGCGTACCTCCGCGTTGACTTTGCGTGCTTCTGCGTTTGAAACGCAAGGCTGGGTTGCACTATGCTATGCTTGACTTAACAAAAATTAAGATAGCTGTTAGGTTTCCAACCACCAACACTTAATATAAAAAATGCTCTTCACTTTTCCCAATCCGTTGATAGGGATATAAAGAGCAATTTAGTAGTTGGAAATAAGGGAAAATGGCAAGGGAGAGAGATCACAAATTAATTGAGGCAGGATATCAGAACACTTGAGGTAGCTACAATGAAGTGTGTACAAGGTGTGCAAAAAATTTCGCTTGTTCTTTACTCCTGATTTCTTGATATGCTTACTCAGCGAGAGGATCAACACCCATTTCAGTTACAACTTTACGAAGCACAGTGATTTGTTGACCGAAATCGAGTTCTTTGAGTGTTTCAAATACCTGTAAACCATCACGAGACAGTTGATAATTAGATGGCATGGGAACAACGAAGCCTTTAACCATCAGTTCTGATAGTTCGTACCAGAAAGCTAGTTTGGTGTTGGCACTGAGGATACCATAGGAGCGGCAGAACTGAGTATTTTTCTTTGCAGCCAGGTCACGCATTACTTGTAACTGTTCTGCATGATTCATCTGCTTAATTTGACTCAGCAGACCTTCAGCTAATTGTAAACGGGCAGCGCCTGTAGCTGCTGGAGTAATCGAACGTCCCATTTCAGTGTAAGCGTACCAAAGTACTGCTAATTGGTCGTCTACACTCAATTTTGTAAATACAGCCACAGTCGATGCAACAGCATCACCTATTTGGTTACTATAGTTAAAAGTTTTGGCAAAGCGGCTTTGTGCTGAATCAGTAGTAAATGTCATGATCGCACCTCAGTCGATAGTTCAATACGCTGGGAATCGTTAAAAGCATTGTTGTGCTCTTGATATACATATTGCATTATTTATTTACAAACTGCAAATAAAATTTACAAATACCACGCCTAAAAAATAGCAAATGTATGCATTGACTGGATAGTGTAGAATAAACACGCCGTGGGTATGGCAACTTTTAGATAAGATAAATGAATCAATTGCCAGGAACAAACAGTACTGAAGTTAAACAAAAAGCTGTTGAGTTAGGATTTCACAAAGTAGGAATAGCTGCTGTCGATGGGACAAATGATCAACAGATAGAGCAGTTGCGAGCATGGATCGAGCTTGGTTATCATGCCGACATGGAATGGATGACTTCCCTCAAGCGTCAAGATATTAGATTAGTGATGAGTGAAGTGCGATCGCTAATTTGTGTAGCGCTGAACTATTACACCCCACATCAACGTCCTGGAGGTGAAGAGTATGGCAAAATTTCTCGTTATGCTTGGGGACGAGATTATCACAAAGTTATCCATAAAAAATTGAAAGCACTTTCTAACTGGTTGCAGGGACAAGGTGAAAACATCCAAGCGCGGTATTATGCAGATACAGGGCCAGTGCAAGATAAAGTCTGGGCGCAAAAAGCTGGAATCGGCTGGATTGCCAAAAATGGTAATGTGATTACACGGGAATATGGCTCTTGGGTGTTCTTAGGAGAAGTGCTAACAAACTTGGAATTAGATCCAGATAAACCCCATACACAACATTGTGGAAATTGTACTCGCTGTCTAGAAGCTTGTCCTACAGATGCTATAACTAGTCCGTTTGTGGTAGACGCCAATCGCTGCATTGCTTATCATACAATTGAAAATCGCCAGGAAAAATTACCAGAAGCGATCGCATCCAATTTACAAGGTTGGGTTGCTGGTTGTGATATTTGCCAAGATGTTTGTCCTTGGAACCAGCGTTTTGCTAGTCCAACTGATGTGGAAGAATTTCAGCCATATCCTGGGAATATTGCGCCCAAGCTGGTAGAATTAGCCCAAATCTCAGATCATGAGTGGGATGAACGATTTCCAGCATCGGCATTACGGCGAATTAAGCCAGAAATGTTACGACGGAATGCCCGTGCTAATCTAAACGCATTCCAACAGGCACAAGAATGACCCAGAAAGTTATTATTTTTGATTTTGATGGCACAATCGCTGATACAGTAGACGCACTTGTAAGTATAGCCAATCGTTTAGCTAAAGAGTTTGGTTATGTGCAAATTACTCCAGAAGAACTAGCTTTATTGAGAAACTTAACTTCTAGAGAAATTATTAGTTACTCAGGTATTTCTGTATTCAGAATACCTTTTTTAGTTAAAAAAGTCAAAGGAGAATTAAAAAGTAAAATACCAGAACTTAAACCAATTGCAGGCATGAAAGAAGCCTTAATAGATCTAAAAAATGCAGGTCATCATTTAGGAATTATCACGTCTAATTCTAAAGACAATGTCACAGAATTCTTAAAATTTAATGAATTAGATAATCTATTTGAATTTATTTATTCAGGTATAACGATTTTTGGTAAAACAACAATTATTAATAATGTGCTAAGACAAAAACAACTCAAAGTAGAAGAAGTAATTTATGTTGGAGATGAAACCAGAGATATCGAAGCTTCTAAAAAATCCAACATTAAAGTAGTAGCAGTAACTTGGGGCTTTAATTCTCCAGAAGTCTTAGCTAAACAAAAACCCAATTATTTGATTCACCACCCCAGTGAATTACTAGAGGTGGTAAATAATAGTTAAACGTCTATTGTCAAAATTATTCCCACAAATAACTAATGACTATTGTACAGACGCGATGAATCGCGTCTCTACTAATGACTATTGCTGAGGTCTAATTTCTTCTGCCATTGCTTTATAGTCATCAGGATTAGCTGTTGATTTTGCCTCTGTTTTTTGCTCCTCTGATTCAGGCATTTGATATTCTGGCGCAGTGGCGTCTTGGGCTGCTTTTTCACCTTTGCCTACACTAAATTTTTGTGCTGCTTGATAATCTTTGTCCATATCAACACTAGGCGCTTTTGCTTCACCACTGGCAATTTCTTCAGCAACTAGTTTTGCATCTTCAGTAGAAGCTTGCTCAACATTTGGTTTAATTTCTTCAGACATAAGAATCCCCTCTGATAATTTTTTGTTTATGTTGAGATTCTATCAAAGTCAACCAATTCAAACTTGATATCTGTAGATAGATATTTCTCCTCTATTGAAAGATAGATAAATTAAATTATTCGTGAATAACAAGATCCCCGACTTCTTTGAGAAGTCGGGGATCTGAATTCTCGATTTTCAAAATCAAAGAGGGATACTATACTTGATTCCTCAACCATTTACCGACTACTAATTCTAGGCAGGTTTCTTTTTTGGTAAAGCCAAGTTTTTTGTAAAAATCAATAGTATCATCTGTGCATAAACAGACGTGTTGCCCTTGTAATTGTGCTAATAGAGTTCGCATCATGGTAGTGGCAATACCTTGATGGCGATAAGGGCTAAATGTCCAAACATCGACAATGTAAGCATTACAAATGCCATCAGATAAAACACGAGCAGTTCCAATGATGCGATCGCCTGCATAAGCAATACAAGTTGCATAGCTATTAGCAAACGATACTCTTAGTAGTTCTGGACTTCTACCATTGTCAAATTTATCTTGACTGAGCGTTGCTTTCATTTCCTCCCAGTCAACATTTTCTAGATCACGTTTGTAGGTGATGATCATGATACTGCCATCTGAGTCAAGTCAGCTGGGGTGAGGTGAGAATGTACCACTTGTCCATCACGAAACCAAACAATACGTTGAGTTTTGCGGGCAACATCTGGTTCGTGAGTTACCATCACGACAGTAATTCCAGTAGTATTAAGTTCAGTAAAAATATCCAATACTTCTTGGGTGGTACGGGAATCAAGCGCACCAGTGGGTTCGTCTGCTAGAAGTAACACGGGACGATTGACAATTGCACGAGCGATCGCTACCCTTTGTTGTTGTCCCCCAGATAATTGATTCGGTTTGTTGTTGATACGGTTTTCCAAACCTACTCGCTTCAAAGCTTCGGCGGCGCGATCGCGTCTTTCCGCAGAGTCCACACTAGCATAAACCATCGGCAACATCACATTTTCTAGTGCTGATAGCTGGGGTAAAAGGTGAAATTGCTGAAAGACAAAGCCAATTTTTTTATTGCGAATGTGAGCAAGTTCGGTATCATCCATTTGTGCCACATCCAGATTATCTAAATAGTAATGTCCTGATGTCGGGCGATCCAAACAGCCGATAATATTCATCGCTGTGGATTTACCAGAACCAGATGGCCCCATAATTGAACAATATTCGCCCTTGTCGATCACTAAATTTACATCATTAAGTGCTTTGACTTCAGTTTCATCACTGCCGTAGATTTTAAAGATATTTTCTAGTTGAATGATTGATGATTTATTATTTATCATTTGTTATTTGTCCTCCTATATTTATTATCTCTACTCATCTCTTTATCTGAGAAACAAGATCCCCGACTTCTTTTGAGAAGTTGGGGATCTAAGCTCTGCGATGCTTACCAATTTTTCTCTAGTTTCGTTAACTCCCACAGCAGGAATAAAAAATCAAGCCAAATACCTACACCTGGTAATATCAAATTTTTGGGTGGGACAAGAGTAAAAATGTTTATATAAGTTTCTAGCTCTCAGCTTCATTATTGAAGTTCTAAACTTGGATGTTGAAGCTTTGAACTCAAAGTTTTTAGTTTCAAATGAGAAATTTCATGTTCTGAACTCGGATAATGAACCTTAAAGCTTGAAAAGTGAACTTCTGAGGTTGAATGATGGTGTAACAGAGGCGTTCGCGTAGCGGCTCCTTTGGAGCATCGCACGATTCAAACTCAATATACAATGCGATCGCTTGCATTTAAGGCTGCTGTTGTGCTATTTTCCTAACTGCTTCAATCTCAACTTCTAATTGTTGAGCTATTTCTTCGACACTCACTCCCGCTTTTAGCAATAGCGGAACAGCAGCTAACTTACCTTGTTGTAGTCCTTGTTGTAGCCCTTCTTCGCGTCCTTCTTCTAATGCTTCTTGGTAAACTCTAGTTTGTTTTAATTCGCTCAATTTCAGCATATCTTCCACCTCTTGGCGGCTTAATTGGGGAAATTTGTAGACTATGATTGTCTCGATTAAATCTATTATCGCTCTTGCAGATAAACGATCTGCTCTCTGTTGTCTTGCTTGTGCAATCAGTTCTCTAGCGTAGTTAGCGGCATTTTCTTCTGATTCTACTACTAACTTCACAACACCAATACCCAAAGACTTGCTGGCTGAGGATTCAAGTTCATCAAGATAAACACGCTGCACTTTGGAACTTTCTAGTAAAACCTGATAGAGTCTGTTTTCATCTGGTTCCAGGTTGCGTTTGGGGTAAATAATCACAGCGTACCAGTCGTAGGTAGATGGATTTTGGTCTAAATATAGGAATAGTTCAGCAAATACCCGGTGATAGAGAAATTGATCTTTTTGAAACTGGACTTCACATAAATATACTGTTTTGTCTGGACTGTCTTCGGGTGGTAGAAATACACCATCAATACGAAAAGCAGTTTGTTTAATTTCTACCGAACGGAACTGATAATCTTGACTATTGCTGGGAGAGTGTCCAATCAACTCAAAGAAAATACTAGGAAACTCTGCAAAGAGTTGGTAAAAAATACTGTCTGTTTTCACTTTTGCCGTTGCTGCAAAAATTACATTTTTGCATACTACGTTCTTAATCTACAATGCGATCGCGTAGCTGTTCCTGATGCCTCCGCCACACTTGCGCGAACTGAGTATTGCTTGCACTCATCACAGTTATTTAATTCTGCCTGAGTAGTTAAAGAAACATGCCGATGTTATAACAAAACATGCTGATGTTATAAGGAAACATGGCAATGTTATAAAGAAACATCCCGGTGTCATAACGAAACATGGCGATGTTATAAAGAAACATCCTGATGCTTTGTAGTAACGCTTCAGCGCTAAAGCACTCACTACAAACCTTTCATAAAATCAAGCGCTTCTTAAGGCTACAATTGGGTCGAGTTGAGCAGCACGACGAGCAGGAACAACGCCAAAGAATAAACCTATACCACCAGAAACGCCGACTGTAAGACTAATGGCGACAACAGAAAGACCTGCATCTAATGGTGTTAAGGCTGCTACTAACAAAATACCACCGACACCGATCGCAGTCCCAATTAAACCACCTGCTGCTGAAAGAATCACGGCTTCAATGATGAACTGTAATAATATATCTTGCTGGGTTGCACCAATTGCTTTCCGCAGTCCGATTTCTTGAGTACGTTCGGTGACAGAGACAAGCATGATATTCATGATACCGATACCACCGACAATTAGAGAAATAGCTGCGATCGCTGCTAGCATGATTGTCAATGCACTGGTGATTTGACCAATAGTTTGCATTGCATCTTTTTGAGTGCGGATTGTAAAATCATCTTCACCATTGATGTTGTGTCGCTGACGGAGCAAATTTGTAATTTGAAACTCTGCCGCATCAACACTATTCGCATCACGAGCCGAGAGGACAATATAATCTAGACCGATGCCATAGGGAGAATTTCGTCCCACCAATCGGTTTGCAGATGTGGTGATTGGTATTAGTGCTGCTTCATCATAATCTGCACCCAAGCTTGAGCCTTTAGCCTCCAGTACACCAATGACTTGAAAGCTGGAATCTTTGATTCGTAGTTGTGCGCCCACAGGATTACTACTACCAAAAAGTCTTTCTGCCAATTTCGCACCCAGCACCGTAACTTGATTATTCCGCTTAGTATCTACTTCGGTGAAAAACCGTCCTTTAGCAGTGTCGAAATCCCGCACCTCTGGGAAAGTGGAAGTTGTGCCAATAATGTTGACATTGGTATTGCGGTTACGGTAAGTCACTACTTGTCTTCTGTTCAACTCTGGCGCAACTCCTGCTACTGTTGGTACTTGAGTAGCGATCGCATCTGCATCAGCCAAAACAAGAGTTTTCGGTACTTCAAAAGAAATACGCTGAGTTTCTCGATTTCCAGGAAGCACAAACAGCACATTTGGCCCTAAAGATTCTAACTGTTTATTGACATACTTTTGTCCAGCTTCACCAATACCAACCATAGCAATTACCGAAGCATTGCCAATGACAATACCTAACATGGTAAGCGTGCTACGTAATTTATTAGATAGCAGGGTTTTACCTGCCATTTTGATACTTTCTGCTAGGTTCATTTTTGTTCTTTTGCTTGCTGTTCGCGTTTATAGTCTTTGGGTGGGTTGAGAAATACGCGATCGCCTTCTTTAACACCAGACACAACCTGAGTTTGATCTTTTACCTGCGCCCCTACTGTTACTGAACGGAACAGAGGTTTATTTTGAGCATCTGGGACAAGTACTCCAGTTTCGCCTTTCTCAGTTACAATTGCCACAGTTGGTACTAACAGAGCATCGTCTACTTGATCGCCTAAAAACGTCAAATCAACATTTAAGCCAGAACGTAATTCTTCTTGCCCGGTATCAATAGCCACTCGTACTTGGAATAATGTCACACCTTCTTCCTTAACGGCTTCAGGAGCAATCAGGCGCACACGACCTTTAAATACTTGATCAGGGTAAGCATCGGTAACAATTTCTACCTGTTGCCCCTGTTTAATTCTGCCAATATCGGCTTCTGGGACTTGTGCTAGTACTTCTAAACCCTTGGCTAGAGCCACGATAGAACTGGAAGTTGCCGAAGCACTCGAAGACGCAGAAGTAGTCGGCGCTACATAGGCTCCGTCATTAGCATATTTTTGAGTGATAATTCCCGCAAAGGGAGCGCGGATGACGGTATCTTCTAAATTTACCTGAGCCGACTTTAACTGTGCCTCAGCAACAGCTACTGCTGCTTGACGTTGGGCAAGTACCTCTGGACGAGTACCGTTTTCCAGCAACTTTAATGCAGCTTTAGCTTCCGCAACAGCAGCTTCTTGGCGGGCAATTTCTTCGGAACGAGAGCCACTTTCTTGTAGTGATAATCGGCGTTGAGCTTGTTCTAAAGCGGCTTTTGCTCTTGTGTCTTCGCTAACGTACTGATCTAATTGGTCTTGAGAAATTGCTCCTTGTGCCGCTAACTCTCGATAGCGTCTAACTCGTGCCTGTGTCAAGTTCACCTGTGCCTTAGCATCATCTACTTTAGCTTGGGCTTCTTGAATTTCCTGGAAACGATTACCGGCACGGACTTCGTCAAGTTGGGCTTGGGCTTGGGCTAAACGTGCTTTAGCTTGAACAATTTCTTGGGGGCGACTCCCAGCTTGGGCTTCAGCTAGTTGTGCTTTGGCTTGTTGTACGCTGGCTTGATATTGCAGAATTTGAGTCTTGACATTTGCACTATCCATGACAGCAAGAATCTGTCCCTTCTGGACGCGATCGCCTTGTTCAGCTTTTAACTCTGCAACGATTCCTGGTTGTTTAGGGCTAATATTCACGCTTTGATCTGGCACTACCTTACCACTGGCAGTAATCCGCAAGGTGACATCTTTTGCTTCTACAGGAATAGTAAGTGCCGCAATATCTTCTCTACTCGCTCCCCGGTTCACCAGAGTATAAGTTGTAGTACCGCCAACAACCAAAATACTAGTTGCAACTAGCCCAATTAGCCAGCGTTGAGGATGCTTAACTTTACCGATAACGGGAATTTCTATATGGGTTGTCATAACCAGCAGCCTTGAGGAATTTCTTGGATTTCAGGACGATAAAGGGGGAGGTAAAGCAAAAATATTGATAGGAAATCTTTATCTGTTATGGGCAAGATCATTAACTTTCTATAAAACTTAAGTTCTGTTAACATTCATCTTGCGTAAGAGAGAATAGAAGTATAAATAGCTAACTTATAGTTTCTTAACTTGATATGATGTTAACCTTTCCCAGGTATTCTTCACTTCACCTGAATGGGTGACTTTAGGTAAAGGGGATCGGGGATAGGGGATTGAGGGACAAGGGAGACAAGGAAGACAAGGGGGACAGAGGGAAATTATTTGACAAGTCTCTTCCTGATCCCTGATCCCCGATCCCCCTATCCCCAATTTCCACCAAGATTTTGGATTTTGGATTTTAGATTATTAGGATAATATTTGACGCTAATCTAAAATCTAAAAATGGATGCCCAGATCTAAATCTCAAATCCCAAATCAAAATACTATGCAAGCTGGTACAAAATTGCAGGGTGGTAAATATACCTTAGACCAGGAAATTGGTCGGGGTGGCTTTGGTATTACTTTCAAAGCTACTCATCACTTTTTAAACCATATAGTGGTGATTAAAACCCTGAATGAAAAGCTCAGACAACATCCTGATTTTGCCAAGTTTGAGCGTCAGTTTCAGGATGAGGCTAGGCGTTTGGCTGCATGTGTCCACCCCAATATTGTCCGGGTCAGTGATTTTTTTATCGAGACTGGGTTGCCATACATGGTGATGGAGTATATTCCTGGTGATACTTTAGGCGAGGCTTACATTTTACCTGGAATTCCTCTACCAGAGGCGACAGCGATTCATTACATCCGTCAAATCGGGGCTGCTTTGCAAGTGGTGCATCAAAATGGTTTGCTGCACCGAGATGTCAAACCAGATAATATTATTCTCCGCCAGGGAACTCAGGAAGTAGTACTGATTGATTTTGGTATTGCCCGTGAATTTAATAGTGGGGTGAGACAAACTCATACAGGTATGGTGTCTGAAGGCTATTCGCCTATCGAACAATACTTATCACAAGCAACACGCACGCCTGCAACGGATGTTTACGGTTTAGCAGCAACATTGTACTCATTTTTGACGGGACAAGTACCCATGCCTGCATTGTTGCGCGATCGCGAACAAATGCCTACACCCCGCGAATTGCAACCACACTTAAGTGCAGCAGTCAATCAAGCTGTGATGCGTGGTATGGCAATTGAAGCCAAGTTTCGTCCCCAAACAGTGGCAGAATGGTTAAAACTGCTACCAGGAGAGGTAACAAATCACATACCAATGCCAATAGTTACACAGGCAGTGCCAACTATTGATTTATCTGCTCAGTTGGATCAAGAAAATTTACCTCAAGAAAAAATAACAAACCAAAAAAGAATTTCATCACTGTTTGCCAAGATTACTCCTGATTATAAAAAATTGCGATCGCCTAAAGTACTTTTGGGAACTGGTGTAGCTGTTGTTGCTGCAACCGCAGGTTTTGGTATAACTTCCATGTTGAATAAGCCTCAGCCACCATCCCCTAAACCAGTTTTTGAACAGCCTAATCAAAGCACTTCAGCAGAAATACAATCTCCTAATTCATCTTCCCCCACACCTTCTGAGACTTCTCAATCAACAGTTAATTCTGCGTCCGCCTCTACTACCTCTAAGCGACGCAGGCGCAGTCGGCGTTCTTCCCAACCAGAAACCGCGACTAGCAATACGAACACCATAGAAGAATCAAGCAAAAACAATTCCACTACAGAAGAATCACAACAGGATCAATCCCCAACACAAACGCTATCACCTAGTACGCCTAATACTTCTTCATCACCGTCTCTCGTGGAAAAACTACGAGAATACCGAAACTCTCGTCAAACTTCTTCTACACCTACACAAACTCAATCACCATTTCCAATAAAACTGAAACTTGCCCCACAACCATCACCAGCCCAAGATTCTAGTTCAGTGGTTGTACCAATTTTGCCAAACAGAAGTTCAAAGCAGTCAAATCCACCAGAAGTAGTAGTGCCAACACAGGAAGTCAAGCAAAATCTTAATCTTGAGAGTCAGTTACAACAGAAACTCCGAAAACAAATTAAAGAACAAACTAGTGAGGTCATACCACAGGATAATAATTAACTGCTGCTGAGGGTTGTCATTGGTCATTGGTCATTAGAGACGCGATTATACTCTTACCTTGAAGCCGCTCTTACCGCATTTGGCTTGGGAAAAAGAGGGGAGGCTTAAAGCCCCCTGATTAATCTGTGGGCCAATTGGATCTCTAATAGAAGCCTCCCCTCTTTTTCTTTTATTCGCCTCGTTACGAGCGTCTACGCGTCTGTACAATAGTCATTGGTCATGTTTAGCTAAGTTTTGCGATCGCAGCTCCTCGCATCCATCACATCTACATATATTGATAAATTATTAATATCTGTAAAACCTGACTAATTCAGGCTTGATTTTACGAGGCGAAGGGTTTGGAAATGTTGACTGCATCAGAGACTCCTATTATTGCGATAATCCTATTAGTCGCTTTCGGAATCTTGGGTTGGGGCTTTTATCGTGCTAGACCCTATGGCAAGCTAGGAATCTTCGCCTGGTTACAGTCAGTGGTTTTAATGGCTCCCTGGCTAGTTTTTTTTGGCTTATTTGCTGCCGGGATTTACATCAATATTGTCGCCATCCTCTTATTACTTGTGGTTTCTACCGCAATTTACATCTATCTGGGCAGACAGTTACGAGCAGCTGGACAAGATGTAATTCTCAGACAACGAGCGACACAAAAGCTAGCTGAACAAGAATCTACTTCAACATCAGAAACAACATCGATGGTTGAACCTGTACAGGTAAAACTGGAGGTTTTGCCAATTCCAGAAGAAGATTTGAACGCTATCAAAGGTATTTTCGGTCTGGATACATTTTTTGCCACAGAAACCATTGCGTATCAAGAAGGAGCCATTTTTAAAGGTAATCTGCGAGGAGAAGCAGAAATGGTTCACAATCGTCTGACGACTAAGTTGCAGGAAACTGTTGGTGATAAATATCGTCTTTACTTAGTTGAAAACACTGATGGAAAACCTGTGGTGATTGTCCTACCCAGCCGCAATGATCCGCGCCCGATGAGCTTATCGCAAAAAGTCTTTGCTATTATTTTGCTGATAGCAACCGTAGTCACAAGTTTAGAAGCGTCGGGCATTCTGCAAGGTTTTGATTTATTTGCCAATTTTTCACGCTTACAAGAAACTTTACCTATCGGTCTGGGAATTTTAGTCGTTTTACTAACCCATGAAATCGGTCATTGGTTGCTTGCTCGTCGTCACAATGTTCGCCTCAGCTGGCCTTACTTTTTACCAGCTGTACAAATTGGGTCTTTTGGAGCAATCACTCGGTTTGAGTCTTTGTTACCCAACCGTAAGGTATTATTTGATATCGCCTTGGCTGGGCCAGCTGCTGGTGGAATTGTGTCTGTGTTGATGCTGATTACGGGATTGCTGCTTTCTCATCAAGGCAGTATGTTTCAATTACCCAATGAGTTTTTCCAAGGTTCGATTTTGGTAGGTAGCTTGGCAAAAGTTGTACTTGGTTCGGCTTTGCAGTCACCATTGGTAGATGTGCATCCGTTGGTGGTGATTGGTTGGCTGGGGTTGGTAATCACAGCTTTAAATTTAATGCCTGCTGGACAACTTGATGGTGGTCGGATTGTCCAAGCCATCTACGGACGCAAAACTGCTGGTCGGGCGACCTTTGCAACTTTAATTTTGCTGGGATTAGTAGCTTTGGGTAATCCTTTAGCAATGTACTGGGCGATTGTAATTCTGTTTTTACAACGTGATTTAGAACGCCCCAGCTTGAATGAAATCACTGAACCAGACGACGCCCGCGCCGCTTTGGGTCTTTTGGCTTTATTCTTAATGATTGCCACTCTTTTGCCCTTGACTCCCGGTTTAGCTGGGCGATTGGGAATTGGATAGAAAATCGGATAGAAAAATGATGAAGGGTGAAGTATGAAAGCTAAAAAATTTCATACTTCATTCTTCATCCTTCAAGCTTCAACTTTCATCATTTCTTATACCAATTCAATTAATGATTGCAACACATTCTTGGATAAAGACGCGATTTATCGCGTCTCTACAAATGGTTTATTTGTCGCATTCTTTTTTCAAATTGGTATTATGGTTTCCAGCCTGCAATTAAATTTGGGTAAGCAGTTGGTGTGGGGAAAAGATTTTTAAAACCTGTTTGGCGTTGTTGGGATGCTTCTTTAGTCATGTTCCACAAACTTTCGTAGAAAAAGAAAGAGACACCAGCAAAATTGCGATCGCGTACTTGTTGAACTTGTTGACCAATCTGTGTCATCGGTACGTGTTTACGTTTTAGTCCTGTCATAATCCCGATACTTACAGGTATATGACTTTTAGCAGTTTTGACTTCTGGATACTCTAATTCACTCTTAAAGACATTGGGATCATCTCGATACACTTGGATTACTAAGTCTTCTACAAGTCCCATTCTTTCCCATTTTTCCCAGTCTGCCAAAAAGAATTCGTAGGAGAAGCGTTGCGGATTAGGCGCTACGGATACAATACAATTCTTGTTCGCGGCTTTGATCGCAGTAAATACCCGCTTCATATAATTAGTAATTTTGTTTGCTCGCCACCGCAGCCATTCTGGATCTTTAGAGTTGGCAGGTGGTGCTTTGCCACCGTGTTCTTTTTTGTATAAGGCGACTGTATAAGCGTCGTATCCTAACTCCGATGGCAAGCCAAAATGGTCATCAAATTGAATGCCATCGATATTGTAATTTCTCACTATTTCTACTATTAAATCTTGGGTAAATTGTTGCACTTCCGGTCGAAAGGGATTTAGCCAAACTCGGTCGTGAGTACCTTCTTTCCAAATTTTGCTACCATCTCTACGAGTAGTTAGCCATTGAGGACGGCGTTTTGCTAATTGGGAATCTGCGGGGGCCATAAAGCCAAATTCAAACCAGGGAATAACTTTCAAGCCTTGTTGATGCCCAACGTTGACTACTTCTTTGAGCATATCTCGACCTTGCAGACCTGGTTCTGGATCAAGCGATCGCCCAATCACTGTTTGAGCCACTTTGCTAGGATACAACGTCCAACCCCAATTCCATACAGTCGGATAGACAACGTTAAAATTTAGCTGTTTGAGATTTTGCAACGCACTCTTGAGGCGATCGCGTTGAAACAGCACATTACTATCAATATTGGTTAACCACACCCCCCGTAATTCTGCTGTTTGCGAACGGGTAGGTAAATTTTGAGCTGGTAAGGGAAAAGATAACATCATCGTAGCAACCATTGACAAAGTCACTACCACAGCAAAAAAAGCTAGATTGCGTTGACTACTTTGACGAGCATTCCACACAAACAATTTCTTACACGATTTAATAAACTTTTTCATCATTGACTGGGTAGAAAATTTCACATAGGCTTCAACCAATGATCACCTATGACTGCGTAGATCACCAAGAAGTTGCCTGATATACTCCTGGAAGGGGGACAAGGGAAGGGAGCAGCGAGAATAGACCCAATGCCCAATGCCCAATGCCCAATGCCCAGTGAGACGCGATTAATCGCGTCTCTACATTTGTGCCGACTTAATTGAGTATCACAGCAGATTCTTCCAAAGTAGCTACTAATTTCACATCAAATTCTGACTCGAATACTCCTTTTTTATAATCCAAACTCCAGAGTTCTAAGGAGCATTCGTCATCAGGACGAGACGGGAAAACTCGTATTTTGAATACTCGCGTATCTGGTATAAATTCACATCGCAATTGCTGAATTGCTCCGATTTGTCGCCGATCTAAAGCAACTGCTAATCTGAGAATTGCACTCAAATGACTAACTATTTGTCGGTGTTCTTTATGTAGCAAATTGCGGAAATTTTCATGCTTTTTCTTAGGTGGAGATTTGCGATGATAACGCGCAATATTGGCAATGATTTCCATCTCGGTTTCGGTGTAGCCGAGTAATTCGCCGTTACGAATTAAGTAGTATGAATGTTTGTGGTGAGAGTCATGGTTGACAAAATGACCACAATTGTGCAGTGTCGCCGCAGCCCACAGTAGTTGTCTTTCTGCGGCTCCCCAATTATGAAGTGTGCCTTGAGTTTGGTCAAAGATACTCAGGGCGAAGATGGCGACGCGATCGCTATGTTCTAAGTTGACATGGTATTTCTTAGCAGTTTTCAGAACGCTGCGCTGGCGCACCGAACTTTGATAGCGTAGGCGATCTTCAATTAAGCCGTGGGTGAGCATCCAGTCTACAATTACGCCTTCACGGAGGGCGCGTTCACAAACTGCGATCGCCTCTAGCCCTAACAAATTCATTGCTTCCTGTAATATTACTGCCCCAGCCAGTATCACTTCTGACCGTTTCTCTGGCATACCAGGAATATTCGCTCGTTCGACATTAGTCATTTTCCGCAGGCGATTTACCCACTCCCGCAAGTCTTTGAGGCTAAACTGATAACCATTCAGCGTAGAGGGAACAAAACCCAATTTTTCACGGGCGTTGATCATCGCCAGAGTTTCAATCGTACCGGATGTTCCTACTAAGCGGGGTTGTTCACCATATTCTAGATTTGCCAGTACCTCTTCTACAGAACGTTCCAACATTCCCCGTGCATAGGCTTGTAGGTACTGAAACTCAGCGTTACTAATAGGATCACTGTTAATTAATTCATTCGTCAGGCGAACTGCGCCAATTTTGGTACTGGTGAGAGTTCGTGCTTGGTGAGTGTCACCCAAAATGAGTTCTGTGGAACCGCCACCAATATCAACAATCATGTGGGGTTGGTTATTAAATTCCATCCCCGACAGTACGCCCAGGTAGATCCGGCGTGCTTCTTCGGGCCCGGAAATCAAATCAATGCTCAAACCCAACTCAACTTCTACCTGCTGTAAAAACTCTTTACCATTGGGTGCTTCTCGGACAGCACTAGTAGCTACAGCAATGATTGTCTCGGCGTTGAGAGTTTTTGCAACTTCTTGGAAACGTCGCAAGCAAGCGATCGCTCTTTCTATCACTTCTGCTTTTAAGCATCCTGTGACTAGATCGCGATCGCCCAATCTCACAGTTTCCTTTTCTCTACCAATAATGCTGAATGCTGGTAGTGTTGTTTCAATCCGCACAATCACCATGTGCAGAGAATTGGTTCCCAAATCAATCGCAGCGATGATTCGCTGTTGCTTGTCTGTTTGAGTTAGTGTACTCCCCCAGCTAGCAGAAACCAAATTGACCATTTATTGTTCTCTCAGTAAATGAAGTAAAAGAAGGCAAAAGCTGACTTGCGGACGATAACAAAGTTTGTCTGTTCACAAAGGAATATTCTCAAATGGACTCTGTTTTTGACTGTGCCTGAGTTTTTGACTCTCCCTGTGAAGTCAACCAAAGTGACTATTTATTTTTAGTCAAAGTTGCCACTTTAGCTGTTGCTTATATAAATATCAAATAAAGTTATTCTATATATGTGAAGATGTGTGAATTAATTAGGGAAAGGGGATCGGGGATCAGGGATAGGGCATTGGGTATGGGGTATTGGTTATTCTCCTTTGTCTCCCTGCTCCCTACTCCCTTCCCTTGTCTTCCTTGTCCTCCTTGTCCCCTATCCCCTTTCCCAGATTCCCTATCCCCAATCCCCGATTTCCTATGCTCAGTACGCCAGAACGTAACCAAGAACCTACCTGGCTTGTGATTATCCGATTATTACGGTGGCACAAACCCGAAGGACGTTTAATTCTGATGATTCCTGCCTTATGGGCTGTATTTTTGGCAGCTGCTGGTAAGCCGCCTATACCATTGGTGGGCGTGATCATTTTAGGAACGCTGGCCACAAGCGCTGCTGGCTGTGTTGTCAATGACTTGTGGGATAGAGATATAGATCCAGAAGTGGAAAGAACGCGCGATCGCCCCCTGGCATCCCGGGCGCTTTCTGTAAAAGTTGGTATTGCGATCGCGATCGTGGCTTTAGGATGTGCAGCGATTCTTGCTTTCTATCTTAACCCCATCTCTTTTTGGTTATCTGTAGCAGCAGTGCCAGTGATTTTGCTATATCCAGCCGCAAAACGAGTGTTTCCTGTTCCCCAATTGGTGCTGTCTATTGCTTGGGGTTTTGCGGTGTTGATTAGCTGGAGTGCAGTCACACAAAATCTTTCCCAACCAACTTGGCTACTTTGGGGCGCGACTGTGTTTTGGACGCTGGGATTTGATACTGTTTATGCCATGAGCGATCGCTCTGACGACAAGCGTATTGGTGTAAATTCCAGTGCTTTATTTTTTGGTGATTATGCAGCGATCGCCATTGTACTTTTCTTTGCTGGCACTATATTTTGTCTTGCTTGGTTAGGAATAGCTATTCATCTTCACCTAGCTTTTTGGTTTAGTCTTGTAGCTGCTACTGCTGGTTGGATTTGGCAGTCTGTTCGCTTAAATCAACAAGATTTACCTAATTCAGCATATGGTCAAATGTTCCGACAAAACGTTTGGATTGGTTTCATCATACTGGCTGGTATGATTTTTGGTAGCTTTTAGAAAGATAATCCCAATTAAAAAAGGACAAGGGAGACAGATCAATTCAAAAGTCATAGACGCGTAAGCGGCTACCGTAGGTAGCCGCTTACGCGACTTCTGCAAGTAGCCACTCCGTATCTACCCGGAGGGTAAGTCAAAATTCAAAATAAAGAACTTTTGACTTCTTGCCCAATACCTGATCTCCGTTCCCCATTTTCTTATACTGCTTTAATAAACTTTCTGTAAATTTTGCGTAAATCCACTTAGAATCTATTCCGAAATTCTACGATTTTAGATAAAAGTTGGGTATACAACCATCATGAAAACCCAACTCAATGAAACGAAGTTTGCCGAAAAGACGTTATGCGTCTGCACAACTTGTACAAATTACCATCATTGTTTTCATCTTTATTGCCAGTGTTGGTATTGTTGGGGTAGGTTTTGTTTTGAGACAAGCTTTTAATAGCAACAATCAAGTTAAAACTATACAAGATACCTCACGTTACCAAGAAATACGGCATAAACTTTGGTTAAATCAAAACCAAGTCAGACATTTTCCCTATAAAATTCCGGCTAATGCCTTGAATATTCGTCTTGCTTACTCTCGTGGCGTTTTACAAGGAAACAACAATAATTTTTTTCAACTGCGATTAAAACTTTCACAAGAACAGATAAACAATTTACATAATCAATACAAAGCGATAGCTAAACACAAATATATTGGTGGTAACACTAATATCCATGCCAACTTACCTAACGGTGTTCCTACTACTTTTTTTTATACTAGTAACTCTCAAGAAGATTCCTTTCCTAATTCATATGAAATATTAGTATTAGATGCAAACAATAGAAGTAGTTCTAATTTGAAGTGGAATCATGGTGATAGTTACGGTGTCGCCATTGATGTATCAGCTTCAGAGATCATCTACTGGGTTGAAGAATGGTAGGTAGTTGGGGATCTTTGTCATTAGTTTTTTGTTATCTGCCGTTGCGTTACGGCTGAAGCCGTAACGCAACGGCAAGGAACATCCACGCTGCTTTTTGTCTCCCCTACTTAAGATTTACACTTAAGCAGACTTGTTAAACTTCTTGCATAAAGCCTCAAGTATTTGTGATACACAATAGCTGTACTATTTAACAGACAAATATAAATATAACTGCTTCACAGTAGAGTGTAATTTTGTGTTGTCTTCTCCAATGAATCAGGAATAAAAAGGGAGTATTACTTGGTAAAAAAGCTCTAGCAAGTAGTTTATTCAACTGACTGGCTTATGTAGGTTATATTTACCAAATAACTTGTATTTTTAGCATTATTTATAGATGCTATTTTTAATTCCATTTGATTGTTTGAGATTTTAAAATCACAAAATTCATTAAACTGCTTAGATAAATTATTTTGTTTTTTGTAATATGCTTATTGTCAAGCTCTTATTTGATGCATGTATCAATATCTATCTTTAAAAATAGTTTTCTTTGTTTTTAGCAACTATTATTTGAAAATTATAAAATATTCAATATATTCGCCATTTCATGCAACTATATAATCAATAAAAGCAAATTATCGCGACTTATGCTAAAAATTAGCTACTTGAAATAAATATCAACATTACTGTAAGATTGTTGCATGATATAGATAGCTTTTAGAAAACCCTTTGAAAACCAAAAATAGTTTGCAGCAGCAAGTAAATAATGCTATTTTTGGCTTTTAAAGCTGGTCATAAATGAATTCTGATTTCTAGCTTATTTTCACGACTGCGATTTGAATATAGGTTCCAAATAGCTGACATATGAATAAATAATTCATAGAATGCTTGCCTGGATACCTAATGGTAAATTTGCACATTTTGGTAATCTATTAATAGACATATATGTGCATTATCAGAGTAGGAAGCTACAAAAAAATCCTTTTTATTTCTAAGGACATAGTCTAGAGTTAATTGATAATTCGGATCTAATTAAAATAGCAATTTCAGTAATGAAATGCTTATTTTTGCATGACTCTAGAGCAGATAAAAATTAATAAATATGTGATTAAGATAGTTGATTAGAGCTTAGATGGTCTTGTTGATCTCAGTTCAATCAACACAAATTACTTATTGTTGATTTAATGACAAGTAGTTTGAATCACAAAAAGTATCGATTAGTAAATTTAACGCCATTCCTGATATCTATCTCAAGTCTAATTGACTCAAGCATTGTTTTTTTTCATATTTAATAAGCTAGAAGCAAAGTTCCAAAATGAAAACAATCAATTCTATAAGCTTTGCTTTATCCATTAAAAATTATGATGTCTCAAATAATCAAGTTTTGTTTTATATAAATATCCTTTGCTAGTCTATATATGCTCAAAAAATTGTCATTAAGTAGACGTCATTTTTTGTATACGAGCCTATCAGTTTTAGCAGGAGCAAGCGCTGTTGGTCTTGAAACAAACAGAAATTTAATGTACGGTCAAACACTTGATCATTCAAGCAAAGAATTCAAAGTAGTTGGAAAAACTTCTTTGAAAAATCGTGCCACAGCGAAGGGATTAATGTATGGGGCTGCTGCTGTACAGGATGATTTGGTGTCAAATAGAGATTTTAAAACCAGCTTTGTTAGGGAGTGCAACATGCTGGTGCCAGATTATCAACTGAAGTGGGATAATATACGACCTACTCCCAAACTTTTTGACTTTACCAAATCAGATTGGTTAGCCCAGTTTGCACAATTTCACGATATGCTTTTTCGTGGACATACTTTAGTTTGGCATCAAGCTTTACCTGTGTGGTTTCAGGAAATTATTAACTGCAAAAATGCAGAAAACTTTTTGTTGGAACATATCACAACAGTGACTAAACATTATAGAGGGAGAATACACTCTTGGGATGTAGTGAACGAGGCGATAGAACCAGATGATGGACGAACCGACAGCTTACGAAAGTCGCCTTGGCTAGAGTATTTAGGTGTAGATTACATCGAACTTGCTTTTCGGACGGCGGCGGCTAGTGATCCTAAAGCAATGTTGGTCTATAACGACTATGGACTAGAGTATGACAACCCCAAAGATGAAGCCAAAAGAACTGCTGTTTTGAAGCTGCTAGAGCGGCTGAAATCAAGAGGAACACCGATTCATGGTTTTGGTATGCAATCTCATCTTATGGCTCATCAAACTGGCTTAAATGCTAAAAAATTGCGAAATTTTCTTGCAGATGTGGCGAGTCTTGGTCTCAAAATTCTGATTACCGAACTAGATGTAATAGACCAAAAATTAACTTCAGATCCGATTTTACGCGATCGCATTGTTGCAGGTATTTATGAAGACTATTTGAACATTGTCCTAGATGAGCGAGCAGTTATAGCAGTTTTAACCTGGGGATTGAGTGATAAATACACTTGGCTATCAAATTTTTATCCCCGTTCAGATAAATCACCAGTCCGTCCCTTACCGTTGGACTCAAACATGAAATCTAAACTGGCTTGGAATGCTATAGCCAGAGCTTTTGATCACGCTCCAAGAAGATAACCAATCCGTAATTCCAGAAACTACTTGCATCTACTCAAGTATGTAAAAAAGCATACTTGACAATCTTAATCCAGGGTGAACCATGAAGATCAATATTTGTGGTGTGGAAATTGACCAACTTTGTTTTAATGAAGTTGTTGAACAGATTATCGAACACGTACTAGCAGGGAAAGAGCCAAAATATGTTGTTACCCCTAATGCACAACATGTTGTACTCCTACAAAGCAATTCTCGTTTTCGTGAATATTATCGTCAAGCTTTTTTAGTAGTACCAGATGGTGTTTCCCTATTATGGGCAGCAAAATTTTTGCAGACATCACTTAAAGGCCGAGTCAATGGCACAGATTTGTTTGAGAAATTATGTGCGATCGCATCTCAAAAAGCTCTAAAAATCTTCTTTTTGGGAGGACGCCCCGGAGCATCTGCAAAAGCAAAGGAAGTTCTAGAAAAAAGATATCCCAATCTCCAAATAGTCGGCACATACTGCCCATCCTATGGTTTTGAATCACAGCCAGAAGAACTAGCAATTATTAACTCTAAAATTCAGCACGCAAAACCAGATATTCTTTTTGTAGGTTTGGGTTCTCCGAAGCAGGAATTCTGGATTTATGAAAATTACAAAACTCTGAATATCCCAATTTCAATTGGTATTGGAGTTAGTTTTGAACTCGTGAGTAATATGGTGCTACGAGCGCCATTATGGATGCAAAAATCTGGCTTAGAATGGTTTTTCCGCTTATTAGTTGAACCTAGACGCCTATGGAAACGCTATATCATGGGTAATCCTTTGTTTGTTTGGTTGGTACTAAAACAACGCATCGGAGTAACAAAATTTGAATAAAGTTTTTGATTCAATTTACTAATATTATCAAAAACTTAGAAACCCTGAGTCAAGAATTAATCCAAAACATAAATAAAGACTTGGTACGTGCTTGATTTTGGTAAAAAAATCAATTTGGTGTTCAAAATCATGACAACTAATACTCTCACAGTTACAAGTTTTAAACCAGATTTGAGGTCAGCGAAAGGTACGACTATCCAAAGAGGATTAAAAATTAGGATACTGCGAGTCATAACGCTGATTTCGTTGGATATTATTGCTCTAACTGCGGCATGGATGTTAGCAGCATTTTATGGAACAAGCATAGAATTCCTGTTGGCCGAACAAATATCTTTACTGATGCTCATGTTAGTCACAGGGATAAGTGTAATAGCAGTTAAAGGACTCTATAAACCGGGAAAAGAACGTCGTAACTATTTTGGTTTGATTCAAGCAGTATCATTAGCAGATATTTTACTTTTATGCATAGCCTTTCTTTACGAACCAGATAGTTATATATCACGGTCTACTTTTTTGATATTTTGGGTTTCTTCTGTAGTCTTTATTTGTTGCGATCGCTTCATCTTTGATGTGGCTACAAAGCAACTTCGATATCAAGGAGCAATTCGTCATTCAGTTTTTCTCATTACTGAGAATAAAGACCAAAAAAATCATATTCAGTTAATAGAAAAAGAAAATTGCTATACAGTCCAAGGAATGGCTGATCCTAGCTGTCTAGATTTTGTGAATCGAGAAGCTACTTTTGAGTATCTGCACAAACAGGGTATCACCGAAGTTTTTGTTTCTTGGAATGCGATCAAAAATCGTCTCTATGTCTGCTGGCATTTTCAAACTGCTGGCATTCTTTTACGAATTCTGCCAAGGGAAACTGATATTTATTACCCCAAATCAGTTTTTTGGATGCTTGGTCAAGTACCTTGTATGACAATTCCTGCACCAATTATTGCAGGTAGTGATTTTTGGATAAAAAGGTGTTTTGATCTTGTTTCTTCAGTCCTACTATTATTATTGTTATCTCCAATTTACTTAGCGATCGCAATACTAATTAAATTGGACTCTCCAGGACCAGTATTCTTCCAACAAAATCGAGTTGGATTACATGGAAAAAGTTTTAAAATTTGGAAATTTCGGACAATGGTAAATAATGCTGAAAAATTACAAGCATCACTAGAAAAGAACAATGAAATAAAAGACGGTGTTCTTTTTAAAATGAAAAATGATCCTCGAATTACCCAGGTAGGTAAATTTCTCCGCCTTTACAGTTTAGATGAATTGCCGCAAATATTTAATGTTTTAGTTGGAGAAATGAGTTTAGTTGGCCCTCGTCCTCTTCCTAGTAGGGATGTTGAAAGGTTTAAAACCAAGCACTTTATTCGTCAAGAAGTTTTGCCTGGTATTACCGGATTGTGGCAGGTTTCTGGTCGCTCTGATATTGATAACTTTGAAGATGGGGTGAAACTAGATATTAATTACATTGAGAATTGGTCACTCTGGCTTGATTTAAAAATTTTACTAGAAACGGTGAAAGTCGTAGTGCAAAAATCAGGTGCTTATTAAGTGCAATATGTGTATAACTACCACAAGGAAACTTGTTGTATGGAGACTAATAGCTACACACAAGAAACAGAAATTCAACAGTATATACTTGTTCTCAAACGCCGTTGGCGATTGATAGCATCAATCATTCTTGCTTCCATTGGATTATCAGGTTTAGCTCTATTCATGCAAAAACCTGAATATCAAGCAGATGGTATACTACTTTTCAAATCAGACCGTACATCATCGCTGACAAAAGTAGGGGAAAAAATCGGGGATTTAGAAGCCTTAATGCGTGAGGGTAATCCTTTAGAAACCCAAGCCGTAATTGTAAATTCCCATCCAATGTTGCAAGAAGTTATTACTGCTCTAGATTTAAAAGATGAGCAAGGAAAAATAATTGACCCGGAATTACTCAAAATCAACGTTAAACCAATTGTAGGAACAGACGTTCTCAAAGTTTCCTACGCCTCAAATGATCCTGAATTAGCCGCAGCAATAGTCAATCAATTAATGAAGTCTTATGTAGAGAACAACATTCAAACTAACCGCGCTCAAGTCTCTGCTGCGGGTGAATTTATTAAAGAACAACTACCCAACTCTCGTCGAGAACTAGAAAGAGCAGCTGAAGCATTACGTCAGTTTAAAATCCAAAATAGAGTGATTCAGCTTGCAGAGGAATCAACCGCAGCTATTGAGATCATTTCTAAGCTTGATCAAGAAATGAATCAAATCAAGGCTGCATTAGCAGATGTCAGCGCTCAAGAAGCACAGATAGCCAGTCAATTAAATGTGAGTGAAAATCAGGCAGTAACAGTTGCTTCCTTGAGTCAAATACCTGGTGTGCAAGAAGTTTTAACTGAGTTGCAAAAAATTCAAACCAAGTTAGCAAATGCCAGAGCAATTTATACTGAGCAACACCCAACCATTACTGACTTAAAAAATCAACAAGCAACTCTCAATTCTTTATTACAACAACGAACTCAGCAATATTCAGGAATTCCCCTAGTTTCTCCTGATAAATTGCAAATAGGCAAGATTAGAGAAGAAATGGTTGGTAATTATGTGCAGTTAAAAGCAGAACGGCAGGGGTTAGAGAAAAAATTCCGAACTTTGTCTAATATTCGAGCAAATTATCAACAACAGTTGGCTGTGATGCCAAGTTTGGAGAAACAGCAACAAGGTTTAGAACGGAAGTTAGAATCTGCTAAAAATGGCTATGAAAATCTTGTGAGCAGACTACAGGAAATTCAGGTAGCAGAAAAGCAGACTATTGGAAATGCTAGAATTGTCCAACCTGCACAAATTCCTAAAAAGCCAGTTATCTCCAAAACAAAAATTTTGTTAGCAAGTGGGAGTATTTTTGCGGGTGTATTACTTAGTATTGCTGCTGCATTTTTTGTAGACTTAATTGATCGCTCATTAAAAACAGTCAAGGAAACCGAAACATTTTTTGGTTACACTTTGTTGGGGTTAATTCCTAAATATAAACCGAATAATTTTGTGAATGCTGTGCAAGATATAGAAGATGCTGTTTATCCACAAGTGATTACCACAACTTCACCTCGCACATTAGTTCATGAAGCCTATCAAATGCTGCAAGCAAACCTGAAATTTATTAGCCATCGAAAAGTTCGCAAAATAGTCGTTACCAGTGCTGTGAGTGCTGAAGGAAAATCAGAAGTGTCTGCGAATTTGGCTGCGGTCATCGCTCAATCAGGTAAGCGAGTTTTACTTGTTGATGCAGATATGCGTAAACCAACACAACACCATTTATGGAGTTTAATTAACTCAGTAGGTTTGAGTCATCTCCTTGTTGGTCAGGGGGTTTTCTCGCAAGCAGTACACAAAGTTACGGAATTTTTATCAGTACTGACCGCAGGAGTGATACCTCCAAATCCCTTATCTTTGATTGACTCTGAGGGTATGACCTCTTTAGTTGAGATTTTTGCAGAAAACTATGATTACGTAATTTTTGATACTCCGCCTCTAGTTGGAATAGCAGATGCAGCAGTGTTAGGAAAAATGGCAGATGGAATTTTGCTAGTAACTCGACCCGGTGTTTTAGATTCACCTAGTGCTGCTGCTGCTAAGTCTCTACTAGAACGTTCTGAGGCTAATGTTTTGGGAATAATTGCTAATGCTGTTAACACCAAGCAAGAACCTAGCAGTTATTTCTATTACTCAAGTCCTCGCGATCGCAAGAGTGCCGCAGACTTAGAAAGAGTAGCAAGAATTTAATAGAAGTAGACTAATACCCTTTCACTATCAGTCGGATAAATTTGGCAACGAAGGAGAAAAGCAAGACAAGGGAGACGATTTATATCAAGAATTTTGTGAAATGGTATAAGCGTGGCTTCCGAAAGAAACAAACCTATTTTTCAAATCGGAACTTAATCGACATGACCACAAAGAAACACGGTTTAGAACAACTCTCTAATCAAAAGATGGTATTTAGAGAGCGATCGCACTGCATTAGTTGTGGCTCCTCGAATCTTCATCCCCTGTGGCAAGGAAAATTTACTGATGAACCTACTCGTTCTTTTCTTAACAGATGTCATTACAGCAAAGATGTAGCGACCTTGCTTGCAGAGGAAACCTTTTCTTTAGTGCGTTGTCAAACCTGTGGCATGATTTTTCATCAACGAATCCTCACACCACAAGGGTTACACAAGCTATATGACGAGTGGATTAATGATGCTCAAATCGAACATATGGAAGCACACTATCAAACAGGTAACAAGCGAGATACTCTGTTTGAACATGGACGACAATGTATCAAGCATCTATTGCGGCTCAAAAAGCTAGTAGAAGCAAACACAACAGAGCAATTTCGCATTCTCGACTATGGGTGTGGTGATGGATACTTCCTCGGTTTAGCAAAGTTTTTTGGTTTTGATGTCTATGGAATTGATTTCAGCCGCAAGCGTAGTGAACGAGCTGCAAAAATGGGTATCTCTATTTTCAATAATTGGGAAGCTCTAGAATCTGCTCAGATCAATAAAGTCCATGCTGTCTCACTATTTCAAGTATTAGAGCATCTCGAAGACCCCCTCGCAACCCTACATAAAATTGCAACCACAATTGCAGACAGAGGAATTTTAATCGTTGAAGTTCCTGATTGTCGAGGAATTAGTCAGCCTCAAAATTTTTCCGAATTTCATGCTGTTCATCCACTCGAACATATTAATGCTTTTACCCCTGTCACATTGAAAAAAATGTGTGAACAAGCCGGATTTGTATCGCTCCATCGCCTCCCTGCTCATGTCACAACTAGTTTCCTAGATACCCTCCGCACAGAACTTAGTCGTTTTATACAGCGAAATCGAACAGCCCTGTATTTTCAACTCCTACATTGACAACATTTCAGACTCAAAGAATGTGAGAAGTGTTCAAACTACCATAGGTCATAAACGATGAGTGTTCAAGTAGACTTAATAGCAAATCAAAAGCAAACAGAAGACTCGAATTTTAGTCTGTGGCAACAAATCAAAGAAGACTGGATAGCCCACGGACGTGATTGGACTTTACCTGGGTTTCGTAGTGTTGCTGTTCACCGCTTTGGAGTTTGGCGCAAGAAAATTAAACCCAAAATCTTACAACTGCCTTTTAGCATTCTCTACATCATGCTATATCGCAGAATTCGCAATCACTACGGAATTGAACTACTTTACACAGTTAAACTTGGTCGTCGTGTCGTTATTCACCATCAAGGAACAATCATCATCAACGCCTATGCTGTCATTGGTGATGAATCTCAGATTTGCCAAGGAGTGACATTAGGAAGCCGTTACGCAGATCGTCCCTATGATGCACCAAGATTAGGTAAAGGAGTTGAAGTTGGAGCTGGTGCAAAAATATTAGGCAAAGTCACCATTGGTGATTATGCCAAAATCGGTGCCAATGCTGTGGTTCTATGCGACGTCCCACCGGGAGCAACAGCAATTGGTATTCCCGCAAAAATTCTCACCTAAAAAATACTCAATCAAAAAATTGATAGAGGTAGCAGTGTCATGTCAATTAGTCAGCTTTTGCTTTTGTCTACCCATATCGTTTTACTAGTCAGTACGTCAATTTTATTGATCATTTGCTTATTTTTCCTAATTGAGTGTACTGCTGCTCTGTTAGCGATCGCTTCTTCGCATCGCACAGATCAATGGCAAGATACTAAAGTTACAGTCTTAGTCCCGGCACACAATGAAGAAGTTGTGATTCGTGACACCTTGGAAAAATTGATCTGTGCGTTGAAACCACAAGACCGTTTGATTGTGATTGCCGACAATTGTCATGATGCCACAGCCGAGATTGCCCGTAGTGTAGGTGCTACAGTAATTGAACGCCAAGATGCTATCTGCAAAGGTAAAGGATACGCTCTAGACTACGGCTTAAGCTTTATTGAGTCTGAACCTCCAGACGTAGTTGTAATTATCGATGCTGATTGTACAGTCTATCCAGACGCGATCGCTCAACTGAGTGAGTGTGCGATCGCTAACAACCGACCAGTACAAGCTACTTACTTAATGCTTAGACCAAAAAATTCTCACTCATCAAAAGACCTAATCTCTCAATTTTCGATCATCATCAAAAACTTAGTTCGTCCCTTGGGAGCATCTGGCTTGGGAATGCCTTGCTTGTTGTATGGTACAGGTATGGCCTTTCCTTGGTCAGTCATTCGCTCAGTAAATCTAGCCAGTGGTCACATTGTCGAAGACTTAAAACTAGGCTTAGATTTGACCATTGCAGGACACAAAGCATTATTTTGTCCAGAAGCAAAGGTTACTGGCTATTTACCACAGCAGTTACAAGCAGCCAAAAGTCAAAGAACTCGCTGGGAACACGGTCTTTTACAAACTATGCAGACTTATATTCCCCTGTTGTTGAAGGAAGCAATCTATCAAAAAAGGCTGGATTTATTAGTAACTGCTCTAGATTTATGCGTACCGCCTTTATCTCTGTTAGTAATCATTTGGTCACTATTGATGACACTTTCCTTAATTTTTGGATTACTAGCCGGAGCATGGATACCAGCAATAATTATTATTTTTTCTGGCTTTGCTTTGCTTATTTCTATACTTTTAGCTTGGAGTAATTTTGCTAATCAAGACTTACATTGGCAGCAATTATTGATGACCCCTTTTTATGTATTTTGGAAACTACCTATTTATTTAAAATTTATATTTTTACCAGAAAAAATATGGATTCGTACAGAAAGAGACAAATTGTAGTAATTAATTTGAAAAAACTTTCTAACTATAGAATATGAAGAAAATCAATATAGAAAAATATCTTAGGTTTGGTGAAAAATTTTTAATTATTTCAGGCTTAAGCTTTTTCTCAGGGATATTTGGAACCCAATCAATGGGTATAGTTCTATCTGAGGGATTGATCACGTTCATTAGATTCTCACTTTGGGGAATATTTACCTTTCTAGTTTTTCTCTTTTGGCAGGATGCGATCGCCATCATTAATCGCAACAAAGTACTTTTTATATTAATGGCATTAGCTTATTTCTCATTTCTCTGGTCAGACTTTCCAGAATATACATTTCTTAATTCCAGAGATATCTTAATGATGACCAACTTTGCTTTATATTTTGCTATACGATTTAGTTTGAAAGAGCAAATAAAAATTATTACCTATACTCTATTAATAGGTATGTTTTTAAGCATAGTTTTTGTGTATATCTTTCCTGGTATAGGTAGACATTGGGTGGATCATCCAGGAGCTTGGAAAGGAGTATATGGTCATAAAAACTATCTTGGCAGCATGATGGTTTTAAGTTCATTAGCTTTTTTGTCTTTGGCAAAAGATACCTTGCTGATATATAGAATATCTGGACTTTTTTTGTCATTAGTATTTATGATTTTTTCGACTTCTAGAACTTCTCTAGTTATTTCTTTTATACTTATATTAATTATCATGTTCTATAAAAAATTTCGCTGGCGAGGAAAAGTCAGCGTGATTTATATAGATATTTCAATTCTATTTTTGGGATGTGTTTCCTTACTAGTTTTTACTTATTGGGTAGAAATAATTACTGGTTTAGGTAGAGATCCAACTATAACAGGACGGACAATTATCTGGAATATAGCATTGACTCGATTAATGGAGAGACCATTCTTAGGTTATGGACGTGGTGCATTTTGGGCGCCTAAAAGTAATTACGCAATTGAAGCAAGTCAAGCAATTGGTACTGGCTGGGTTCCACCTCATGGTCATAACGGCTTTATTGATACGGCACTTGATGTTGGTTTAATTGGTTTAGCACTAGTTTTATTTTGTTATTTTATGACTTTTACGAGAGCTTTAAAGTTAGGATATGCGAGTCAAAAACCAGAAGATATTTGGCCTTTGATATATCTGATTTTTTTGGCTATAAACAATGTTACCGAGAGTTGTTTATTGTATTTACCTAATCTTTATTGGGTTTTGTTTATCACCATTTCTTTTACTATTAGTAAAACAAAAACAATCACAAATTATAGAGGATATAAAGAACAAAAAGAAAGGAGGTATATAATTTGCAATTAATTGGAGTTGTAGTCATTGGACGCAACGAAGGAAAGCGTCTTCAGCAGTGCTTGCTATCAGTAATTGGCAAAGAAACAACTGTGGTCTATGTTGATTCTGGGTCAACAGATACGAGTGTGGCGCTGGCTGGTTTGCTTGGGGTTCATGTTGTAGAACTCGATTTATCTATTCCTTTTACCGCAGCTCGTGCGAGAAATGCAGGATTTGAGTATCTATTGCAAGTCAAACCAGAAGTTGGATATGTTCAGTTTGTAGATGGAGATTGTTGGATTGTAGATGGATGGTTAGAAACAGCAGCGCGTGAATTAGATACTCATCCAGAAGTTGTGGTGGTCTGTGGTCGGCGTCGAGAGGAATTTCCCGAACACTCTATCTATAACCGCCTGTTAGACATTGAATGGAATACTCCTGTAGGTGAGGCTAAAGCCTGCGGTGGTGACTCAATGATCAGGGTGACAGCCTTTAAAAATGTCGGGGGATTCAATCCGTTATTGATCGCTGGCGAGGAACCAGAACTGTGTGTGCGCCTGCGACAAGCTGGCGGCAAAATTTGGCGTCTTGATGCAGACATGACATGGCATGATGGGCAAATGACTAGTTTTGGTCAATGGTGGAAACGCTCAGTTCGCAGTGGTCATGCTTATGCTGAAGGTGCTTGGCTACACGGTCGCAGTCCCGAACACCATTGGGTAAAAGAAAGTGTGCGGATTTGGGTGTGGAGTTTGATTTTACCTTTATTGGCGATCGCCACTTTCTTCTCAACTCACGCATTCAGCATTCTGTTACTACTTCTAGCTTATCTTTTCTCTGGTTATCGAGCTTACAAGTGGACACAGAGTAGAGGTTTTACTCAAAAAGATGCGATCGCCTATGGCTTATTTTGTATTTTAGGTAAATTCCCACAATTAATTGGTCAGAGCCAATTTTTCCTGTATAAATTATCAAATCGACAGCCAACTATAGTGGAATATAAAGGAGCATTTTAATGCTGGTTAAGACTTTAACCAAAGCTGCTCATCTTGTCATCAAACCAGGGGAAGCAAAGCTCAAGTCAAACTCTCTAAGTGTTAATGATCAATATAAAAAATCCATCGCTATTGTTGGCTGTGGCTATGTAGCAGACTATTACCTAAAAACACTTTCCCTACATCCGCAATTACAAATATTAGGAGTCATGGATCGGATTAGCGATCGCGCATATAAATTTGCTGCATATTATGGGATTTCTCGTGTTTATGCTTCCCTAGAAGAACTTCTTGATGATTCTCGAATTGATATTGTTTTAAATTTAACCAATCCCAGCAGTCACTACTCTGTTTCTAAAGCTTGTCTAGAAGCAGGTAAAAATGTTTATTCTGAGAAACCTTTAGCAATGGAAATGTCACAAGCCGAGGAACTAGTCAACTTGGCTCAACGGCAAAATTTATATATTTCCTCAGCACCATGCAGTTTGTTGAGTGAAACCGCTCAAACAATTTGGAAAGTACTGCGAGAAAATCAGATTGGCACAGTTCGACTTGTCTATGCTGAAATGGATGATGGATTAGTTCACCTCATGCCTTATCAAAAATGGGTAAGTGCATCAGGTACTCCCTGGCCTTATAAAGATGAATTTGAAGTTGGCTGTACGTTAGAACACGCAGGCTACTATGTCACATGGCTGACTGCCTTCTTTGGCCCTGCACAGTCAGTAAGTGCCTTTTCATCCTGTCTGATTCCAGATAAACAAACTGAGTTACCCTTAGATGTGAAAGCTCCAGATTTTTCTGTAGCCTGTATTCAATTTGCCTCTGGTGTAGTTGCCAGATTAACTTGTAGTATTGTTGCACCCCATGACCATTCTCTAAAGATTATTGGTGATACGGGTATACTTGGCATTCATGATTGTTGGTATTATGGAGCGCCAGTTTATATCAGGCGCAGTATCAACATTCGCCGCAAGAGATTTGAAGGTATTTGGAAACAAAATTATTCACTGGTAAAACCTGCTCCCTACTTCAAGTATAAAGGCGCCCAGCAAATGGATTTCTGTCGAGGTGTAGCAGATATGGCATCTGCAATGATTGAAAATCGTCCTTGTCGATTATCAGCTGAATTTTCTCTGCATAACAATGAAATTGTGCTTGCGATTCAAAAATCTTTAGACACAGGCTCTCCTTATAAATTAACAACCATATTTGAACCAATTGAACCAATGCCTTGGGCAAAATAGTGATGAATCGCGGGTGTTCAGATCCCCGACTTCTTAGAGAAGTCGGGGATCTATAGCCCCTATAAGTAGTAGATAACTGTAAAAATACGTACATATATGTGTATGAAATTACTAATAACAGGAGCGTCCGGTTTTCTTGGACAGTATACTGTTGCTGAAGCACTGCGACGTGGATTTCAGGTACGCGCTGTTGTCAGGCCAACAAATATTGCAAATCTACCTTGGTGCAATTATCCAGGATTGGAATTAGTCCACATAGATTTACTACAAAAACCAGATTACTTAATCAATGCATTACAAGGTGTAAATGTGGTACTGCACATAGCAGCAGCCACAAAGGGCGATTTTGCTACCCAGTATGCTAACACTGTTGTGGCAACAAAGAACTTACTGAAAGCGATGGTTGCATCTGGAGTGTTGCGACTGGTGGCTATTAGTAGCTTTTCAGTGTTTGACTACCTACGAATTGATTCGGGTGTAACCATTACTGAAGATTCGCCCATTGAGCGTCAACCTGCAATGCGAGATGTCTATACCCAGACTAAGCTGATGCAAGAACAGATTGTGCGTGACTTTGAGATAAAAAATGGTGGAAAGGTGACAATTGTGCGCCCTGGGATGATTTACGGGCGATCGCATTTGTGGAATGCTTTGTTGGGTGTCAAGGTGAGCGATCGCCTATGGATTCGCATTGGTACTAATAGCCAAATACCTCTGACTTATGTAGAAAACTGTGCAGAAGCGATCGTCAATGCTGCTGAAACTGATGAAGCGATTGGTAAAACTCTAAATATCGTCGATGACGATTTGCCAACTCAGAGTATATATGTTAATCAATTGGCAAAAATGATGCCGCGCTCACCTCATACCATTACAATTAGCTGGACACTCATGCGCCTGCTGACTGATACAATTTGGCTGTGTAATCAATCGCTTTTAGCTGGCAGAATAAAACTACCTCACATTTTCATCCCAGCAAGATTGCACGCTCGCTTCAAACCGCTACACTACAGCAACACTCGCGCCCAGCAAGTACTGCACTGGAAACCAAAGTATTCACTAGTTACTGCTCTAGAACGTAGTTGTAGCGATATTGATTTATTAGATGTCCAAACTTCACCTATTTCTATTTTGTCCCCCTAGTACTCCACCAGATTAGTTTTGATGAGTCGTGGGTGTTCAGATCCCCGACTTTTTAAAAAAGTCGGGGATCTAAAACTAGTGGTCTTAGTCCCTTGAGCGAGTAATATCTTTGAACTATGCGTATTGCTTATCTAACTGGGGAATATCCCAGAGCAACAGACACCTTTATCCAGCGAGAAGTCGCAACTCTGCGAGAAATGGGTGTAGAGGTACATACATTTTCTGTTCGTCGCACGGATGATGAACATATAGTTGGAGCAGAACAGAAACAAGAACGCGATCGCACTTTCTATATTTTGCCTCCAAATCCAATTCATTTACTGTTGGCACATCTGAGTTTATTGTTAGCTTTCCCCAAAAGATATTTCAAAACAATCAAACTTGCATTTACAACCAGCCAACCAGGATTGCGGGGTGGTTTATATCAATTTTTCTATTTCTTAGAAGCAGGTATTTTAGCTCAACAAATTAAAAACAGACAAATCGAGCATTTGCACAACCATATTGCTGAAGCTAGTGGTACTGTTGCGATGCTGGCGGCTGAAATGGGTGGTTTTACTTATAGTTTTACACTCCACGGGCCATATATTTTCCTGCGTCCTTATCAATGGCGACTAGATGAAAAAATCAAGCGATCGCTATTTGTTTGTTGTATTAGTTACTATGCTCGTAGCCAAGGGATGATTTTTGCACCCACTGAAAAGTGGAACCGAATGCATATCATTCATTGCGGTATTGATCCCGGATTATTTAATGTAGTTTCTCACAAGGAATCAGGAAAACGCCTACTATTTGTAGGACGATTAGCGGAGGCGAAAGGATTACCAATCTTACTTGAAAGCCTAGCTTTATTAAAACCAACTCATCCAGATATTGTTTTAACAATCGTCGGTGATGGCCCGGATCGTCAAAAGTTGCAACAATTAACTTTCCAGTTGGGATTAACTCAAAACGTCAATTTTGTTGGTTATAAATCTCAAGCTGAGGTACGCAACTATTTTCAGCAAACAGATATTTTTGTGATGTCTAGCTTTGCCGAAGGAATACCAGTAGTATTAATGGAAGCCATGGCCGCTGGTGTGCCTGTAGTCGCTACTCAAATAGCAGGTATCAGTGAATTAGTCGAAAATGGGGTTAATGGTTACTTAGTTCCACCGGGTGAACCAAATATATTCGCTAATTGTATAGAAAAATTACTGGATAATTATTTACTTAGGGTTACATTTAGCACAGCAGGTCGAGCCAAAGTAGAAAAAGACTTCAACATTCACTACGAAGTTGCACGACTACATCGCCTCATGACAAGTGCTTTGAAAGGTCATATAGAACCAATTCGTCCGAATTTTATAGAACAGGATAATTCACAAAAACAGGCAATAAATCAGGACTTACGCAAAAATCTTCAAAAAGCTTAATTTATTGAACGAACCGCCAAGAACGCCAAAGATTCGTTGAGTGTGCGTTGTAAATCCTATAAATATTAAATCAACAATCTATTTTTAATTTAAAAAATGACATCTATAAAAAAAACTTGCCATTCGTGGAGCTATCTGGACTATTCTTGGTTTCGGAAGTATTCAAATTCTACGATTTGGCAATAATTTAATTTTAACTCGTCTCCTACAACCAGAATTTTTTGGTTTGATGGCTTTGGTTAATACCTTAAGAATGGGTTTGGAATTATTTTCAGACATTGGTGTTGCTCAAAATATAGTTAACAATAAAAGAGGCGATGAACCTACTTTTCTAAATACTATTTGGACTCTCCAAGTCATTCGTGGTGCGTTTATTTGGATTTTTGGTCTAATTCTTGCTTTTCCAATTGCACATTTTTATGACGACCAACGTCTACTATGGCTAATTCCCATTGTTGTATTTACTTCATTTATTGAAGGCTTTAATTCTACCAGTTTACACACTCTTCATCGTCAGATGAAATTGGGTAAACTTTCCATTTATGAACTTCTTTTTCAGGTATGTTATTACTCAACTTTAATATTCTTAGTTTGGTTACATCCAAATATCTGGTCTTTAAGTATCGCCATAGTAATTTCAGGAATATATAAATTAGTTAGTAGCTACTGGTTAATACCAAGATATTCTAACCGCTTTGAATGGGATAAAAAAGCAGTTAAAGAAATTCTTTCTTTTAGTAAATGGATGTTTATTGCATCAACATTAATGTTTGCTGCTGAACAAACTGACCGCCTGGTTTTGGCTAAGTTATTGTCATTTGAAATCTTAGGTGTGTATACAGTAGCGTATACTCTAGCTAGTATCCCTAGAGATGTAATTAGACAACTTAGCTTTAGAGTTATTTTTCCTGCAATCTCCCAACAATCTCACTTACCAAGGGCTACTTTGCGGCAAAAAATTCTTCCTCAACGGCGATTAATATTATTAGCATCTGCAATTATATTGGCAATGTTAATCACTGTTGGAGATTTAGTAGTTTCATTTTTATATGATCGAAGATATGCTGCTGCAACTTGGATGATGCCTATTTTGTGTAGTGGCATTTGGTTTTCCTTGCTATTTTACACTACTAGTCCTGCTCTGTTAGCAATTGGGAAACCTTTGTATTCAGCCCAGAGCAATTTTGCGAGATTTGGAATAATCGCTTTGGGTGTACCGTTAGCGTATCAAAGCTTTGACGTCTTAGGAGCAATTATTGTCATCGCATTTAGTGATTTGCCTTTATACATAGTTAATCTTTATGGACTCTGGCGGGAAAAACTTTCTTGTTTGATGCAAGATCTTCAAATTACTGCTTTTTTTATTGGAGTACTAGCTTTATTTTTAATCATCAGAAATGCTTGGGGATTTGGTCTACCGATTCAATCATTATTCTAAAATAGATTAGTTTATTAATTTACAGGTAGATATTGATGAGGCAAATTATTATTGGGGTGATGGGTTCTGGTGAAAAAGCAACAGCAACAGATATCAAAAATGCCTATAAATTAGGTGATTTAATTGCTCAACGAAGATGGACTTTACTGACTGGCGGTAGAAATGTTGGAGTAATGGATGCAGTCAATAAGGGTGCAAAGTCTGCTAATGGCTTAACAATTGGTATTTTACCTAGAGAAAATCAAAAAGATATTTCGGAAGCAGTAGATATTGCAATTTTCACTGATATGGGCAATGCTCGTAATAATATTAATGTTCTTTCCTCAGATGTCGTGATTGCTTGTGGGATGGGTGCGGGAACAGCTTCAGAAGTGGCGCTAGCTTTGAAAGCAAATAAGCAAGCAAGTGATTTTATTAAATGACGACGATGAAAGCAAAATGTTTTTCAAAAAACTATCGCCAACAAATGTTTATGTAGTTGAGAGTGTCAGTCAGGCGATCGCAACTGTGGAGAAGATCTTAAATAATCATCTTCAACAATAATTTAAAGATTAAATCGCATTTAGTACAATTGGCGGTAATTTCAAATTTAATCTCACTTCGTTAATCGGTTCTTTCCAGTGTTCTTCAAAGCGATATCCTAATAAAAATTCTGCTTGTTTGCCCAAATCATTCCCTTTTTTGATATTGGCAAAAATCTCTTTGATTTGTTGAGGAGCAATAATTGGATAGAGTAATTTAGCCAACCACAGGCTAATTTTTAATGCTTTGCTGTAGTTTTGGGCAGCAGCAAAAGCAAGCACACCAATTTCTCCTGCATAGCTTGTATCAAAGCCTAGCAATACATGAAAAATATCATGGGTGACAACATATCGCAAAGCAAATACATTGCGTTGGGCAACTTCTGCTAATTCCGGACTAATATTAAGCGGCTTGAGGTGATTTTTTCTCATATGAGCCGCATATTCATGTCCAAAACTGCCTTGAGGATATTCACTCAGTTTATCTAAATCAATCGGAGGATAATATCCGACCACTGCTTGGAGTTGAGAAGAAACTTGTGGATTCAAATTCGCACCCAAAAAATCAGATTTAAGAATCGCAAAATCTCCGAAATTTTCTGATTTTTTGTACGCCACAAGAGTTTGAAACTGTCTAAGTTTTTTCAGCATATAGGAATCTGATTTGATTTCTGAAAGAATCTAAGTACATGTAGTGGCGTGGCAAGGCTAAAATAGTGCAATAGAAGAAGTTTGTAGCAGGCACTGTCTTCGCCGGAAAACTAAAAATATAATGCAACATTTTAGCCTTGCCACGCCAGTAGGGTGCGTTACACTTCGTGGTAACGCACCGTATTCTGGGCTTTGGTGCGTTGCGCTGCGCGACAACACACCCTACGTATTTGTTCAAAAATCAAATATGAATCATATATATACATTCAAATGAACTTAAATATATTCATATCTTGCACCAACCCCATATCCCGCCAAGAAATAAATTTTAAAGGCTTTTAGCGAAAGTCAGATAAATCTTACTAGGAAAATCTTTGAGTCCGTTTCAACGGACTTAAGCTATTAGCCTGAGAATTTATTCTCAGGCGGGATATGGCGGTTTTTGCTATGTTGTGAATCTCAGTTTAATTTATGCTTTTATTTTGTTAGCTGTAGATTCTTGTAGTTTTAAAGGCAAAGGTAGCCCGGTTGCTTCAGCAATTTCACTGGATGGTGTTTGTCTTTCTGCACTTCTCAAATATTGTCCATCCAGGATGGGAGATACAACTTTCATTTGGTGAGAAATGCTGTAGTAGCGGTGATTTTGTTCGATAATATGCCGTTCTTGAATGCTTTCGTCCGCGATTTTCTTCCGCAATTTAATAATTGCATCTATAACTGCTTCTGGTCTAGGTGGACATCCCGGTATATAAACATCAACGGGAATTAACTTGTCTACACCGCGAACTGCACTTGGAGAATCTGCACTAAACATACCTCCTGTGATTGTACAAGCTCCCATAGCGATCACATATTTTGGTTCTGCCATTTGCTCGTAGAGTCGCACCAAGTTTGGCGCATACTTCATAGTAATTGTACCTGCGGTAATTAACAGGTCTGCTTGTCGGGGAGTTGCACGGGGAATCATCCCGTATCTCTCCATATCAAAGCGAGAAGCATAAGCAGCCATGAATTCCATGAAGCAGCAAGCTGTACCAAACATCATGGGATACAAGCTGGACATTTTTGCCCAGTTGTAAAGATCATCTACGGTTGTGAGAATGACATTTTCGGAAAGTTGTTGCGTCACTTGAGGACGCTCAGTAGGATTAATAATAGTGTCAGTCATTGCCTGATTCCCCTAATTATGTAAATCAGTTCTTGGAAAATATACAAACTAAACTTGAATCAGTGTGCTACCTGGGAAAGCTGTTTTTATTACCAAGGCTTTCAAACCATAAATAACTACATCAATGATAGCCTCGGTTTCGGAACAACAAGATTTTCAACTGATATCTTGCACCAACTCCATATCCCGCCTCAGAATTAATTCTGAGGCTAATAGCGTAAGTCCGTTACAACGGACTCAAACACCGTCCTAGTCAGATTTATCTGACTTTAGCTATTAGCCAATAAATTTATTTATTGGCGGGATGAAAAGCTGATGCAAGATATGAATGATGAACTGCAAATCCTTGATTTCGTGATGGAACTTGGAGATTTGTAAATGAAACCTAATTTTGCAGAAATGTCTACAAAAGAATTAAGAGCATATGTGCTTGCTCATCGCGAAGATATAGAAGCAGTGGAAATTCTATAGCAATCCTAAATCATTCGTGAGAGGCGAGATCCCCGACTTCTCTAAGAAGTCGGGGATCTGGGATTGGGTGTTTTCTCACAACTCAATTAGGATTGCTATAGCTCAAGTCTGCTTTAAGCAGACTACTTGATTTTATAAAGTCGTCTGAAGACGACTTGCACTATTAGCAAAGGGTTTAAACCCTTTGCTTTGCAGTATTTTGAAAAAATTGGGATGCTCCCTATTCTAATGATTGCGTCACATATTCTGAATGTGTCGCAAACATTTTGGGAATCGGTATAAAATTTATCTTGAAAGCAATCGGGCGTTTAATGCTTTGGTGATGCGATCGCTTGTTTCTTCAAGATGAGCTAGTGTGTAAATATCCAGGTTTTCATTTTGGTACTTCAGGCTAGTATCAATGGTTTGGCGGAGTTGGCGCAATTCAAACCAAGCTAGTGTCCGTCCATCTTCTGGTACATCTGTAGTACGCAAAACCATATCGAGCAAAATATTGAGATGTTCTCGCTGCAAGGAACGACGGATACTAGAAATTGGTTTGACTTTTCTTGCATCTACAATTTCTGTCCAAATATCTTTTTGCAGAGTGTAAAACAATTCTGGCATAGAAAGCGCTTGTCCGGGGCTTGTTTTGAATTCGATATCTCGCAGACGATTCAAGCGATCGCTATCTAGGAGCGATCTTAAGATTGCAGCTTGAAAACGCTGAATACGTTCGTGAATGGGATAATCAAGACGAGATACGGGGATAAAATTACCCCAATGTTGCCAACGCGAAGGTGCTAGCTGATTCAATAATTGTGGCGAAAAACTGAAAGCATCCTCAGCAAATACATATTCTTGCAGTTTTGCTAATACCTGACGTTGCTGTTCTAGGGAAACTGCTACAAAACTGGGGCGCATATTTTCATCAGCATGATGACGCCCAAAAGATTGTCCACCTATATATTGAGTCAACAAAGACGCATTCCGAAAATAATATTTGAGAATGCTGTTAAACAAAACCCGCAAATTACTATAACTTTCTCCTCTCAACGGGTAACGCTGATCAAGACGCTGCCACATAGCGCGGGCGTTATCCATTTGCCATTGAGAATAAACTAGGACATCACTACTCATATCCCAAACATTTGCCAAAGGATTGATATCCCAGATATCTTCATCTGTTGCGTAAGATAATTCTGGTTGCGGAGACGCCAAAGCAATTTGTTCCAAAAAAGGTTTTTCTGCTTCGGGAATTACTGCTTCTGTTGGTAAGTCTGGGTGAGGTTTGTAACCATACTCAATTGCCCATTCATCGTAAGGGCCAACAACTGTGGGAAAATAATCGCCTTGCTGTGTTCCTTCAGGTGCTATATTCACAGGCAAATAATCCATCACTGAACCTGCCAAACCCTTGGTGTGAGTGATTTCTGTATTATTTAATTCCTGCGGTGCTAACATTGTGCTGCCATGGAAATTGTGGCGCAAACCGAGTGTGTGTCCGACTTCATGAGCAATGAGAGAACGTATATATTGATGCACGTATTCTTTCATCTCATTATTACTCGGTGTAGCATCTTGCAATAGCGACAACGCCAGCGCCCCCATCGCAGCTTGCGTTGAAGATTCCATTCCATAGCAGAAATCAGAATCTTGTTGAGAAGTCAATAATCCAGTGTTTAGAGTCCCGGATAAATCATTATCAATGCATTCAGCAACTGCATTTACCTTGCTATTTTGAGATTCCTGATTCGCAATTTTCAACCCTTGACCATTAACAATTGTACAGACGCGATTAATCGCGTCTCTTGTACAGACCTGATTAATCGCGTCTCTACTTGACTCCATCAAAGCCCGATATTCTTGCTGAATCGAGCGCACCATACTTGCATCAACGATAATATCTGCGTCTAAAATTTCTCCAGTCAGAGGGTTAACGCGGGCTGGGCCTCTAGCAAAACCTGCATCCAAAGAATTGAACCAACGAATGGTGTTGTAGCGCACATCTGCTGGATGCCAATCAGCATCATCTGGCATTTGTCGGACTTCAATCGCATTTTGGAATCCTGCTTTGGCAAATGCTTGATTCCACATCAGCACGCCTTCGCGCATAGCGTCGCGATATTCTAATGGCACAGCATTTTCAATCCAAAAAACTATGGGTTTTTTCGGTGGGGATAAAGGCGCATTAGGATCAGATGATTCAAGATGCCAACGATTTATATAACGTACAAATGGTTCTTTGCCATTATTATGAGAAAAATCTTGGAAAGCTGTAATAAAATACCCGACTCTATCATCAGCAAGTCTGGGAATATAACCATTATTTTCGGGTAGCTGGGAAAAACTATAGTGTACTTTTAAAGTTAACGCTCTGCTATCAGGTAATGTAACTAAATATGCACCCTCTGGTGATGAAAAGCTGTAGATAGATTCAATCTCTAAGTTCAGGGGAAAACTGTCAACATCGCCAAAATATGACTTATTTTTTTCTAGGTGGTAATCAGCCTGCAAATAATATTTCAATAAGGAAGTTAATCCGGGAAAATCCTGCATCAGCAAGCTATTGAGGTCAATCAGAATATTTTTACTATATGGATCAATACTGTCAATTTCGAGAGCATAAAGAACTGAGTCACTAAAGGAACGAGCAAGCGATCGCAATTCTGGTTCATCTTGTTCTGTACGAAATTTGACATTACGAACCACAAAATGCAAATGATTCTTTATTCGCCGAAAGTAAAACAGAAAATCTTGCAGAGGTAGTCCACTATAAATTCCACTTTCTCCAATACCAGATTCTAGTGTGACTGTACAAAGATAATTTTTATTTAGTTGTTCTGGCTTCAATTCCAAATAAATTTTATCGTCTTCTTGACTACGATAAATTGTAAATATTCCTTCTAATTTATTCGTTCCTTTGACTGCCTCACGAAATCGCCAAAAATCTTCTTTTTTATTCTCTTTAAAACTATAGTCAGTACTTGCTAATTGTTCAATGCCTGGTAGTGTATTGAGTTGCTGTACATAAGCAACTTGGTTGGCTACTGCATAATTAGTGCCAAATAGCAAGTAATAAAATAACAATACATATACTGTTAACTTTGCGATCCAGTTATTCATTCTTGGGCTACCTTATGAAGCGCTTTTTCTCTTTACAAGCCGCTTGAATAATAAAATAGCTATTTTTTCTCTTTCATATAGTCCTGTTTTTACTGAATTACTGGCAAATTATTTCATTAAATATTAATTTATTCCTATATTCAGACAATTATTTCATCTAGGCTTAATTTATTCAGCAAATCTCAATATTTTATATCTGCATAAGTCCAGACATATATAGCAATATATAAGCTCAGTTCATGATGAGAAACAATAACTAATGAATCTAATTTCATAAGTAACCACGCATAAATATTTAGTCATTTTTCAACCTAACTCCAATCGCTGTATCCCTTCCCTATTAACTGTTCCCTTTCCTAACGAGATCATTTGTTTTGCACGACTACTTATCATCCTACCAACCAAAAAAATAGGTAGTGAACTGTAGATATGAGTGGGATTATTAATCCTAAATTCTACGTTAACCACAATAAATGTCTGTGGCGAATGTTACAGCATTATTTCCAATATCAGAGTATGATCTGTTTTTTTATTTCGGCAGAGAAATGTTTTTTTTGCTAACTCCCTTTAAGAAAGTAAACCTAATCGCTTGCCGCTGGCATGAGCCAAACGGATGAGATTTTGACGAGTATTACATACACTCAATACCAAAGCGATCGCAAAAGTCAGTAGTTATCTGAGTATGTGCGGATCGCCTCACGTAACGATACAGAAACATGATGAGCGGGATGATCTTTTGACTCAACTCTACTAAACTAGTAGTTCACCAAATTGATTTTGATAGTTTGGCCAGATCCCCGACTTTTTAAAAAGTCGGGGATCTAACCCCTTGCAAAGAGTCAAAACTTATGTGGTCGAGTACTAGCAAAATCCAATTCTTCATACCATTTCACTTTTTTGATGATAAAGATACATGAGTAGGGGCGTACAGCCGTACACCCCTACAGTAAATCCAATATGTCTCAGGATTTTTTTCAAAATTTAAATTTTTCTTTTATTATGATGGACAACTGGTAAGCGGTATCATTATTGTATATGCCTATTAGATTAGGCTCAGTAAAATACTTAAATTTGATTTGCTATATCGGCAATTAGTAATGAACCTATTAAAAATTAACTATCAACAGAATTATTAAACAATTGAGTAGAGGATAAAAAAATGAAATTTGGGATAGATAGCGGACATAATTGTCCACCAGATACGGGTGCGAGAGGAATTAAAATAGAGGATAATCTAACTTTGGATGTCGGCAACAGAGTTATATCTAAGCTAAAGGCTTTAGGACATCAAGTTATAGTCTGTAAACCAGACAGAGCCTCAACAGTAGGAGAATCGCTAAGAAAAAGATGTGATACAGCAAATGCTAATAAAGTAGATCTTTTCGTATCAATTCATTTTAATGCTTTTAATAGTCAAGCTAATGGAACAGAAGTATTTGCAGTTAGCGATACAGGTAGAAAATTTGCCAAACCAGTATTAGATGAAATTGTAAAATTAGGTTTTTTTAATCGCGGTGTCAAAAATGGTAGTCACCTCTTTGTCCTGAAAAATACCAATATGGCTGCGATTTTAATAGAATGTTGCTTTATAGATTCAAAAAAAGACATGAATCTGTATAATCCAGAGGCAATGGCAAATGCGATCGTCAAAGGTTTAACTGGTCAATTACCTACTACTCCTGTTACTCACGTAGTCGATGAAGAAGAAAATCCAGACACAACTATTAAAAGATTACAACAAGCTTTAAATAAACTCAAAATTACTGATAAAAATGGTAGATCTTTGTTAGAAGATGGCTTCAATGGTGCTGCAACAAAATCGGCAATCGAGAAATTTCAGAATATTGTTGGTATTCAACAAACAGGAATAGCTGGAGAAACTACCTGGAACGCAATTAATCAAATTTTAGCAAAACGAGTGATTAGATTAAATCATGCAGGTGGTGTAGTTGTTAGATACTTACAATTCCGTTTAGGTGTGGGAATTGATGGTGTTTATGGCCCACAAACAGAAGCAGCAATGAAGAAATTCCAACAGCAAAATGGTTTAACTGCTGATGGAATTATTGGCCCTATCACTTGGCAAAAATTGATTGGTTAGTGCATGTTTATTGTTGGTTGTTTGTTGTTGGGAATAATCAATAACCAACATTCAACAACCAATAAAGCACACTTGAGGGTAATTGTATGGCTTTTAATATTAATTTACTGAAATTACCAGTTCTCAGACTTGGCTCTAATGGAATATATGTGAGTGCTTGGCAAAGTTTTTTGAAAGAAGGTGAATATCCTATTCAAACTGTGGATGGTGACTTTGGTAAAGGAACTGACCAAGCTACTCGTCTTTATCAACAAAGAAATAATTTAGATGCTGATGGAATTGTTGGTAATGGTACATATACTAAAGCTGCTACTCAAGGTTTTATAGCGAAGATACCTAACCTGTCAGCTAATACATTACTGAGTTATCTCGGCTTTGGTGAGACAGAAGTTAAGGATTTACAAAAGTGTTTAAATCAAGTAGCACAACTCAATCCTCCATTAACAATTGATGGAGATTTTGGTAATACAAGTCTCAAAGGTTTAGCCGAAGCATATAAAAAAAGAGACGTACGTCTACGTAGTGAATTAGAACAAGCTTTGAGTAATGCAACTAAGCAAAAATTAGGAACAGATTTTACTCAAGCAATGGATATATTTAACACCTATGCAAAAGCACAAAGATTTCGTTTGAGTGGTTCTCATTGGATTGATTCTTTTCCCACAAGTAAGTTAATTGCTGATTTAGCTTCTCCATTTCGTCAAAAAGTAGAAGCATTTCAAAAAGCTTTAGTTGATGCTGGTTGTCAGGTGATTGTTACTGCTACCCATCGCCCCAAAGAACGTGCTTACTTGATGCATTATTCTGCAAGAATTAATCGCCAAGAAATTTCTCCTCAATATGTACCAGCAATGAGTGGAGTTGATATTGAGTGGGTGCATTATACGAATGCAGGATCACTGCAAGCTGCTAAAGATATGGTAGAAGCTTATGGTGTGGGTGGTAATCCTGTATCTTTAAATTCTCGCCATATTCAAAGATTAGCAATTGATTGGAATGTAACCTGGGATGGCAAGATTAATATTAAGGATAGAAACGGAAAAATGGTTAGCGTTGGTGAACCCTGTAATGCTGCTTTGAATAAAAATATATGGAAGGTGGGCGAATCTTACGAAGTATATAAACTGAGTAATGACCCTCCTCATTGGTCAGTGGATGGTTATTAAGAACCAGTTTAAAATTGACACTCCGCCGCCCTATAAGGGCGGGGATTCTTGGTTCACAGTCCAATCGTAACCCCGCAGGATTGCTCCAACGAAGCTAGAGGATCAAACTCCCCAAGCGAATATTCGCTCCCGTGTGCCCCACGGTACTTAATCCCTTCTGCAAGATGTTAATTGCGGCGTTGATGTCCCTATCTTCAACAAATCCACAATGATTGCAAATATGAGTTCTAGTTGATAGAGACTTCTGCACTTTTTCACCACAGTTAGAACAATTTTGACTGGTGTTATGAGGAGCAACAGCAATGGTTATCTTCCCGTATTTATAGCCAAAATAATCTAACCATGAGCGAAACTTTGACCATCCCGCATCACTTATCGACTTAGCTAGATGTCGATTTTTCACCATGCCTTTAACATTTAAATCTTCAGAGACGATTTATAAAGTAAACCTTAAATTGTAGGGTGCGTTATAGCAACGCTTAACGCACCGAGAAAGATGGTGCGTTACGGCTAATCTTAACTCTCTCAAACTCCAAAATCCTTGCATAGCCGTAACACACCCTACTTAATATTTACTTTATAAATAAGCTCTCATAGGCTACTAAGTCGTTAGACTTGATTAAGCGGAGTGCCACTCTCTTGACAAACTCTTCTCGCTGCCTACTTACCCTTAAATGTTTACGGGCATATCGCTCCCTAGCTTTGTGATAATTTCGAGACTGTGGATTGCCTTTTTTGTACTTCTTAGACTTCCTGCGATTAAACCGATTAAGTTGTTTTTCTCCTTGGCGGTAAAACTGCGGGTTGGGTTCAGTGTTACCTTGGCTATCTGCCAAGAAATACTTGATGCCAACATCAACACCCACTGCTTTTTGGCTGGGAAGTATTGGATTAACCGTGTCTGTTGGGTCTAATTGCACCGAGAATTGCACATAGTACCCATCGGCACGGCGTGCTATTCTGACTCGTTTGATTTGCTCTAATTGATAAAAATTTAAGTCTCTAGTCCCTATCAACTTCTGTGTGCATCGATGGTCGATACCTAAAAAATAATTTTGTCAACAC
>NZ_AJLJ01000367.1 GCF_000317245.1 Fischerella muscicola SAG 1427-1 = PCC 73103
AAAAAAAACCTCACCTGCAAAACTGGCGGGAGAAGGCCTTAGTGCAGGTGGTATCTTGATTGGTAGAGCCGTTACAGAACGTCCTGACCTGTTTGCGGTGGCGATCGCACGGGTAGGCGCGATGAATGTAATTCGCTTTGAAACAATGGCAAATGGAGTGAACAATATTCGCGAATTTGGTAGTTGTACCACCGAAGCAGGATTCAAAGCACTCTACGAAATGGATGCATTTTTGCATGTCCAAGACGGAGTGAACTATCCAGCAATGATCATTACCCACGGGATCACCGACCAACGATGCGAACCTTGGCAATCGACAAAATTTGCGGCGCGAGTTCAAGCCGCATCAGCAAGTGACAAACCAATCTTACTCCGCATTGACTACGAAGCCGGACATGGCGTTAGTTCAACCAAAACGCAACGTCTCCAAGAACGAGCCGACATCTTCGCCTTTATGATGTGGCAATTTGGGATGGAAGATTGTTAAGGGATTGGGGACAAGGGGGACAGAGGATTATTAAGTAATTAACTGATAGCTAATAACTGATAACTGGTAACAGATAACTGTTAACTGGCTTATCTGCTATTGCAATTTGAATTCTAAAATGTAAAGGTGATTGAACAAATAGGAAATGCCCTAAATTGGCTTTTTCACCCCATCTGCCATGACACAGACAGCCTTTGACCGATTTTGGGAACTTGTATTTGGGGCGATCGCTCTCAACCCCAAAGCTTTTGAATCGATCCAAATTCTCCCCCAAGGTTTTCAAGTTGCACTTTACACCGTACTGTTAGCAGGCCTTTCACAAGCTTTTGGTCAAGGCATTGTATTATTTGTGAACCGAGTTAAACCAATTCGCTTTCTTCTGAGTTTAGCGATCGCCTCAGTATTATTTGTATTTAGCGTCTTGTTTTGGGGTCTGAGTACATGGTTTGTAAGTTGGCTATTCTTTGATGCTAGTACTCCATATGAGACTATATGGTCTCTGCTAGGACTGGCCTATGCACCAATGATATTTAGTTTTTTGGTAGCATTACCCTATTTCGGTGTACCCATTAACGTTATACTCTCCATCTGGACACTATTGGCGTTTGAAGTTGGTTTACATGCAGTTCTACATGTAAGTGTATGGCGAGCCTTTTGGTGTGCAGCTTTAGGATGGGTGGTACTCCAAATTTTACAGCGTACTATAGGCAGACCCATAGCAGCGATTGGTGTATGGCTTTCTAATACGGTGGCTGGGAAAAAACTAGTTACAGATATGCGAGGAATAGAAAATCTTCTGCAAACAAGGGGACAGATCCTCTTCAGGATTTATCCAACTACCAACACCCTCGACAACAGAGATGGCAGGGAGTGAGATGATGTTAAAGCGAGTCATCAAATTTTTAGGTATTTTTTTGATAGCCTTGCTTTTAACTATATTATTTCCGCCACTGCGCCATATGTGGATAGTTGCATACAATGCTCTGAGTGAGGCGCTAAGTTTGACCATAAGTTTAGCGCAGATTGCTTTAATTGCTATCCTCTTCGCCGGACTGCTTGTTCCTCTAGAAGCTTTGGGCTGGTGGGCGGGTTGGTATGGCGATCAAATTGATACTACACTTGACCCAGGTACATTAGAAGAACCGATCCCACCCCAAACAAATGTTGTGCGTTTTGTGATTTATTTGGATGGTATAGGTCAAGCTTCATCGCGCTACTTTCCGGATGGTGAGGAATTTCTCAGTCAATTAGCAGCGATATTACCAGATAATATTGCCATCATTCGGGGGCTAATTCCTTACTCTGTCCTTAATCGACCTCTAACTGAAGGCGGATTCTTTTCATTTTTTTGGCGGACAGCCGAACGATTAAGTATGTCTGAAAATCCAGGTATACTCGGTCTTTTACTGGCTATAGCAATTAATATCCGTAACACATTTGTTGTCATGGTTTCTGCTGACCAGCGTTACGGCCCGATTTATAACCAGGGAATGGCTCAAGTTATGTACAATAGCCTGGTTAGATATGGTTATCAGCCTGGTAGCGGCGTACCAATCACCCTAATTGGTTTCAGTGGTGGTGGACAAATAGCAATGGGGACACTCTCCCATCTCAAGCGGGCGTTATCAGCACCAATTGAGGTAATTTCTTTAGCTGGCGTTATCAGTGGTAATACTAATGCCATGATGGCAGAGCATCTCTATCATTTTGTTGGTGACAAAGACCCAGTTGAACGTTTGGGGCCGATTTTTTTCCCCAAGCGTTGGAAAATCTTTTTTCTATCCTACTGGAATCGTGCCAAACGCATGGGCAAAATTTCTTTTGCTTCCCTTGGTCTAGTTGGTCACAGTGGTGCTGGAGGTGTCTTAGATCCTCACCAGTTATTGCCTGATGGTCGCACTCATTTACAACAAACACTAGATTTAGTGACAAAAATCTTATTGGAGGAGTATGACATAGAACCAGAAACCGAACCGCGTCAACTCAGCAATTACGATCGCTATCAACAAGCAGAATTTAATCGACCAAATTACTATCCTTTACCTCAAGCAAGTAGATCTTTTACTCAGACTATATCACCAAATCTTTATCAACCCATTGCTCCTTGGATGGGGAGGCTGATTTTACCACCAAAGCAACAACGACGGTTTGGTGTTTTGCTGGAGCTGTATCATGCTCCTGGTGAATATCAACATCTCATCGGACAAGTTGTAAATTTGAAATGGCTTAATGGTTCCTCAGCCAAAAACTCAGCGCAAGCAGTTATTAAAGACGTTCATTTTAGCCAGCAAGCAATCTATAGTACCCAACAAGGGTTAGTTCAACCAACCCGTTTGAATCATTGGCGACAAGTGACACCGCTAGAATCTTTAGCAGGTTCCAGACCTAATGATGATGTTGTTGTCATGTTGCAAGAACCTGTAGTGATTGAAGAGAATGGGGAAAACCAAGCTGTTACTTTGCACATCAATAGCGAACCTGTGCAAATATCCGGACGATTTTACGCTTTAGTGAAATTCTTACAACCAGTTGGCTCAGACGGCGAACATTTCCGCGTAGTTCATTATAATCCTGGCTCTCGTCAATTTGATGGAGTTGAGGAAGTTGTAAGAATGCCCCAGGTAATTGCTTACGAAAACGAAATTTATCCCTCTACCAACCGTGATATTGAAAAGTCTCCTTTAAATCCTACAGGGTGGTATATTTACGGTGCGAGAAATACTGCTGGCATGTTTGTAGTTCAATCACTCATTCCTCGATCTTTAGTGCAAGTTAAGCCACAACGGGTAATCAATGGCAAAAATCCAGCCCTGAATTACCTGAAAAAAGAAGCTTGGCAGGAAATAATTGCTCATAAAGGGCAAATTCAATCTGTGCTTTTGAATACTAAAGACTGTGAAATTGAGCAAGCAGTCTCAGAGTGGTGTGAAGGCGATCGCGCTTTAGTTCTCCATACTTACGGTGGTATCGGGGGTAAGAAAAAAGAAGCCGCAGCTAGCACCCCCATCTACTTTGGACATTTCGCCTACGGCGTGGCGCAGGTTGTGCGGGAACCTTTGACAGATGAATTATGCTTTGACATCGAGTATCACCAAGTTTACACCCACAACATCGATGGCTTAATTGCTGGCACGTTGCACATATCACGCTATTTAGGCGATCGCCAGTTTGGTTGGCTAGGGATTCGTCCCACAACCAATATTCTGATCAAATATGATCCTTTCACCGAAGATTATGATCTGAATGGCGTCAGGCGATCGGCATTGCAAACACTGATTCGACAATTGGAAATCATGACAGCCCGTTACCGCATTGGTGATGGTACTGGCGGAACCTATGTTGGCCCTGCTAATAACTGCTCCCAAGATTCCAATCAGGCGTTATACGCAGCAGTTAAAGCCATTGAGGTGGGAGTGAAATTGCATAATCCAGAGTATCAAAACTGGTTAGAGTACAATCCTGAAGACTTCAACCGCCTACAAAAATTGGTCAAATTCGGCAAATCTCTGCGGTGGGAACTATTACCCTTTGGTGTCGCCCGCGCCGATTGGCAAAATTCCACTGATAACCTCGGTAGTTCTCTCGAAGATAGTCCCTTCAAACAACTATTTACAGGTTTAATTAGTTGGCGATCAATGTTTCCTCGCAAAGCTAATGATACTGTAGCCGAAATATTTATCAAGTACGGAGCCTCTGTATGGATGCTGACCACTAGTCAAGTAGGTGGCTGTGATCCAGATATTGCCGCGATCGCTCCTTTGACATTTTAGCATCTACTTTATCACCCGTATTATGCATACATCACACGTGCCATCAACCAACGTTCAGAGGATAGCCAGTGAATTTCGCCTACTAGGTTGGATTGGTTTCTGGCTACAGTTAGTCTTGGGAAGTATTCCTGTATTTATCGCCATACCGACGCTGTTTTTTAGGAACAATGCTGGGCGAGTTAGCACTCAAAACGGTATTGGTGTGTTTTTTGCCTATGCTTGTTTGCTAGTTTTGATCTTCACCATTTACTGGTGTTTTCGCTATACACGCTTATCAAAAAAATTAGATGATCCTGATCTGCGTCCCTCTAGAAAAGAAGTGATGAGAGGTTTGTGGATCGGTATTATTGCCAATGTTAGCGGCATGATATTTGCAGTCATTGTCTTAATGACCCAGGTTGGCTTGCTGTTGAATAAAGTTTTATCAATTCCCCAAGGTGCGTCTACTATTTATAGACCCATCCCTGGTGCGGCGATAGCAACTCCGGGTTTACCAATTACTCCTCTACAAATTATCTCAATGCAAGCAGTTAGTTGTGCGATCGCAGCCGAATTAGTAGGAGTAATTGTTGCCCTGTGGCTATTATATAGGCTCATACCACAGCCTACTTATGAATAAATTAAAATCTGCTCCCAGTTCACAAAGAAAGCAGATTTTGTAATACAAATTTGAAAAAAGAATGCGACAGATGAATCTTGTAGGGTGCGTTATGGACGGAAGTCCTAACGCACCGAAAATCGCCGAATGGTGCGTTGTGCTACGCAACAACACACCCTACAAAACTATTAGCCTGAGAATTAATTCGCAGGCGGGTTTTTTGAACATTCGGGATGCTTCCCCCTACTTAGGTAGAAGTTTTTAAGAAGACATTTGTCCCAGCAAAACGCACGTTGTCCTGATCTTGGGTAAAACTGTATGAACCATTTGGATCATCAATGCTTTTCAATACTGGTTTGTATTCACTTAAAGACGAATTGTACAAAATATGGCTACCAGTATAAGTGCCTGAAGCTCCACTATTTAATAAATGCGAGGTAGGTGGTTGTGTCGCACTTAAAGTGTAGAAACTTTTTTGCCCTGTTAAAGAATTTGTAACAGAAAATCCAGCAATAATTACAGATGCTTCATCAGAGCTTAAATCAGACAAAATTTGGTCAACACTTAAATCACCCAAAAGATATTTATCGCAACTATTTGAAGAAGATGTTGTGTTGTTCCTGTAATTTGTTGCTAACATAACAGTCCTCCAACAATCTTTCAAAAATCTTGATCACCTTCTTTTCTAAATAAGAGCACTTTTTATTTCACTAACCTATAGTTAGATTCGCTAAATCAATCTTTGGTTATAAAAGATATTTTATAATTCATGTAAGTGTGTAAAATAAATAACTTAAAATCTCAAATTATCTATCAATTAAACTATTTTTATAAGCGTGATTGCTTCTTTCTTTACCACTCTAATGATCTGTCCTTATTAGCTCTTTCCAAAAAGTGTTTTTAAGATATGAATGCTAGCTAATTAGGTGGGTACTAATATTTCAAGCTATGTTAATAAATTTAAATGTAGGGTGTGTTGTCGCACAGCGCAACGCACGGACATATCATCAACTTAAATATATTGAATTTTTCTCGCCTACTTATTTAAATAGTTGAAAGAGGGATTGAATTCAATCCCTCTAATTGCCAATCTCTAAACTAGCTCACTAGTTCCTTGACTTTCTTGATAATGCTTTCAGGATCTAATCCCTGATAGGGGAACTGTTCCCACAATCCACCGCAACCTTCTTTGTGAATACCAAGGTGAGCAAATTTTGGAGTTAGTCCACGTTCTAGTAACCAGGAACCAAAGCGGCTACCTAATCCTGTGCGACGGTTGAGTGCTTCTACAACCAAAACAAAAGGTGCTTTACCAACTTTAGCCAGCATCTCTTCGTCAATGACGTTGAGTGTAGGCTTGTTGATCAAGCCAACGTCAATTCCTTCCTGTTTGAGCTTTTCGACAGCATCGAGAGCGCGATATAATCCATCACCAAAGCTGATAATATAACCAGCAGTTCCTTCTCGGATAACTTCATCTTTACCAGGAACAAAGGTGTAACCTTCGCCAAAGAAATTGTTGCCATTTTCATCCAAAATTTGGGGAACTTTGGAGCGGGTGGAGTAGATAAATCTTAACCCAGGGTCAAAAAATACTGCTTCCACACAGGCTTTCATCTGGCCAGCATCGGCTGGGAAATACAACCGCGTTTCGTAACCGTCGTCTAACCCGTTGTCAGCGAACATGTTATTGAGACCAAAATGGCAAGTATTATCTGCCATATCGTCTACACCACAGTGAGAAAAGTGACACAGGACGTTGGAGTAGTTCAACCGCGCCATTGTGATTTCGGAAATACACATTTCCAAAAAGGCGCTGAATGTACCAAAAATGCCTTGTTTACCTTTTTCCATACCGAAGCCAGCGGCGGCGGAGAAGTTACCCCGTTCCATAATGCCAGAAGCGACGAAAATATCGGGATAAGCATCATGAATTTTTTTCAAACCGCAGGAACCTTCGAGGTCACTATCGATACACATGACCTTTTCTTGACGTTCTTCAGGACTCATGCGGCTGAGGACAGATACCACAGCATCACCAAAGACATTACGGTTAGAATCCCATTTTTCACTGACACCGAGGAAAGTGTAGGGAAGCTTGGGTTTTTGAATGTTTTTGAGATATTCGACAGCTGCGGTTTGTCCGTGTTTTTCTAAGTAGGCGATCGCTTTATCCACAGGAATGACATCATGACCATGGGTTGATCCTTCAATACCATCAATCCCTACAGCCATTTTCCGCTTGTTTACCAAAGCGATCGGCCCATCGGTGGTTACTGCTTCACAGATACGACGATACAAATCATCTATATCTTCAGGATCTCCGACACTGGAGTTAACACCATGACCGGTGAGGGTTTTTACAACACTAAAACCTGGTAGATATTCAGAAGGATGTCCAGCAATGGTGACATCATTATCATCAATGATCAGTTTGACGTTAAGATTTTGGGCAACTGCTAAACGTGCAGCTTCGGCATCATTTCCTTCTTGCTGTGAACCATCAGAACCAAGACAAATCACCACTTTGTCTGGATTGGCCATTGCCACCCCATTAATATAAGGCCAGACATGTCCCAAACGCCCAGAGCTAAATTTTACACCTGGCGTCAATCCTAACTCAGGATGTCCCGGTAGTCGAGCATGGGCTTCACGATAGTGAGCAAGTTGCTCAAAAGGTAGATCACCATGCAAGGCTGCCATGAGATACTGGGTAGCAACTCGATGTCCTGCTTCATCAAAGAAAATCGGTACGAACTTATCTGGCGCACCTCTAAAGAGTGCATCCAGAATTACTACCTCTGGCACTGTGTCGTAAGGGCCACCAGTGTGTCCACCTACACCCCTAGCTGCTCCCGTCGCTGTGAAGAAAACAATCGCATCACGACATAGCTGGATATTAGCTTTGATAGTCTGGCGTTGCTCGTCAGTGAGGGTAGGATTGCTTGGGTCTAGTGCTAAAGGCTTGTAGGCTCCTAAGTCAATCGGAAAGCTACGTTCTACAACATTAGTCATGACTGATTTTCCTTGATTCACTCATTGTCATCATACATTTGTTGAGAGAGACAGTTGAAGAGTCATTTGTCATTAATTATTCTCCCTTCCCTTGTCTTCCTTGTCTCCCTTGTCCTCCTTGTCTCCCTTTCACATGTTCTCCACTCGTTTTATCCGTTTCTTTCGTCATCTCAACTTTCCGGTTCTCAAACAAGTTATCAAGGAAAGTGGTAAAAACAGATTACCTGGTTTAGCTACGGAAATGGCTTATAACAACTTGTTAGCTTTATTTCCCACGCTAGCGGCTATTCTGACAATAATTGGGATGTTGAATATTTCCCAAAATCAAGTTGATATCTTAGCTCACCAAGTACTTAATTTTGCTCCAGAACAAGTTCCACAGTTGTTGAAAGAATTTACTAGACAGATACAACTACCTAAAAGTAGAGAAGTTGTTTATATCAGTTCTTTTGTTGCTCTTTGGCTTGCATCAGGAGCGATTAGTGCAGCTATGAACGCAATGGATGAAATTTACCAGATTCCACCAAACTTGAAACAACCTTTTTGGAGAGCGAAGCTAATCTCTTTGATTCTGACGATCGCTACTATTGGTTTAGTGCTAACTGCTTCTTTATTAGTATTTATTAGTGACCTAATAGTTCAATTTGTGTTAGATACTACACAAATATCTGGAGCAATATTTTTATCTGCCTGGTCTTGGTTTCGTTGGCTTTTAACCTTGATGATCATAGCTTATGCGTTTAGCATTATCTATCGTCATGGTCCAAGTAAATGGTTAAATGGTACTCCAATTATGCCTGGAGCAATCATCGGAGCCTTACTATGGGCAGGTGTTTCTAAATTATTTAGAGTATATGTTAGTAATTTCGGAAACTATAATTTGACCTATGGAGCTTTAAGTGCAGGGATTGTCTTGCTGTTATGGCTCAATCTCAGTTCTCTGGTTTTACTGATTGGCGCACAGTTAAATGTCACCGTAGGAAAATCAATGAAAGCTAACAATAACAATAATATTTAAGTTATTCACTAGGTTAAATAGTTAATATACTGTTGTTTTGATTATTGAGGAGACAAAATCATCAGAATTTACTCAATTAATTATATTTATCTCCTTCATAGTGTTCTTATAAATTAAAAATGCTTATTGATTAATTATAAGAATGAGCATTAACAATTTCTCTTTGTTTTTTATCAATCGGCTCTTGATTAACCATAGATTTTGTCTATGGAAAATGAATAAGGATTTAATATTTATATATATTCTTTTGATTAATTTGATATATCATTAACGGAACGCCGACACATAAAATAATTGATACTTGTTGGCAAGCTGAATATTAAACTTTTACTTTTAGCGCAGAAGGTAATAATATCAATGAGTTACTACGACTTTGACAATCATTTTTGGTCTCCAAAACAAGTTTGTTGTCAATCTAAAGCACAAAATAAAAAGACAGAAATCAATCAAAAGATTACTCTCAAAGCCTTATTAATCGGGACTTTAGCTTTAGTATGTGCTGCAATTTCGACTACAGCACTGATCAAGTATAAAACTACTGTCAATAATGATATTCAAGCAGAGAACACTGAAAGTGCATGTATTGTTTTGAGACGTGAAACATTCCGTATGTATTGTTCTCTTTCCAAACAATGAGATAATTCTGGAGTTGTGTTCTATCGTTTTACAAAAATTTTGATACATATTAGATTTACATTAGGGGCGTACAGTTGTACGCCCCTAATGATATGTTTTTATCATCAAACAAGTGAACTTGTATGTCAATTATCTGTCTTAACTGGCTGGCTTAACTGGCTTATCTGCTATGGAAAAATCATTAGATAACGTGAATAATTGTTAACTAAATATCAAAGGATTTATGAGAGTTTTGAGGCGAAGATAATTCGCTACTACACAAGCAAAAACCAAATCATAAATTTGCTGTTGTCCAAAATGTTCATCAATGTCTAGCTTTATCTAATCATTTAGTTACGGTTCTTTACCCTTTAGAGGATGGAGCTTGTAAATTTATGCGTCAAAGATTTTTCAAATTAGCTTTATTTGCTACTTTTTCGACAGCTTTAATATCATACTCAGCTTTACAAGGGGCGATCGCTCAAATCACACCAACAGAAACTCCGACAGCAACACCGACAGAAACCCCAACTACAACAACTGTTGCACCTGATGGTTTGATTTGTATTGCCAGAGGTATACAGAATGGTAATTATTGGTACTACTATACATCTCTGATTGATGACGCTTCCATAAACCAAAAAAGACCAGTTGGTGTGACAATTACACAAACCCAGGCTCAACTGACAAGAGATAATATACTGATCGTAGACAAAAGATCCCAAACGATAAACTTGACCAATATTAGATCTACAGGCGTCTCTGTTCCACGACTAAAACCAGTGGGATCAGGAACTGTAACTTATACCGGAGATAACACCTTCACAGGTAAAACAAAAACAGGAGCACCCATAAGCTTTAGCCTATTAAACGACAACTCAAGAATCCAACTGACTCATGCAGGAAACACTTATTCAGGGGTTTGTAGCTAGTGGGGATTGGGGGACGCGGGAGACAAGGAGGACAAAAGTCAAGTAGAGACACGATTCATCGCGTCTCTACAAAGTCAAAAGACTCTAAGCTTTTGGACTGTTTTAAACGGTCTGTTTATTTGCGCTGTGCTGTACTAGTCTTTATTTCCTAATCCCATCAGCACGATCGCTGATCTTCCCTGTGCTTGATACATATTCCCTTTTACTACTGGTGCAGTTTGTCGATCGCAGCAATCATCAGGTGAGGGTAAGGCGGTGTCTATAATCCGATACCATTGTTCTCCATTAGCAAGAAGTGGTAGTTCAAATGACAGTGGTTCCCAGTAAGCGTTAAGTATAAAATGTAGATTTTCTTGATGTTCTGGATAACGCAAGCTGAAAGCTAGGCTATGAGAATAATATGACCAATCTGGTTGACCTAATTTGACGCCGTGCCAATATATATGAGGTTTATGACCACCATCCATGACAGCAAGTACACGTTCTTGAGCAAAACTTTCTAATGATTGGGTAAACTGAATCAACCCTTTGACAAAGCGCAGTAAATCTGCATTTTTTTCTATTTGGCTCCAGTCAAACCAACTCAATTCATTATCCTGACAGTAGGCGTTGTTGTTACCTCGCTGCGTCCTGCGGATTTCATCACCCATTAGCAGCATGGGTGTACCTTGAGAGCAAAAAAGAATTGTGAAAAAATTCTTGATTTGTCGTAAACGTAAAGCTTCTATTGTCGGATCGCTTGTTTCTCCCTCGACGCCACAATTCCAACTATAGTTGTCGTTCGCTCCATCACCATTGTCTTCTTTGTTAGCTTCGTTGTGCTTAATGTTATACGAAACTAAATCATTCATCGTGAAGCCATCATGGCAAGTGATAAAATTAATACTGCGGTAGGGTTGATAGTCCAGTTGGGGGTAAAGATCGGGACTACCCATAATCCGATTTGCTAAATGAGCGATCGCACCTTCATCTCCTTTGACAAAACGGCGCACATCATCCCGAAAAGGCCCATTCCACTCAGCAAAACGTTGAGCATTACCGATAAATCCTCCGACTGCGTAAAGTCCAGCTGCATCCCAAGCTTCAGCAATTACCTTTGTTGCTACCAAAGCTGGACTAGTTTCAATCGCCCAAAGTACAGGAGAAAATACCGTCGGATGACCAAATTCATCACGTGCTAACACAGCAGCTAAATCAAAGCGAAATCCATCCACATGCATTTGCGAAGCCCAATAACACAGGCTATCAACAATCATACGGGCAACCATTGGGTTATTGGCTCGCAAAGTATTGCCGCAACCACTATAGTTACTGTAATATGCCTTATTTTTTTCCAGAATGTAATAAGCTTTGTTTGCTAATCCCTTAAACGACAGTGTCGGGCCATCGTGACTGCCTTCTGCTGAGTGATTGTAAACCACATCTAAAATTACTTCAATTCCTGCCCGATGCAATGCTTTCACCAGATCACGAAATTCATTCACAGGCCCCAGGGGATCGCTTTGAGAACTGTAACCATGATGGGGAGCAAAAAAACCAACGGTGCTATAACCCCAATAATTATGTAAACCCGGACGAGCATCTTGGGGATCAAATTGGTGGATAGGAAGCAACTCAACTGCGGTAATCCCTAATTCTTTAAGATAAGGAATTTTTTCGATTAATCCAGCAAAAGTACCACGCTTGTGTGGAGCAACCCCAGAACTCGGATGACGGGTAAAAGCGTCTACATGCAATTCGTAAACTATGGTTTTAGCAAAAGGCGTTTGCAGTGGTTTATCTTCTTCCCAATCGTATGTGCTAGTATCTAAAACTACACCCCTCAATGCCTGAGCGCAATTATCTACGCCAAAGGGAATCGCTGCTTCACGACTGTAATTTTCCCAATTTACAATTGCTGGCGCGTAAGGGTCAAGCAATACCTTGCTACCATCAAACCGTATCCCTCTTTCTGGTAGATAAGGCCCATAGGCTCGATAAGCATAAACTTGTCCCGTCCCAATTCCCGGTACAAAAACATGCCAGTAATAATAAGTTCTGTTTAGTTTTGAGTCTAGAGGAATAATACAACTGGGTTTAGGAGCATCTGGTTCATCAAAAAGTAATAAATCTAAACCTGCACAGTTAGAAAAAATTGAAAAATTGACACCATTAGGATAGACGGTAGCACCTAAAGGATAAGCTTGACCAGGCAAGACGGTTTGCAGAGTGTGGAGTTGAATCATTTAGAAACTTTCAGAATTTGGTAGGGTGCGTTGTCGCGCAGCGCACCATCCGGTGATTTTCGGTGCGTTAGGACGTTCCGTCCATAACGCACCCTACAAAACTTGTGTTATTAGCAAAGAGTTTAAACCCTTTGCGGAATATTGAAAAATTGGGATGTTCTCATTTTGCCAAAATGCTTACTCGAAATGCCATTTTGGGCATTGCATAAATGCCTGTTTTGCGTAAGTCCTGTCCAAAATCCAAAATCCAAAATCGCATGACGGTAATACTACTTGAAAAAGACGTGAAGACCGATCTAGCTTATTACCCGCTTCTTTCTAAAATGACCATATAAGAACAAAAATTATATTTGCGCGTGTTGTTCGTTCCTCAAAAAGCCTATGCAACCAACAAACCCTAACCAATTTACAGAAAAAGCCTGGGAAGCGATCGCGCATACTCCTGACATCGCCAAACAAAACCACCATCAGCAAATCGAAAGTGAACACCTGATGAAGGCTTTGCTAGAACAAGAAGGACTAGCAGGGCCTGTGTTTACAAAATTGGGTGTGAATCTGCAAAAATTACGCGATCGCACTGATCAATATATCCAACGTCAGCCAAGAGTATCGGGAACCATCAATTCTGTTTACCTGGGACGTAGCTTGGATTCTCTGCTAGATCGAGCTGAAAACTATCGTAAAGAGTTTGACGACGAATATATATCTATAGAACATTTATTACTTGCTTACGCCAAAGATGATCGCTTTGGTAAAAGTCTATTCCAAGAATTCGGATTAGACGAAAGAAAACTAAAAGATACTATTAAACAAATTCGGGGAAGCCAAAAAGTGACCGACCAAAATCCAGAAGGTAAATACCAATCACTGGAAAAATATGGGCGTGACCTCACCGAAGCCGCTCGTCAAGGTAAACTTGATCCAGTGATTGGACGAGATGACGAAATTCGTCGCACGATTCAAATTCTGTCTCGCCGCACCAAGAATAATCCTGTGTTGATTGGAGAACCAGGTGTTGGTAAAACTGCAATTGTTGAAGGTTTAGCCCAGCGCATCGTCGCTGGTGATGTTCCCCAATCTCTCAAAGACCGCAAGCTGATTGCTTTGGATATGGGTGCTTTGATTGCGGGTGCAAAATTCCGGGGTGAATTTGAAGAACGCCTCAAAGCAGTTTTAAAAGAAGTCACCGAATCCGGCGGCAATATAATTTTATTTATTGATGAGATTCATACTGTTGTCGGTGCGGGTGCTACCCAAGGCGCAATGGATGCTAGTAATTTGCTTAAACCTATGTTGGCGCGGGGTGAATTGCGCTGTATCGGGGCGACAACTTTAGATGAATACCGTAAGTATATTGAAAAAGACGCGGCTTTAGAGCGACGCTTCCAACAAGTTTATGTTGATCAACCCAGTGTTGGAGATACGATCTCGATTTTGCGTGGTTTGAAAGAACGCTATGAACTGCACCACGGGGTGAAAATCTCTGATAATTCTTTGGTAGCTGCGGCGACGCTTTCCAGTCGATATATTAGCGATCGCTTTTTACCAGACAAAGCTATTGATTTGGTAGACGAAGCTGCTGCTAGGTTGAAAATGGAGATTACCTCCAAGCCAGAAGAACTTGATGAGATTGATCGCAAGATTTTACAGTTGGAAATGGAGAAGCTGTCGTTGCAAAAAGAAAGCAACACCGCTTCTCGCGAACGTCTCGAAAGACTAGAAAAAGAACTAGCGGATCTTAAAGAAGAACAACGGGCGTTAAACGCTCAATGGCAGTCTGAAAAGGATATTATCACCAAAATTCAATCTGTCAAAGAGGAAATAGACCGAGTTAACTTAGAAATTCAACAAGCCGAACGGGATTATGACCTCAACCGCGCTGCGGAATTAAAGTATGGTAAGTTAACTGATTTGCACCGGAAGTTAGAAGCCGCAGAATCTGAGTTAACCCAAACTCAACACACAGGCAAATCTCTGTTGCGTGAAGAAGTCACCGAAGCTGACATCGCCGAAGTGATTTCCAAGTGGACTGGTATCCCGATCAGCAAGTTGGTGGAATCTGAAAAAGAAAAACTGCTGCACTTGGAAGATGAACTCCACCATCGTGTAGTTGGACAACAAGAAGCAGTCACAGCTGTTGCAGATGCAATTCAGCGATCGCGTGCTGGTTTAGCAGATCCGAATCGTCCCATTGCTAGCTTTATTTTCCTCGGCCCTACTGGTGTGGGTAAAACAGAATTAGCAAAAGCTCTCGCAGCATATTTGTTTGATACCGAAGAGGCGCTAGTCCGCATTGACATGTCTGAGTACATGGAGAAACACGCCGTTTCGCGTTTGATTGGTGCGCCTCCGGGATATGTTGGTTACGAAGAAGGTGGACAATTAACCGAAGCAATTCGCCGTCGTCCTTATGCAGTAATTCTCTTCGACGAAATCGAAAAAGCTCATCCGGATGTGTTCAACATCTTGTTGCAAATTCTCGATGATGGACGTGTCACCGATGCTCAAGGTCATACAGTGGACTTCAAAAACACTATTATTATTATGACCAGTAACATCGGTTCACAATTTATCCTTGATATTGCTGGCGATGAATCTCGTTATGAGGAAATGCGGAGTCGGGTAATGGAAGCTTTGCGGAGTTCCTTCCGTCCAGAATTCCTCAACCGGGTTGATGAGTTGATCATCTTCCACGGTTTGCAAAAAGCAGAATTGCGCGAAATTGTCTTGTTACAAATTGAAAGACTCCGCCAAAGATTGAGCGATCGTAAGATGTCTCTCAAACTCTCTGATTCAGCTTTGGACTTTTTAGCCGAAGTAGGATACGACCCTGTATTCGGTGCGCGTCCACTCAAACGTGCAATTCAAAGGGAATTAGAGACACCAATAGCCAAAGCAATTTTGCGGGGCGAATTCAATGATGGCGATATGATCTTTGTAGACATCGAAAATGAGCGTCTTTCCTTCAAGCGTTTACCCGCAGAAATATTGACGACTTAAATCAAGATAAATATAGCAATCCTAAATCATTCGTGAGAGGCGAGATCCCCGACTTCCTTAGAGAAGTCGGGGATCTGGGATTCCGTGTTTTCTCACAACTCAATTCGGATTGCTATAGTTTGTAGTAAAGACTTTAGTCCTTAAATATCAAAGCACTAAAGTGCTTACTACAAACCTCTCAAAATTTGTGTAAAAAACTTAATCTTCCGATTTGCGGAACAGGATAACCATCAGTTGTAGAATCCTACATCTTGAAGGTTATTTTTATGATTCACCATATTTCAGTTTCCGCCAAAAATCCCCAGCATGTTGCCCAAGTTCTTGCCAAAGTCTTGAAAGGCCAAGTAGCACCTTTTCCTCCTCACCCAGGTAGCTATATAGTTTTCCCTGGTGATGAATACGGTACAGCAGTTGAAGTTTATCCTTTAGGATCTGAGATTTTACCTGGTACATTACCTGATGAGCATTGCATCTTTGTCAATAATGACAATCCTTCTACGTTCACAGCTACTCACGCAGCAATTTCTGTATCCGTCACCCAAGAAGAAATTGAACAAGTTGGTATGAGTGAAGGTTGGCGCGTAGTGCGCTGTAGTCGCGAGTCTTTATTTGATGTCATGGAATTCTGGGTAGAAAACAGATTAATGATAGAACTGTTAACTCCAGAAATGGTGTCTCAATATTTAGCGTTTACAAAACAGCCCGAAAAACTACAAGAATTTTTCGCTACAGCAACTAATTAAACAAAATTATATTTACTGGTGAACAGGGATCGGGGATCAGGGATTGGGCATTGGTAGAGACGCGATTATACTCTTACGAGAAGCCGCTCTTAAGAGCGTCTACGCGTCTCTACAATAGTCATAATTTTGAATTTTGAATTGTTTTGTCCCCCTATCCCCTTCTTATTTGTCGCTTTTTCTCCTCTAAACCTGCTCTCTTTTCTGGAGTGAGACTATCAAAACAATGGGGACAACTAATACCTTCTTCATAATGAGGAGAAGTTTTATCAGCTTCCGAAATTGGGTGTCCACAACCAACGCACATCTCATAGGAACCGGGTTCTAACCCGTGGCTCACAGCTACTCGTTCATCGAAGACAAAACACTCCCCTTCCCAAAGACTTTCCTCTGCTGGAACTTCCTCTAAATATTTGAGAATACCGCCTTTGAGGTGATAAACCTCTTGGAAACCTTGGGAAAGCATAAAAGAAGAAGCTTTTTCACAGCGAATACCACCAGTACAAAATAGTGCTACTTTCTTGTACTGACTAGGAGCAAGGTGTTTGTTTACATATTCTGGAAATTGCCTAAATGACTCAGTTTGGGGATTTTGAGCTTTTTTGAAAGTGCCAATACTGAATTCATAATTATTGCGGGTGTCAATTACAACTATTTCTGGATCAGAAATTATCTTATTCCAATCTTGGGGACTAACATAAGTTCCGACTTTTTCATTGGGGTCAATATCAGGTAGTCCAATAGTGACAATTTCTTTTTTCAGGCGTACCTTCAGACGCTGAAACGGTGGCTCTTCAGCGGTAGACTCTTTATGTTCCAAGTCAGCAAAACGAGAATCAGACCGCAAAAAAGATAACACTGAATCAATACTCTCACGATCACCTGCGATCGTCCCATTTATACCTTCCTGGGCTAGTAAAATAGTTCCCTTAATACCTTGTGCTTGGCAATAAGACAACAAAGATTGCTGTTTTTCAGCGTAATCTGGCAGTTTAACAAACTTATAAAATGTAACAACAACTAATGTCATATTTGCGTAAATAGTTAGTATTTAGTAGTGAAATGACTTCTTGTACTCTATAATTTTGCCAAATTCCCTAATTTATAAAAAAATTTTGGAAGACATCTTACTCTTGTATTATTTGTGTTTGTGCCTTTGCACCTCCCGTGAGTTGATAGGATTGGAAAACGGGATAGATTTAGGTTGTTGTGTGGCATGAATATTTCTGGTGATCGTTCATCAAACCTAGTTGCAATAGCTAAAAGAACACGTTTGGCAGCACTCAAGTTGTCAGTTTTATCAACTGAGGCAAAAAATCAAGCGATCGCTGCGATCGCTCAAGCTTTAGAATCAGCAAAAGATGAAATTTTGCAAGCGAATGTTACTGATTGTCAAGCAGCAGCAGCAGAAGGAATTGCTAAACCACTTTATAAACGCTTGCAGTTAGATGAGTATAAATTAAAAGATGCGATCGCAGGAGTAATAGATGTTGGCAAACTAGCCGATCCTGTGGGTGCAGTACAGATAAATCGTGAACTTGATACAGGTTTAATTCTCAAGCGGATCACTTGTCCTTTGGGTGTTTTGGGTGTGATTTTTGAAGCGCGTCCAGAAGCGGCTATTCAAATCGTGGCTTTGGCGATCAAGTCAGGTAACGGTGTGATTCTTAAAGGTGGTAAAGAAGCGATTCGTTCTTGTGAAGCCATAGTCAAAGCAATTAAACAGGGATTATCTGCAACTGCTGTTAATCCTGATGTGGTGCAGTTGTTGACAACCAGAGAAGAAACTTTAGAACTTTTAAAATTAGATAAATATGTAGACCTAATTATTCCTAGAGGTTCTAATGCTTTTGTGCGATTTGTGCAGGAAAATACTCGCATTCCCGTACTAGGACACGCTGATGGTATTTGTCATCTCTATATAGATCAAGCTGCTGATTTGGAAAAAGCAATCACCATCACTGTTGATGCAAAAACACATTATCCGGCTGCATGTAATGCTATCGAAACTTTGCTAATTCATGCCGATATCGCTCCGGATGTTTTACCAAAGATTGCTAAGGCTTTGCAAACCCAAAATGTCGAATTAAGAGGCGATGAACGCAGCCGCGAAATTTTACCAAGCCTGACATCAGCTACTGAAACAGATTGGGAAACTGAATACAGCGATTTAATTTTGGCAATTAAAATTGTAGATTCTTTAGAAGAAGCGATCGCTCATATTAATGATTACGGTTCCAAGCATACCGATGCGATCGTTACAGAAGATCCAGAGGCGGCTAACACTTTCCTGACGCTGGTAAATGCAGCAGGAGTTTATCACAATTGTTCTACTCGCTTTGCTGATGGTTTCCGCTACGGTTTCGGTGCAGAAGTGGGAATTAGCACTCAACAAATGCCACCGCGAGGCCCTGTTGGATTAGAAGGGTTAGTTACATACAAGTACCAATTAATAGGTGATGGCCATATTGCCGCTACTTACACAGGTGCTAATGCCAAATCTTTTACTCACAAGGATATAACATAAGCAAAAATGTGAGTTGAGCCAGTAAATTGAGGAGGACATGAGTCAATTTGAAACAGCATAGAATAGTTATTTTACGCTGATTGCCTCCTCAATTATTGTACCGTTTCAAAAAAATCCTGATACAAATTGGATTTACTGTAAGAGCGTACGGCTGTAAGCCCTTATCACCCTTATCAATGTATTTGTATCATCAAAAAAGTGAAATGGTATTATGTCATCAAGATTCCGCTAGGTAGATGTAGGTAGTGCTTTTAGCACTCTGGTTAAGCCTTATCAAGAGATTACCTAAGATAATAAATAAAAAAAAGTACACTTAGTTGCCAATTTGGCAATTTTATCCATTGAAAAGGACAGAAATACTTATAGTAGATTTGACTATTACAG
>NZ_AJLJ01000368.1 GCF_000317245.1 Fischerella muscicola SAG 1427-1 = PCC 73103
TTTTGTCCAAGTCGTAACACCGAGCAAAATTCCTGCCACTCTGGGATCATTTTTGGTGATTCTGGGGTCATTTCCAAAAAAGTCAACTGTGCCAGCGAACGGCAGATTGAGGGATTCTGTTTTTCCGTCGTAAGTAATGCGAACGACTTCGTTAATACCATTATTGTTTGTTAGTACATAAAGTGCATCTTGAGCAGCAAATATATACTCAATTATCTGCTCGCTTTCTGCCATAACGGTTTCAGGACTCGAAAAGTCAGGATTTTTCAGCGAGGTTTTGACAATCTTGTAGCGAGGCGCATTTTTGTGTGTCAGCAAATACACTTCTTCTCCATGCACCTCAAAGAGTATAACTTCATCGATCGCATCGCAAATCTTTTTCCACTCTGGTGTACCTTGATTGAAGGAAGCGAGAGTAGTAACATAAAGATCGAGTTCTTTCTGTGTGCCGTAGAGGATGACTGCAAATACATAATCGGAATTGGGAAGGGCAACAACAAAGGGAACTGCAAGGGTTGAAATGTTGACCAAATCAGTCACTCCATGACCGAGGACAAGGGTATCTTGTTCTACATCTGTGCCAATTCTGTGCAAATAGACTTTACTCTTTTGATACTTTTCAGTCTTCGCCATGCCTTCTTTCATCTGTTGATCGCGGGTGTAGACAAATGATTGGTTATCAGGCAACCAAACTCCGCCCCAATGCAGCCGCGAAATCGGTTTGTCCTACATCTTCAAGAGTTTCAGTATTGATCACATAAAGCGAAGCTTCTTCCGAACCGTTTGCCGAAATACTATAATTCACATATTTGCCATCCCACGAGGGGATAAAGTAGTTAATTGCGTGCGGCTTGCCTGTTTCTTGTTTAAACTTATCAGGATCAACCAAAATCATTTCGTTGCCGTTCATGCCATCTCGCATGTACAGTTTCCACACATCGTCTTGCGCCCCAGATTTGAGGTAAAAAATTTTGCCATTGGTAAGCCGCAACACGCAGCTGACTTTTGCCGGAACAGAAGCGTCTAATTCCATCATGCGCTTGAAAAAGTCATCACGTCCCGGAATTTGTTCAAGCGTGTGGGTTGTAAAATCGGCTTGCGCTTTTAGCCATTCTTGCACCTGTTGGTCATTGAAGTTTTCCATGTAACGATAATTGTCTGTTACCTTCGTACCGAAGTAGTCGTCTGTAACAGGTTTTACAGGTGCAACGGGTGGCTTTGGTTGTTTGGTCATGTTGCGTTTCTCCAGAAGTTTGGTGCGCTGGACTTTGACCGAGAACTGTAGTTAATTATGCGATCGCTTCATGTTACTGTTATACACAAAGTTCAAAGCGGACGCTCCCAAGGTTCACTGTACTGTCTATACCCAACTCGTTTAAAGGCAGAAATCATTGGTAAGTTGTTCACATCTGTATCGCAAAACACCCGCCAAACTCCGATATCCTGTAATACTCGTGTTCCCTTGCACAACAAATCATTTGCAAAACCAAGACCACGATACTCTGGCAAAACCCCAATGTAGTAGATTGTGCCTTCTTCTAAATTTTCTTTTGCACCATCCTGATAAACAACAGGTAAAACAAATCCCACTATTTCCTTCTCACTATTAATTCCAAATAGCCACCATTCATCTTTGTAAGAAAAACCATCTTTTGCCGAATCAAGAAACTGTTTAGCAGCTTGGTGGACACCGTATAGTGCTACTGTTTTTTGATCACTTGCATCAATAGATGAACCAATTACACGAGCTAAGATTGAAAGCAGCACTTTATCACTCATCGTGTTTACTGATTCAAAGTTCAATCGAGGAGGAACTTCAATTAGTGGCGAAGGTTCTTCCCAAACAAAAGGTATTTTCAGATAAGTTTGCTTATGCATAGAGTTACATCTGAGATGTGAATTGAAAACACGACAAGATTTGTGTTAAATCAAGTTTCTGAGTTTTAAATCAAGTTTCTGAGTTTTAAATCAAGTTTCTGAGTTTTAAATCAAGTTTCTGAGTTTTAAATCAAGTTTCTGAGTTTTAAATCAAGTTTCTGAGTTTTAAATCAAGTTTCTGAGTTTTAAATCAAGTTTCTGAGTTTTAAATCAAGTTTCTGAGTTTTAAATCAAGTTTCTGAGTCGTAAATCAAGTTTCTGAGTCGTAAATCAAGTTTCTGAGTCGTAAATCAAGTTTCTGAGTCGTAAATCAAGTTTCTGAGTTGTAAATCAAGTTTCTGAGTTGTAAATCAAGTTTCTGAGTCGTAAATCAAGTTTCTGAGTCGTAAATCAGCTTCACAAGTTATAAAACAGATTTTAAACTCAAAAACATAGTTTTTATTCCGTAAATCTCTTACTTGCATCAAATATCACTATAATCGTTTCAATATTGCTTACAGAAAATGAACTCAGATCTTCAGATATTTTGTCTGTTAACGCATCAGCAGATCACGTTGTGCGTAAGGCTAATACCATTTCACTTTTTTGATGATACAGATACATGAGTAGGGGCGTACGGCTGTACGCCCCTACAGTAAATCCAATATGTCTCAGGATTTTTGTGAAATGGTACAAAGCCATAATGCACCCTTGTATCTCAAAAGGTGCGCCATGAAAAACCCCGGTAATTAGCTAGCTACCGGGGGAGGAGGTTTTCGCAATTTGCTAAAGGACGGCATATGTTTACAATGTACTTATCTGAATTAGAAAAAGTTGCCAAAATGGCAGATAAATTAATTTGGTAAAGTACTGGTGTGTAATAAATGCCAACATTCTTTGGCGATCGCCCAATCTTCTTGAGTTTGGATCACTAAAACGCGAACACTAGAATCTGCTGTTGCAATATCTTGGTCTTTGGGTGAAGCTTGATTTTTGCTTTCATCAAGTTTTAGTCCCAAAAATGCAAAAGCTTCACACGCAGCAGTTCGCGTTAAAGGATGATTTTCTCCAACTCCCCCAGTAAATACAATCGCGTCTAATCCAGAGAGTGTAGCCAACATTGAACCGATGTGCGATCGCAATCTATGAATGTACATATCAAAGGCTAACTGAGCGCGGCTATTACCTTCAGTAATAGCGGTTTGAATGGTTCGCATATCAGCAGAGATACCGGAAATACCTTTCAAACCAGAGTCGTGATTGAGAATATCATCTAATTTGTCTGCATCTATCCCTTGCTGACGGAGAAGGTAAATTAAAATACCAGGATCGAGAGAACCACAACGAGTCCCCATCATTAATCCGTCTAACGGCGTAAATCCCATTGTGGTATCAATACTTTTGCCATTTTTAATTGCTGTTAAAGAGCAACCATTACCTAAATGACATGTAATCAGACGCAAGGAATTTAAGTCTTTACTTAGTAATTGCGCTGCTCGTTGGCTACAGTATTGGTGACTAATTCCGTGAAAACCGTAACGACGAATATTTTCTTGCTCGTACCATGCATATGGGCCAGGGTAAACAGCCGCAGGTAGAGGAATTTGGCTATGAAAGCCTGTATCAAATACTGCAACTTGAGGAGCATCAGGAAATACTTTTTCAGCTGCTGTGATTCCCTCCAAGTTGGCTGGATTGTGAATTGGAGCAAAACTAGCTAAACGGCTGATGGCTGCTTTGACTTCTTGTGTCACCACAGTTGGCTGATGGTATTCCTGTCCACCATGTACTACCCGATGACCGACTACATCAATTTCCTGAGCTTCTTTGATCACCTGTGTTTCACCCTCAAGGAGAGTCTGCAATAAATACTCAGTTGCAGATGTATGAGAATCAGCCTGAATTTTCTCATTTAAAACTGCGTTATTAGCAGTTTTAACTTCGAGTTCAGCAAATCCTTGATGATGAGTCCAGTCTACACTAGCTTTCCAAAGCGTCTGTGATGGATGGTCTGGTAAGCGATCGCTTCCAATTTCATATAAACAACTTTTCTGACTACTAGACCCGGCATTAAGTACTAAGATTTTCATAATGTGTCATTGGTCATTGGTCATTGGTAGAGACGCGATGAATTGCGTCTGTACAATAGTCATTGGTCATTTGTTATTTCCTTGTCCCCGATTCCCTACGTTCCTGGTCGTGATCGCAATTCTTCTGTCATGTAATTGCGATCGCCTAATACTTGCAGCATGGGGCCATGAATATCAAATTTAACAATACTGACAGAGGTTGCTGGCATATCGATGCGATCGCGATAGCGTCCTAAATCAATGCCTAATAGGTTACAAAGTATAATCCGAATGGTGGCTTTGTGAGAAACTACTAAAACGTTACCTTCTGGGTGTTTTTCCTTTATTTCTGTCATCACAAGAGAAGCGCGACTAGCAATCTGCACTGCTGTTTCTCCTGCTGTGGGAGGGTTCCAAGCTGGTTCGGCTAACCAACGCAAGTAATCATCTAGATAGTACTGCTTGACAAAATCGACGTCTTGACCTTCCCATTTGCCATAGTTGATTTCTTTGAGTCCGTCTCGCAGTTCCATTTTCATGTCTATAGCGTCACACAATGGTTTGGCTGTGGCAATAGTTCGCTTTTTGGGGCTGACATAAATTGCTGTCCAAGGTATGGAACTATATGCTTCGGCGAATGCTTTAGCCATGAGTGTTCCTTCTGGTGTTAACTCCGGATCTAGTTCTCCACAGTATCCCCCAGTCTGGCTGTAAATTGTTTCACCGTGTCGCAGCAAATGTAGTTTTAAAGCCATAAAATTTCTCCGATCACTCTTATAAGTTAATAGTGTTTCAGGAGTTGGTAAAGATTTAATTAATTATTCCTTAATTGAATTAACTGGCTTATCTGTCATTGAATATAAACGTCTAAAATATGAGACTTGATTATTAAAAGCAAAAGATCAAATTTATTTGTATCTCATATCAAACCTGTTTAAGCAGAGGAAAGTATGAGGAGAAAAGTTAATTTTTTTGTGAGTGTATTATGCATTTTTTGGGGAATTGAAGCAGGTAGATTCATTTTTAGTAACTCAAAACCTGCGATCGCAGTCGATAATAGACCTTGTGGTTCTAATGCACCCCAAGTACAATACGAAACTCAGGACTATTTGATCTACATTTGTCCAGGAAGCCAACAAGAATCACCTCTTTATGTTAGGGTGCAAAAATCTAATGCTAGTAAGTTGGTTCTGCTTCCTGCCCAAAAGCAGGAAAATGGTTATGTTGCTATCAAGGGTAATACTACCTACAGCATCAATCCTTTCAGATTGCTTGTGAGTGACATCTCCCGACGCTCATCGCAAAGCGATAGAGCGCGGTGCAAATACGATTAGTGTTAGTCGATTCATTATAAAATTGTGAGGAGTGTGTAGAGGCGATCGTCTACTTCCCATTTATCAATCAGAAAAATATTATATTATTTGAGACGAAATATACGGATAATTAATAAGGTAAAACAGTTGAAGCGGGTGATGGGACTCGAACCCACGACGTTCACCTTGGGAAGGTGACATTCTACCACTGAATTACACCCGCAAAAGGATTTAGCATAAATCAAGCTAAACGCTATTATAATACTAGTTTTTTATTTTTAAGCACTAAAGTGCTTATTACATACTCTGCACCTACTCTCAAAGCCAACTAAACTGCAATTTTAACAACTCTTTGTCCCACGACTTGTGGTGCTTGTACATTCAAAGTCATGCGATCGCACCGAAACGTCACAAAAGGCTGACCCAAACTTATCTCTGCAAAAGGACTTTCAGCAGGAACTTCTAATTTAGAACCAACTAAACTCAAACGCGATTCTAATTGAGCAGAAAATAAAAGCAAATCTGAATTCATCGCCCTAAAACTAGACCCGCTAAATTTCTGTGGCCATGCAAACCAGGGTTGATTAGATTTAAAAGAACATAGCGTCCTGTCGCCTTGAGTGACAGTAACAGAGTTATTATTTTCCCAGGTAAAATTAGCTAACTCTTTTGGTAGTCCCCAAATTTCCCGACCACCAGCTACAGAATCAGGATTATCTACATAAATATGGGAAATCCAACTACCAACTTTGCCTTGATAACTGACAATTGCGGATACAACAATTAGCTCACTATACTCTAATACCGACTCTGAACTGTAATAAGAGAGATATACACCACCCAGTGTTTTACCAGGCCAAATAGTCTTAATCTCTAACTCTTTGGGAATTAAATGGCGAACACGGCTAACATCTAGTAAATGCAAAGTTAGCAGAGCATAGCCTTTTAGCATCCAAGGTGCTGTTGGGTATGACATTTCTCCACAAATGAATTTAATTTTGCCTAACTACTTACTACCTATCATCCAAGCATCCAACAAAAAAATGACCACCCAAAGACATATCTTGAGTGGTCATTGTTGATAAATTTTTGTTGTTTGTTAATTTTTAATTGTTGATGGTTGTTCAAAGAATAAACAACCAACCACAATCAACATTACTTAGACTCTGTAAAATCAGCATCAATCACATCATCACCAGTACCACCAGTGGAGGAAGCACCACCATCTGTAGTACCAGCAGCATCAGTAGGCGCACCGCCACCAGCTTGCTGATAGATGTTGCTACCAACAGCAAACAAGGCTTGTTGCAATTCTGGCATTAGTTTCTTGATTTGCTCATCGTCATCTTTGGTGATTGCATCGCGCAGGTCTTTCACCAAACCTTCAACTTTGGTCTTGTCAGCTTCTGGGACTTTATCGCCCAACTCTTGCAATTGTTTTTCAGCTTGGTATGCTAAGGAGTCAGCTTGGTTCTTGCGATCAATTTTCTCACGACGTTCTTTGTCAGTAGAAGCGTTTTGTTCAGCTTCGCGTACCATCCGTTCAACGTCGGATTTATCTAGAGTCGAAGCACCGGTAATGCTAATAGACTGTTCTTTACCAGTACCCTTGTCTTTAGCGGTAACGTTCAAAATACCGTTGGCGTCAATATCGAACACCACTTCGATTTGAGGTACACCACGGGGTGCAGGAGGAATACCATCAAGGCGGAAAGTTCCCAGGCTCTTATTATCGCCTGCCATTTCCCGTTCGCCTTGGAGGACGTGAATTTCAACGTTGGTTTGACCATCCACGGCGGTGGAGAACACTTCTGACTTCTTGGTAGGAATAGTGGTGTTGCGAGGAATAATCTTGGTCATGACACCACCCAAGGTTTCTACACCCAGAGACAATGGTGTTACGTCTAACAGCAAGATACCTGTAACATCACCAGAAAGCACACCAGCTTGAATTGCAGCACCAACTGCTACGACTTCATCAGGGTTAACGCTTTGGTTTGGATCTTTACCCAGAATCCGCTTCACTACGTCTTGGACGGCGGGGATACGAGTAGAACCACCCACTAACACAACTTCATCAATATCGTTCTTGCCAGTCTTCGCATCTCGTAGAGCGTTTTCTACAGGGATACGACAACGGTCAATTAAGTCAGAACAAAGTTCTTCAAACTTGGCCCGTGTCAGAGTCATATCCAAGTGTTTGGGGCCGTCTTGAGTTGCAGTGATAAATGGTAGGTTAATTTCAGCTTGGGTAACGCTAGAAAGTTCGATCTTAGCTTTTTCGGCTGCTTCTGTCAGACGTTGTAAAGCTTGTCTGTCTTTACGTAAATCAATACCTTCGTCTTTTTTGAATGCTTCTGCTAAGTAGTCAACAATTTTTTTATCAAAGTCGTCACCACCAAGGTGGGTATCACCAGAAGTAGCGAGTACTTCAAATACACCGTCGCCTACTTCCAAGATGGATACGTCGAATGTACCACCACCAAGGTCAAATACAAGGATAGTTTCGTTGCTCTTCTTATCAAAACCGTATGCTAGAGAAGCGGCGGTAGGTTCGTTGATAATCCGTAGTACTTCAATACCTGCAATCTTACCAGCGTCTTTGGTAGCTTGGCGCTGGGAGTCGTTGAAGTAAGCAGGAACAGTAATAACAGCTTGAGTTACGGTTTCACCAATATATTTGCTGGCGTCTTCTACCAGCTTACGCAGAACTTTAGCAGAAATTTCTTCTGGTGCAAATGCTTTTCCTGCTTGGGGACAATCCAGTTTAACGTTTCCACCGCTTTGGACAACTTTATAGGAAACTTCTGTTGCTTCGTTTGTAACTTCTTCGTAGCGGCGACCGATAAATCGTTTTACAGAATAAAAAGTATTTTCAGGGTTCATCACCGCTTGGCGCTTGGCGATTTGCCCAACCAAGGTATCGCCATTTTTGGCAAACGCCACAACTGACGGTGTTGTCCGAAAACCTTCAGCGTTAGCAATTACTGTAGGTTTACCACCTTCCATTACTGCTACGCAGGAGTTTGTCGTACCTAAGTCAATTCCAACTACTTTTGCCATTTTAGGTGCTGGCTCCGTATTACTACAAATGAATGAATGGGATATAAAGGACTAATTTTTGAACTAACTGGTTTGTTGAAAGCAGCTAGTTCAGCATCAATACCTTTGGTTTGTTCTTGGGCAAAACCCAATATTATGCTGATATATATACTGAGCCTGTGTAGCCAGTCCATGAAGGGTGGTTTTCCGAACCTTAACAAGGGCGGTTATGCTTCATGTTTCCAGTTGGCTCATATATTTATTGCTTTCACTTTGTCTAATGTATGAGAATTAATACTTCCTGAGATTCGGGTGAACCGTAATCTGATGGTCGTGTTTGCCGTCAAAATCGTTGAAGAAGAATAAGAATGGGAAAATAAAGGAGGCTTATTGGGTTGGGGAGGTAATGTAATGTCCGTTGAAGAATACAAGGATACTGTTCTGAAATTTTACGAGTCCTTTGATCATGCCAATCTGGAGCTAGCAAGGGAATTAGTAGGTGCAAATTTTATTGCTCATTTACCACAAACACCCCAACCACTAAATCTTGACGCTTTCTTGGAATATGGTTTAGCGTTTCGTTCCGCTTTTGATAATGCTCAACATAAATTTGACAACATAATTGTCGCCGAAGACAAAATTATTACTAGTGGAACCTTCAGTGGAATTCACACGGGTGAACTTCAAGGTCTTCCCCCAACTGGGAAACAAGTTAAATTTTCAGTGATGCACATTGACCGACTGGAAAATGGCAAAATAGTCGAACATTGGGGAATAGGTGACGCACTAGGATTAATGCAACAGATTGGAGTGATCCCTATACCAGGACTGATGCTGTTTTCGCAAATCATTAAAAGCTTACCAGCTAGGCTTTTTCAAAAGTTAGCTTCTGGGTTTGGCAATCCTAAATATCGTTAATATTTTATATAGTTTTAGGACTAATTTGTACACAGTAGTGCGATCGCATATGTTGTAGTGTAGTTCCAGCTAGCTCGGCTTTACATTTTCCTCGCGCCTAAAAACTGCTTCTTCTTTATAATCCAATACGCTTGGTGTTAAGAGGAAAAGTAGGTTGGGTTTCACTATCGCTCAACCCAACAAAGTCTTAACCACTCAAAATCGGTTTTTGCATAACAATCTACGTAATTTATGTTATTATTAATAGACTATTTATACAAATTTTATTTTAATAATGAATATATAAATGATAGAAAAAGGTGCTATTAGTGGCAGACCCTTTGATCCATCAAAAGCAGGAGGTAAAATACTCGATCTTTCTTATACCAAGGTCAAGATAACTAACAAAGGTATCGATATTGTAAAAGCTCACGTATATAGATTTAATCCTATTGGTGATGATGAAAGAAAAATGATAGAGCGATTAATCAAAATTGCAGCAGGTGAACTCTTAGCCGAACCAGTTGATAAGCATTTTTATAGCCATGAATTACGTGAGTATTTGAGGTATAAAAAACTTGGCTTTCAAACTGGACAACCAAATAATCCGGACGATGCTTATGAACTCTGGAATAATGCCCACACAGCAACACTAGAAGATTATCGTCTCAAAGAGGGACTTGGCGTTTTATTTAAAGTAGATTTATAAGCAGTTAGCATTAAAGAAAATTATTTAAGTGGGCAAAATCATTGAATAAATATTTATCAAGCTTTTGTCCACTCCATGAAAAGTAAAGTTCTTAAATTTAAAATTGATAACATCCTCTTTATGAAGGAGGAAGAACCATGAAAGACTCAATCAAACTAACTCAACTTGAATTAGTGCTTCTTAAATTAGTAGCTAAAGGTGAAGGAAATTGGAGTTGGTATGAAATAGCAACTTCACTTTCTCGTCTAGACGTACCTAGAGAACCCGACATGATGATTGTGTTAAAAAATTTGGCTGCTGAGGGTTTACTTCGACGATATGTGGAGCAAGGCTCGCCCCGCGATCGGTGGGAATTAACACCAGCAGGAAATAAAATCCTTATGGAAATATCTTGAATGAGATGGCAAATCTTACCTAGACCTCTAAATCATAAAGTGTATGGTTACGCTATCTCCTAGTTTGCAAGCAAGGCTGACTACATCTCTTTTCATTGGAAACCTGACGGTCAACAGTCGGGTTTTGCAATCACCTCTTTCTGGGGTGACTGATTTGGTGTTTCGTCGCTTAGTACGTCGCTATGCACCAGATTCAATGATGTATACAGAAATGGTGAGTGCAACAGAGTTACACCATGTCAAAAAGTTGCCCAAAATCATGGAGGTAGACACTAACGAACGACCAATCAGCATTCAATTATTTGATTGTCGTCCCGATTTTTTGGCAGAAGCAGCGCAGAAAGCAGTCGCAGAAGGCGCGGATACAATTGATATTAATATGGGTTGCCCTGTAAATAAAATTACTAAAAAGGGTGGTGGATCTTCCCTGTTGCGACAACCACAAGTAGCTGAAGCAATAGTACGGGAAGTCGTTAACGCTGTGGATGTCCCTGTAACAGTTAAAACTCGAATTGGTTGGAATGATGAGGAAATTACTATCCTGGATTTTGCCAAACGAATGCAAGATGCAGGCGCACAAATGATTACAGTCCATGCCCGGACTCGCGCCCAAGGTTACAATGGTAACGCCCGTTGGGAATGGATTGGTCGTGTCAAAGAAGTACTTTCTATTCCCGTGATTGCTAATGGTGATATTTTTTCGGTAGAGTCGGCGGTGCAATGTCTACAGGAAACAGGTGCTGATGGGGTGATGTGTTCCCGTGGAACATTGGGTTATCCGTTTTTAGTAGGAGAAATAGATTATTTTCTGAAAACTGGGGAGAAATTAGCACCACCAACACCGATACAGCGTTTAGAATGTGCCAGAGAACATTTACAGGCACTTTGGGAATATAAAGGCGATCGCGGAATTCTGCAAGCGCGTAAGCACATGACTTGGTACGCAAAAGGTTTTGTCGGTGCAGCGGAGTTGCGTGCAGAGTTAAGTTTGATAGAAACTGTACAGCAGGGTGTTAATTTAATTGATAGAACGCTTGAGCAGTTAAATTAACATTGCAACCTCAAAAAAAAGTTAGGCGCTCCCACATTGTCCGCCTTGTTACTGCTATCTTGCTCATGGGCCAGGTATGGCTGCATTTTATTCAGGGAAAAACATGCTACCACAAGATTCTGGAACATATGGTGACAGCAGGGCCAGGTTCTATCCTACCTGTACTGTTGGTGAATGGTTGTGCAGGTATGATTTTTACGATTCAAACTGCTAGGGAATTAGTTAAATTTGATGCAGTCAATACGGTGGGAGGCGCTTTTGCTTTAGCATTTTGTCGAGAATTAGCACCAATTTTGACTGCAAGTATTATTGCTGGACAAGTTGGTTCTGCTTTTGCGGCGGAAATCGGTGAAATGTGCGTCACAGAACAGATAGATGCACTTTATATGCTTAAAACTGATCCGATTGATTATCTTGTGGTACCAAGGGTAATTGCTTGCTGTTTAATGTTGCCAATTCTCACAATTTTAGGTTTAGTAATCGGGATTATTGGTGGTGTTTTTGCGGCTATGCAATTTTATCAGGTAGACCCAGAGATATTTTTAGAATCAGTGAGAAATTTTTTAACAGTACCGGATATATTGACTGTTTTGCTCAAAGCCTTTATTTTTGGTGTGCTGGTTGCTGTAATTGGTTGTAATTGGGGATTGACTACTACAGGTGGAGCAAAACAGGTAGGAGAATCAGCTACAGCAGCAGTTGTGACAAGTTGGGTATTAATTTTTATAGTTGATTTTTTCCTCTCTTTGCTGCTGTATGAAAAACTTATATAGAAATTCTATATGATTTGTGAGAATCGCAAAGTCAAGATCCCCGACTTTTCTAAAAAGTCGGGGATCTTGTCTCTCATGAATGATTTAAGAATACTATGACAAAAGTGAAAAATTTATTCAGAAACTCTCTCTTCTACAATCAACATAAAGCCTTTTGCTTTGCCTTCTTCTGTAAAGCTTTGGCTTGTTCGACAGCGATTATTGTGATTAACAAGATTGATTGTTTCTGTCGCAAATAATTTTCCAGTAGCTTTGTTCCAAACATTAAAAATAATAATGCTATCTCCATGTTCTTTGGCAATTGTTTTAAAATTTTGCCATTCAGGAACATCTAGGCTTTCTATTTCTATTTCATCTTCACTAATTATTTTGCCGACAAATGAATTCGTGACATTCTTCCCATCAGGATATTTGTAAGTATTGGTTTGTATCCACTGGTTATCAATAATTTTCTGCGTAATCTCCGCTTCAAAACGTTGGGTTTCCTGAACGTTGGCATCTACACGTATCCAGTTACCATACCAAACTCCAACATGCTTCGGAAATACTTTGAAGTCTTGTAATTGTTTTTGAATCATAGAATATTTCACCAAGATAGTTCTGGGAAATTATCATACGAGAAATTATTCTAATTAAGATAGTCTAGTATATCTAGCTACACTATTACTGTTCGCGTTTTAAAAATCGGATGGAGTAGGAGTGCGATCGCATTATGTCGGATAGCCCGCCTATCATAAAGAAAAACAAAAGTAGGAGCAAGATATGCAAATCATGATCGAACTCCCCGACGACATCGCCAATCAACTGCAATTGCAACCCGCCAACATCTCCCGTCGAGTTTTGGAACTCATCGCAGCTGATAACTATCGCCAAGGACGCATTGGAGCTGCTGAAGTTCGTCAAATGCTCAACTTTTCATCTCGTTGGGAAACCTATGAATTTCTCAAGCGTGAAAAAGCTTACCTACCCTACACTGAAGATGATCTGGAAAAAGATGTAAAAGCAATTCGCAGCATTTTAGTGGTGAATTGATTTTGAAGAGCAAGTGCCAATACAGTGACCTGAATTGTGAATGCATCGACCTGAATTGTGAATGCATCGCTCTGAATTGCGAATGCATCGACCTGAATTGCGAATGCATTGATCTGAATTGCGAATGCATTGACCCGGATTGTTAATACATTGACCTGCGTTGTGAATGCATCGACCTGGAAAAATTAACTCATGCTCTGTTTTACTTGGCTCTTCAGCTTAGTTGAAATACTTGCTCAAAACTCACCCTTAACAACCGTAATTGTATTTAAGCTAGCATCCGCACAACCACTAATAAATCCGCCCATTGCTTGGATTTGTTGCAAATATTCCAACGCAGGTTTAGTAATAACTTCTCCTGGCATCAACACAGGAATACCAGGAGGATAAGGACAGACGATTTCAGCACAAATACGTCCAGTAGTTTCTAGGATTGGTAATGCTTCTGTCGCAGCAAAAAAAGCTTCGCGAGGTGATATACGCACAGAATTTCCCATTCTAAAAACATCATCCCATAAAACTTTATGCTTATACTCACTCTTTTTTGTCAGAGAGGAGATCATCTTAGTAAGTTGAGTCAAAGCTTGTACCAACTGCTCGATATCTTCTTGGGTGTTACCCAAACTGATAATAAAGGTGAGATGTTGCAAAGAAGCAAATTCTGCTGTGACACCTAGCTGTTGATCGAGAATTTCTTCGGCAGTAAAGCCTGTTATACCTAAGCCAGAAACAGTCACAGTTAAGCGTGTTTGATCTAATGTTATAAAACCTGGAGATCCCCCCAACCCTTGTAAAGGGGGGCAAGAAAAACCTATTCCCCCCTTTTTAAGGGGGGACAAAGGGGGGATCTGCAAAATCGATAATCCGGGAATTTGTGTGATCCTAGTTCTCGCCTCCTGTGCAAGTTGCAATGTGCGAGACATTAACTCTTTACCATACAACGCCATTTGCTGACGAGCTGCATCTAATGAAGCTAAAAGTAAATAACTGGGGCTGGTAGATTGCACTAACTGCAAAGCTTTGTTGAGGCGATCGCAATCTATTCTTTCACCTTGGATATGCAGCATTGACGCTTGAGTCATCGCACCCAATGTTTTATGAATCGATTGTACAGATAAATCTGCACCTGCTTTTAAAGCCGGGGTGGGTAGTTGGGGATGAAAAGTAAAGTGGGCGCCGTGGGCTTCGTCTACCAGTAAAGGGATATTGTATTGGTGAGTAATTTGCGCGATCGCCTTTACATCTCCACACACACCGTAGTATGTAGGGTAAACCATGATCACGGCTTTGGCGTCGGGATGTTGTGCAAGTGCTGTTGCTACTGCGTTGGGAGTGATACTGTGGGCAATATCTAAAATTGGGTCATATTCTGGATTGACAAAAATTGGTGTAGCACCAGAGAGAATTAATCCTGCTATTACTGAGGAATGAACATTGCGCGGCAGTATAATTTTATCGCCAGTGCCGCAGGTCGCCAGAATTGCTGCTTCAATTCCACAAGTCGAACCATTGACAAGAAACCATGTTTGTGTGGCACCAAAGGCTGCTGCTGCTAATTCTTGCGCTTGTTGGATTACCCCTGCTGGTGCAAACAAATTATCCAACTCTGTTAATTCTGGTAAATCGTTGCGAAATACACTTTGACCAAAAACATCAGCTATTTTCTGGGAAATTCCCACACCTCGTTTATGTCCTGGGGTGTAAAAAGGTGCGTGGGGGCGTTCAGCACAAGTTTTTAAGGTGTCTAATAAAGGTGTTTGATTTTGATTGAGCATTTTATCATCAAACAGTAGCATCATTGCTGAATTGCCGAATTGGAATTTCAATCACAAACTTTGTACCTTGCCCTAGCGTTGTCTCACAGTAAAGCCTACCATGATGTTTTTCGGTGACAATCTGATAACTTATTG
>NZ_AJLJ01000369.1 GCF_000317245.1 Fischerella muscicola SAG 1427-1 = PCC 73103
CCCAATCCAGTACCTTTTCCCACAGGTTTGGTTGTAAAGAAGGGATCGAACAGCTTTGAGCGAATTGCTTCTGAGATACCAAGACCATTATCGGCAATAGAGATGATTATTTGGTTATCAGCGTTGATAGTACTAATATGAATTATGTTTGGATTCCTGGCTATCTCTGCAAAAGTTCGTCCCTGATTTGATTCTTCCAGAGCATCCATAGCATTTGCGAGTAGATTCATAAACACCTGATTTAATTGCCCAGGATAGCACTTGACTAAAGGCAATTGGCCATATTCTCTGATAATTTTGATCTCTGGATGCTGCACATTTGCTTTTAAACGGTGCTGCAAAATCATCAAAGTGCTTTCAATACCTTCATGAATATCGACTGCTTTCAATTCAGCTTCATCAATGCGAGAAAAGTTGCGTAGGGACTGTACTATTTCCAGGATGCGGTTTGTGCCGATTTTCATCGACTGGAGAATCTTGGCTAAATCTTCAACCAAGAATTCTAATTCAATTGCTTTTAATTCATCTTGCAGTTCTTGGGGAGGATGAGGATAATACTGCTGATAATGTTGCACCAGCTTGAGCAAATCTTGTGTGTATTTATCCAAATAACTTAGGTTGCCATAAATAAAGCTGATTGGGTTGTTGATTTCATGCGCTACACCAGCTACCATTTGTCCCAAAGCAGACATTTTTTCACTTTGAATCATTTGAGCTTGAGTGTGGTGGAGTTCTGTTATGAGTTGTTGCAGGTAGTTATTTTTTTTGCTTAATTCCTGTGTTCTCGTTTCTACCCTCGCTTCCAATATTTGATTATGGGATTCTAGTTGTTTGTTTGCTTCTTGCTGCTGCTGGAGGAGATATTTAACTGTAGAAATAAGTTGATTAAAAGAAACAGCAAGCATCCCAACTTCATCTTCAGTATTTACAGACGCTTGCAAGTCAAAATTTGATTCTTGAACTGATTGTTGTGCTACCTGAGTGAGAGTTTGAATCGGATGTGCGATCGCTCGACTAGTGAAAATAACTAGAAAAAAGGCAAGCACCACCGACACTAGAATACTTCCCATGATTATTTGCAGTCGTAGTGTATCCGCAACTTTGATGACAGACTCGGCTTGCTCATACTCCTGGTTAGTCATTTTGAGAATTTTTAGTAGATCCTCGCAGAAATCATCCATCTTAAATGTTAGTGAATTATTTTGAAACTCGATCAGTTGCGAGCGTATCATTTCCACATTTTCTGGTTTGAGTTCCAGGATATTCAAGTACAGCAAAAGCATGTCAATTTGCTGGATATAATCCTCTGGGACTCCCTCATATTTCTTGATAAATTTGCTGACAATTTCCATTTCTGCTGGAGAATCCTGTTTTTCTTGTCCTTTTGTTGCTCCTTCGGTGTTTTTAAACTCAAACCAAACTTTCTTGAAATTCTGATAATGCTTGAGAAACTCAGTGTACTCTTGCTGTAACCGCTTTGGTTGAGAGAGCAAAGTAATCAATTCCTGACGATGAAAGCGAATGTGAAGTGCTTCAATTTGCAGACTATTAATTAATTGATACTCTTCGAGTGCATCTTCCTGTTGCTTATCTGCTTGATATTGGTAGTGATTTGCTAGCAAAATTCCAGAGGTAGTACCCAAAACAGCAACCCCCAAAGCAAGCCCATATCCAAGGCTAATTTTTTGTACTACCCGCAGTTGACGCAGCCATCCACTAACAAAGAAGATCGACATCAGTTATAAAAAATAAAATATTAATTAAAAGCATAATTGTCTTTAAAGATTTAATTTACTTGATAAATTAGCTCTGTAGTTATTAAATTTCAAACAATTTCAACAAGAGTATAGATATTTAGGAAGATGTCGGTGATGTTGTTTTTCATCTAGGTTGGAAAAGTTGAATCTATAGAAAAGAATGATCATGATTTATCTGATTTCTGAACCTCAACCCAATGAACCACCTATTCCTAACCCAGAACCAAATCCTCTTCCTGAACCCACACCAGGGCCAACAGTACCAAATCCTGTTCCTGAAACCGTACCAGCACCCATACCACAAACCGTACCTGCTCCAATTCCTCAAACAGTTCCAGGAACAATACCACAAACAATCCCCGAACCTGTTTAAAATTGATTTCGTCTAGTTTTAATTTCAAATCCAAAATCTAACATGCTGAGAGCCGGGATTGTCGGACTTCCCAACGTTGGAAAATCTACGTTATTTAATGCTTTAGTGGCGAATGCGAAAGCAGAAGCTGCTAACTTCCCTTTTTGTACAATAGAACCGAATGTCGGCGTTGTCGCAGTACCAGACGAACGGTTAAATGTTCTAAGCAAGATTTCCAATTCGGTACAAATTATCCCGGCCCGCGTTGAGTTCGTGGATATAGCCGGTTTGGTGAAAGGTGCGAGTCAGGGTGAGGGACTGGGGAATCAATTTTTGTCTCATATTCGCGAAGTTGATGCGATCGTTCATGTGGTGCGTTGTTTTGAAAATGATGACATTATTCACGTTGCTGGTTCGGTTGATCCGGCGCGGGATATTGAGACAATTAATTTGGAACTAGGTTTAGCTGATTTAGCCCAAATCGAACGTCGCATTGAACGCACAAAAAAACAAGCCCGTACTAGCAAAGAAGCACAATTTGAATTGACAGTATTGGAAAAATTAGCCACCGCATTAAATGAAGGCAAATCAGTCAGGCAAATTAGTTTAACAGAAGAAGAAGCAGCAGTAATTAAAATATTAGGATTACTGACATCAAAACCAATTATTTATGCTGCTAATGTATCTGAAGACGAATTGGCAACAGGTAATGAATTTGTCGAAAAAGTCAGAGAAATTGCTGCAAATGAAAATGCCCAAGTTGTAATAGTTTCTGCCCAAGTAGAAGCAGAATTAATCGAATTATCAGAGGAAGAAAGAGCAGATTTCCTCGCTTCTTTGGGTGTAGAAGAAGGTGGTTTAAAATCACTAATTAGTGCCACTTACACGCTCTTAGGATTGCGTACTTATTTCACATCTGGTGAAAAAGAAACCCGCGCTTGGACAATCACAGCCGGAATGTCAGCACCTCAAGCAGCAGGTGTAATTCACAGCGATTTTGAACGCGGATTTATTCGCGCTGAAACTGTTGCTTACGATGATTTAGTCGCATCTGGTTCGATGAGTGCTGCGAAAGAGAAAGGCTTAGTTCGCAGTGAAGGAAAAGAGTATGTTGTGAAGGAAGGCGATGTGATGCTGTTTAGATTTAATGTGTAATTGAGTTAGTGGTTAGTGCTTAACAACTAACTACTAGTTATTAACAATTCCATAAATATCTACTTAGATGTAGGGGAGGCAAAAAGCGGCGTGGATGTTCCTCCCGCTTTATTGCCGTTGTGTTATGCCGAACGCTAACGCACCTTAAATTTTTGATTGTGCGTTACGCTAAAGCGATAACACACCCTACAATGGAATTTTATTAACTAACAATTAACAACTAACTTTTATCTACTATTTATTAACAACTCCATAAACAACCACTTAGAATGATATTTCTCTGGAATTTCACTTTCTGAATAAGGTTGGATAACCTGAAAGCCAAGCTTGTAATAAAGAGCGTGTGCTTCCTTCGCAAAAGGAGCAGCGTCTAAGCAGCTTCCAGGCTGGGAACGAGTCAAAAAATGATTTCGGCGACCTCAAAAATCATTTCGGCGACCTCAAAAATCATTTCGGCAAACGTTTTGCAGAATAGGTATAAATATCTCGACCTCCTCCAGCTTTTGTTCTTACCCAGGTAACTGTCCAATCCCGTTGAACTTTGTCACTAGATATAACATCGTATTTAGCATTTCCCCAAGTTGCTCGAAACCCGCCTGAAATAGTTTCAGCTTCAGTTGTAGAAAGTTCGTCCACATAAGAAAGGTTAGTAATCATTTTGAGTGATCCTTTTGAGAAATGTGTGAAACGTGTCAACAGACACAACAGATCAATTAAACTTTCTCAAGACTTTGTTGTTCTCAAATCAGCAGCATAGCATCAGCCAATTTTACTCTTCAGGTGCTAAAGTATTGATATTTTTGCTTTTGTCCGGTTTAGGCTTTGTTTGCCCACCAATGATCATTGTTGCTTCTTCTGGAGTAAATTTTGATTGATGAGACAAGTCTGCAATATGATAACGAACAAGTAGTTGCGATTGAATATCTTGTGTTGACATAATTGATGACCTCATCTAGTAGAGAGATTGTTTAGCGATCCTAGTGGGCTATTAGCTATAACGAATGAGCGACAGATATAACGAATGAGCGACAGAAAATATTCCAAAACTGAC
>NZ_AJLJ01000370.1 GCF_000317245.1 Fischerella muscicola SAG 1427-1 = PCC 73103
AAAAATTATTGCTATAGCCCTCTTCTGTCAATCTCCGAAAACTTTTGCAATTTCTGAATTCTAGAGCTTTTATATACGAAGCGATCGCAAAACTTTTTTCTTGTAACAAATAGAACCACCAAGTTTTTGTAATAGGATAGCTTGTGTTGATTGACTGATAAAGCTTCTAGAGATTGTCCTCTCGGAAAGTGACAGAAGAGGGATAGTTGAATAAGTTTTAATATTTTTATGGTGAAATAAATAATATTTTTATGGTGAGATAAATTTAGTTGTAAATATTTAACTTTAAAATATTCATTAGCTCAAAATTCCTTCAATAAAACAATAGATATGATTAATATTCCTGTGATTGATTTTTATCTTTTTACTAATGGTAATTCCACAACCAGACAAACAGTGGTTCAGCAAATATATCAAGCCTGCCATGAAATAGGCTTCATGTACTTGCAAAATCATGGTATATCTCAAAACTTAATTGAGCAAGTATTTACACATGGCAAAAACTTCTTCAACTTACCTTTGGAAGTTAAACAGCAGCTGGCTTGGAGTGATGAACACAGCAATCAAGGTTATGTTGGAATGGAAAGAGAACGCCTTGATCCTAATAAACCTGGTGATTTGAAAGAAGCATTTAATATGGGGAAAGAAGACACGCAGATGCAGAGACGCGGGGACGTGGAGAATCAAAATTTTTATATCTCACTCCCAAATTCGCTAGCACAAAATCCTGATATTCTTGCCTTTTACCAAGCTTGTACAAAACTTGCAAATAAAGTCTTGCAAGCATTTGCTCTAGCCTTACAACTACCAGAAGATTTTTTTGCCAATAACCACAACGAACAAAATCATACTTTGCGACTACTACATTATCCACCCATCCAACAACCACCCCAATCAGGACAAGTACGTGCGGGTGAACATTCAGATTACGGTAGTATCACCTTACTGTTTCAAGATGAAGTTGGCGGTTTAGAAGTGCAAACAGCATCGGGAGAGTGGATTGCAGCACCAGCGATTCCTGGAACTGTGGTAGTCAACACTGGTGATTTAATGCAGCGCTGGACAAACCATGTGTTTTGTTCAACGAAACACCGGGTGATGATTCCCAATGATGACAGGGTGAAGCAATCACGGTATTCTATAGCACTTTTCTGTCATCCCAACGACGATACAGAAGTTGCTTGTCTTGAAAGTTGTTGCAGAGAATATCCTCCAATTTATCCGCCTATTCTTGCAGGAGAATATCTTTTGAGTCGGTTACAGGTAACTTATTAATAGTGGTTTGCTTCTACCGTTCTAGGTCAGAGCATACAATTATTAATACATTAAATATCTGACTTAGCGATCAACCCCTCGAAATGCCTAGTTCATCCTCAAATTCTGATTTTCTTCAGCAATGGCAATATGCTCTAGCCCCTTACAACTTGGGGTATAAACTTAAACTTGCATCTCAGTTGATGTATCGGGATTTTTTAGAACGGCTAGAACCTCACGGATTGACTCCGTTTCATTACCTGGTTTTGTGTTGTCTGTGGGAGGAAGATGGTCTTTCAACAACTGGAATCGCTGACAAGCTCAAGCAGTTGGGTGCAACGTTAACTGGAGTGGTTGATCGAATGGAGGATCGTAAACTTGTCCAGCGAGAGCGCGATCGCGATGATCGTCGTATTGTCCGCATCTGGCTTACTGACGAAGGGAAACGACTCATGAAAGTCCTACCCCCAATCGGCGCACAGACTATTGAGAAAGCAACTAAAAACATTCCAGAAGCAGACCAGGAAGCAGTTTTGAAGATACTCGATCAAATAGTTCAGAACCTGGCCGAATAATTCTAGATCTTGGAGGTTGATCTTATAAAAATTACTTAATATATTAATTATCAAGATATGAATTTTATGCGTAACACCATAACAGAAAAATGCCAAAGTTGAACCTCAGACAGAAAAACTGGTTGTTGTCCGCGCATATTGGTTTTGCTGCCCTTTGGACAGGAACTGTCTTAAGTATGTTTCTTCTCTCGTTGAAAAATACAAAATCAACTAATGCAGAGGTACTCTACGCGCTCAACTCAGCAATTAATTTGCTCGATGACTACATTGTGATTCCCTCTGCAATTGGTTCAGTTCTGACAGCAACATTTCTGTGCTGGATGACCAACTATGGATTTACTAAGTTTTACTGGGTAATTACTAAGTGGATAGTAACAACTGGATTGATCATTTTTGGAACATTTTGGCTATTTCCGTGGGGTAACGCAGCGGAAAAACTAGCGGCTCAAGAAGGGTTACAAGCCTTAGCCAGTCCAATATATAGCTTTGATGCTAAAGGTGTGTTGATTGGAACTGTAATTCAGGTTCTTTTTCTCTCTATCATTATTGCGATTTCGGTTCTCAAGCCGTGGGGAAAACGACCAGTAAAGGCAAATAGCCAAAACTAAACTGTAATTAGTCCAAGTCAATATACACCTATGAGCCAGCACACAAGACAAGTAATCTTATATAAAGATGAAGATGGTCACTGGATTGCGGAGTGTCCAAGTTTAAAGGGATGTAATAGCCAGGGAAAAACTAAAGAAGAGGCTCTGTCAAACATTAAGGAAGCTATTGCAGGCTATGTGACCGCCCTAGAAGAAGATGGCTTATTTGTACCAGAAGACAACTTTGAAACATTCTTGGTAGTTGTGTGAGTAAATTGCCTAGTATTTCGGGGAAAAAGTGTATCAATATTAAATGATTATATGATGAATTTCCGTATAATCTCTAATTAGTTATCTTCGTTTCAGATAGTGGGTTGTAGCTACGAATTTATCTATCATGCCTCAAGAACAATCTCTTGAGCTAAACTTGTTAGTTATCAAAATTTGGTATCCCTTGTGTCAATTCCAATTCGCAACGGTTTGTTAAAAGCTAAACAGCTCGATCAACAAACACTGATCCCTGTTGATAAATTTCTTGCCTCACGAGGTTTTGAAGTGGTTTCTGAAGGGACAACCAAGCAAACCTTGTTGCCAAAAGAACTTGATTTCTGGGAGCCAAATGAGCTTGAAATGGTATTCAGTATTTTTGATAACATTCATTTAAGGAGTGAACTTAGGGCTGTAATTAAAGGTAGTTTGGCTAGTGAACCTTGTGAGTCTGTCCACAAACTAACAAATTACGAATCCTTCAAAGGTAATGACAAACGTTTCTGCACGACGTTTGAATGGTATGTTGGCGAACTACTTGTTCGACGTTTTGGTGCGTTTTCGTCATCTTTTAGTGTTGAAGTAGCTGACGTCTTCCGAAACAATAACGGTGTTGCAGTAGGAGATTATGATGTCCTAGCGGTTCTACGCGATCTCAGTTTGCTCTACATAGAATGCAAAACAGGAGGTGTAAGTGTTGAAGCTGTTAGAAAAACCTTGGATCGTGGTCTTGCCTTACACACTGGCGCTACAGTTTTACTGACATCGAAAGAAATTACAGATGACCAAATAGTCCATCTGATTCGAGGCGTTGACCAACCTTGGACAATCTACCGAATTTCAGTCAACTCTGGCAATGCACCACCAGTTTATCGATGTGGTGATCTCTATTTTGTTAAGGCTGACATTGCAAGTAGTGATATTGTGTTAAGTATCCGAACTCTGCTGAGAGTTATAAATGCACATCGCCATATCAATACGTCCGAGTTTGATATTGATGGTTATCGATTGTTGGGATATGTTGCACAGCAATTAAGTTAAATTTCAGCTAATAATTCAAATGCAGTGGACGAACGAAATCCTATTGGTGCTGAGTTTTAGGTTATCTGCTGCAGGTAATTGGGAAGGTTAAATTGACAGCTATATACAAGCATACAAATACGACTTGATATAGCCGCAACACGTTATGCCTTAATTAATTGTTCTAAAGCTTGATGCAGTTTTTTTGTCAACTCAGTCACCCCAACTCTGGCTGCATGGCGATCGCTTTGAGATTTTGACCAACGTTCAGTCACTGAAATCGGTTCACCGACTGTAATTAGCACCTGTCGCCAACCCAAACGGGGACGCCCTGGTAGTTTTGTATTATTTTTGATCCGAGCAATCATATCAAATATTAGTAGTGCCGTTTCTGCAAATCTTTCTGCACAAGGCTCTTCCTTGACATAAGTTCCAGTAACTGCTACAAAAGTTTCTACTAACCGCATATGTCGCATTTGCAGTTCTGCTTCTGTTGCTACCCAGTCTGCTAATCCTCGTTGGAAGGGTGGCAAACTATTGATATCTTCCACATCATCTCTGTAAATATAACTCCAACCCGCTTCTTCTAAACGGCGACAACGGTCAATAAAAGTTCCTTGTGATTGTAATCCAAAATATTGCTCGGCAACTTGCAAAGCTATTTCTTGTAGCCGATGAAGTCTAGCAATTAACATTTGATTAGGATTGGCGATCGCTTCAGCATCAATATCACCATCATGATGAATTGCGGGTAAATTCTGGTGATAAAAGCGCTGATAAAATCCTTCCATTTCTGTTAATAAATGTTCCGCGAGTCGTAACAAGCGTTGATAGTAAATCTCTTCGGGATTAGTGATATTAGATGTTTCTATAGTCTGCACTGATAAACCACAGTCAGATTCTAATTTACTCAACAGCCAATTTAGTTTTGCCCAAGGCGGTTTTACATAACTATACTGAATCGTAATTGGTACAATCAAAACTTCTTCTGAACGCTTGGCTTTGTGCAAATCTTCTACACACCAAAAGCCAAATTGAGCCACACCAGGTTCTAAAGGGCTAATGATGCCACTATGTCCATTGGTAGCACCTTCAGGAGCAACTGCGATCGGCATTTTACCGTTAGCAAACAAATTTCGCGCATTCTGAATACCTAGCTTGTCCAGTCGCTTACCCCGGCGAATGGGAGTCCCCCCCAAATTCGAGAAAAACCAACCTAGCCAGTCTCCCGCCCACAACAACATCCCCCGTTCATAAATAAAATACGAATGAATCGGTTTTTGCAGGAAAATTCTTTGTTGACGCGCCACCTTTGGTACTGCTCGCGACAATAGGTATAACATACATAGTGGATCGTCTACCTCTGGATGACGAAATGCCATCAAAAAGCGCACTTTACCAGCTTGGAATTGTTGATATAACTCAGCTAAAGTTTCTGCATTCTTAACTTGAACGCGGGAAATTCCAGATGGTAGCCATGGTCTGAGCCGAAATCGTAGCAAAATAGGCAGCAACCACTGGGCAAGACGGAGTACAACAGGGTTAAAGCGTTGTGGAATAAACTCTAGCCGTGATTGGGCATGTTGGTTAGAATCAGGCAAGGTTGCTCTCCAGACGGTACTTCTTACTTCTAATAACGGTAGCGAATATAGGGGCTAGAAACTAGGGTTTACGGTGTAGGGGTGTAGGAAAATTTACAAAAATTGGGACTTAAGTTAAACCCTATTTATTGAAATTATTGAAAGTAATTTCAATAATTAATTTTTGTGATAAATCCCCAAGAACTAGTTGACAAACAAAATTTAGGTTTATCAACTACATTCACATGCATCGAAAATTAGAGAAATATGAAAAAATATAAATTGTTATATCGTTAGTCAGTAATTAAATAGTTAAATGATTTTGGTAGAAATCAACATGGCTTGGGTCTGCATCGGTGGTGTGATTAGCTGATGGTCATGATGCAGACCTTTCATCAACCTGAATAACGATTCTTCAACGCTGGCGTTGACAGTGAACTGGTAAATATCAGCTTGCGTTTTGAGATCAAGGAAAAACTAATGAGTAACAATCTAGCGATTAAGCTTCGTACCGGAACCCAAAAATCCCATACAGCAGCAGAAAACGTCGGATTTATGAAGTGTTTTCTCAAGGGGGTTGTGGATAAAAGCTGCTTTGCTAAGTTTTTAGGTAACTTGTATTATGTCTACAGAGAACTAGAAATAGAAATAGAAAAACATCGACATCATCCCATAGTCGGCGGTATTTATTTCCCAGAACTAAATCGCCAAGCTGCTTTAGAGAAAGATATGGAATTTTACTATGGGAAAGACTGGCGAACTTGTGTACAACCATCTCCCGTCGCTCAAAGTTATATTGCTCGAATTCGAGAATTATCTGCAACTGCACCTGAGTTATTAATCGGACATGTATACACCCGCTACATGGGCGATCTTTCCGGTGGTCAAATGTTACAGAAAATTGCTCAGTCAGTCTTAAAGCTTGAGGGTTATCAAGGTACATCTTTTTATAATTTTGACCAAATTCCAGACAAAAAGGCTTTTAAAGACAAGTATCGTCAAGCATTAGACACATTAAAAATTGACGATGCTACAGCAGAAAAAATTGTCGCAGAAGCAAATAATTCCTTCGCGTTCAATATGAAAATGGCTCAAGAACTAGAAGGAAATTTAATTCAAGCAATTGGACAAGTTTTGTTTAATTCCCTAACACGTGGTCATAACACTGGTAGCACAGAAGTAGCTGCTGCGAATTAGGAGTTTAGAAGTATGAGGGGTAAGGGTGTAAGGGAAAATATTTGGAATTAAATTCTAGATCTGCATATTTATTTTACCTATACCCCTACACCCTTATACCCTTACACCCCTACACCCCTACACCCTTAAACATCCATACCCATATACCCTTAGTGATTGGAAAAAATTCGATGGTTTTGCAAATTCCTGGTGTGAAGTTCGACATAGATATCATCAAGAAGTACGATATTCCAACACCTAGATATACTAGTTACCCACCTGCTACACAATTAAACACAGCATTTACAGCATCAGATTTTCAGGATGCGATCGCCTCTTCAAATCAAAGAAAGACGCCTTTATCTTTGTACTTTCATATTCCCTTTTGTCAAAGTGCTTGTTATTTCTGTGGCTGTAATGTAGTTATTTCTCATAATAAGAATATTGCCAAAAGATATCTAGAATATCTAGAGCGAGAAATCAAGTACACAGCATCTTTAATTGATAAAAATAGGCAAGCAGTACAGATGCATTGGGGTGGCGGAACACCAAATTATTTAAGTTTAAAACAAGTAGAAAATCTCTGGAATAAAATTACTCGTCACTTCCACTTTGATCCCCAAGCAGAAATCTCTCTTGAAATCAATCCTCGCTACGTTGATAAGCAATACATTTTCTTTCTCAAAGAAATTGGCTTTAACCGCATTAGTTTTGGTATTCAAGATTTTAATCCCCAAGTGCAAGTGGCGATTAATCGTGTCCAGCCAGAAAAAAACCTCTTTGAAGTGATGGGTTGGATCAGAGAAGCAGGTTTTCAAAGTGTGAATGTAGACTTAATTTATGGTCTACCGTATCAAACTTATCAAAGCTTTCACGAGACAATTCAAAAGACAATTGAATTAGATCCTGATCGGATTGCAGTATTTAATTTTGCCTATGTACCGTGGGTAAAACCAATCCAGAAAAAAATTGCTAAGGATGAGCTACCAGCACCACAGGAGAAATTAGAAATTTTTAAAATGACGATTGAAGAGTTAACTAATAATAAATATCTCTTCATCGGAATGGATCATTTTGCTAAACCTCATGATGAATTGGCGATCGCTCAACGAAATTATACACTCAAGCGTAACTTTCAAGGTTATACTACTTGGGCGCAAGCAGAACTTTTTGGTTTTGGTGCCACATCTGTGAGTATGCTAGAAGATGCCTATGCCCAGAATCACAAGCGATTGCGTGATTATTATCAAGCAATTGATGCAGGTATTTTACCCATTGGTAAAGGTATTAAGTTAACTGAGGATGATATTCTCAGACGAGATGTGATTATGCGGCTGATGTCTCATGCCAAACTGCATAAGCAAGACATTGAAGATCAGTATCATATCTGTTTTGATGAGTATTTTGCTCAAGAATTAGCAGCGTTGCAAAATTTAGAATCAGATGGATTAGTTAACTTATCAGAAAATGAAATTGGGATCACAGAAATTGGTAGATTATTAGTGAGAAATATCGCCGTTAATTTTGATGCTCGTCGCCTCACACAAGAGCAAAAATTCTCACGGGCGATTTAATTTTTATTGATTTATAAAGCGAAAATCGAGAGGCCCAGATCCCCGACTTCTACCCTCCGGGAAGCCACCCTACGGGTGTCTACAAGAAGTCGGGGATCTTGTTGTTCACAAAACAAACAATGATTATGCTTGGCGATTTTGAACAGAAGCGATCGCCACAATTTGTCGCTTCATCAAAAAAACATATAAGCTCGATTTTAGTAAGCAAAAGAGCTTTTCACTTAATGAAAATGCCATTTTGCCTTCTCATTTCAGTGAATCACGCACTTAAAAAGCCATTTTGCTTACTTGAAATGCCATTTCACTTTCTCATTTTGGTAGATCACGCACTTAAAAAGCCATTTTACTTTCTCATTTTGGTAGATCACGCACTTAAAAAGCCATTTTGCTTACTCATTTCAGTGGATCACGCACTCGTTTAGGTATATCGCGCACTCATTTCCATAAAATGAGTAAGCAAACAGGTAAATTGCATTCTCAATATGCTTAAATACTTTCTAAATATAATTTAATACTTTATCAATATGCTTGAATGCTTTCTCATTTGAGTAATTCACTTACTCATAAGAGCATTGGCACTTGTAGCAAAAGCTATTGGAGATTTGTTGAGATGATTTTAAAAAATGCTGAGGCTCACAGAGAATAGCCTTGATTACGGACATCACCTGGTATAATATTTTGATATTGACGATTATCTAGAAAAAATCTTGATATTCTGAAATTAGAAGGCTTTAACCTCGATTTATCTGAATCGCTAATGCTTAATTTAGATGTAGACGATCGCAAGCAACTAATCACCCTACTTAAAGATTTACCAGAATTAGCAACTGAGCGATCGCGTCTACAAATCCTAGAATTGGCTGGACTCAAGCAATTAGCACCGATGATTGATCTGTCAGGTGCTTCTTTTGTAGCAATCAGCGAAATTGTTAGCTATCTATCAAAGTATGGGCGTTTGACCTATGACCATGAGGCACTAGGGCTATTTCTCAACACTCTCAAGGGCTTTGTCGGGGTTCAGCAGCAAGAATTCCTAGATGGGTTGCTAACAAAGTACGACATGATGACACCGATCGCCGCACTCCCTGATATTGGTCAATGGAAAGGTGGAGAAACGACAGCAGATATTTTAGAAAAGATTATTGGCGAGAATACGCTACGCCCCATTGCCTTTTTACAACGAGGATTAGAAGTAGCGCGATCGGTTGCTTATATTGGAGTCCAATCTGGTTATGAGCGTTGGTCAGGGACAGGCTTTTTAGTGGCTAAAGATTTATTGCTTACAAATAATCACGTTTTGCCAAGTTCAGATTTATTATTAAATTCCATATTTCGCTTTAACTACGAAGATGATTTTCGGGGACGTTCTCAGCCTAGTCAAGAATATCACGTAAAGCCTAGTGGAATATTCCATACCAATCAGGATCTAGACTATACCCTGGTTCAACTAGATGGCGAACCTGGGCAGAAATGGGGATGGTTGCCTTTATTATCAAGAAATATCAAGCGCAGAGAGCGAGTGAACATCATTCAGCATCCAGCAGGACGACCCAAAGAAATTTCCTTCCAAAACAATTTTGTTGAGTATGTTGGAGGCAATGTGGTGCAGTATGTTACCTCCACACTGAATGGTTCTTCTGGATCGCCAGTATTAAACGATGGATGGGAAGTTGTTGCCCTTCATCATGCGGGTGGTAATATCCCTGAACCGACAACCCAGACACGTTATTTTAGAAACGAAGGTATACTAGTAGAGAGGATTTTGGCGGATTTGCCCTCAGAGATTAGAGAATTGGTGAATTCAGCAGCCAATTAGATATTCAAAGTCTCAACTCCAGTGACTAGGAAGCCTTGACGATGCCCCTGAAATCTGAACTGTTGAAGTTTTTGTCGCGAATGCCAAATACACAAACAGTTCCGGAACGTAAAGCGTTATTAACTATGTTGGGGTTTGATCGCCTAGAGAGCCAAATCAGCTACGAGGGAATTAATGCTGTATTTTTTAAGGGATTAATCGACCAGTTGCGCTCTGAAGGGCAGGCAAATCTGGTTTATTTTTTAAGAAACCTAGTCGAGAGTGGTTGGATAGGGTTCGACGACAGACTTAGTCTTACTGCTCTTGCAGACAATGTTCAAACACTAACTACTGAGAAATGGGAGCAAGAGTTTTGGGGAGTTTCCGATACGAAAGCGTCATCGCATGTCCCTTTTTTTCTGCCACAATCAGATACACGTTATTTTACGGGGCGTGAGGAACAACTCCAGCAACTAGAAGCACTATTATTAAATTCACAAGGTTCTAAAGTCTGTAGCATTGTTGGAGTATCGGGTAGTGGTGGTATTGGCAAGTCTGCTTTAGCGTGTCACTTCGCAACGATTCATCAAGACAAATTTCGAGATGGAGTAATTGGGTTACGGGTAGATGGTAAGAATGTAGATACTGTTGCTCGTGAGTTTGTCAGACTTTGTGGAGAAGAACTGGATTTGGAAGATAATCGAGATGCAGCGACTCTGATGCAAGAGGTGTTTGCTCACCGTCAAATGTTGCTGATCTTTGACAATGCTGAGGAAGCAACAAGCATTAAAAAGTTGCGTCCTGGAGGGACTCAGTGTGCGGTAATTGTGACGACTCGCAGACGAAATCTGCCTTTCTCTCTAGATATTGGAGAACAAGAAACTATTGATTTACCCCCGTTGCCTGAAGCAGATGCTCTGAAATTGTTGAAGAAGATTTTAGGATCTGAGCGAGTTGAGAACGCTGTGGCGGCGACGAAGCGACTGGTGAAATTAGTTGGTAATTTGCCTTTAGCATTGCAAGTTTTAGGTGCAGCGTTACGAGGACAACGTGAACCTTTGGATGATTATACAAAAGCTCTGGAAGAAGAGAAAGATGAACTATTTGAAGAACTCAAAATAGAGGGCGATCGCGATCTCAACGTAGAATTTTCATTGAATTTAAGCTTGAAGTCGCTTTCAGAGGATGAAGTTGATTTTTTTGCTTGTTTAAGCGTATGTGCAGCAGAAGGCTTTACTAAGCAAACAGCAATGGCAGCAACAGGATGCGAGAGGAATCTGCAAGCCCAGCGTTGTTTGAAGAAGCTTTATGATTTGTCACTATTGAATTATGTAGATACAGGAGAGAACCGTTTTGTGTTGCATCCGTTGGTGCGGATGTACGCCGAGGCTTTAGCTCGTAAGCGAGAGTTACTGGCTGTAGCACAAGAACGTCATGCCAAGTTTTTTGTAGAGTGGCTACAGTCTGATGAATTGAGAGATGAAACTACTATTGCTGAAGTTGCCGCAAATTTAGATGATGTGATTCTGGCTACTGAATGGTTGCAGACTCATGAAGCTGACACAGCACAGAGCAAAAAGAAAACCTACCAATTTGCTTTAAAGCTCCAACCTTTATTTGAGCAATATGGCTACTGGCAAAAAGCAATCACTCTGATGGCACGGTTTCAATCCTGGGCAGAGCAATTTGAAGATTGGAATGCAGTGGTTCGATACAAAACGCATGAGGCTCGTTATTGGTCTTTTGCAGAAGAATTTGAACGAGCCGAAGAGATTTTGAAATCTTTACAGACGAATTTACAAAAGATAAAGGATTTAGATACTCAGAAGAGACGCGAAGCCAAGGTGCTGAATGTATTGGGTGGTGTCTTTCAGAAACAAAGTAAGACAAAAGAAGCCATTCAAACTTTTAGAAACCAAATTGTTATTGATGAAGAAATTGGAGATGATCGATCCTTAGGCATTGTCTACAATCGTTTAGGCAAATTATTACAGTCCCAAGGCAAACTTGAAGAAGCACAACAGGCTTTTGAACGAGGAATCACAATTAATGAAGCCCTCAATGATCAATTCTCTCTTGCCATTGGGTTGAACTGTTTAGGAGCAGTACTCCAGCAACAGGGCAAATTACAAGAAGCACAGCAGGCTTTTGAACGAGAAATTGAGATTGAGAAAGCCCTCAATAACCAATCTAGAAAACTTGGCATAACACTAAACCGTTTAGGAGGGCTACTCCAGCAACAGGGCAAATTACAAGAAGCACAGCAGGCTTTTGAACGAGAAATTGCGATCGCCGAAGCCCTTAATGACCAATCTCAACTTGCCATTGGGTTGAACTGTTTAGGGGTACTGCTTCAGCAACAAGGCAAACTTGAAGAAGCACAGCAGGCTTTTGAACGAGAAATAGAAATCGCCGAAGCCCTTAATGATCAATCTCAACTTGCTATTGGGTTGCACTGTTTAGAGGGACTGTTCCTGCAACAGGACAAAATAGAAGAGACTCAGCGATACTTTGAACGAAAAATTACAATTGCTGAAACACTCAATGATCAATCTCGACTTGCTAGTTGGTTGAACCGCTTAGGAGAATTTCTCCTGCAACAGGGTAATTTAGACAAGGCACAGCAGTACTTTGAACGAAAAATTGAGATCGCTAAAGCTCTTAATCAAGAATCTCAAGTGATTAGTGGACTGTATCGTCTAGGTTCGCTACTGACGCAACAGGGCAAATTAGACGAAGCACAGCAGGCTTTCGAGCGAGGAATTGCAATCACCGAAGCCCTGAATAACCAATCTCAACTCGCCATTGGGTTGAACTTTTTAGGCAGATTGCTTCAGCAAAAGGACAAATTAGACCAAGCACAACAAGCTTTCGAGCGAGAAATTGTGATTGCCGAAGCCCTCAATGATCAATCTCAACTTGCCATTGGGTTGACCTCTTTAGGAGGATTGCTCCAGCAACAGGGCAAACTAGAAGAGGCACAGCAGGCTTTTGAACAAAGCATTGCAATAGCCCAAACCCTCAATGATCAATCGGCCCTGATTGCTAGGTTGAAACTCCTATGGGGATTGCTCCAGCAACAAGGCAAACTAGACGAAGTAAAGCAGGTTTTTGAACGAGAAATTGCGATCGCCGAAGCCCTCAATGACCAATCTCAACTTGCTATTGGGTTGAACCGTTTAGGAGGATTGCTTCAGCAACAGGGCAAATTACAAGAAGCACAGCAGGTTTTTGAACGAGAAATTGCGATCGCCGAAGCCCTCAATGACCAATCTCAACTTGCCATTGGGTTGAACCGTTTAGGGGTACTGCTTCAGCAACAGGGCAAAATAGAAGAGGCACAGCAAGTTTTTGAACGAGGAATTGCGATCGCCGAAGCCCTCAATGACCAATCTCAACTTGCTATTGGGTTGCACTGTTTAGGGGGATTGCTCCAGCAACAGGTCAAAATAGAAGAGGCACAGCAAGCTTTTGAACGAGAAATTGCGATTTATGAAGCCCTCGATGACCTATCGTCTCGATATGCATGGGCATTACACAATTTGGGCAGAGTTTGGAAGTCAAAAGGAGAGTTTGACAAAGCTGAGATACTTCTCCAGCAAAGCCAGGAAATTTTTGAGGATGAAAAGGATTTATCTGGTTTAGCAAAGGTTCTGAACACTCTGGGTGGTGTTTTAGAAAGACAACAAAAATGGGATAAAGCTGAAAAAATCCTGCGACAAAGCTATGGCTTGGCTGAAAAGCTTAAGGACAAACGAGGACAAGCCATCATAGCCAATAGCTTAGGGCAAGTTATGGCTCACCAAGAAGGGGAAAAAGCCTTTGAGCTTTCACAAATGTACTTTCGTCAAAGTATCAAGTTAGGAGAAGAACTCGATGAACAGCAACATCTTGCCAAGGTACATACAGCAATGGGACAAGCATTTTTAGCTCACGAAGTTTTTGATCAGGCTGTTGAGGCATTATCTAAAGGCTTTGAAATTGATGAAAGACTATATAATATTCGCGGTTTAAAGATTGTTACCCCTAACCTAACTTATGCTCTATCTAAGTTAGGAAAACAAGAAGAAGCATTAACATATTGCGATCGCGCGTTGAAAATTGCCCCAAATTATCCAGGTTTCCTGCAATTGCGCGAGAAAATTCAAGCAGTGATTTCAACAGGTACTCAGCAAACGTTTATCAAAACTGGTTTGATTTTATATATTCGTCATAACAAAGACAACTCACGCTGGGGAAAAATTGCACCTGATGATGGAAGCCCAAACATTATTTTTAACGAAAAGTTTATTGGTTCTAAATCTATATCTAAACTCACTCAAGGAATTCTAGTTGAAGTGGAAGTCAAGGAAAAATATGGAAAACTTTATGCAACACAAATTACAGTTCTTGAAGAAGATGAAGAAGAATATTGAAGTTCTGATGGCATAGTTATTATCAATACGGTTCGGATCAGACAAATCTATCTGACATTTAAATCGACCAAAGACGCGATATATCGCGTCTCTACGACTATATCTTTTCCCAAATCCCAATCCCCTTTCCTCAATCCCTCTTAATGCAATAATTCCTCGACTTGATGCTGACTCCACAAAGTTCTATAAAGGCCAGGTTGTTGCAATAATTCTGCATGTGTGCCTATTTGAACAATTCTACCTTTATCCATCACAAAAATTCGGTCAGCAACGGCTGCGGCTGAAAGTTGGTGGGTGATAAAAATCACAGTTTTACGTTTCGTCCCACCAGAAAGATTATTCAAAATTGCTGTAGCTGTTTGGTTATCAACACTAGAGAGGGCATCATCTAAGATTAAAACAGGGGCATTAATTAACATTGCCCTGGCTAAAGCTGTACGTTGGCGTTGACCACCAGAAAGAGTAATACCGCGTTCACCAACTATAGTTTCGTATTGCTGAGGAAAATTTAATATTTCTGGGTGAATTTGGGAATTTTTGGCAGATGCTTCTACTTCTTGCTGTTCTGCTAAAGGATCACCATAGCGGATGTTATTTTTGACGGTGGTGCTAAAGAGAAAGCTATCTTGGGGAACGTAGGCGATCGCATTGCGTAAGTCTGCTAGGGCAATTTTAGTAATATCTATTCCATCTAAAAATAATTGTCCTGCGTCAATATCCAACAGGCGAGGTAAAGCATTAGCCAAAGTTGATTTTCCCGAACCAATAGCCCCGACAATTGCGACTGTCTCACCTGGGGTGATGGTAAAGCTAACCCTATCTAAAGCGCGAGTGGAAGCACCAGGATAAATGTAACAAAGGTTTTTTGCTGTCAACCGTCCTTGTAATTGCTCTGTCGGTAAATGAATTGCATCTGGTTCATCTTTAATTTTGGCTGTGACAGTCAAAATTGACTCGACGCGATCAATACTCACTTCACCTCGTTGGTAGGTGGTGATTGTGAATCCTAACAAAGCAGTGGGAAACACTAAACGCTCTACATACAACAGCAGTGCAACAAAGCTACCAACATCCAGGGTTCCGGCGGCGATCCGTGTTGCTCCCAACAAGATGATGACTAGAGAGCTAATATTGGCTAGTCCACCAATTAAAGGAAACAGTGTATTGCGGCTTTTTGCTAGTAGGAGGTTAGCTGCCAATAATTGCTGATTTCTCTGAGCAAAAGCCCGTCGTTCGTTTTCTTCTTGGGCGTAAATTTTAATTAAAGCAATACCACTGATATCCTCTTGAATCAAATCGCTGATGTCAGAGAGTTGATTCTGCACTGCTAACTGTTCATTGCGGAGGCGATCGCTAAACAGACGGACTAAATACAACATCAAAGGATAGACTGCTAAGGACGCCAATGTCATGTCTACACTAATTGAGAGCATGACTGGTAATGTCAAAACATAAGCAAAAAAGGTATTTGCCAGACTCAATACTGCAAAACCTAATAATCGCCTGACATTATCTACATCACTAGTGGCGCGGCTAATCAAGTCACCAGCAGTGTTGGTAGTAAAATACGATGGCTCTAGCTTGAGTAAGTGTTCAAAAATTCGTTGTTTGAGTTCAAATTCAACTTGACGTCCAATACCAAATATCCAGATGCGCGACGCCATGCGAATAAACCACATTGCTGAAGTCAGTAGGATAATTGGTAATACGTAACTGAATAATTGATTTAAAGTAAATGTAGTTGAGAGTTTGTCAACTGCTGAACGAATCAATAAAGGAATGTAAACACCTAGTCCATTGACAGTCAATAAAGCGACAATACCAAATGTTGCTTCCCGCCAGTGGGGACGCAGGTAAGTAGCAAGTATAGCAAGACGTCGTGTTTTTGCCATTCCAGCATGTTAAATAAGGCCACCCAGCTACAAATGTAGCATTGTGGCCTCTCGAATTGCAGTTTTGTTTGCTTTATCGTTGACCACCACGTAAGAAAAAGTAAATCTGGTTGAGATAACTTTCCCAAACTCGTGTTGTCAATGCCAATGTGTCCGCACTGGGTACAAAGTCTTCCAATTGCAACCCACGTCTGCGAACTTCGGTTGGAGTTTGTAACAGATATGGATTTGATTGTGCTTGCGAAAGAATGCTATCACCGACTACATCTGACACGTTCGCTACAGTAGAGTTTGGTTTTAATGCTACTAATGTCTCAGATGTGGGTGCAGACAGAGCAATATTAGGGTTAGCAAATCTGGCGATTGGGGATTGAACTAAAAAATAGGCGACTGCTGGCGTACTAGCCAACAACAAAATCGTTAACGCCATAGCCAGATATGTTCCTCCTGGTTTGCCAATCGCACCATCTTTTAAACTCTGGGCGGCAAAAATCATTAATAAAATTGATGCTCCCAAAGGTTTGAGTGGAAAGGACACTACTCTCCACAAAGAAGCAATGGCTGGTTCTGTAGGATTTACAAACGACAGAAGTACAACAGCAGCCAAAATCACTAAAAATAATCGCCCGACAAAAGTTCCTTTCGGATAAAATCTCTGGAACAAAGAGACTAGAACCGCTAAAAGAAGCAGCCAAAGAAGAACCCGGCTTAGAAGTACAAACATAAGTGAACTCTCAAATCTTCTGGTGCAGTCAGCCTAGCAGTTTTGGGCATTTGAGTTATTTTACAGTCAAATGGAAGTGTTGCACTTTTCTCTGACCAAAAATTACTCATGATGTCACTCCCTACAGGCAGAGAAAAATCTCTACACTGGGGGGTGACTTCCCCTCACACAAAGACCACCGTCGTAGTGATTTTAGAGCAATTTTTTTCAACTGACCGCAGTTTTTGTAATTTTCCAGATCAGTATTGAGATTTAAGTAGATTAGTTTAATTTAAGTAGTCATCTCAGAAAAAGGAAAACTATGTCACCTGAAAAGCGCACAATTTTGGTAACGGGAGGGGCTGGATATATTGGTTCTCATGCCGTACTAGCCTTATTGCAGGCTGGTTATGAGGTAGTGATTCTCGATAATCTCGTGTACGGACACCGAGATTTAGTAGAAAAAGTTTTACAAGTGGAACTTATAGTTGGTGATACAAGCGATCGCTCTTTGTTAGATAAGTTATTTCAAAGCTATGACATTGCAGCAGTGATGCATTTTTCTGCCTATGCTTATGTAGGAGAATCGGTTACTAATCCTGCCAAATACTACCACAACAATGTTTTGGGAACTCTCACTTTACTAGAAGCGATGCTAGAAGCTTCTGTAAATAAATTTGTATTTTCTTCTACTTGTGCAACCTATGGAGTTCCGCAGACTATACCAATTCCCGAAAACCATCCCCAAGATCCTATTAATCCCTATGGCGCTACTAAGCTGATGGTAGAGAGGATTCTATCTGATTTTGGTAATGCCTATGATTTCAAATCAGTTATTTTCCGCTATTTTAATGCTGCTGGCGCTGCTCCTAGTGGCACGTTGGGAGAAGATCATAATCCAGAAACCCATTTAATTCCTTTGGTACTACAAACAGCTTTGGGTAAACGCGAGTCAATTTCTGTTTTTGGTACGGATTACCCCACAGCCGATGGTACTTGTATAAGAGACTATATTCACGTCACTGACTTAGCTAATGCTCATGTTTTAGGCTTGGAATATTTATTAGGAGGCGGTGACAGCGAAGTTTTCAATTTAGGAAATGGTAGCGGTTTCTCTGTCAAAGAAGTCATTGAGGTTGCTAAGTCGATAACAGGTTGTGATATTAAAGTTGTGGAATGCGATCGCCGTCCTGGTGATCCACCTGCTTTGATTGGCAGTAGCGACAAAGCCAGAAAAATCTTAAACTGGCAACCACAATATTCATCCCTAGAACAAATTATCAACCACGCCTGGCAGTGGCATAAGCAGAGGCACAAGTGATCAGGGAGCGGGACAAGGGATCGGGGAAAGGGGAAAGGGGAGCAGGGAGCGTGGTAAGAGACTTGTTAAATAATTCCCCCTTGTCCTCCTTGTCTCCTTTGTCCCCCGATCCCTTTCCCCAATCCCCGATCCCCGATTCCTAATCCTTATTTACTCTTTGCAGCACAAACAACAACATACCCATGCTAAAAAAACCTAAAGCTGCGATCGCCCAAATGGGTATTCCTGCTTCTGGTTTCTCAGTAATATTTTCATTAACATTTTTTACCACTTGTGTTTCTGTTTTTGTTTGTGCTGCTCCAACTGCCACGGTAACTTTATACTTCAACTGAAACGGTTTAAATTTTGATCCTGCTGTTGGTTTTCCAACTAACAACAGTTGATAACTACCTGCTCTAGGAAAGGTAATTTCTGCCCCAGGTATTCCTTTATAACGTTCTGCCGATACTGATTTTAAACTTGGTTCCAGTAGGGGCGGTTCTCCAGAAGCATGTGGTTCGGCATAAATCAGCAATTGACAATCACACTGAGCTAGTGGAATTGCCTTACCACCTTTGCGTGTGAGAGCAAACCAGGCTCTTGTGGCTTCTCCAGCACGAGGAGTATCATTTGGTTCGATGTGTAGAGTTGCACCTACATCTGCTGTTGTTTTGACTTTGTGAGCAAAGGCAGGATGAATTCCCGAAAGAAAATTAACAAAAATAAACAGTAATAATAAGTAATTAGACATGACTTAGCAAAGCAGGGAAATAGCTTTCAGCAGTTTTTATGAGTTTGCACCACAATATATTTTAGGGACGAAAAAATACTCGCCCCTACTAAATTGTCTTCTTCCCCTTTGTCCCCTTTATCCTCCTTGTCTCCCTTGCGGAAATTAGGTGACATTCATCCTCACTGTTTATTTCTCCGTTCTCTTCGTAAAGGTATCACCTCTGCTTCACTGCTTTCCCTGGCTACCCTAATCAACAACCCAGCTGCTAGTAAACTGGCAATCATGGAATTACCACCATAACTAAACATAGGTAACGGTAAACCAGTTGTTGGTAAAGCGCCTGTGGCAACACCAATGTGGAGTAATGATTGTCCTACCATCAAAATTGTTACGCCGATCGCTACTAATCGATGTATAGGATGAGTTGTTTTGAGGGCAACTATTAACCCCAAGGTTGCAAATAAACCTAACATTACCAGCAGCACAACACTACCGACGAAACCAAATTCTTCAGCAAATACAGCAAAAATAAAATCTGTGTCCTGAATTGGTAAATAAAATAGCTTTTGTTGAGAAAGTCCAAAACCAGCCCCCCAAGTGCCACCAGAACCCACTGCTAGCAAACTCTGAACTAGTTGATAACCATCTCCAGTGGCGTCAGCCCAAGGATTCATGAAAGACATCACACGTTTACGTTGATATTCTTTAATACTAATACTCAGTATTGCCAACAAAAATCCCCCAATTGCTGTTGCTCCCAAATATCTATAAGGCAAGCCAGCAGCTAAAGCAATCAACCAAATAGTCATTCCACATAGTGCAGTTGTACTCAAATTAGGTTGTGCCAATATCCCTAAAATCACAAGACAGAAAATACCCAACCAAGTCAAACGGACACGCCAACTCAGTTGTTCCCATTGCCCAAAAACCCTAGCACTTTGCAGCACCAAAAAGGGTTTAATCAATTCGGAAGGTTGAATGGGAATTGGCCCCAAAGCAATCCAACGAGACGCATCAAAAGCTTTTTTTCCCAATCCTGGTACAAGGGTGAGAAAAATTAATCCTAGTAACAGGAAAACAAACCAATGCGATACCCCGACAAATTTACGTAAGGGTAAGTTCACAACAATATTGAAGACTATTAAAGCAACTAAGACCCAAAGAAGTTGACGTTTAAAGTAGTACAACCCATCATCCTGGCGAACATCAGCAACAGGATAAGAAGCTGAAAACAGCATGATTAAGCCTACGAACAGCCAAACCAGTGTCAACCAGCGTAATAAGCGTGCCTCTAATGCCCACTCAGACACCGAGTCATCAAATAATGGAATTAAACGGCGTAGATTCACGACTTCGATATTTTTAAATAATGTAATTATTTTATAGATCGAAATCTTGGGACGATGTATCTAAATCAAAACGCCAAATGAGTGTATAGATTAGTGCGTGCAAGCGGATTTTGTTTGTGTAGCCATAGACACACAGTGGAGCGGCTTCCCGTAAGGATGCCAGTGCGTTGGAGGGTTTCCTCCCGTTGTAGCACCTGGTGTGCGAATTATATTCACCAGGTATTTGTGCAAAATCAGATGCTCCCAACACGGGAACACGGTTGTTGATATATAGCTAGATTTTACGAAAAGCAATAAAAAAGAGGTCTCTTTGACCCCTTCACAACTCCCTACAATCAATCAATAATTTGGTCAATTAGGAATTAAATTATGCCAAACCAGTATTTGTACCTTGTTTACCAGTAGCTAATTCTACTTTAACAATTTTGCCACCCATTTTTTGAATACGTTGCTGTTCACGGAACCAGTTTTCATAAGGAACTAGTTTAGTAAAGTAAGTATTTTGCAACTCTCGTTGGGTGCGAATTCTAGTTTGGCTAGGAACACAAGCAGTAATTTTAAATAACCGCGCCATTGTCTTAAATCTCCTGTCAGTAAATGTGAAAACTTTTTTATTTCAAAATTCTGAGTGCAAAACAATGCTTTATTTAACTCCAAGTCTGGAAATCAAGCGTCAATACCAGACCTTTAACACTCATCATTCATCAGTTTAGCTTGATAAGCGATTAAACGTCTTAGCACTCACGATCGATCTCCAGACCTTATCGCACCTAAACCATTAAGCGCAAACTAGCTTCTAGCTTAAGCCAGAGCTAATGTAGTCTAAGTAAACACCCATTTCTTTACCAGCGTCTGGGCCAACCAAACTAGCAGTTACTTCTTTGATTGATTGGATAGCTTGTACGGTAGCACCGATGGGTACACCCAAAGAGTTGTAGGTTTCTTTCAAGCCATTCAGTACGCGCTCGTCGAGAATGGAGGGGTCGCCAGCTAACATAGCATAGGTAGCATAGCGCAGGTAGTAATCCAAGTCACGGATACAAGCTGCGTAGCGGCGGGTGGTGTACATGTTACCACCGGGACGGGTGATATCAGAGTACAACAAAGACTTAGCTACAGCTTCTTTAACGATCGCAGCAGCATTAGCAGCGATGGTGCTAGCAGCACGCACACGTAGTTCACCAGTGGAGAAATAGCCTTTGAGCTTTTCTAGAGCTGCGGTGTCGAGGTACTTACCTTGAACGTCTGCAGAATTAATGACAGCGGTAATTGCGTCTTGAGCCATGTTGTTAATTCCTTATTTCCAACGTTATTGCAATACTTCTGTTTGAGTAAGCAAACAGCTTTAACCTACGCCAAAGCACCGACGACGTAATCGAAGTAAGCGCCAGCTTCAGCAGCGTCTTCAGCAGACAGCAAAGAAGCAGCAACGTTTTTCAAGCCACCAACACCAGCAGCAACAGCATCGATAGGTGTTCCGAGAGACTTGTACATTTCACGGACGCCGACAATACCGATTTCTTCGATAGGAGTAACGTCACCAGCAACTACACCGTAGGTAACGAGACGGAGGTAATAGTCTAAGTCACGCAGACAGGTAGCAGTCAGTTCTGTACCGTAAGCGTTACCGCCAGGAGAAACAACATCAGGGCGTTTTTGGAACAGTTGATCGCCAGCTTGCTTAACAATCCGTTCGCGGTTGTCTGTTAGGACTTGAGCAATGCGAAGGCGGCGATCGCCACCAGCTACAAAGCTTTTGATCCGATCCAATTCGCCAGGGCTGAGGTAGCGAGCTTCTGCGTCAGCATTCACGATGGCTTTCGTGACGATACTCATTAATGGATTCCTCCAGTACTAATGAAACCAGAATTTTATATTACACTGGTGCGACTTTACGCGTTGGTAGTAGCTTTGTTTTCTCTTGCCTGAGTCATCAGAAATACTCAAGCTTTGAAACTTAGCTACCTCCCGGAATTATTTTCGGGCATTATGTTGAGCATATATGACTGCTCTTAACAGTTTGTAACATTCTTTTTCATGTTTGCTGCGATTTTTACAATCTGAAAACAATGTTACGAAAGATTACACAGAAGAATCAGGAAAGAAAATTCTCATTTTTTTCCCTGTATTTCTTGCATCAAGTCGGCGGAAAGGCGATCTCTTCCTTGGGTGAGAGAGACAGCCGCCCGCCAACTTTAGTAATGGGGAATGGATAATTGTTAATTAACCATTTGGCAAAAACTTTGGAAATTTTCCCTTTGCCATTTAACCAAAAACTATTGGGGTAAAAGGGTGAGGCTTTCTAAATCCTTTACCCTTTCCCCTCAAGAGTGCAGTTTAACCCCCCTGGGTGTAACGTCCGGTTAACACAGAAGGCGACAAGCTAGACCAAGATTGTTTTACCAAGTCAGCTGCTGCCTTCACGCTACCGAGGTAGTTACCCGCAGGTAGGGATGGGAAGCGCTGGTAAGGTACGACATCTTCACCAAAGTAACGGGCATACTCTGGGCTATTGACTATAGCCTCTACAGCCGCTTTCAAACCGCTATCAGCCAGTATTTTGTTGTACTGACGAATTTCAGCTTGAGTTGCTGGCGCACGTCCCAACAGATGACGGAAGAGGAATTCTATCACCTTGGTGTTGGGATAAGGAGTGTAGAAGCGCTTGCGATAAATTTCGGAACTAGCCAATTCACGCACAAACTCGTGTACAGAAATTTCTCCGTTCCGCAGTTTGCTTTCGAGGTCTGTACGGCGGAAATATTCAGGAATTTGACCGCTAAACACATCCATTACCTGAACGTAAATAGCATTGATTACCTGTTGGATTTCTGCCTGATTTGCCCCTACAGTTATCCGGTAAATACGTGCAGGTTTGCGACGGCTAGTACCCACACCAACTTCTACAGATTGCCCACGGCCATCGTTGTAGGAACGACCAAGTTCAACAAACAGGGGTTTGCTCTTGTCTATCGCCTTTGCTTCTGCTGCTATGTCTGCGATCGCCTTTGCCATAATTGGCATTTGGGCAATATTCATCCGCGACTTAGTCGGCTCAAAACTTGGGACAACAATATCCTTGCTTTGCTTGGTCAGCTGGTTATACAGTTTTTGACTGTTGGGGAAGTTTGCTGCTGGGAAGGTCGCAAAGCGGTTGTAAGGTACTGTATCCTCACCAAAAGCTTGGAGATACTCTTGAGTACTTACCAACGCTCGGATGAAAGCGCGAATACCTTGAGTTGCCAGAATCTGGTTATACTTCCTGATTTCCGCTTGATCTAAGGGGGCGCGTCCCAGGAAATGCTTAGTTCCCAGTTCAATTACTTTCGTGTTGGGGTACGGTGTATAAAACTCTTTTAGGTATAAGCCAGAACAGCCTAAACCTTCAATGAATTCCTTGACCGTGATTTCACCATTACCCAGCTTGCTTTCCAGGACTTTGAATTCTCTGGAAGAAGCAACGTATGGTGCAACATCCCGCTCAAAAATCTGCCGATAGGCGGCGCTGATCACACTTTGTACAGCAACCTTGTCGTCAGTTCCCGCAACCAACTTGAAGATTTTTCTTTGGTCGCGTTTTTTGCTAACACCTTGATTAATCCGGAACTGGATATCAGGTTCAGTCCGCATTTCGGTGACTGTACCCAATTCTACGAACTTAGGTGTTTCTTCCTTCTCAACTTTTGCACCGACATCTTCACGGATGCTACCAACACGCAGTTTCCGCAATGCTACACCGCTGGGAGTCAAGTAGCGTTCGTAAGGAACGGTATCTTCACCAAACGCCTGACTGTACTCCTCGGTATCAAGAATTGCGTCAACTACACCATAGAATCCCTTCTTCGAGGCGATGTCAAAGTATTTGTTATTTTCTTGACGACCGTAGGTGGGACGACCCAACAAGCGACGGTGGATGTATTCGATCGCCTTACAAACATAATAGGGTGTCCAGTAAAGCTTACGGAATAAATCCGATTTCGCTAAAGCCCGAACAAACTCCCGTACCGAAATTTCGCCGTTTTCCAGCTTAATTTCTTGGACTTTTAAGCGCTGACCTTCGTAAACATCCCGACCAAATACTTGCAGGTAAGCTCCACGAATTACAGCTTGAGTAGAGCTTTCGGAGAATTTTACACTTGCTCCCTTACCAGTTCCCTTACTCAAGGTTCTGGGAATTTGATCCAAGCGGAAAACTTTTGGTCCGAGAGTTCCAGGAAACTCACCACGTGCAGAGGGATTACCAGTTTGGTTATTAATTCCCGGCCCTTGGTGAATCAAAATACGTCTTGTATCTTTACCAAAAGGAGCAGGACTGCTGCTGGGGTTGCGAGTTTCTTTCGGGAAAATCGCTCCAAACTGAATTTCTAGTGGGTCGTTCCCAGAACCATAAACATGCTGGTCGGGTAGCGGCTGATTATATTTTGCAAAAGTTGTAATAAACTGAGGAACTTTACGGAAAGGTGCGCTGTATTTAAACAGGTCTTGCTGTGGTCCCCAGTTACGACACTCTTGAGCTTCTTGACCCAGACCCCGAATATAGGGTACTGTTTCCTCGCCGAAGTAGTCTGAGTATTCATCAGAATCTACCAGAGCATCAACTAATGCTGATAAACCGCCACGGGAAACAATATCAAAGTACTTTTGTACTTCTTCCCGGCTGCTTGGCCCCCGTCCTAAAATGTGACGGAAAGCAAGTTCTAAAGCGCGGCTATTAATAAATGGTTCGTAAAATTGTTTCCGGTAAAGTGGAGATTTAGCAAGGCGACGGACAAACTCTTTCATCGAGATGTCGCCATTTTTCACCTGAGATTCTAAATTAGATATTGACAAGCTGTAAGCGCGGGTGATGTCACGCTCAAAGATTTGCCGATAAGCAGCTTTGACAACTTCGGTTTTCTCAGCAGCAGACAAACCTGGCTTCATGACAAACTTTGGTCGCCGTTCTGCCGCATTAAAGTAAATTTGAGGCAGTTGTAAACCTTGCTGATCACCAGAAGGACGTTGCCGTAGTTTATTAGAAGGACTGGGTGCTTTGAATTCTGTAATCAAAACATCCATATACTGAGAGACAATATCTGTTGCCTCAGTGTCTTGACGGAAATAGGAAAGTGCAGCCGCTTTCAATTCCTGTAAAGCCACAATTGTCGCTTCACCGGAGCAAGCGTTTTCAATGATTTCCCGCAAACCGCGTGTGTTGACAGCGATGATGTTAGGATCACCAGCCACAATCGCATAAGTAGCGTAGCGCAAGAACCATGATAAGTCTCGCAAGCTCTTCGCCATGTTGGCTGGACCATAACGAGCGATGTTAATTGGTCGGAAACCTGGTGGGATCGGACCACTAGGCGAAGAGTTAAAAATCGAACGTAAGTTTTCTAGGAATCCACCACGAGTTTCCACGTAGGTGACAGTTCCGAGTTTCATTGTATCTCTAACATCCGCAGTGGATGCAGCTGCTGCTACCGCCATTGCCAATTCAGGCTCTCTGGGTTTTTCCAAAAAAGCCATTGGCGAACCACCAACAAAAATTCTGTTGGCAGCTCGAGAAACAATAATTTCGGAATTGTCTGTGAGCGCCTGGGCGATTTCTAAACGTTTTGCACCAGATGCAAAATAACTTGCCAGTTCATTTAATTCTCCGGCTCCCAGAAAGCGGTCTTGCTGCTCCGCCTGGGAAATTGTTGATACAGCTAGGGTTTGATATAGTTGCGGACGCGCAACTGAGCTTCCACCACTTGCCTTAACACTCATCGGATTTGTAAAACTCCCATCATATGCGTTTATGTGTTAAGTCTGGGTTACTTTAGGGCTTGACACTTCGGTATTTTCATGCTTCCCCCTGTGCCGCCTGCTAAGTTGCCAGAAAAAATTAACCCAGTCAGCTTTTAGATTAGAACGTTTTGGGATTTATCAGGGGATTTATTAAGAAGTATGTAGAAAGTGTAGCGTTGATGTCTCGGTTCTTGAACGCCGATACTTCAGGTTTCTGAGAAAAAATCTAAGTTTTGTATCTCTAGGTAAAGAAGTCCCAGGAAAAGGTGCAAGTGTAGTTCATTAATTACACAATCTGTTTCACATAAGCATTTTTTACAAACAAAGGTACACAATCGCTCACATTTAAAGCGGTGGCAATTTCTACATCTGATTCAAACCCGCGTGCAATTAACTCTTTTCCAGAACTAGATTTTTTGAAATACGCCAACAAATTCTTGTTAACAGCATGAAAGGCAGACACAGCAATTTCTGCTTCTGGTGAAAAACTACCATGTAAATAGCTAAGAATTGCCCCAGCACCAATCAAATCTTCATATGCAAGTCGTAAAGTACCATCTTCCCATCTTTCGCCTGCGGGAATCACTGCGATTTTGGAACCATATTTTTGAGCAAACTCCGCCACAGCTTGGCAATTTCGCAAGCAACCAGCTAAAGTTGGTGTTTTGCCAGTTTGCAAAGTCAGGGAAGAACCATTGGGTGATGGTAAAACTAGTTTAGTTTCTGCTGGATTTTTGTTAGTGATGTGGGTGAAAGAGAATAGCTGTTTTTGGAAGTGCGATCGCCTGCCAATTCTGCCTGCAAAGACTTAGCATAATCAAGGGCTAATTTATTTTTCCATTGGTAGGGAAAAATTATCGCACCGTTGCTAGTGGCAATTTCCACAGAAGTCGAAAAAGACAAAACATCAACTACCACAATCACATCGCTAATGGGAGCAAGTTGAGTGATACCGTGATCTCCCCATTCGCAGCGCAGGTCAAATTCCGATTGGTTAAAGATCATATTTTTGCCATAAACTCAAAAATACTGCCATGAAACCTTGTTATGTCCGACTCCCAAACTGTTAGTACTGCTGTTGCTAAACTCTACGATACCTATCCTTTTCCGCCAGAACCATTGCTTGATGAACCACCCCCCGGTTACAATTGGCGCTGGAATTGGTTAGCAGCCTACAATTTCTGTACTGGGCAAAAACCCCAAAAACAAAACATCCGGATTTTAGATGCTGGTTGTGGGACAGGAGTAGGAACAGAGTATTTAGTTCACCTCAACCCTCATGCTTCTGTAGTCGGAATTGACCTGAGTGCAGGTGCTTTGCAGGTCGCCAAGGAACGCTGTCAACGTTCCGGTGCAAACCGCGTCGAATTTCATCACCTCAGCCTTTACGACGTGGCACAACTTCCGGGGGAGTTTGATTTAATTAATTGTGTTGGGGTACTGCATCACTTAGGCGATCCGATTCGCGGTATTCAAGCTTTAGCGAAGAAGTTAGCCCCAGGTGGCTTAATGCACATTTTTGTCTATGGAGAGTTAGGACGCTGGGAAATTCAACTCATGCAAAAAGCGATCGCCCTCATTCAAGGTGAAAAACGCGGCGATTATCGCGATGGTGTCCAAGTTGGGCGACAAATATTTGCATCTTTACCAGAAAAAAACAGAATTGTCAAGCGAGAACAAGAGCGTTGGTCTTTGGAAAATCAGCGAGATGAATGCTTTGCTGACATGTATGTTCATCCTCAAGAAATTGATTACAATATAGAAACGCTGTTTGAACTCATCGACGCTTCCGGATTAGAGTTTATCGGCTTCTCAAATCCTGGTTTCTGGCAATTGGAGCGACTTTTGGGCAAAGCGCCGGAATTGATGGTAAGGGCAGGTGAATTAAGCGATCGCCAACGTTACCGTCTCATAGAACTACTAGACCCAGAAGTCGCTCACTACGAATTTTTTCTTGGTCGTCTACCCATCACCAAAGCTGACTGGTCAAGCGATGAAGCTTTAATGACAGCGATAGCTGAACGTAATCCCTGTATAGATGGTTTTCCGAGCCAGTGTGTATTCAATTACGATTACCAGATAATACATTTATCGGCAGCCGAATTAGAATTTCTGCAAGCCTGCGAGGGGAAGAAAACAGTGGCAGAAATTTTGCGGGAGAATGTACAGCTAGAGTTAAAGCAAGTGCGATCGCTACTCAATCAGCAATTGATGATGTTAACACCAAGCTGAAAAATAGAGGATAGGGAATCAGGAATTAGGAAATATGTGGAAATTATGAACAGCTAATTTCCCTATTCCCGATCACCGATCACCGATCACCGATCCCCGATTCCTGATCCCCAATGGCTAAGTTAATTGTTTTTTCTAAAGTATTGTTACCTCAGCGTGATATGATTTAGCTGGCTGAATGTGCAGTCAACATAATTAGCTGTACTGGTTTCAAGTCCCGTGAGCTTGTCTGATCAATCAACTGATCCCACACCGACAACACAACAAGATTCAAGCCCTGGTTTTGAGGACACAGAACCAGTAGACTCTATGCAAGAGTTTTATCAACTCTACCAAGAGTTTTTGCTAATCACGCTTGTCTTGACGGGGATTGTTTTTATCTCTGTGTGGATTTTTTATTCCCTAAATATTGCCCTTAATTATCTTCTTGGGGCATTTACGGGTATGCTTTACATGAGGATGTTGGCAAAAGATGTTGAGCGCTTAGGCCCACAAAAACGGCAACTGAATAAAAATCGGTTCGCCCTGTTAGTAGTGATAATTCTGCTGGCATCTCGGTGGAATGAATTGCAAATCTTGCCCATATTTTTGGGATTTCTGACATATAAAGCCACGCTCATTTTCTATGTAGTTAGAGAAGCTTTTATCTCTGGCTTGCCAAATATTCCAAAACCTTAACAAGGCTCAATGTGAGTTTGCCTTAAAGTAAATCCACAGCAGGCTTCTAGTTCTTTTTCTCCAGCTTAAGATTGGAGAATTAGTTGATTTGGGAAGAAAATGCTCCATCTCCTGAACTTCTTCAATTCAGTAACCCTTGCCGAATTAGAAGTAGGAAATCATTTCTACTGGCAATTGGGTAATCTAAAAGTACATGGACAAGTTTTTCTTACCTCTTGGTTCGTGATTGCTATTTTAGTAGTGGCGTCAATTGCCGCTACTCGCAATGCCCAAAGAATTCCCAGTGGCATACAGAATTTTATGGAATATGCCCTGGAATTTATTCGGGATTTGACGAAAAACCAGTTAGGTGAGAAAGAATATCGTCCTTGGGTGCCTTTTATCGGCACATTATTTCTGTTCATCTTTGTATCCAATTGGTCGGGCGCTTTAATTCCTTGGAAGCTCATCAAACTCCCATCTGGTGAATTAGCAGCACCGACCAATGACATCAATACGACAGTAGCACTGGCGTTATTGACTTCTTTAGCTTACTTTTACGCAGGTTTTAGCAAACGCGGTTTGGGTTACTTTAAGAAGTATATCGAACCAACACCGGTTCTATTACCAATCGCGATTCTAGAAGATTTCACCAAACCTCTTTCCCTAAGCTTCCGTCTTTTTGGAAACATTTTGGCGGATGAATTAGTGGTGGCGGTACTAGTTCTATTAGTCCCTCTATTTGTTCCTCTACCTGTGATGGCTCTTGGTTTGTTTACTAGTGCCATTCAAGCCCTGGTTTTTGCTACCCTTGCAGGGGCTTATATTCACGAGGCCATGGAGGGACATGGTGATGAAGGACATGAGGAACATTAGAGTCCTCAGTTGATGTAATTTTAGATTTTGGAACTGGATATTTGATTCAGTTACAAATCTAAAAAACAAAGTCGCAAACCGTTAGTTTTGTACTCAAGGTAAGGAAAATCAACATGGATCCATTGGTTTCTGCTGCTTCAGTTCTCGCTGCTGCTTTAGCAATTGGTTTAGCTGCGATTGGCCCTGGTATTGGTCAAGGTAACGCCGCAGGTCAAGCAGTAGAAGGTATCGCCCGTCAGCCAGAGGCAGAAGGAAAAATTCGCGGTACATTGCTGTTAACTTTGGCGTTCATGGAATCACTGACAATCTACGGTCTGGTGATTGCACTAGTATTGCTGTTTGCTAACCCCTTCTCTTAATCTCTAAAACATTTTCATTTGAGAGACGTGATCACTCATACCAATTTTGGATTTTAGATTGTAGATTTTTGATTTTGGATTAAAAGCTTTTTCAAGAAGGCTGTTTGATTCGTTTCAGAATAATCCTAATTATCCTAATTTGGTATCACGTCTCTGAGACAGGATTTAACCTTAATTAAAGGTAAATCAAAATTGCTACCCACAAAAACTGCTGTTACAGCCAAAGAGGAGAGAAATGTTTGATTTCGATGCTACCTTGCCCTTAATGGCATTGCAGTTCCTGCTGTTGGCAGCTGTTTTAAATGTGATTTTCTACAAGCCATTGACCAAGGTACTAGACGATCGCGATAATTACATCCGAACGAATAACCTTGAAGCTCGCGAACGCTTGGCTAAAGCCGAGCGATTGACCAAGGAATATGAGCAACAGCTAGCAGAAGCACGCAGGCAATCTCAAAATGTCGTTGCCCAAGCTCAGACTGAGGCTCAAAAAATTACTGCCGAGAAAATCGCTGAAGCCCAAAAAGAAGCTCAGGCGCAACGAGAACAGGTGGCTCAAGAAATAGAACAGCAAAAGCAGGAAGCTTTACGTTCCTTGGAGCAACAGGTAGATGCCTTCAGCAGGCAGATTCTGGAAAAACTCTTGGGACCTTCTTTAGTCAAATAGTCAAAAATAGTGACTGTTGATAGCTCACAACATCGGTTCCAAAAAGTATTTGCGCTTGGGGCATTCGTCCGGTGAGCGCTGAATTAAGTGTCACGCATTGGCACTTTTTTCCTTTGGGGAAAGTTCTAACTTACGATTAGCAAGGGAGCAGCGCAGTTGTAGATGGGTATTGTAGGAACAGTCTTATTATTAGCCACAGAGGCGGCGGCAGAAGCAGAATCGCCAGGCGGTTTTGGTCTAGACTTCAACATTCTTGAAACCAATATAATTAACCTGGCAATTCTAGTTGGTGTTTTATTTTACTTTGGGCGTAAAGTTATCAGTAACACCCTCAGCGAGCGACGCTCAAATATTGAAACTGCAATTCGGGAAGCTGAAGAGCGTGCCAAAGAAGCAGCAGCCCAACTTTCCGACGTGCAACAAAGTTTGACCCAGGCACAAGCAGAAGCGCAACAAATCCGCAAAGCTGCCGAAGAAAACGCTCGTTCAGCTCGTGAAGCAATTTTGGCACGGGCGGCAGAGGAAGTGGAACGAATGAAAGAAACAGCTGCCCGCGATTTAGACACAGAAAGAGAGCGAGCGTTTGCCGAACTGAGGCAACGGGTAGTGGCCATGGCATTGCAAAAAGCCGAATCGGAACTCCGCAGTGGAATTGGCGACGATGCTCAACAAGCATTGATTGATCGTAGTATCGCGCTACTGGGAGGCTAGAAATGACAAGCAATGCAGGATTATCAGAAGTAGCCCTGCCTTATGCAGAGGCTTTGATGTCGGTAGCGCAATCAAATAATTTGACAGAAGAGTTCGGCGAAGACATTCGTGCTTTGCTGAACTTGTTGTCTAACAGTGAGGAACTACAACAGTTTCTCAATAACCCATTTATCCAGACAGAGGATAGAAAAGCAGTTCTCAACCGGATTTTGGGTGAAGGTGCTAACACTTACTTCCGTAATTTTTTAATGCTGTTGGTCGATAGACGACGCATTATGTTATTGGAAGATGTTTGCCGACAATATTTAGCACTGTTGCGGCAACTCAAACAAACAGTGTTAGCAGAAGTGGTTTCTGCTGTTCCTCTGAGCGAAGACCAATCTTCAGCAGTCAGACAAAAGGTCATCGCCATGACCAATGCTCGTGAAGTAGAACTAGAAACCAGAATCGACCCTGACATTATTGGTGGTGTCATTATTAAAGTAGGTTCTCAGGTAATTGACGCTAGTTTGCGGGGTCAACTGCGTCGCCTGTCTTTGCGCTTAACGAGCGCCTAAATGAATTTTGGATTTTGGATTTTGGATTTTGGATTGGCGAATTGTTGATAGACAAAAATAGTTATTAACCACTAACCGCTAACTCTAAAACCTAAAATTCTTCTTAACTCTTGTTGTCTCACCAAAAAGTAAGATAGACAAATGGCAATTAGCATCAGACCTGACGAAATTAGCAGCATTATTCAACAACAAATCGAGCAATACGACCAACAAGTCAAAGTAGCTAACGTTGGTACAGTTTTGCAAATCGGTGACGGTATTGCCCGCGTTTATGGTCTAGAAAAGGCCATGGCTGGGGAATTGTTAGAATTTGAAGATGGTACAGTCGGCATCGCTCTCAACTTAGAAGAAGACAACGTTGGTGCGGTGTTGATGGGTGAAGGTCACTCAATTCAAGAAGGCAGCACCGTCACCGCTACTGGTAAAATTGCTCAGGTTCCTGTAGGGGAAGCCTTGGTTGGACGCGTTGTCGATGCTTTGGGTCGGGCAATTGATGGTAAAGGTGAAATCAAGACAGCAGAAAGCCGTTTACTTGAATCTCCCGCACCTGGTATTGTTGCTCGTCGCTCAGTACACGAACCGATGCAAACCGGAATCACCGCGATTGATGCGATGATTCCTATTGGTCGTGGTCAACGGGAATTAATTATTGGCGACCGTCAGACTGGGAAAACAGCGATCGCAATTGATACGATCATCAACCAAAAAGAAGAAGATGTAATTTGTGTTTATGTAGCGATCGGTCAAAAAGCCTCTACTGTCGCCAATGTCGTCCAGACTCTGCAAGAGAAAGGCGCACTAGACTACACCATCGTTGTTGCTGCTAACGCCAGTGAACCTGCATCTCTACAATACCTCGCTCCATATACTGGGGCGTCAATTGCTGAGTACTTCATGTACAAAGGCAAAGCTACCCTAGTAATTTACGATGACCTCTCCAAACAAGCCGCAGCCTATCGGCAAATGTCCTTGCTATTGCGTCGTCCACCCGGACGGGAAGCTTATCCTGGAGACGTATTTTACCTCCACTCCCGCTTATTGGAACGAGCAGCAAAACTAAGTGACGAATTGGGTAAAGGTAGCATGACCGCCCTCCCAATCATCGAAACCCAAGCAGGTGACGTATCTGCTTACATTCCCACCAATGTGATTTCGATTACTGACGGTCAGATATTCTTGTCTTCTGACTTGTTCAACGCTGGTATTCGTCCGGCTATTAACCCTGGTATTTCCGTATCCCGTGTGGGATCTGCGGCTCAAACCAAGGCAATGAAGAAAGTTGCTGGTAAGTTGAAGCTAGAATTGGCTCAATTTGACGAATTACAAGCTTTCTCTCAATTTGCTTCTGACCTTGATAAAACCACTCAAGACCAGTTGGCACGAGGTCAGCGTTTACGGGAACTCCTCAAACAGCCCCAAAACTCGCCTTTATCGGTGTACGAGCAAGTAGCTATTCTCTATGCTGGTCTAAATGGTTATTTAGACGACATTCCTACCGATAAAGTTACTACCTTCGCTAAGGGTCTGCGGGAATACCTCAAGACCAGCAAACCTCAGTACGTCAAAGGTGTGCAAACACAAAAAGCACTAGGTGACAGCGAAGAAACAGCTTTAAAAGAAGGCATCAACGAATACAAAAAGACCTTCTTGGCAACAGCATAGATAGTCATTGGTCATCAGTCATTGGTCATTGGGTAAATAACTCATGACTAATGACTCAAGACAAATGACTAATGACTAAGGACTAAGGACTAAAATTATGGCTAATCTCAAAGCAATACGCGATCGCATTCAATCCGTAAAAAATACCAAAAAAATTACAGAAGCCATGCGGCTGGTGGCTGCTGCCAGGGTACGTCGCGCCCAAGAGCAGGTATTAGCCACCCGCCCCTTCGCTGATCGTCTGGCCCAGGTACTCTACGGTTTACAAGCTCGTTTGCAGTTTGAAGACGCTAACTCGCCTCTGCTCAGAAAACGGGAAGTTAAATCAGTAGGGATATTGGTTGTTTCAGGCGATCGCGGTCTTTGTGGCGGTTACAACACCAACGTCATCAAGCGTGCAGAAAATCGCATCAAGGAACTCAAAGCAGAAGGTATTAACTATAAATTAGTACTGGTAGGACGGAAAGCTGCACAGTACTTCCAACGTCGTGATCAACCAATCGATGCAGTCTATACTGGTTTAGAACAAATCCCAACCGCAGGAGAAGCTTCTAATATTGCCAATGAGTTGCTTTCCCTATTTCTATCAGAAAGCGTAGATCGTGTCGAATTGATTTACACTCGCTTTGTATCTCTGGTTAGTTCTCGGCCAGTAGTACAAACTCTGCTTCCCCTTGATACTCAGGGTTTAGAAACCGCAGACGACGAAATCTTTCGTTTGACTACTCGTGGCGGTCGATTTGAAGTTGAACGGCAAAAAGTCACTGCCCAAACTCGCGCTTTACCTCGCGACATGATCTTTGAGCAAGATCCAGCACAAATTTTAGATTCTCTACTGTCTCTGTATTTGACCAACCAACTATTACGGGCATTACAAGAATCCTCAGCTAGCGAACTAGCCGCACGCATGACAGCGATGAGCAATGCTAGCGATAACGCGGGTGAATTGATCAACAGTCTGACTCTGTCTTACAACAAAGCACGCCAAGCCGCAATTACTCAGGAAATTCTTGAGGTTGTGGGCGGCGCTCAGGCACTGACCTAAGAAAAGATTTTAGATTTTAGATTTTAGATTTTAGATGGAAATTATTAGAGAATTTTCAATCTAAAATCGAAAATCCGAAATCTAAAATTTTGAGTCGCAAATTGAAAAACTCCACACTATAATAGGAGTATATAACCTTCATGGGTCCGTACCGGTTTTGACAGGCTGGCGAAAGCTTCTCTGTGATTCAGGTCGAGAGTGAGTCATCTCTCGCAAATCCAAGGCTCAAAAAAAAAGTAAATGCGAACAACATCGTAAAATTTGCTCGTAAGGAAGCTCTTGTAGCAGCCTAATAGCCTCTTACAGGTTCGAGCGCTTCTAGTCTGACTCCGTTAAGGCCTAGAGGCAAACCCCAACGGATGCGCTATTATGTTCCCTCTGGTGGACTTAGTAGCAAAGACTTTACCAGAGCATCCTACCGTTCGGGATAATGAACGTTCCCCGCCTTGAGGGTAAGAAAGGCTAAACCTGTGAATGAGTGGAGGGTCAATACCCAGTTTGGACAGCAGTTCGACTCTGCTCGGATCCACTAAATAAAAAGCAAATCCACCTAATCATTTTAGGTGGATTTTGTTTATTTGGTATTTTGAATGAGTGGGGCAGCATGCATAGGTATTGCTAACGTGTCAACCCTGTCTATTACCTTGGGTCATAGATAAAAGTTGAGTTGGAGAGATTAGCCACGTATAAAACTGGTAGTCCAGAAACCCAATACGAGAGCAAGGTAGACAGAAAATGCGGATTTTAATCCAAAAGATACAAGTTGATGTTCACTAACAATAGAGTTACGTTCAAAGTTTTTGGCAATAGTCATTGTTAATACAATAATGGCTGAAGAGGTAAACACTGCATATCCTGCCGCGCTATTTTGCACCGCAGCAAAAAGCAAACCGTTATCTAGGGACGCACCTATACTTTGTTGAAGTGTCATCATCAATGCGTTTCCACCTACATTTGAACCAGTAATATTGCCACTGAGCATACCCAAAGCAGGTGTAATAAACATATACATAGCTTTTTCTTGGGAAATACTGCTCACAAATGAAGAAAAGGCATTTAACATTCCCGACTCCTGCATTAGCTGTGCAAGAAAGGCAAAAAGAAATAAGCTCAAACAGGTCGTTTGCGATTTCTTAAAAATTGTTAAATGAGATATTTTCACTTTTTCCAAAAAATACCAAATAGCAGCTACAATGCCTACAAATATTCCAGGGCTTGTCAATACTGCAAATTTAATTCGTGATGTTTGTAGTATGGCTATAGATGACAAAAACTCTGAAACTGGTTGTATTACTCTTGATGCCAAAATTAGTATAAGGAGTATTAAATAAGGGGTTAATAGTTTAAATAATTTAGATAGTTCTATTTGTTGATGGTTAGTTGTTTTTGATTTTTTTTGATGTTTATTTAGAATAGTTAGCGAGATCGCACCCACTGTTAAACCAGAGAGAACTCCAGCCAGTTCTGTTAAGCCTAACAAGCTAAAAACATATAGCATTATAGACAAACCTAAACCCATTGTTAGGGCTAAAAGTAAATTACGTTTGATTCCTTCTATGCCATCAATAATATATGCTCCAATCAAGCCAAAAGTTGGAAATACAAATAAGCTGGTTAACGCAGTAGTAGCACTTAGTTGATTAACTGGTTCTTGGCTAAGAGATGCTCCTACAATAGTTGCAAGAGCAAGAGTTCCCCACGGCATTATGTTCATTCCGATTATTGAAAGCCGATACGCTTTATAATCAGGAAATAAGCTAAAAAATAAAGGAATTGATAAGAAAAGTGATACGCCAAATCCAGTTAAAGATTCTATAGCTGGAAGAAAAGCTATTAATAGTAAAAGTGCTTTATGAGTATTATCAAGCTTAAATAATTGAATCATGTTAGACAAGCTTTGGATTTTACCTTGTCCTTGTAATACTGCATTTAGATATAAGCCTGGTACTATTACTAATGCAGCACTTATAGTTAAAATTGACGAAGTAAATATAGCACGAAATAATTTGCCTGAATCTAATGTAAACCAATTGGTTATCGTAATTAAGGCTAATCCAGATATAATTCCAACTGAAGCTCCAGTTACCGTATTTCGCTTGAGAAATAAAATAGTTGATATACTTAAGATAACTGGAGTGATTCCAATAAATGCTTTGAATTCATTCATTTTTTCTGGGTTGATTATTGCTCTGAATTATAGATAGCTATATTGATGCAATTTACTGAAATAAAATAGGAAACAAGTTATGTTTGTATCCTATTTTGCTTATAAGAATTTACTAAAAGGATTTAAGATAATTAAGTACTCGTTTGTATTGTTGCAAATTAGCTTCAATTGCTTGGTATGCACCAATAACTATTTCTCTAATCTCTTCTAGAGTCAATGCAGGACTTTGATATTCAATTGCAGTAATAATTTCTTTGGTGTGATGTGGATCTATCTTAGTATGTGCTGAAAAGTAGATCTGAATGTCGCTTTGAGTAAGACCAACTCGTTCTAAGCCGTTGAGAATTTTGACAAAGTGAGGTTCTACCCAAGCCTCAGTAATTAAAAAGTGTCCGTAAGCACGAAATTTATATTGCGGTCTGAAGAGAAGACTATTAAAGCTATTTGAACTAATCTTTGAAAACCAAGGTTGTTTCTCACTTCTATATCGAATAAAGTTGTTCCAATCCAACAAACTATTAATCAGTTGACGTAGCCAGTAAGTATGAAATTTTGTTAGATTTCCGTTTCCACATTCATCCCAAAGATTAGATACCATAACCTTTTTCATGTTACCTTGCAACCCAACAACTATTAGAGCTACTTCATCATCCACAACTTCATTGCGTAAGACTTCTAGACGGAGAAATTCTAAAATTGCTTCTTTAGATGCTTCTCTTTCAATAAAATTAAACAACTCATGTAAGATCCCAGAGTTTTTCATAGCCAGGTGTTTTAAATGACTAACTGCATCTTTTTGACTTGTGAAAAAAGGTGCTTCTACTATTTTTAGCCATTCATGAATAAAGCTAAACTCAAGTATTAACTTAGCTTCCTGTATATATAATTCTAAATCAACATCAGAATTTAGATAGCAAGGACTATCAGGATAGCCGTAAAAATAACTATAAATTGTTCCAAGATGATTATTAAGAAAAGCACCATGACTATCTGTACTACGTACGAGATTAGCCAAAGTTCGCTTTTTCTCTTCTCTGGAATTATTAATAAAATTTAGTAGTTTCGTATCGAGTTGATTAAACGATTTTACTAGAGGCCAGTCGTATCTCTGAAGTGTTGGATTGTCATTAACGATGTTTTCAATTACTAACATTTTGTTTTTTACTCCTGTTATCTATATTCTTGTTTTTTCATCAAAAAAATCTGTAATAGTAAGAGTTTTTTCTCCAAAACTGCCATTTGATATACATATGAAGCAACAGCAAGGTCGAGTATTCCCATGCCAAAAGGAGAATATATTGTTGGTTTCTGTGAGTCTAAAGCAAGTTTTCCTTGGACAAGCTGATCGATAGTTCCGGTTACAAACTGTCTGGATATTTTAGAAAATAGCTGTCTGGATTTACTGTTTTTTTCTCTCCATGAGCAAGATAGGCTGATTCAACTAAATCAATCACTTTGGCGTAATTACTTTGGAGTATTTTATTAACTATCGACCCAGAGATTACGTATTACAGATGTTGAATAAATAACATGTTAGTTCTATTCATTCAGCATTTGAAATTTATTTTGTAAACAATTTTACAACTAAAAATTCAGTAAAACAAAATGGGGAGACGCGAAACCCCATAAACAAAAAAGGGTGGATTTCACCCACCCTTGCTAGAGATTATTCAAAAATTATCCTGTTGCTAATTAACCCAACAATTCTTTTGCTTTTGCGACCACATTATCAACGGTGTAGCCGAATTCCTCCATGATTCTACCACCAGGTGCAGAGCGACCAAATTCATCAACGCTAATCATTGCGCCTTCGTCACCCAGGTAACGGCACCAACCGAAGCTAGAAGCAGCTTCAACAGCTAAACGCTTTTTCACTGCTTTGGGTAACACTGATTCGCGGTAGGATTCGTTTTGAGCATCGAATAATTCCCAAGAAGGCATGGAAACAACACGAACTTTCCTACCTTTAGCGCGGAGTTCAGCAGCAGCATCAACGCACAGAGGTACTTCACTACCTGTACCAATGAGGATGATGTCGGGAGTACCTTCGCTATCAGAAAGAATGTAAGCGCCTTTAGTGACACCTTCAATACTGCTTCCTTCTAATTGAGGCAGGTTTTGCCGCGATAATGCTAGCAGGGTAGGGCGGTGTTGATTGGCATTTTCAATCGCAACTTTGTAAGCGCCAGAGGTTTCGGTACCGTCGGCGGGACGAATCACTGTCAGATTGGGAATCACCCGTAAAGAAGCAATGGTTTCTACTGGTTGGTGGGTAGGGCCATCTTCACCCAAACCGATGGAGTCATGAGTCATAACGTAGATGACTCCAGCTTGTGACAATGCCGAAAGGCGAATTGCAGCCCGCATGTAGTCGGCAAAAACCAAGAAGGTAGCGCAGTAAGGAATTAACCCGGAACCGTGTAAAGCAATACCATTACAAATCGAACCCATGCCATGTTCGCGTACACCGAAACGGAGGTTACGATTTTGGTACTGTCCTTTTTGGAAGTCACCTGCTCCCTTAAGTTCTGTAAGGTTGGAGTGGGTGAGGTCAGCAGAACCACCGATCATTTCTGGTAGCACAGGTGCTAGGGCGTTGAGCGTCATTTCTGAGGTTTTGCGAGTGGCGATCGCTTTACTTCCTGGTTCGTAGGTGGGTAGTGCTTTTTCCCACCCTTCTGGCAATTTGCCACTGATTTGCCGCTCAAACTCAGCCGCTTCTTGGGGGTATTTGGCTTTATAATCGGCAAAAACTTTATTCCACTGGCTTTCGTACTCAGCACCCCGTTCTACAGCCTTACGGAAGTGCTTGAGGGCATCTTCTGGGATGTTAAATGGTTCGTGTTCCCAACCCAAGTTATTACGAGTGGCTGTAACTTCATCACCACCAAGGGCCGCACCATGAACGCCTGCGGTGTTCGCCTTGTTGGGGGAACCGTAACCAATGGTGGTACGAACTTTGATCAAAGATGGCTTGTCGGTGACGCTTTTCGCAGCTGCGATCGCTTTGTCAATAGCTTCTAAATTGGTGTCGCCATCGCTGACAACTTGCACATGCCAGCCGTATGCTTCAAAACGCTTGCCTACATCTTCGGTAAAGGAAATGTCGGTAGAACCATCAATAGAGATGTGGTTGTCATCGTACAGGGCAATTAGTTTACCCAAGCCCAAGTGTCCTGCTAAAGAACAGGCTTCACCAGATACACCTTCCATGTTGCAACCATCACCGAGGATCACATAAGTGTAGTGGTCAACAATTTTGGCATCGGATTTATTGAACTTTGCGGCGAGATGGGCTTCTGCCATCGCTAAACCGACCGCATTGGCAATTCCTTGTCCTAAAGGCCCAGTAGTTACCTCTACACCTGGTGTTTCAAAATTTTCTGGATGACCAGGTGTTTTTGAACCCCACTGACGAAATTGTTTGATATCCTCTAGCTGAACGCTGTCGTAACCAGTCAAGTGGAGTAGGGCATACTGCAACATACAGCCGTGACCAGCAGACAAGACAAAGCGATCACGGTTGAACCAATAGGGATTTTTGGGGTTAAACCGCATAAACCGATCCCACAGCACAAATGCCATTGGTGCTGCGCCCATTGGCAGTCCTGGGTGACCAGACTTGGCTTTTTCTACGGCATCAATTGCCAAAAAGCGGATCGAGTTGATACAAAGTTCTTCAAGGGTTTGGGTTGCAACAGCCATAATTAAGATTGTTTTTAACGACGGGTTAGCACTCTTTAAGCTTCTTTTGCCTGCTGGGGATCAAATTCCCCACGATAGTATCATCATCCCATTGGTGCTTGTTGACAAACAAGCCGTAGAATTGAGGATTTTTTATTTGGGATTTTAGGATTATTCTAGGAAGGATTAATCTTAATATTCAGTTGTTAAAGGGACGGAATGATTTGGTCAGGGTGTCATAAACAATACGTTCTTTATGGGGAAGGGGGAAGGGGGAAAGGGGATACGGGGACACGGAGAATATTTTTGATGGATTCTCCGCGTCTGAATCCTCTTTGCGTCACCGCGTCTCTTCCCGCTCCCCAATCCCCGATCCCCTATTCCCTTTTTTCCTAAACAAATTTTTTAAATGCTAGCGTCACATTATGACCACCAAAACCGAAAGAATTGGATAGTGCTACCTCAACGCGCGCAGAGCGACTAACGTTTGCTATGTAGTCCAAATCGCATTCTGGGTCTGGGTTTTCCAGATTGATTGTAGGTGGGAGTCGGTCGTTGGCGATCGCTAGTACTGTTGCTACTGCTTCAATGCCACCAGAACCGCCTAATAAGTGACCTGTCATAGATTTAGTAGAACTAATTGCTACTTTGTAAGCATGATCACCTAAAGCTCGTTTCATCGCTGCGGTTTCAGTGGAATCGTTAGCCGGGGTGCTAGTACCATGAGCATTGATGTAACTCACCATTTCGGGAGTTATTCCTGAATCTTTGAGTGCCAACTGTATAGCTCTGGCAGCTCCTTCACCGCCAGGTACAGGAGATGTAATATGGTAAGCATCACAGGTCATACCATAACCGACGATTTCGGCATAAATCCTCGCACCACGACTGATGGCGTGTTGCATTTCTTCCAGAACTAAGATTCCTGATCCTTCGCCCATGACAAATCCATCACGGTCTTTATCAAAAGGGCGACTGGCATGAGCAGGGTCATCATTGCGAAACGAAAGTGCTTTACAGGCAGCAAAACCAGCAAGAGATAGGGGTGTAATAGCTGCTTCTGCTCCTCCGCAAATCATTGCCTGGGCATATCCACCTTGAATGAGGCGAAAAGCGTCTCCAATAGAGTTAGAACCAGCAGCACAGGCTGTTACAGAGCAAGAATTAGGCCCTTTAGCACCAGTATGAATTGCTGTTAATCCCGCAGCCATATTGGCAATCATCATGGGAATCATGAATGGGCTACAGCGGTCTGGACCACGGTTAAGGTAAATCGTTTGCTGCTCTTCCATTACCTTGAGACCGCCAATACCAGAACCGATGATCACACCTATTTGTTCAGCATTAAGGTCGTTAATAGTTAACCGCGCATCTGCTAGAGCCTGTTTTGCCGCTGAAACGGCAAATTGAGAAAACCTATCCATGCGCTTGGCTTCTTTACGATCCATGTAATCGTGCGGATCGTAATTTTTTACCTCGCCAGCAATACGGCAAGCATGTTGCGAGGCATCAAACAAAGTAATTTCGCTAATGCCATTACGTCCGCTTACCAATCCTTCCCAATATTCGGCTGGTGTGTTACCAATCGGTGTAATCGCGCCAACACCAGTTACAACAACGCGTTTACGTATCAAATCTGTCATGACTAAGTTACAAGTGGCTATCCGGCAGGAAAAAACAGGAATTGGGCATAGGGCATTAGGAATTGCAAATCGGGCATTGGGAATTGAGAGTTGGGAATTGGGCTTTATGTAATTTTTACCATGACCCTATGCCCTATGCACCATGGCCCTATGCCCTATGCCCTATGCCCTAATCTCTACTATGCGGATGTAGCAACTTTGTCGTTAATGTAATCCAATGCTTCTTGAACTGTGGTAATTTTTTCGGCAGCTTCATCAGGAATTTCGATATCAAATTCTTCTTCTAAAGCCATTACTAACTCAACAGTATCGAGGGAATCAGCGTTTAGATCATTGGCAAAATTAGCTTGTGGTGTAACCTGTTCTGGTTCAACACCCAGTTGCTCCACGACGATTTCCTTAACTTTTTCAAAAATGTCCGCTTGGCTCATAGATTTAATTCCTCAACCAGTTGCTATAGTCCGCTCTTTATGGGTTACATGGTTTTGAGCATATACATCTTAATCCGAAAGGGCGATCGCATACACCCTTTTAAACAATTCTGTTTTGCAATTCTTACTAAATTTTTTCAGAACCACGCTTCAGCACCAACAGTCTTGCAACCAAAACCAATAGGTAATGATCAAAGCGATAATAAAACAGTTATTGTCGAGGGACGATACCTCATAACTTACAATTTCTATGCTATCCCATACATTGAAATACGCTTACTACCCAGGTTGTGTTGCTCAAGGGGCTTGTCGAGAACTTCATCAATCCACAGTTGCTTTAAGTAAAGCATTGGGTATTGAACTCATTGAACTCAAAAAAGCTGCTTGCTGCGGTTCTGGCACTTTTAAGGAAGATTCTCAACTTTTAGAAGATACTGTCAATGCTCGAAATATTTCTTTAGCAGAAGAATTAAATTTACCCTTGCTGACTCATTGCAGTACTTGTCAAGGTGTAATTGGCCATGTTGATGAACAACTCAAAGAATATCAGAAAACAAATCCGGCTTATGTTGGACAAGTTAACAGTTTGCTCCAAAAAGAAGGCTGTTCACCTTATCGAGGAACCACAGAAGTCAAACATTTGCTGTATGCTCTTGCTAAAGATTATGGCTTAGAGGAAATTCAACAACGGGTTAGCCGTAAATTAACGGAACTTAAATGTGCTGCTTTTTACGGTTGTTATCTTTTGCGCGCTCAAAAATTTATGGCTTATGATGACCCCTTCCAGCCAGAGACAATGGAAAATTTGTTTCGGGCAGTAGGGGCTACACCCATTTATTACAGAGGTCGTACACAATGTTGTGGTTGGCCTCTTGCCAGTTATGCTACCACCGAGTCCTTCAAAATGGCTGGTAAGCATATTCAAGAAGCCATAGAAGCAGGTGCTGATTGTATGGTGACACCGTGTCCTTTATGTCACCTCAACTTAGATTCTCGTCAACCAGAAGTAGAAAAGGTGATTGGACACAAATTGAGTTTACCAGTTCTACACTTACCACAGTTAGTTGCCTTAGCGATCGGCATTAGTCCCAAAGAACTAGGTTTGGAAAGACACATAGTTTCTACTCAGCCAGTCTTGGAGAAATTGGGAGTGTAGAGGTAAAGGGGTGATAGGGAAAATAACTAATGACCATTGTACAGACGCGAGAAACATCGCGTCTGTACTAATGACCCTTGACCAATAATTCCTTGATCGTACAAGCCCCCAGATTTATCTGTGGAATAAATCGAAAATCGAAAATCCAAAATCTTCAAGCCCTCGGATTTATCTGTAGGGACGGCACTCAATGTGGCAAACCTGCGTCGCCACCTGTGCTTCGTCAATCCAAAATCCAAAATCGGATGACCCTTGACCACCAATTAATTTTGATAAAACGGTTCTTCACTTGGTGTCACCGTAACTTCTGGAGTAGAAGGTATATTTATTGATTGTGATCTTGGTTTTTGGGTAGGTGGAGGGGTAAAAATAGGTGCCGATGTATTCTCCGGAGATGGTGGTTCAAAAATTGGCGTTGGCGAAGTTGTTAGAGATGGCATACTAAATCTAGAACTTGGTGCTGGTGTAAAATTTATGTTTGGTTCAGTTTCAACTGATGGTGTTGATTCTAGATTATCGGTGGGTGTGGGTGAAGATGTAGGTGTTGGTATAGATTTTGGTTTATTTGACTGCTGAGGCTTGTCGAATTCTGGTTCTGGGAATGTTGGTTTCAGTACTGGATCTATTTTGGGTTGAGTTGGTTTCAAAGGTGACAGTGCGGGAATTTCTGAAGTTGTGGGTTTAGCAATGGGCGATGGTGTGAATGTGACTTTGGATTTGGGCTGCGCTAATGGTTCAGGTGTTGCTTGAGGTAATTTAATCTCAGGTTGATTTGGTGAGGATGCTACATGACCGGAATAAAACCAAGCTAACAATCCACCGGAAGCCAAAATTCCGGTAGTAATAACCCCTTGTGGTGAGAGTAAAAAGTTTTGTCGCAGAGGCTGATATGAAGGTGCAGCTTGTCTCTCTACTATGTTCATCCGAGTTAGCGGTGACACTGAGGAAGATGGCAAAGTTTGGGCATGTTTTTCTTTAATATTGTCAGCAACTTGGTTATTAACCACAGGCTGATGACTGTTTTTTGTCGAGTCAACTTTTGATTGTTGAACAGATTGAGGAACTTTTTTTGTGCTGTGATTTTTAGAGTTGGGGCTGTTCTCGATTTTCGCCTGGATGGAAGGTTCACCGCTACCATTCTGTAGATGTTGAGGCTGGGGAACTGATAAAACTGATACAGATGAGGGAAGCAAATTAAAGTTTTGGCGAGTGAGTGCTAATCCTGTGAAATCACTCAAAGATTCTCGTAATTCTAAAGCTCTGGTAAAGTATCTAAACGCTACGGTGTTTTCTTCTAAACATAGGGCGCGAGTACCAAGTTGGTGTAAAGCCCAAGCTTCAGAGGCTTTGTCTCGTTCGGCTTGAGATGCTTGCAGTCCACGTTGTAGCACATGTTCCCACAAACCCCAGCGCTTACTTAAAGCTAGCAAACCTTCTACTGCTTTTGCTAAGTGTAAAACAATTTGCCAACGGCTAGCTCTAACTGACACTTCTAAGATTTGGACGATCGCATCAATTTTTGTGAGTAAAATTTGTGGTTGCTGGTAATACAACTGTGTCCAATCGATAAAGTAAGCGATCGCGTTTTCTAAGGGTGTTCCTAACTTCCAGGCTGGGGGTAATATTTCTCTGATTGTCTTGTTACTAATGCGATACCGAAAATCTTCCAGTTTAATCAGATAACGCTGTTGCAAATTTTCCAAAATTTCAGAGGTGTTTGGTTGTTTTGTAATCGCTGCAATCTCTTCCTCTGATAAACCCACTTCACCCATGACTGCGAAGATTTCCAATACGTCTCTATGGGGGTGTGGTAACAATTCGATGATTTGTTGAATAAGATAGACGCTAGCTTGAGAGTTTGGTAGTTGACTGACAATTTCTGCTAGTGATCGCTTTTCTGTTAATGCGTAAGCGATCGCTAATTGCAAATGCATCGGGTTTCCCTTGAGGATAAGACACAGGGATCTAGCAGCAGGTAGTTCCTCCATGCTTAGAGAACGCCCCATTTTTGTTTCAACAAAAACTAAGGCATCCTGAATAGATAGTCCAGACAGTTCAGTAGAGTATGCTTGTTTGCGGAGACGTTGTTTTGCAGAAGCAATCAGGAAAGTGCAGTTACTAACAGTATTTCTTAATTGTCGCACTTCGTCTTGAATAAGTTGAGCGTCGTCATCTAGTATGACTAGTGCGTGTTTGTCCTGAATTTGTTGTCGGATTTCGCCATCTGTGGGTTTATAAGGGATATCACTTTCATAGAAAGCTTCCCAAATTGATTGCAGTAAATCACTGACATAGGGGTGATGGGCAGATATATTAATGACACCATCGCTAAACACAGAATTAGCTTTTAGTTCTGATGCCAAATAACGCAATAAAAAAGTTTTGCCAAATCCCGGCGAACTATAAAATTCTACTGCTTGTCCAGATTTTAAAGCTGCGATCGCCTCATTGATTGGTTTTTCACGATCTAGAAGTTTCTCGCTCGGAGGCTGATGTTTCAACTCTGGCGTAGAAAGTTCTCGCACACTCGGTTGTTCTTGTGTGATACCTGATTCTGCGATCGCACCTTGGCTGGAACCAATTTTGAGAGTGTACTGACCAACAACCAATGTATGATTGGTATCTGTCCGTATATTTGCTGTCAAATTGCTGTGCGGCATAGATTTTTTTTCAATCATTAAATCGATTTTTACTCTATTTACCGCGATCTTGCTACTTACGTAGATAAATATATTACATTATTCAATTTTATGCAACTAATTGTTTCAGTGTTTGTACTTAAAAATTAATTAGATAGGTAAAAAAGAAATGACCCATTTTCAAGACAGCGATCTTGTTCTGAGAAGCCGCTACGCGTCTACGCACTTTTCAAATTAATCTTCATCATAAAAATCAATTCATGCATAGAGAACATGAAGACATTTGTAACTAATGTCTTCATGTTGTTTATTAACGGGAACCCATTCATAGAGAACATAATCACATTTGTGACTAACGTCTTCATGTTGTTTATTAACAGGAACCCATTCATAAAGAACATGATCACATTTGTGACTAATGTCTTCATGTTGTTTATCTCTTATACTTATTTTCAACACAGTTCAAAAATCAGCAAATGTAGGGCGATGCTCAATCCAAGGTTTTGCAGTTTCTATTTGAGCGGCTAAACTGATGAGAGTGGCTTCAGCAGCAGGTTTGCCAACTAGCTGCACACTAATAGGTAAGCCATTAGCGTCAAAACCAACAGGAAGTGCGATCGCAGGTAAGCCAGTTGCATTAGCTGGTGGACAAGGAGCAATCCAATTTACAATATTTTGAAATGTTTCTTCCGGGCTGAGGTGCGCCCATTCTCCTACACGAATAGGTGAATGTAAATATACTGGCAAAACTAGTATATCTACGGTATCAAAAAAAGCGACAATTTGACGTGATACCATCTGCATTTGATATACTGCTTGCAGGTACTCACCAGCAGAGCCACTACGTGCTAGTAACCAACGATTCGTCGGTTGCAAGGCTTCTGGGGGAAGATCCGAAGCAGCTACACTAGTTTGCCATACGGTCTGAAATGGTTGTACCAAACCGCTAAAATCCGGGCTTTTTTCTTCAACTGTGTGACCTAGTTCTTCTAGTAACTTCACTGTTTGTATGACGCCTTGCTGACAATTAGCATCGGCTGTGCCAATAGGTGGAATCGCTGTACCATACGCAACACGTAGCTTACCAATTCTTTCTTTACTAGCAACTAAAAACGATGGTTCAGGATCACTTAACCAATAGGGGTCGCCTGTGACATAGCCAGACATAACATCTAAAAGGGCTGCTGCATCAGCAACAGTGCGAGCAATTGGGCCGTTAGTAGCAATCCCACTGAGGCGATCGCCTACAGGTGCATGAGTTACCCGTCCTCTAGCTGGCTTGATTCCCACTAATCCACAACAAGCCACAGGGCCACGAATTGAACCACCACCATCAGAACCTTGAGCGATCGCACATAACCCAGCTGCAACTGCGGCGGCTGCACCACCACTAGAACCACCGGGAGTGTATTCTAAATTCCAAGGATTTCTGGCTGGCGGAAAACCCGTAGGCTCTGTGTAAGGAAAGGAACCAAGTTCTGAGGTTGCAGTTTTACCAAGAATAATAAATCCGGCTTGCTTAATCTGCGTGACTACACCATCATCAAAGTCAAGAATGTTATTGAGTAACGCTGGATTACCAAAGTTACAAGGGACACCCGCCACTGGGTTGAGATCTTTGATCGAAATTGGCACACCAAAAAACGGTGGTAATTCGTTGCTATTTACCAACATTTCTGTCTTGGCTTTCGCATCAGCGATCGCTTGTTCTGCCATCACCGTAAAATAACTACCCAGTTGGGGATTCAGGCGTTGAATCCGTTCTAGATATATCTGCACTAACTCTAATGGCGACACTTCCCGATGTCGGATTAACCGTGCTTGTTCCAGGGCTGGGGTAAAGGCTAAATCTATTGAGTTCATTTGAAACTAGGAACTAGGGTTAAAGATGACGTAAAAAGGTATCTTATGCATCCTGATGTATGGATTTCATGACAACTACATCAAAAATACGTAGTCATGTTTTATAAATAAGTCTTTAGCTTATAGCACAAATCTATTCAGATCGTAAAAAGTACGCCTGGAACTCAAGTTCCAGGCTAATAGCTAAAGTCATCTCAAGATGACTGAAAATTGGATGAGTTTACTTTTTAAGTTAGTGCGATTAGCTAGTTTATGATTTAAATCTAGATTGCTTCTGCTAGTTGATTGTTCAAGGTTTCAAGATCAATTTCGTAGCGTTGAAGCAGATCGCTCAGAATAGTTTTGTCTGTTTCAGCTAGACGGACTAAACCCCACAACAGATGCTCAGTCCCAATAGATTTCTTACCCTGAAGCCGAACGACTTGCAATGCAAGCTCTAGAATGAACTTACTCTGTGGGCTAAATTGTGGATTCTCGCGAGATTCAAAAGAATGTTCATTGGTTTCTATGTCCAGTGTCACGCCATTTGCTCGAAGTAAACGAGCAGAGGTTGTAGTTGGATCAGCTACTAAGCCAGCAAACAGATGTTCTGGCTCAACTTGTGATTTCTGCGAACGTGCTACCTCATTTCGTGCAAACTTGATTGCGTTGATTGCCTTTTCGGTGAACCGCTCGAAACCAAACTCGAAACCAAAGTGATTTTTGAATCGCTCAACAAGTGTTTGCATAGAATTTTTTGCTTCGTAGATGAAAACGTCTTCAAGTGGAACGTTGAACAGACTAGCAATTTTGAAAGCCATGTCTAGGCTGGGGTCAAACTTGCCAGATTCAAAACCATTGACCGCCTGACGACTAACTCCTAACTTCCTGGCGAGGTCAGATTGTGACCACTGGTGCAGTTGCCGAAGTTCTTTCAGTCGGTTTTGCATAGCTTGGTTTATTTGTGGTCAAGTACTACTTTACATATTTGAACGCCAAAGCGTCAAGTGTGACTTAACAAAGATTGTTTAGGTAATGCTAAGTTAGAGCGATCGCTCTCATCCTGCTAATTGGGAATACCACTAGTAAATATGCCTACGGGGTGATCTGGTCATAAGTATGACACGGTAATCTTTTCTTGTAGATCACAAAGCTTTGTTTTACTTAATTTGGAAGTTGTTGTTCAGTTCGATCCAGTTTTTGCCGAAATTGCTTATCAAGGTGTTCCTGATATCCGAGTAATTGTCTATCGTGGAGTACCTGCAATGGCAATGTTGCGTTTACCAACACGGGCTTCTGACGGTAAAGCCAATTTACACAGAGGTGGTGTAGGTGTAGGAATTAACCTTGCAACAGGAAAAACCTTGGCTGGTATTCAGAACAATCGCTACATTGATAATCATCCGGAAACAGGACATTCACTGCGCGATCGCCAAATTCCCCACTGGCAAACTATTTTGGAAATGGCTGCAAAGTTAGGCGATAAAACCGAGTTTGGCTATCTCGGCGTTGATATTGTTCTCGATCAAGAAAAAGGGCCATTGTTACTAGAGATCAATGCTCGCCCTGGACTTTCGATCCAAATTGCTAACCAACAAGGACTTATGCCCCGACTAAAAACAATTGATGATACCTTGTCAAAACTCTCAGGAATTCCAGAAAAAATCAAGTTTGCTCAAGAAAAATTTGCACTAGAGGCTTAATTACCTAATTTGTCTCTTTCAAAGACTGGTATTCACACCCGAAATTATCCGGTTTACCTCACTAACTTTTCAACAAAGAATCGCCATCATAGATTTATAAATCAAAAGTTCAGAATTAAAGGCGATCAGGGGAGATAAAAATGGCTATTATTCGTTGGCGGACTTACCCAGAAATTAATGCTTTCAACCGTCAAATGGATTTAATTTTTGATGATATGTTGCGAGTTAAACGTCAGCCAGAAATTACTTGGAAACCAGCAGTTGAAATCCAAAATCTCAATGATAATCTAATTTTGCGAGTTCAAATTCCTGGTGTAGAAGCGAAATACTTGGATATTCAAGTAACAAAAGAAGCAGTTGCTATTACTGGTGAAAATCATTACGAAAACAAAGCCGAAAACAATGGTCAAATTCGTTCAGAATTCCGTTATGGAAAATTCCAACGGGTGATTCCTCTACCAGTAGCAATTCAGAATGACCAAGTGCAAGCAGAGTACAAAAACGGTATACTGACGCTGACATTACCTAAAGTTACAGAAGCGCGTCAGAAAGTAGTGAAAATCAATTTAGCAGATAACACTACTGAGCCAGTTGCAACAGAAACCCCAACAGAAGCAGCCCAAGCTGCTTAATTTGCAATTGCTCAAATCAAAAGTTTGCTTTATTGGTTGGTTTGTGTGATGGAGATTAACCGTTTTCGTTTTCTAGAAATTACATTCTAGACCGCGAAAGCGGTTTTTTATGTTTGTTATTTGTTATTTATTCGATATAACCTTACTAAATCATTCGTGAGAGATAAGAACCCCGACTTCTTTAAGAAGTCGGGGTTCTGAGTTCTGCGACAATCACAAATCATATAGAAATGCTATGTAGAATAAAGTAGAGATTTCCAAATTTTCACCAAAAATTTCTCAGAAAAATTCTGTACCATCAATCCAAAATCCAAAATCTAAAATCGGATGACTGTGTTATCTTCTGCTTTACCAACGATTAACATTCTCAAACAACCTACCAGTTCTGCTTGGGTAGAACAGGCGATATCTAATTTAGATATTATCCTCCTCGATCATGCTCAATGCGAACGCAAAGCTGCTGGTGTAGCGTTGAACTTGATGTTTCGCTATCCTTCTAATGCCAAGATGGTGCGGGAACTCACCAAAATTGCCCGCGAAGAACTCGAACACTTCGAGCAAGTAAATCAATGGTTAGAAGATAAAAATATACCCATGCGTCCCCTGACACCACCTCCCTATGGTGCAGGTTTAAAAGCCCAAATTCGCCCCCAAGAACCCGATCGCTTTTTAGATTCTTTGTTAGTCAGTGGTTTAATTGAAGCTCGTAGTCACGAACGTTTGGGTTTATTAGCTGCTTATTGTCCCGAACCAAAATTAGCCAATTTTTATCACGGTTTGATGGCATCCGAAGCACGGCATTTTGGGACTTACTGGGTGCTAGCTGATACTTATTTTGACCGAGAAATTGTCACCCAAAGATTAGATGAATTAGCAATTATTGAGAGTGAATTGCTAGTGAATTTACATCCTGAGCCGAGGATTCATAGTTAGATTGGGGATGCGGGGGATGCAAAGATATTGTACAGACACGTAGACGCTCGTAAGAGCGGCTTCAAGGTAAGAGTATCATCGCATCTCTAGCAATGACTAATCACTATTACAAAGATTTTTTAATTCGGAATTGGGAAGAAGACGATCGCATTCCTGCTTCAGAAGTCATCCGGTCTGTATTATCAGAATATGGGCTTGGTTGGGAGCCAGATGGCGCTGATCGAGATGTGTTGCAAGTGGAAGAATGTTACTTAACCACTGGTGGAGAGTTTTGGGTAATTGCATACCAAAATCAAGTTGTGGGTACGGGTGCATACTACCCCATCCGTCGGGGCGAAAAAGCTGTAGAAATCCGCAAAATGTATCTTTTACCAATTGCTAGAGGTGTGGGATTAGGGAAATATTTGTTACAAGAATTAGAAAGAGCGATCGCCCAGCGTGGTTTTCAGCAAATTTGGATTGAAACCGCCAGCGTTTTAGCTGAAGCAGTCAAATTATATGAAAGCAATGGCTATCTACCAGCAACAGGTGTAGAGACAACACGGTGCGATCGCGTTTATGTAAAACTGCTAACGAGCGACTATTCAGCCCGCAAGTGAACTGCGCGGCTCATAGTGAAAACCCACTTCAGTGGGTTAAAATGCTTATTGGTTTATAGATTATTGGACTTTGGGCAAAAAAGAATTGTTTGTGGATATCATTCGCGAACAATTGTATGCAAACTGCATACAGCTATATTAGCCACTCCGAGTACTATTTTGTCGCTAAGTCACAGGCTTTTCATACAAGCGTAGGAGAAAGCGGTGATCACGCAGCCAGTACCCCTCCATCAACAGTAAGGGTATGTCCGTTGACAAAATCGGTAGCATCAGAACACAACCAGATCACAGCATTAGCAATGTCATCGGGTTTACCCAAACGTCCGGCGGGAACAAAATTCTCAAAAGCTTTGGTATTACCACCAGTTGCCTGACTGAGCATTTCAGTTTCAATTGGCCCTGGTGCGATCGCGTTTATCCTAATTTTTTGAGAGGCATATTCTAGTGCTGCGGCTTTTGTCAACATCACCACAGCAGTTTTAGAGGCATCATAAATTGATAAGCCGGGTGCTAAAGGACGAAAACCATTGATCGAAGATGTATTGACAATTGCTCCACCATTGCCTTGAGCCAACATTTGGTTAATTTCGTGCTTCATACAGAGAAAAACTCCCTTGACATTGACTCCAAAAACCCGGTCATAAGTTTGCTCTGTTTGCTCTGCCAGTAAGGCATTTTGACCCAGCATTCCTGCATTATTAAATGCAATATCAAGCCTACCAAACTTATTGACAACAGTGGCAATAGTTGATTCTATGTCTGCTTCTTGAGATACATCAGCTTTCACAAATAAACCTTCACCTCCCACCTGATTAATTAAGCTGACGGTTTCACTGCCTTCTTCTTCCCGCCGACCGACTACAACAACTTTGGCACCAGCATCAGCAAAGGCGATCGCAGTAGTACGCCCAATCCCAGAAGTACCACCAGTGATAAGGGCAACTTTGTTTTCTAACAGTTTCATCCAAATCTCTCCATTTTCACTAACTAAAGCAGTGTGCCTGATTTGGATTCTTTTTTACAAGAAGGAACTTCTAGGTGTTATAGTTACCTCATGGTTCCCAAAAATGAGCAAATACTCCTCAGCGCAGACTGTCCTATGCGGCAGATGCTCGATTTGGTAGGAGATAAATGGACACCGCCAATTCTGTATCTCCTATCTTCTGGTACTAAGCGATATACTGATTTTCAACGTCAAATTCCTGGAATATCAAAAAAGATGCTGACACAAACCCTAAGACGGCTGGAGTCAGCAGGTGTTGTTAACCGAACTGTATATCCAATTGTGCCGCCAAAGGTGGAATATCATCTTACTTCCTTTGGTGAAAAGCTGATTGAACCAATTGCAGGTTTGGCTGAGTGGGCTTGGCAACACGAAGAAGAATTAAAGTTGGTTTACAAACGTCAACAAACGCTCCTGAACAGTCAAAAATTGGAAATTTGACGCCTTTCACAACAAATTTGGGGTTCAGCAACTTCTTCAGTCATAATCCAGATATGTTTTAGGTTTCTGTTGACATTTGTTGTTGGTTGTTGCCTAATGTTCCGCGAAAGGTGCCTTAAGCTACGCGATAACACAG
>NZ_AJLJ01000371.1 GCF_000317245.1 Fischerella muscicola SAG 1427-1 = PCC 73103
TGGACTGTCTAATCTAAAATAGTGCATTAATAAACCGCAGAGGCGCAGAGAACACAGAGATATAATCAGAGATTTATTGCAACATTTTAGTCTAGACAGTCCACTACTTACTGATAACTGTACAGACGCGATTAATCGCGTCTCTCCTCAGCCTCTTCTACGTAATTCAAAAAATCACCCGGTTGGGCGTTTAATTGTTTACAAATCACTTCCACGGTTCCTCTGTCTGGATAAATATTTCTATCCCTCCACAACCTAAATGCAGTAGCTCTTGGTAATCCAGTGATTTGCCAAAATTTGTTGGCGCTAGGAATACCTTTTTCTTTGCCAAATTCTTGAATTCTATTTGTTAGTCCCATTTGATTAGACTACTCCCAATGTATTATTTTTTCAATATACACTATTGACACGTGTTATCAAATGGGATTTAATATTAATAAGAGAAGGGCGATCGCACCGCAAGTACCCTCGCCCTCTCTGTCCCCAAACATACATTCAGGACATTTTCATAAACGTACATTTAGGACTATTCCATGATGCCACAACTCGTTCTTTGTCAAACAGCTACAAGAGGTTTAATCAATTTAGCTTACATTCGCCAGATTCGTTTTCGGAATATACCTATTCACAATAAATTACAATATACCTGTCTCCTAACTTGGAGCAACGGTGAGCAAGATGTTTTTGTTGACAAAGATGCTCAAGCCATTGCCCAAACACTCAGAAAAATCACAAAACCAATTTAAATATTCATCCTGGGTGAGCAATGCTCACCCATAATTTTAAATTTTTACCGCCAAGACGCCAAGACGCCAAGTTGAATCGTAAACAATAAGCCTATAAAAGCAAGTTTTTACCGAGCCAAATCAGAGAAATATTTGTTACAAATGACCAATGACCAATGACACTATTGTAAAGACGCGATTCATCGCGTCTCTACCAATGACAAATGACAAATGATCCATTGGAAAAACCTACTCAACCTCTTTCTCCAATCTGATTGTCCTTTGTGTGAGCGTTCCACTTCCCAAGAATTATGTCCAAACTGTCTTCGTCAACTGCAAAAATGTCGTAATCCTAACACGCACTCTCTACCGATATTTGCTTGGGGTGCATATGGTGGTATTCTCAAACGAGCGATCGCCACAATGAAGTACGAAAATCACCCGGAAATTGCTCGTCCGTTGGGACAATTATTAGCAGAAGCATGGTTATCACATCAGGGATGCGATCGTAATTTAGTAGTTGTTCCGATTCCGCTTCACGCCAAAAAACTCAAGCAACGCGGGTATAACCAAGCTACACTCATAGCTCAAAGCTTTTGTGAAGTCACCGGATTACGATTAAAAAAACATGGTTTGGAAAGAATTAAAATAACTGAAGCACAGTTTGGTTTATCTGCATTACAGCGAGAAGAAAACTTAACAGAAGCCTTTGGAATAGGGCAAGATTTGCGCGTATCTCCGAAAATATCAGTACTATTAGTAGATGATATTTATACCACAGGCGCAACTGCTAGATCTGCTATACAAACACTTCATCAAAGCGGTATATCTGTTTATGGTTTAGTGGCAGTTGCAACTACTGCTAAGTCATTTTAACTGTACAGACGCGATGAATCGCGTCTCTACCTAAATTGCGATGAATTACGTCTGTACCTAAATTGCGATGAATTGCGTCTCTACCTATAATTACGATGAATTGCGTCTGAATCATACATGGGCAAGCTGTGCTAGAGGAAACTATAATTGAGCCAATCGCGCTTAGTTTGTGGGACAACTTTTGGGGATGAGAAGTCAGGCTTTTATCGTCAGTTTAAAAAAAATTGGTTTCATTCCTGCCTCTTTGCTGGCAATTGGTATAAGTTCAACAACAACTTTTGCTCAAGTTAACAAGTTGTACAATCCAATTCCTCTACCTGGCAGTTATGAAGTTTCTGATACACTCTCAGAAAAAGATATTCCTACAGGTCAGGGTGGATTTGCTCGTGACTATATGGTAAGTCTGAAAAAGGGTGACAATCTCGCGGTTGATCTGAGTTCGGAAAATTTTGATAGTATTGTGACTCTGCTGGGGCCAGATGGTACGACAGTTGCAGAAAATGATGATGGCCCTGATGGTAGCAGTAATTCTTTGTTGTTTACCCGCATTGTAGAACCCGGAACTTACATCGTTCGCGTCCGGTCTTTCGGCGAAACTGGAGTAGGGGTTTTTAAACTTAAGGTAACGCGATTGCAACCAGTCAAATAATTTTGGATTTTGGATTGTGGATTTTGGATTTGAGATTAAGCAGAAATCCAAAATCTTTCAAATTATTGTCATTAAGCATAAAAACAAAGCTTCAGTCCATTCCACGACAGCACCATAGGTATCACCAGTATGTCCGCCTAGTTTGTGATTAAACCAGGCTCCAGTAATGATGGCGATCGCACTTCCACTAATGCTCATTGCTACGGCAAAAAAGATTTGATGACGGTTGAAGAAAATTTGCCAACTACTTAAAGCTATTAATAAAACTAGTGTTGCTAGCCAATCTTTGTAAGAACGAATAGCTTGTTTATGAAAAGCTCCCTTACCAGTTGGTTTCAGGTAAGGATAAAGAGCGATCGCCATGACTTGTCCCCAGCGTCCCCACCCAGCAGCTGCCATCATAATTAACCAACGGTTTTGTTCTAGATCTGTCAGTGCAGCTGTTTTAAGTAATATCAAAGCGATCGCAGCCATTGCTCCAAATGCACCTGTGGCGCTATCTGCCATAACTTCTAGTCTACGCTGAGGATCACCCACAGCTAATCCATCAGCGCTATCCATTGCTCCATCTAAGTGCAGCCCTCCGGTAATCGCAATCCAACCGCATACAATCAAAGCACCACGGGTTAACGCTGGTACACTCAGAGAAATCATCAGAACATCAAAGAAGCCTAAAATCCCTCCGATCATCAGTCCAATAACAGGAGCAAAACGGGCTACTCCTTGGAAATCAAAAGCATACATGTATGGTAAAGGAATAGTTGTATAAAATACAACTGATGATCCGATACCAAGTAATAGTTGTTTCCACCACTGACACTTACTGGTCATAGTAGTTACGCTAGTTGTTATTTGTAGTCATTAATCATGAATCACGGTTCAAATGACGAGTAATAATGACGCTCATAATTCCGGCACAACCCTGATATCCATCTTTAAAAATTTAAATAAGATTTACCAGTATGAGTAACTTCACCAAAAAATTTTGTTATGCTTATCTCAGTAAAAATTTTACTAATTGTATAAATACTTGCTTCTGTAAAGGATATAAATAAAGTAGCCATTTTGAACTGGATATACTAGCACTCATCAAGGAAACAATAGAGAAAAAGATACATTTAGCATTTTTAATTCAGATACTCATATTATGTGATACACAAAAAACGAATGATAACAGATCTTGCTTTTCTAGCTAACCTTTTAACACCTATTTTAAAAAAGAATGTTACGGATAAACTGACAGAACTCTTATGCACAAAGAGTTTCCCAATCCAAAATCTAAAATCTAAAATCCACAATTGTATAACCTTCTATTTTGATTGGAGTAAGTATATTTATTAAGATTATTAAAAATCACGTTTCCGGCGTTATGTCAACAAAAAATAATTTATTGCAGTTAATTAGGCGATCACTATACAAAGTTGATCAATTTATTAGATAAATATTAAATAGCAGGGGTCAACCAAACGACGAGATCGACTGTTTAGCTATGTAGTTAGGACTTTACGCAAAACTAAACGCTGTAGGGGCAATTTATGTAGACGCAAAGCGGCTTCTCGCAGAGTATTGCCCAACTGTGAAAATCAGAGTTTCGGCTACTGTTTGCGTAAGTCCTGGTAGTTTTTATCTACACTCCAGAAGTCATTGGATTATGAGTCACCATCTACCCGAAAGCAAGATACCAGCTCCATGCATTATCAATACAGGTGTGGTTGTCAACAAGCTCGATATGCGACGATTACTCACAGATTTAGGTCGTGTTCGCTATTTCTACACCCAAGACGGTGAATGCAAGAGCGACGGTGAAGGGAATGTGATGGAAGTATTTGCCAATCCGCAACGATCTACTCTGGTTGCTAACCACGCCCTTTATCTCAATCTTTGTAGTTTTGATTACCTAGAATTGAAACAATCACCACAACAAGAAACTTATTTTGACCTAGTACAAGAAGGAAGTCGTCTGCGCTTGATTCCTCTTTCTACTCCTATGCAAGAGCGAGATGAGCGTTGCTTAAATGTCAGCGCCATAGAAGCAATGATGGAACAGGTACTTTCAGCCAGATGGGATGCAGAAATTGACGACGATCCCTCTGATTTGTTTTAGGATTGGGGGTTGAGGAGACGGAGATACGGGGACACGGAGGACAAAGGGGACATGGGAGAATAAGTTATGATAATTTACCATTGACTCTTGACCATTAACTTTGCCCCAGGTTTATCTGTCTACGGTGTACACACAAGTCAAAAATTTTCATGTTGAAACTGTATCCCGCCTAGAACTAAAGTTCCAGGCTTATAGCGAAAGTCCACTCAAGTGGACTGGAACAAACTTTTTTTGAGTCCTCTTCAGAAGACTTGCGCTATGAGAGGAGGAATTTATTCCGAGGCGGTACAGATGCGCTCAACCTAGATTTGTGTGTACACCGTAGGGTTTATCTGTGGGGTCAATCCAAAATCCAAAATCCAAAATCCAAAATCGGTTGACTCTTGACTACAAACTTCTCTTTTCAATGTTTGGCTCAATGTAGCCACACCAAAGCGCGCGTGGGGGTGTTTTACACACCACATGGAATAGTAGAAACCCCTCGTTTTATGCCAGTGGGGACTTTGGCAACTGTCAAAACCCTCACCCCTGCTCAACTCAAAGAAACAGGCGCACAAATGGTGTTATCTAATACCTATCACCTGCACTTGCAACCAGGAGAAGCAATTGTGTCAGGAGGTGGAGGACTGCACAAGTTTATGGGCTGGAATGGGCCAATGCTCACCGATTCTGGAGGCTTTCAAGTCTTCAGTCTGAGCGAAATGCGGAAAATATCTGAAGAAGGCGTGACATTTCGCTCACCCCACGATGGTCAAATTATCAAATTCACACCCGAAAAATCTATCGAGATTCAAAATACACTAGGGGCGGATGTGATTATGGCCTTTGATGAGTGTCCGCCTGCTACAGCTAATCGTCAAGAGGTGGAAGCAGCAACAGAGCGCACTTACCGATGGCTTTTACGGTGTATAGAAGCACATCAACACCATAAAGAACAAGCATTATTTGGTATTGTTCAGGGTGGAGTGTATTTAGATTTGCGCGCTCAGGCGGCGGAAGCTTTGAAGAAACTGGATTTACCTGGTTATGCCATTGGTGGCGTAAGTGTGGGTGAGGAACCAGAACTAATTCATCAAGTTGTGCAAGCTACAGCACCCTTGTTACCTTATCACAAGCCCCGTTATTTGATGGGTGTAGGTACTTATCAAGAAATGGTGATTGCGATCGCCTCTGGTGTAGATTTATTTGATTGTGTGATTCCTACACGTTGGGCGAGACATGGTACGGCGATGGTACAGGGCGATCGCTGGAATTTAAAGAATGCTAAATTTCGTGAAGATTTTACACGGTTAGATGAAACTTGCCCTTGTTATACCTGTCAGAATTTTACCCGTGCTTACATCTCTCATTTAGTGCGATCGCAAGAAATTTTGGCATATACATTATTGAGTATTCACAATATCACCGAACTGATTCGCTTTACCCAAAAAATACGAGAAGCTATATTGAACGACACTTTTACTACAGAGTTTGGTAAGTGGCTAAAAGGCTAAAAATGGAGTAATGGAGTGATGTGGAGGTAATAACCACTAACCAATGACCAATGCGTGTTAAGATCTATCTCAATTCTGAAAGCTGTGTTGGATAAGGTGGATTTAAACAAAAATGGAAGCAGCAATTTTATTAGCTAAACTACCCGAAGCATTCCAAATCTTCGACCCTTTAGTAGACGTTCTCCCACTCATTCCTTTGTTCTTCTTGTTACTAGCTTTTGTTTGGCAAGCAGCCGTGGGTTTTAGATAAGTTATTTACAAGTTATTTACATAATTTCATAGAGACAGGCGAAATACCTGTCTTATTTTTTTGCTATGCTTTTGTTTTCAAAAGTTTATATTTATTAATATTTTGTTATTTTTTAAAATAAATTAATATAGGATTCAACAAGTTGATTTACAAATCAAGCTCTTAATTCAGGCAAACAGTCAACGAGGTTTGAACTATGGGTAACATCAAATTCGTGAAAGAGGATAAAGAAGTTATTGCTGCTGATGGTGCTAATCTACGGCTAAAAGCTTTAGAAAACGGCATAGACATTTATAAAGTTTGGGGAAAGATGATGAATTGTGGTGGCTACGGTCAATGTGGCACCTGTATTGTAGAGATTATCGAAGGCCAGGAAAATTTATCACCTCCTACACAAGTAGAAAACCGTTTTTTAAAGAAAAAGCCTGCTAATTACCGACTTGCTTGTCAAACAGTAGTTAATGGCCCAGTCAGTGTGGTAACAAAGCCTTAATTTAGTAATTAGTCATTAGTCATTGGTATGACAAACAACAGATCACAAATGACAAAGGACAAATAACTCACCCAAGCCATGATGATGGTATCCTAAAAGTGTTGACTGGAATCTAAGAGAGGCTTTCTTACTATGCAGGTTAATGACCTGGGGTTTGTAGCCAGCATTCTATTTGTGCTGGTTCCTGCTGTTTTTTTAATCATTCTTTACATCCAAACAGCTAGCCGCGAAGGTAAAAAAGATAGTTAAATGCCTTGTGTATTTTTTGTATAAAATAAAAACCCTTACACTAAAAGTGCAAGGGTTTTTTACGGTTCCCTGTGATCAGTTAGCAGTTGATAACTGGATAACTGATCACTGTAGCCTGCGGCTCATCGCTTGCGCGTCTATACTAAATTTAAGCAGCAGATGTTCGCGCTAACAACACTGGACAAGTTGCATTAATTCTCACGTAATCAGACAAAGAAGAACCTAAAAGTCGGTCTAAATCGACAAAACTTTTAGCAATAGAAGGACGGCGATCTGGAGAACCCATTAACAATAGGTCTACGTTCAGTTCTTCTGCTAAACGACAAATTTTTTCACCAGGTTTACCCATACTTAGTACACAACGAGGTTGCACACCCAGTTTTTTTGCTTCCGCAGCAGCAGCTGCTAAAACAGGGTGTTGATCAGGAGTAACCTGAGTTGTGGCAGTAGGTTCAGCTCCTAAATCTGTGATCACATGTGTTAAAATTAGCTCTCCACCTTTGATATCTCGCACTAAGAATAGAGCCAAATCTAGACAGTGTTTTGACGCCTCAGAAGTATCCATTGCCACCATAATGCGCTTAATATTTTTGACATAAATGTCATCTTTGACTAGCAACATCGGACGAGAGGACAATTGAAAGACGTATTGACTGACGGAGTTTGCTAAAATTGATTGCAGACGCTTCAGTCCACGAGAACCCATAATAATCAAGTCTGCATCAATTTCATCTGCTACTTGGCAAACTACATCTTTAGGCTCACCTTGTCGCAAAATGGAAGAGACTTGAGTGGGATTCAAAGCTAGAGACTGAATCGCATTAGCCAGGATTTTGCCACCTTCTTCCCACTTCGCTGTCATCGAATCGGCGGTGCGTTGTGGTGGAACAACGTGCAATACTGTAACTTTTGCCTGTTGAATTGATGGCAGTTCTTTCAAAGTCTTAAGCATCTCTTCGGCGTGTCCCAATCCAGAGACAGCAATCAAAATGTTTTGTATCATTTTCGTCTTCCGTAGCTGTTAGTTGTTTGCTCTCTAGTAATTGGCTCAACTTTAACTTTCACCGCCTGCTAAATCACTTAGTCAATAATCAATAGTCAATAGTTAGTGTTTAATTGTTAATCGTAATGAACAATTAACACCAAACAATTAATATTTTCGACAGCGGACTCTTAACTAAAGTTCTGACTTTTTATACCTAGTGACTGAGCTTTTCTACTAGGCTTTAATAATTTAGCTTACTCTTAATTCTGCATGATTAACTTAATGAATGGTTATGAATTTTATCACTTTTAATCTATGTTTACGCTTTTTAATTAATCTCTAGTTAAGTATTGCAAAGACAAGCAAAAAGCTGTTCAGTAAACCTCTTTAGCTGAAAATGGTTAGTATAAGCGAAGTCTTTTTATAAGAATATTTACAGAGTGATAGCAAGATGCAGATTCAAATTCTTCGGTTATACAGTAGTTAGACTCAAAAATAAAAAATTCTTAACACTTGGATGATTTCAAAAATATTATTTTCAATAAATTACTTAATAAACTGGATATTTATAATTGACAAAATTTAATTGTACTATTAGCTATTTTTCTGTTAATCATGGAAAGAATTATAAACAAGTATTACTTATGTGTGATATAGAATTTCCTTAATGAAATTCTCAGACTGGTATTGTTTTTATTAATCAAGTTATTGTACTGCTGTAAGTAAGTTGGCAAAAATAAAGCTAAATTATCATTGGTCAATTGTCAATTGTTATTTGTCCCCCTTGTCTCCCTTGTTCATTAAAACTGCAAGTGCCTTAGCGTCGGGGACATTGTTGACGCAAAGGCTGTTTAGCTAAGTAATCTAACTCTATCTGTTGTAAGAAACTTGTCCAAATATCAGAAATTTTGGTATCAGATGGCTTACAGGCGTGTAACTCTGCTACTGTTGAGAGTAAATCAAACCATAAACCTTGTTCGGCGTAGAGAGAAAGACGTTCTCTTGAATTTGATCGCTTTAACTTGTTAGCTACATTATTATTGATAGCAACTCGCTGCACCCAACCGTGTACACTAATTACAGAGCGGGGAGAGGGGTCTTGTATATCACAAACAATCGAGACAGACCACTGATAGGTTTGATTGATTGCTAAAGGCAGAACTTTTTTATTATTAGGTAAAGTCAAACTTGTGATAGTAGCTTTACTAGTGGGTTTAAAATTAGTTTGATACACCAAAGTTCGCGGACGCAATTTTTCATCTACTGTGTAGAGAGAAAATAGCATCGTTTGAGCGGTATTGTCAGGTGTGTACCAAAAAAACTTGGGATAAGCAGCAGTTGTCAATCCTAAATTAGTCGATGGTAACAATAAGACTAAAAGTGGTTGATCGCCAAAAAGACAGCCACCTCTACGTGTGCTGCCATTTTCCCGACGTCCAGGAAGACTTTTGGTCGGAACCTTGACTTGAACGCTACCACTTTGCTGATTGCGGTTGTTGACCTGATTTGGTTTACTTGGAGTTTGTGGTTTAGCAATTGTCTGTGTGAAACCTACCGAAGGTAAAGCACACAGAAGTAAATTTAAAAGCAAAGACAGGCTGACTTTAAAATAATTTGGGCGATACATTCAAGTTAGAAATTGACAACTGCCTTATAAAGAGCGTATCCACCCACATTCAGACGCTATTAAGTTACTCTCGTTCCTGATTCACAGTTTATCATAAGTAATCCTGCGGATTTGTAATGAGCGCTTAAGCGCTCATTACAAACTAAGCGGCTATTAAGCCATTGTGCCTTAGTAAGGCTTCAGTACTCGGTTCACGACCCCGGAAAGATTTAAAAACTTCCATGGGATGCTGGCTACCACCGAGTGCTAAAACAGTATCACGGTAGCGTTTACCTGTGGTTTTTACTGCTTGTTCATCTTCTAAACCAACTTCTTCAAAAGCAGCAAACGCGTCTGCACTTAGTACTTCTGCCCATTTATAGCTGTAATAGCCTGCGGCATATCCACCTGCAAAGATGTGTCCGAAAGCACACAAAAACGCATCTTCTGGTAATGGGGGTATGACAGTGGTGGTTTTGGCAATGCGATCGCGTACATCTTTGGGAGTTTCACCACTACCAGAATGGTAACGGTGATGTAATTCGATGTCCAACAGGCTAAAGTGGAGTTGACGTAGCGTCGCGCTACCACTCATGTAATTTTTGGCTGCTAAGAGCTTTTGATAATAATGTTCTGGCAAAAGTTCGCCTGTTTCGTAATGCCTAGCCATGCCAAATAAAGTAGCTCTGTCATAGCACCAGTTTTCCATAAACTGGCTAGGTAATTCCACGGCATCCCATTCGACATTATTTATACCTGCCGCGGAAGTATAATCTACCTTAGTCAGCATGTGATGTAAACCATGACCGAACTCGTGGAACAATGTCTCTACTTCCGAGAAAGTCATGAGGCTGGGCTTACCATCAATAGGCGGTGTCTGATTACACACCAAATAAGCCACAGGTAAGCGAGTCTGACTTACGCCATTTTCGGTAACTTTACCTCGATTGATACAGATATCCATCCAAGCACCACCGCGCTTTTCAGCAGGACGACTGTAGGGATCTAAATAAAAATAGGCGATCGCATTACCCGTTTCATCAGCAATTTGGAAATAGCGCACATCCTCATGCCAAACTGGTGCTTGACCATCAGCTGGAGTCACACTCACACCAAATAGTCTTTTTACCAACCCAAATAAACCATCCAAAACTTGGGGTAGGGGAAAATAGGGACGCAATTCTTCGGCGGTGAAAGCAAATTTTTCTTCTCGTTGACGTTCAGCCCAAAACGCAATATCCCAATGTTTTAAGTCATTGGCTTCAGCGACTCCCTCACTTGCAGCAAAAGCTTTGAGTTCTTCTAACTCCTTGACAGCAGCATCATAGCTAGCGCCACGCAGTTCCTCCAACAGCTTTTCTACAGCTTCGACATTCGGAGCCATTTTACTAGCTAAACTAACTTCCACATAAGTCTTGTAGCCAAGTAACTCTGCTAATTCTTGACGCAACTTTAAAATGCGTTCAATGATCGGGTTATTATCCAACTCTCCCCCAGCAGCACGGCTGACATAAGCTTTGTAAAGCACCTCGCGCAAATCCCGGCGAGTGCTGTACTGCATAAAAGGATAGTAACTGGGAAAATCCAAAGTGATGCGCCAAGGGCCATTTTCGGGAGTAGCGTTTTCTGATCCTCCGGCATCTCGTGCTGCTTGGGCGGCTAAACTCAGTAAACTAGGCGGGAAGCCGTCCACTTCTTCTTTGTTAGTCAGCGTCAAGCTAAAAGCTTTAGTCGCATCCAAAACATGATTAGAGAACTTAGTGGAGAGTTCCGCTAACTCCATTTGAATATTATTAAAGCGATCGCGTGCTTCACCTTGTAAACCTACGCCAGAAAGTTCCGCATCACGGATCGCAGCTTGGACAATGCGCTGTTGGGCTGAATCAAAACCATTCCAAGCATCACTTCCACCAAGGGCTTTAAAAGAATTGTAAATTGGTTGACTTTGACCAAGCTTATTAGAAAACTGAACTACATGAGGCTGCACAGTTTCAAAAGCTTCCCGCAGTTGGGGGCTATTTTTCACACCCATCAAATGGTTGACAACACCCCAACTCCAACTCAGACGTTCTGTGATTTTTTCTAAAGGTTCTACTAAACCACTCCAACTGGGTTGAACATCAGCTTCCAAGTTGGTTAGTTTTTGTTCTAATTCTGCCAGTAACTGATTAAACGCTGGCACTACATGTTCTGGTTTAATGTTTGCAAAGTCAGGCAAACCAGAACCTTTTAATAAAGGATTATCTGTAATAATGGCGTTTACACTCATGGTTTTACGTGAACACCCGCTCTATATGGGTTAATTGTGATTTTCTTTCTCCACCTTCTAATGTAGCGATTTTACGTGTTAGTCAATCTTGAATAACATACAGCGATAACCGATCATTCCAAACATGTTCTCATGCCGAGACTAAAACTTAGTACAGCTTTACATTAATTCGTAGCGATTTAAAACGCAGAGGGACGCAAAGGTAAACGCAGAGGGACGCAGAGTCTTGGTGCTAAATTTTCGCCATGAATTAATGCAATTTTGTACTTATACCGATTCAAAAAATGTTTGCGACACATTCAGAATATGAGACGCGATAAATCGCGTCTCTACAGAATTCATCTGTCGCATTCTTTTTTCAAATTGGTATTAGTACAACATTTCATTAATTCGTACCGAATTCTCCGCGTTCCTCTGCGCTTACCTCCGCGTCCCTTTGCGTTTAAATTTCAACCCTCAATTCGCTACGATTTTACGCAAAGCTGTACTCAGTGTCCTAGTGTCTTTGTGGTGAAAAAATGATTTTTGAAACACTAAAGACACTAAGACACCAAGAAAAACTCATCTTCGAGGTTTACACCTTGACAAGGATGCTGTTAAAACTCTCCCGCTAATGCAGCAACGCACCGTTCACAAATTAACGGATGGTCTGCATTTTCTCCCACATGAGTAGAGTAATTCCAGCAGCGATCGCATTTTTGTCCTTCTGCTTCTAGTACACCAATTCTCCACTTATCAGCCTGCAAGTTGTACTTTGAGCCTTGGAGTTTTTCTGGTGTATCTACCAAATTTACTTGGGAGGTAATGAACAAGTAGCGAAGTTCGTCTACACCGTTGCTGTTACCAGCCTCTAGTGATTTGATTGCACTCAATAATTGTGCATCACTGATGTAGAGTAAAATTTTCGCTTCCAGGGAAGAACCAATCATTTTTTCCACCCTAGCTTGTTCCAATACTTTATTGACATCAAGACGGATATCACGCAGTTGTTGCCAAAAAGCTGCTAGTTCTGGATTATGCCAGTTTTGCTGCAACTCCACCCAACCAGATTCAAATACTGATTTGTAAGGAGTTTTGTAAGGAAGATATTGCCAGATATCCTCGGCTAAGTGAGATAATACGGGTGCGATCGCTTTGGCTAAATTTTCCAGCGCATACCAATACACTGTCTGACAACTGCGACGGCGCAAAGCATTAGGGTTACTGATGTACAATCTATCTTTGGCGATATCCATATAAAAGTTGGATAAATCCACCACGCAGAAATTCTGCACTGTTTGGAAAAAGCGGAAGAATTGGAAGCTATCAAAAGCTTCTGTTACTTCTTGAAAAACTTCCGTCATCCGGTGCAGCATGTATTTATCTAGCTGCGGTAATTGCTCATACGGTACAGCATCTTTTTCTGGGTCAAAATCGTGTAAATTACCCAGTAGGTTTTTGGCGGTGTTACGAATCTTGTTACGGATATCAACCAGTTGCTTGATGATATTGCTACCCAAGCGCTGATCAGAAGTGTAATCTACTGATGACACCCACAATCGCAACACATCAGCACCGTAAGCAGGGTCTTTTTTCTGGTCTTTACCTCCCTCAATCACCATATTTGGGTCAACGACATTTCCCAGGGATTTACTCATTTTCCGTCCCTGTTCGTCGAGGGTAAAGCCATGAGTCAACACGGTTTTATAAGGCGCACAGTTGTTAACCGCGACACTAGTAAGCAAACTCGACTGGAACCAACCCCGATGCTGATCTGAACCTTCTAAGTATATATCCGCAGGATAGCGTAATTCTGGACGCTGTTTGAGTACAGCGGCCCAAGATGAGCCAGAATCAAACCACACGTCCATCGTATCTGTACCTTTACGGTAAGTGCGGCCGTTATTGCGATATGTTTCTGGTAACAATTCCTCAACTGATAATTCCCACCAAGCATCAGAACCTTTTTCGGCAATAATTGCTTGCACGTGGGCGATGGTTTCCTCATTCAGTAATGGTTCACCGTTGGCTTCGTCGTAAAATACTGGAATTGGTACACCCCAACTGCGCTGACGGGAGATACACCAGTCAGAACGATCTGCAACCATCGGTGTGATTCTATTTTCACCTTGAGCAGGAATCCATCTAACCCCTGCAATAGCCTTCAGTGCTTCTTCGCGGAATCCTTCTACTGAAGCAAACCACTGTTCTGTGGCGCGGAAAATTGTTGGTTTCTTGGTTCGCCAGTCGTAGGGGTATTTATGGAGGTAGGGTTCCTCTTTCAACAAAGAACCAGCAGCAGTCAAAGCTTCAATTACCGCCTGGTTCCCATCACCAAGCACATTCAACCCAGCAAATTGTCCTGCCTCGTCGGTAAAGTTACCATTGTCATCAACTGGCGCTAAGATGGGCAAACCATAACGCTGACCGACAATGTAGTCTTCTTGACCGTGACCGGGGGCAGTATGGACTAAGCCAGTACCAGACTCTGTGGTAACATAATCGCCACCAATCACAATCGGGCTTTCACGGTCATATAAAGAATGACGGTAAGTAGAATGTTCTAAATCTTTCCCTTTGACTGTGGTTTTTACTGTTAACGGGGCTTCCAGTATGCCAGATAGGCGTTCTACCAAATCCGCAGCAACTATTAAGTATTTAAATCCTAAATTTTCTTGCAGTGAGGTAACTTCTACAACTGCGTAGTTTAGTTCCGGATTCAATGCCACAGCTAAGTTACCAGGAAGTGTCCAAGGCGTAGTTGTCCAAATTGCTACACCTAAATTTGGTATAAATTCTGAAAGTTTAGATTTACTCGCTGCCGATAAACTCGTCACCGGAAAAGCAGCGTAGATACTGCGGGAAGTGTGGCCCTCTGGATATTCTAATTCTGCTTCTGCCAAAGCTGTTTTAGAACTAGGACTCCAGTGTACTGGCTTCAAACCACGATAAATGTAACCTTTTAACACCATTTGACCGAATACGCCGATTTGTGCGGCTTCGTATTCTGGCGTCAAAGTTAAATATGGATGTTCCCAATCACCCCAAACTCCGTAGCGTTTGAAGCTATTGCGCTGTTCATTAACAGCATTGAGGGCAAATTCTTTGGCTTTTTGTCGTAGTTGTAAAGGTGTCAAGTTTTGCCGTTCGGTGGCTTTCATGTTTTGTAAAACTTTTAACTCAATCGGTAAACCATGACAGTCCCAACCGGGTACATAACGAACTTTACGACCACGTAACAGTTGGTAGCGATTAATAATATCTTTGAGAATTTTATTTAAAGCATGACCAATATGCAGAGAGCCGTTTGCATAGGGAGGCCCATCATGCAGTATAAATAATTCGCCGGGATTATTTTGAGATAGGCGATCGTAGACTTTATTTTCTGCCCAAAATTTTTGAATTTCCGGTTCACGCTTGCTAGCGTTTGCCCGCATATCAAATTTAGTTTTGGGTAGGTTTACAGTATCTTTATAACTTCCAGTTTCTGTCACAGTTTCATGCCTGAATTAGCAGCAAATGATGTTCCACTAATTATAGAATCCCCATGCCCAGAACGACTAATGTCGAATAAATCGTTTGTTCTGGTTGGAGTTCAAAGGCTGACAATACCACAAAACTTTTTTGCAAGAGATCTATTAAAGTCTAAATAAAAAACAGCTACTTCCCCAAGGAAAGCAGCTGTTTTTTATACTTCAGACGGACATCTTGTCCGTCCTATAATAGAATCTTAGTAATCGAAGTCGCCGCCCATACCAGCACCAGCACCAGCAGGAGCGCTATCTTTAGGCTCAGGCTTGTCAACAACGATACATTCAGTTGTTAACACCATACCAGCGATCGAAGCTGCGTTTTGTAGTGCAGAACGGGTCACTTTCGCAGGGTCAACGATACCAGCAGCCAACAAGTCAACGAACTCATTGGTAGCTGCGTTAAAGCCTACGTTGAATTCTTTCTCTTTCACCCGTTCAGCAATGACAGCACCATTTTGACCAGCGTTTTCAGCAATTCTCTTCAGAGGAGCTGCCAAAGCACGAGCAACAATCAGCGCACCAGTCAACTCTTCATCTTTGAGATTACCATTTGCCCACTCTTCCAACTGAGGGCTGAGGTGAGCCAGAGTTGTACCACCACCAGGAACGATACCTTCTTCTACAGCAGCTTTGGTAGCGTTGATAGCGTCTTCTAAACGTAGCTTCTTGTCTTTCATTTCGGTTTCGGTAGCAGCGCCAACTTTCACGACTGCTACACCACCGGACAACTTAGCTAAACGCTCTTGTAATTTTTCTTTGTCGTAGGAAGATTCGGTTTCGTCCATTTGACGACGAATCTGTTCGCAACGAGCTTTCACAGCTTGCTCGTTACCTTCAGCTACGATGGTGGTGTTGTCTTTGGTGATGGTGATGCGGCGAGCTTTACCCAGAGCATCCAACTTGGTGCTTTCTAGCTTCAGACCAGCATCTTCGGTAATCAACTGACCACCAGTAAGGATGGCGATATCTTCCAGCATAGCTTTGCGGCGATCGCCAAAACCAGGAGCCTTGACAGCAGCAACGTTGAGTACACCACGCAGACGGTTAACAACCAAGGTTGCCAAAGCTTCTTTTTCGATGTCTTCGGCGATAATAATCAAAGGACGACCAGCACGAGCTACTTGTTCAAGTACAGGTACGAGGTCTTGTACCAAAGCAATTTTCTTATCGGTGAGCAACAAGAAAGGCTCATCGAAAACTGCTTCCATCCGCTCAGGATCGGTGGCAAAATAGGGAGAGATGTAGCCTTTGTCAAAGCGCATCCCTTCAGTGATTTCCAATTCGGTAGTCATAGATTTCCCTTCTTCTAGGGAAATTACGCCTTCCTTACCGACTTTGTCCATAGCTTCGGCAATCATCTGGCCGACTTCTTCGTCGTTACCAGCAGAAATTGCACCTACTTGAGCGATCGCCTTAGAATCTTCAACAGGACGAGCGTGTTCTTTAATTTTTTCTACTAAGAAGTTGGTAGCTTTATCAATACCGCGCTTCAACAGAATGGCGTTTGCACCAGCTGCAACGTTACGCAAGCCTTCCTTAACCATTGCGTGGGCCAAAACGGTAGCAGTGGTAGTTCCATCACCAGCAGCATCGTTAGTTTTGGAAGCAGCTTGGCGAATTAAAGAAACGCCAGTGTTCTCTACGTGGTCTTCTAATTCAATTTCTTTGGCAATGGTCACACCGTCATTGATGATTTGGGGTGCGCCAAATTTTTTCTCTAGTACTACGTTACGGCCTTTGGGACCGAGGGTGACAGCCACAGCCTCAGCCAGGATATCCATACCCCTTTCTAGGGCGCGACGAGCGTTTTCGTTGTAGATAATGCGCTTTGCCATAATTTCCTAGTAGTCCTTTGTCATTCGTTATTTGTCATTTGTCTTTTGTCTTGATGTCATTTGCCATTTGCGATAAACCAATGACCAATGACCAATGACCAATCACTAAGAAACAATCGCTAAAATGTCTTTTTCAGAAAGTAGTACGTATTCGTCAGTTCCTAGCTTGATATCGGTACCAGCATATTTGGAGTAGAGAACTTTGTCCCCTACTTTCACATCCAATGCTTGACGGGAACCATCATCTTTAATTTTGCCGTCACCAACCGCAACAACTTCGCCAACTTGGGGCTTTTCTTTGGCGGTGTCGGGTAAATACAAACCACCAGCGGTTTTTTCTTCAGAGGCGCTCACTTTTACAAATACGCGATCGCCCAAAGGTTTTACAGTAGAAACGCTTAGAGATACAGCTGCCATACGAATTTCTCCAGAGTTAGCACTCTCAACTCCTGAGTGCTAATTTAGCGAACGACTGTATGCAATGGCAATATTTTGGGTTGTACGGGTTCCCGAACTTTTGGAAATTGGATTCGGGGGTCAGGGACACGGGGAATATTTTTACTCAATTCTCCGCGTCTCCACTCTCCGCATCACCCCATCTTTTCCAATCTCCAACTCTCATATCAAGTAAAAATACTCAATTATTTTAGTATTTCAGGGTTTTTTATATAAGTAACGAATAGTTATATATAGTCAACTTTATTTGCAAAGCTTGGAATTTGTTATAGAACAGAAATCAGAAAGCGTGAGATGGGTAACAAGATAGTGATCCAGTTCAGCCATAAAATACAGAAAGCAACTCTACCACCTGAAAACAATGCTCTAAGTAAGTCTATAGAAACTTTAGGACTAACAAAAATTCAGCGACATGTTTTTATCTGTGCTGATCAAACATCGCCTAAATGTTGTTCTAAGCAAGCCAGTTTAGAAGCATGGAAATACTTAAAAAAGCGGCTGAAGGAGCTGGGGTTAGATGTTGCTCAACAAAATCGTCCTGGTTGCATATTCCGAACCAAAGCTAATTGCTTGCGAGTTTGTTGCTCTGGGCCGATAATGGTGGTTTACCCGGATGGTGTCTGGTATCGCCAAGCAACCCCGGAAGTCATCGAGCGGATTATCCAGGAACATTTAATTGGAAATACGGTTGTGGAAGAATATGCTTTTTTAGTTCATCCTCTGTCAGAAACCTCTGTGGTAGCTGAGGAGAAGCTGAATCGAAGCTTAACATCTAAGGAATATAGTGAAGCGGTCAGTCACAAAAGTGCGGGCTAAGTGTTTACTAGGAGCATCTTGGAACTAGTGAAGTTTGATAATCTATGAGGATTATTATTCTATTGAAGTTTTTTTGTCCGCTCCTTTAAAACCGATATATAATAACGCATTATAAATACTACTGCTCTACGTATCCTTACTGGACTTTTGCCATTGATTAAGTAGTTTCAAGGAAATTAAATTTCTATTTTGAGATATTTACTCAGCAAAGGCAAGTTAAGTGGGAAAAAGCACAACATCACAATCATCCACGAAAAAGGATCGCTATACAAGGCCCCTATGGATCTACGCGCGACAAGTGCCACTGCTATGAAAGAACCCAGCATGAAAGATTACAAACGACTTCTACTCATTGATGATGACCCTAACCTCATCTTGCTGGTGAAGGATTACTTGGAATTCCGGGGATATGAAGTCATCACCGCAGAAAACGGTCGAGAAGCTTTGGAAATTTTAGAGCAGGATGTTCCAGATATGATCATCTGCGACGTGATGATGCCCGAAATGGACGGATATACCTTTGTTGAACAAGTCCGGCAAAACGAACGCACTAGTTGGATTCCTGTTCTATTTCTATCAGCAAAGGGACAAAGCGCAGACCGGGTTAAAGGACTAAATAAAGGTGCTGATGTATACATGGTCAAGCCCTTTGAACCAGAAGAGTTGGTGGCGCAGGTAGAATCGTCTCTCAAGCAAACCATTCGTTGGAAAGAACATCAAGCCAAAGGAGGAGACAACGGTTCGCGTATTCAAGTTCCCTTTGATGTGCAGTTAACCCCAACCGAACTGAAAGTTGTTCAGTTTGTCGCTAGGGGTTTAGCTAACCGCGAAATTGCTGAAGAACTAAATGTTAGTCAGCGTACAGTTGAAAGCCATGTGTCCAATATGTTGGGCAAAACCAATCTCCACAATCGTACTGAATTAGCACGGTGGGCGATTGAAAATCAAATGGCATAAATCAAGCTCTAATTTGTGAGTGTTGAGTTATGAGTTGATTTGTGACGATTTCAAACTCATAACTCAAACTTAAATATTTCTTTGCTTTTGAGCAGCATTAGTTGTGAGCCGAATCCTGATTACAACGTTGGGAACTTTGGGAGATCTTCATCCCATGATTGCTGTTGCACTTGAATTGCGGCAACGCGGTCATGATGTTGTGTTTGTGACGCACCAAGTCTATCAATCTAAAATCGAAGCCTTGGGATTTGAGTTTTATTCGATGCGCCCCGATTTTACTGCGATGAATGACCCACAAGAAATGGCACGGATGATGGATCTCAAAACAGGTCAGGAATACATGGTACGTCAGTGGGTAAATCCCAATTTGCGCGAGATGTATACCGACTTGCTGAAGGTTGCCAAAGGTGTAGATTTTATCTTTTCAGGAGAAGGAGTGATTGCAACTCCACTTGTAGCAGAGAAACTTGGGATGCGATGGGCATCAAGTGCCATGGTTCCGATGTCATTTTTCTCAGCTTATGACCCACCTGTTTTAGCACCATTTCCTAGTTTGGCGAAACTATACAAACTTGGATCAATCGTGAATCAAGGTATTCTCAACTTTGCAAAGCTTGTCAGTAATTCTTGGGCTGACCCCATTCGTCAACTTCGTCGTGAACTCGGTTTATCGCCCATAGATTATAATCCCTTTATCGAGAACAGGTTTTCACCTTATCTTGTCGTTACGTTGTTTTCCTCAGTTTTTGGTCAACCTCAACCAGACTGGCCTGGAAATACAATAGTCGCAGGTTTCACGTTCTATGATGGAACGCAAAGTGGAGCAGAACTCACTCCAGCGCTTAAAAAGTTTTTAGAGGTAGGTGATCCACCAATTGTCTTCACCCTGGGATCAGGCGCCGTAATGGACGCTGGCAATTTTTACCAGGAAAGCATCCAAGCTGCAAAACAGTTAAACCGTCGTGCTGTTTTGTTAATTGGTAAAAATTCACCTCCAGAAAATCATTCAGCAGATGTGATTGCGGTCAACTACGCGCCGTATTCTCAAATTTTTCCTCGCGCTTGTGCGATCGCACATCAAGGCGGGATTGGGACGACGGCTCAGGCGTTGCGCGCAGGTCGCCCAACTCTAATTATGCCCTACAGCCACGACCAACCCGACAATGCAGCACGGGCCAAACGATTAGGAAGTTCTCTGACGATTCCCCGTAAGCAATATTCAGCAGTACGAGTTGCAAAGGAGTTAAGTGAATTGTTAGGGAATCCTAATTATGCAGCAAATGCGGCCAAAATCGGACGCATTGTACAAGCAGAAGATGGTGTTGGCGTAGCTTGTAATGCAATTGAGAAACAGCTTAGAGTCTAAATATTTCAATATTTAACTTAAAGATGATGCAACAAATTTTGTAGGTTGGGTCTCATAAATTCGACCCAACATCATAAGGATAAGTTGGTTTTCTTGACGCCAAATCAACCTATTCTTAATCTACCATTTTGGTCTTATCACACCACTACAAGCATCCCAATATTTAGCTCCAAACTAATAACTAAAATTCTGCACTCTCTGGTGTGCGTGGAAAAGGAATCACATCACGAATATTCCCCATCCCGGTCATAAATTGCACCAGTCTTTCAAAACCTAATCCAAAACCAGCATGAGGAACAGTACCGTAACGACGTAAATCAAGATACCACCACAAATCTTCTAGTTTCATTCCTTGCGCGAGTACCCGCCTTTCTAACACTTCTAAACGTTCTTCCCGTTGGGAACCACCGACAATTTCACCTATTTTTGGTGCGAGAATATCCATTGCAGCGACTGTTTTTTCATCGTCGTTTAAGCGCATATAAAACGCTTTAATTTGGGCTGGATAATCAGTCACAATTACTGGTTTTTTGAATAATTGTTCACAAAGAAAACGTTCGTGTTCTGATTGTAAATCTAAACCCCAACTAACAGGATAATCAAACTGCACATCGGCTTTTTCTAAAAGTTTGATGGCTTCTGTATAGGTGATACGTTCAAATTGATTATTGATAATATTATCTGCGATCGCTAACACAGTATTATCTATGCGCTGGTTAAAAAATTCCATGTCTTCTGGGCATTTTTCCAGCACATATTTAAAAATATATTTGAGGAATTCTTCAGCTAAATCCATATCCCCATGGATATCACAAAAAGCCATTTCTGGCTCAATCATCCAAAATTCTGCTAAGTGGCGAGAAGTGTTGGAATTTTCTGCACGGAAGGTAGGGCCAAAAGTGTAGACGTTACTAAACGCCATCGCCATGATTTCAGCTTCTAATTGACCGCTAACTGTTAAATATGTTGGTCTAGCAAAGAAGTCTTTAGTATAGTCTACTGTTTGATTTTCTGTGCGGGGAATATTTTTTAAATCTAAACTAGTGACACTAAAAAGTTCTCCTGCACCTTCACAATCGCTAGCGGTAATAATAGGAGTATGTACCCACATAAAACCGCGTTCTTGAAAAAATTTGTGAATAGCTGTAGCACAAGCATTACGAACACGGAAAACCGCACCAAAGGAATTAGTACGCGATCGCAAATGTCCAATTGTTCGTAAAAACTCAAAGGAATGGCGTTTCTTTTGCAGAGGATAAGTTTCGGGATCAGCTTCTCCATAAACTTTGACGCTATCTGCTTTTAATTCTACACGCTGTCCTTTAGCGGGAGAAGCAACTAACACTCCAGCCACTTCTACGGAAGCACCTGTATTTAATTTTTTTAAGATATTTTCGTAATCTGGCAAATCTTGATTAATTACCACTTGCAAGTTAGCCAGAGATGAACCGTCATTTACTTCTATAAAAGCAAAACCTTTTAATTCACGTTTAGTACGCACCCAGCCTTTAACTTCTAGTGAATCATCAGGCTGACCATTTCGTAATATTTCTACAATTCTTTGATTTGGCATGTTTGTATCCGAGCATAAAATCTAGAGTTTGACATTTTTAGAATTGTAGACTTTAAATTTTAATTTAAAAGATTTAGTTCTTAAATAAATCCCTAATGCTACCCAGCACAAGACTTTAATATCCAACCTATGATAACGCCTAATCCACCAAAGCGTATCGCTTGCCAAAAAGGCTCTCTAAAACTGCGCCATGAAAACAGCTGACTCTCTAAGCACACTTCTAACACTTCTAACTGCTGTTGAATTTGCCGTAACTCAGCTTCTATGTCTGGTGTCGGGTTTTTATCTTGACTGAGTTTATAAAGTTTATATTGTAATTGTTTTTGTTGACGGCGATCGCGTAGCACCTGCTGGTGGCGTTCTTTTAAAGCCACAAGCGATCGCTCGACTTCTAACAGTTCTTGTTCAAAATCAAGTTCTTGATTATCCTCTTGTGGTGGTTCTGACGGTTTTTGAGGCTGCTTCATTAAAGTAGTAGAGTAAAGGTAAATGCGACAATACCTTGGAGTGTATGTCTCAATCTACACAGCCGCTTAAAAACAGTCAACTGAATGAATTTACTACTGTAGAATTAGCTCAAGCTCTTATGGAGAGATTGAGTATTTCTTCTAATGATTGGCATCGTCTCAAGTCTAACCGTAACGCTCGTGCTGGTGAACAAATAGCAGCAGCTCTTGTCTTCCTCCTTAAGGAAGAACAACAAGAAGCTTTAACAAGGCTAGAACAAGCGACAGGTTGGTTAGATCGCTCTATTTCTGCACCACCTTGTCCTACACACGGAAAAGGGTAATTAATAATGGGTAATTGGTAATAGGAAAACCCATTACCAATTACCCATTACCAATCCTCTAATTCCGCAATAACGGTATACGCGGCCGAGCTTGCTCTAATTGCTTACAAAGTCTTAACTCAGTACCTTTGGTGTTCCACTCTACTTCGTCAAAAACAAGATGCAAAATCGATAAACCACGACCGTTTTCTGACTCATCTGGTGGTAGATACTCTGTTGGATCTATATCACAATTACAAGAACGAGTAAAACCTCCCCCTTGGTCTGAGATGATCCACCAATATTTATTATCTATTAAGGAAAAACGTACTACTACCTTTTTGCTAGGATCAAGATTATTGCCATGTTTAGCCGCATTGACTAGAGCTTCTTGAAGTCCTAGTCGCAGTTCGGCTTGCATTGGCGTGGGAATTTCTGCCAGAAGTAAATCTAATATTGGACAGAGGTATAGAGTTGAGGCAAAACTAATAGTACCCCAACTACGTCCTACTGGACGAAGTGAAATGGTGATCACAAGAGAAACCCCGCAGCTTCAGAGTTAGCTAGACATCAGTTTGCTGTCACAGGCACCCTGATAATTTGTGAGGTGGTCGTGTTGCCTTCAAACCTAACGTCTTTGGAACTAAATTTTGAAAATGCCAGGGAGCATTGGCTCTCCTAATGATTTTGGGCTGTCTCACATAAAACGGCTTAAGTAAACTTGCCCAAGCAGTTAGCAATTCAAAAAGTGCTGTGCATATATAAAAGAGTCTATGTTATACTCTTTCATCTGCCGAACTTTAGTTTAGACGACCCAATTCATATTTGAGAATAGCCTATGCGGCTTCTATATTTTTGCACAATTAGAACTATATTTTTAGCTTAATTCAAGTCTAGCATTTTTACTATCCGCTAGACTACAAAATTCTAATTGGAATTTTTTTAAAAGATTTATATATGTTTAACACAACTGAAATAGTACGATGCATAGATATCTATTAATGGATTCACTCCTGTACAACATAGCTATCGCACAAGAAAGGCTGCTGCTTCTACATGGGCAGTTTGAGGGAAAAAATCTGCGGGTTGTAGACGTGTAAGTTTGTACATACCATTCTCGCAAAATAATTTCAAATCACGTGCGAGGGTTGCTACTTTACAACTGACATAAACGATACGTTCTGGTTGAAATTCTAGTAAAGTTTCCACAACTTGGCGATCGCATCCTTTACGCGGTGGATCTAGTAAAACAATATCCGGTTTAATTTCTAGTTGCGGTAGTAATTTTTCCACTGCACCTGTCATAAAAGTGACATTATTAATTTGATTATATTTAGCATTATCAATAGCCTGTTCTACCGCCTCTGGCTGTATTTCCAACCCAATTGCTTGACGAACTTGTTTTGCTAAGGGCAAAGTTAACGTACCGATACCACAATAGGCATCAAGTAGCACCTCACTTCCTTGTAAGTGCAGTTCTGATTGAATAACCTGTAACAAACTTTCTGCTGTTTCCGTATAAACCTGGAAAAATGTGTCTGGACGTATACGAAATTCTAAACCAGCAAATTCTTCTCGCAGGTAAGCAAGACCAGCTATACAACGAGTTTCTACTCCGAAAATGGTGTTCGTGCGTTTTGGGTTATAGTTTAAACAAACTCCTACTAGAGTAGGATAGCGATTTAACCATTCTTGTGCTTGATCTTTAATACCTGATAAATTCCAATCTTTTACTACTAAAGTCAATAATATTTCTCCGGTTCGACGACCAATGCGTAAACCAAGATTACGAATTATTCCTTTGTGGTGTTGTTCGTTATAAATTGGCCAATTTCGCTTTTGAATATCTTGTTTAATTTCTGTCAATAAAGAATTTAATCGTGGATCTTGTACTGGACATTGATTTAAATTAATCAATTGATGGCTACCTTTTTGGTAATAGCCTGCTTGGACATTTCCAGTTGCAGAGACACCCATAGGATAGGTGGCTTTATTGCGATAGCCTAGAGAAGAAGCAGCTCTTAAAACCTGATCTACAGGTGGTTCTACAAAACCACCAATCCGTTCTAAGGCTTGAATAACTTGATTGCGTTTTGCTTCTAACTGATATTCATAATCTATGTGTTGCCACTGGCAACCACCACATTTATCAGCTACAATGCAGCTTGGTCGAATCCGGTAAGTAGAGGGTTGTAATATTTGTTGCAGCTTGGCATAAGCATGAGTAGATTTGACGTGTACTAGACGGACAAGAGCGCGATCGCCTGGTACAGTATCCGGTACAAACACCACCCGTTGGTGCGATCGTCCCACGCCATCGCCCGTATCAGTTGTGTCTGTTATGTTAACTTCTATTAATTCACCTTGTTTCCAAGAAGTATTGGTCATTCGATTTTAGATTTTGGATTACTCTGTCGAGAAGCCGCACTTCGTGCGTCTATAGATTTTGGATTGACTCTACTTATGGTATCTGGGGTGGTGGTTAGTTATTAAGCATCCCGCTTGTTCCCCTTGTCTCCCTTGTCCTGAATCGCCGATTCCCGATTCCCAATCGCCAATCCCCCTTCACTTGTGGACACAAGACTCGTTAAACTAGCAAATAATAAATCTCGTGATTCAATATCATGACTGTAGTAAGCCAAGTTATTTTCAAAGCTGACGACGAACTGCGTTATCCTAGCAGTGGCGAACTCAAAAGCATCAAAGATTTTTTGCAAACTGGCGAACAGCGAGTACGTATCGTTAGTACCCTAGCTGAAAATGAAAAAAAGATAGTTCAGGAAGCTACCAAACAGCTTTGGCAAAAGCGTCCTGATTTTATCTCGCCAGGAGGGAATGCTTACGGAGAGCGCCAGCGTGCCTTATGTATCCGTGATTTTGGCTGGTATTTACGCTTAATTACTTATGGTGTACTTGCTGGCGACAAAGAACCAATTGAAACGATTGGTTTGATTGGTGTGCGAGAAATGTACAATTCCTTGGGTGTTCCTGTGCCTGGAATGGTAGAAGCCATCAACTGTCTGAAAAAAGCCTCCCTTGATTTACTGAATGCAGATGATGCTTTGGAAGCAGCACCTTACTTTGATTACATCATCCAAGCGATGTCTTAATTCAAAGTGAGTACTCACCCTAGCTAAAGGTGTAATTCCACCTTAGTTGGTCTAAGTGCAAGATAGCACCTGCATATTGATCATTCTTTCTTAATATCATCATACTCCCCACACTTGCTAGTGGCTCTGGCAATATCTCTGTCAAGTTACCAACAAGTTGTGGGGATATTTTATTTTTCTTGGTTGGTTGTTGCGAAAAATAAATAATCAACCAACAATTCACAAACAAAAAGCCGAGAGTCTTTAAAAAGACTCTCGGCAATTAGTGTGTTCCCTATTAATGACTCGGCTAGAGTTCAGTTGTCATTCATTCTCTCTGTTTGGCAATTACAGGAATAGGATCTGAATCATGAACATTTGTGATTGTCATCACCAATCGATCTCAGTAAATTTGTATCTAGTAAAACTTCTTGCCATCAAGGCTGAAAATAAGTTTTGTCTTATAACGATAATCAACCCTGACTTTTGACGGGATCTGGAAAAGTTTTCCCCAAACTTCTCTCCTTGTAGGAGAGAGACTTTAAATTTCTTCCTCCTTTTCCTACGAGGAAAGGGGGTTAGAGAGTTAGGTTTCTACATGAAGTAAAAAGTCAGTAATAAAGTTGCTTGTTTTACACTATTGAGATATTAAAAACCTTGCTGATGTGAGAGGTATTTAGCACTTCTTGTTATCTTCTAAATTTGGGATCAGTATCCGGAATATTTTTCAATAATAAATATTATTTAGAGTCTGAAGCAAAGATAAAGCTAATTTGAGCTTATTACTTTTAACATGGCATATAAGATTAGTTGTTTAGACATGTTAGTTATAGATAGTCACAATGGTTATTCTGCAAAAAGTGTATTTGATACAAGCGATCGCTGTCACATTGTGATGATGTCGATACTTGCACAATAATCAATAGCAAGTGAAAAAATCTATTGGAACTCAGAACTGAATTTTGACGAAGACTTAAATAATGGGATGTTTACACAACAAACTTAGAGTTCAAGTTTGACTGGTTTCGTGAATGTAGTAAACATATATATTATGAAATCGTCTTGATTTTTGGTATTGGTGAAAATACTGGAGTATTACTGATTGCTGGAGATCAAGCTAAAAAATTACGTATTTTTACTGTTGCTTGATTAAAGATAACTGTCGTTAGTTTCGCAATGGCAACTAAAACTGACATAAGCACTTAATCAGAAGATCAATAGCAAATTTAGGCAGATTAGAGAATCTGTTGAGGATCTGGCCGTTCCCCGTTCCCTATTTTCAATTGATTACAGGAATGGGACAGAAAATCGATACAATAATCATCTGTCCCCTTGGTGCATACTTCCATGACCACCGCTTGCGAACCTCCCTTTTCTCCTGAAGAAATTGCATCTGAAGGTCTTAAACTTGAAGAATACCAAGAAATAGTCCGACGGCTAGGGCGTCATCCTAACAAAGCTGAACTAGGTATGTTTGGGGTCATGTGGTCGGAGCATTGCTGTTATAAAAATTCTCGCCCTTTACTCAAACAATTTCCTACCACAGGCGATCGCATTCTAGTTGGTCCCGGTGAAAATGCCGGAGTTGTAGACTTAGGTGATGGACTAAGACTTGCTTTTAAAATAGAATCTCACAACCACCCCAGTGCAGTTGAACCCTTCCAAGGAGCCGCTACTGGTGTCGGAGGTATTCTGCGTGATATATTTACAATGGGCGCACGTCCCATAGCCATTTTAAATTCCCTCCGTTTTGGTTCCCTAGAAGATCCCAAAACACAAAGGCTATTTAGCGGCGTCATTGCAGGAATTGCTCATTATGGTAATAGTGTGGGAGTACCCACCGTTGGCGGCGAAGTTTACTTTGACGCGGCTTACTCTGGCAATCCCTTAGTCAACGTCATGGCTTTGGGATTGATGGAAACATCCGAAATTGTAAAATCTGGGGCATCTGGCATTGGCAATCCTGTATTATATGTCGGTTCCACAACTGGACGCGATGGTATGGGGGGCGCAAGTTTTGCTAGTGCTGAACTCAGTGATGCATCAATGGATGATCGCCCGGCGGTGCAAGTTGGTGATCCCTTTTTGGAAAAGTCTTTAATCGAAGCTTGTCTGGAAGCTTTTAAAACAGGTATAGTTGTTGCTGCCCAAGATATGGGTGCTGCTGGTATCACCTGTTCCACCTCAGAAATGGCCGCCAAAGGTGGTGTGGGTATTGAATTTGATTTAGATAAAGTACCCGTGCGCGAAATCGGGATGGTTCCCTATGAATATCTGCTTTCCGAATCTCAAGAGAGAATGCTATTTGTAGCCCAAAAAGGACGGGAACAAGAGTTAATCGATATTTTCCATCGTTGGGGACTTCATGCGGTTGTTGCTGGTACAGTCATTGTTGAACCAGTTGTGCGGATTCTATTTGAAGGTAAAATCGCAGCAGAAATTCCTGCGACAGCTTTGGCAGAAAATACACCTTTGTATGAAAGGGAATTACTCGCAGAACTACCAGAATATGTGCGTCAAGCCTGGGAATGGACACCAGATGCTTTACCCCTATGTACCAATACTGGCATAGAGATTAAAGGAAAAATTCATACTTGGAATAATATTTTGTTGATTTTGCTGGATAATCCCACGATTGCTTCTAAAAGCTGGGTTTATCGCCAGTATGATCATCAAGTGCAGAACAATACGGTGATGTTACCTGGTGGTGCTGATGCTGCGATAATTCGTTTACGTCCACTAGAAGAAATCCCTAATCTAAAATCCAAAATCCAAAATCTAAAATCGGGTGTTGCGGCGACAGTAGATTGTAATCCCCGCTACGTTTACCTTGATCCTTACGAAGGCGCAAAAGCGGTAGTTGCAGAAGCAGCACGCAATCTTAGCTGTGTGGGTGCAGAACCTCTGGCGGTGACAGATAACCTCAATTTTGGTAGCCCGGAAAAACCGATTGGTTATTGGCAATTGGCAGAAGCTTGTCGTGGTTTGGCTGAAGGTTGTCGGGAATTAGCAACGCCGGTAACTGGGGGTAATGTTTCCTTGTACAATGAAACTCTTGATTCTCAAGGTCATCCCCAGCCTATTTATCCAACCCCGGTTGTGGGTATGGTGGGGTTGATTCCCGATATTAGTAAAATTTGTGGTCAGGCTTGGCAGACACCAGGCGATGTGATTTATTTGTTAGGTGGATTGTCTTCTGAGTTAACTTTAGGTGGATCAGAATACTTAGCCTGTATTCATGGTACTGTTGCTGGAAAACCGCCAAGAGTAGATTTTCAATGGGAACAACTGGTACAAAAAGCTTGTCGTGAGGGAATTCGCCAAGGTTGGGTACGTTCAGCCCATGACTGTGCTGAGGGTGGTTTGATCATTGCTCTTGCTGAGAGTTGTATCACAGGCAAACTAGGTGCAGAAATTAGCTTAAAGTTACCTGCAAATGATTCACAGCGTCTAGATGAAGTATTGTTTGGTGAAGGTGGTGGACGGATTGTAGTTTCTGTAGCACCAGAACAACAAGAAAGTTGGGAATCTTATTTACAGCAAACCCTGGATCAAAACTGGCACAAACTAGGTAAAGTTGAGAATTCCGAAATTGGCTTGCGGGTTTTAACCTCTGATGGTCAAGCTTTAATCAACGCTAGGATTGATGAGATGAACGATCGCTACTCAAAGGCGATCAAAAAACGTCTAGCGATTTATACCAATACCCAAGAACGTTAAATAATCTAAAGATGAATAAAATTTCATACTTTAGACACTTTACATTTTGCTCTTGATTAGCTTCCGCGAAAATAATAATTACGCTACTGTTTTAATGGATGGTTAACCATTTATTAATGTTTTTGCATCCATCTATTTACATAATCCTAGTGACTTGACACCCTCATCAGGAGCAAAGCTAGCATGATTCCCACCCATCCCATCACTGCGGATGACCAGCCTCTACCAATCAATAATCAAATGATTCATCAGGATACTCGATCAGATAAGCCAGAAGAAGCTTGCGGTGTTTTCGGCATCTATGCACCAGAAGAAGATGTTGCCAAACTCACCTATTTTGGATTATACGCTCTTCAACACCGGGGACAAGAATCGGCGGGCATTGCTACTTTTGATGGTGAACAAGTACATCTGCACAAAGACATGGGTTTAGTATCCCAAGTCTTCAACGAAGGAATTTTGAGCAATTTGCCTGGTCAGATAGGCGTCGGTCATACTCGCTATTCCACCACAGGTTCGAGCCGAAAAGTTAATGCCCAGCCTGCTGTGGTTGATACTCGTTTAGGAAAATTAGCATTAGCACATAATGGTAATTTAGTCAACACAATTCAGTTACGTGAACAGTTGCTACAGAATAACTGTAACTTGGTGACTACAACTGATTCCGAAATGATTGCTTTTGCGATCGCCCAAGAAATAGACGCAGGAGAAAATTGGCTAGAGGGTAGCATTACAGCTTTTAATCGCCTGAGTGGAGCCTTTAGTCTAGTAATTGGTACACCTGCTGGTTTGATGGGTGTTCGTGATCCTAATGGTATTCGCCCCTTAGTAATTGGTACTTTGAGAAGCGAGCCAGTGCGTTATGTGCTTGCTTCTGAAACTTGCGGTTTAGATATCATTGGTGCTGAATACTTACGGGATGTGGAACCAGGTGAATTCGTCTGGATTACAGAAGAAGGTTTGGCTTCCTACCACTGGAGTCCACAGCAGCAACGCAAGCTGTGTATCTTTGAAATGATTTACTTTGCTCGTCCCGATAGTGTCATGCACAACGAAAGCTTGTACACTTACCGGATGCGCTTAGGACGGCAACTAGCAACAGAATCGCTTGTTGACGCAGATATTGTCATTGGTGTTCCTGACTCTGGGATTCCTGCTGCCATTGGTTTTTCTCAAGCCTCCGGTATTGCTTATGCCGAAGGACTGATTAAAAATCGCTACGTCGGACGCACATTTATTCAGCCGACTCAAACCATGCGCGAGTCGGGCATCCGCATGAAACTTAACCCCCTCAAAGATGTACTCAATGGTAAACGAGTCATAATTGTCGATGACTCGATTGTCCGGGGAACTACTAGCCGCAAACTTGTCAAAACCTTACGTGAAGCTGGGGCTACAGAAGTACATATGCGAATTTCTTCACCACCAGTCACTCACCCTTGTTTCTACGGCATTGATACCGATAGTCAGGATCAACTAATTGCAGCGACAAAATCAGTAACAGAAATTACCAAACAACTAGAAGTAGATAGCCTCGCCTATCTCAGTTGGGAGGGAATGCTACTAGCAACGGGAGAAGACCCACAAAGTTTTTGTTCTGCCTGTTTTACAGGAGATTACCCTGTTGGTATACCAGAATCACTCAAAGCTTCTAAGTTAATGTTAGAGAAAGTAGTGATCTAATAAATTTAGGTAAAAACTGTTTGAAGCACCTCAAAGTTTGAGGTGCTTTTTGATTTCAGACATGCCCATATGACCGCTAATCAACAGTATCCGGATCTATCCCTAACTCCCGTAATTTCTCCGCCAGTCTTTCAGCACGTTGTTCTGCCGTTTCAACACGCTGCTTTGCTTGTTTAATTTGTTCTTCTGGCGTAGGATATCGTTTACCTGATTCGTCATACCAATACAACCATTCTCGCGTTACCCCGCTATAGGTTCCACGTTCGCAACCAATTCCTAAGCCAATTTCTGGTAGCCAAACAGGATTTTCTGCTTGCAATTCATATTTGCCATTTACTAACTTATGCACTTCTAAACGTGGTTTGCGGCGACGGCGAGAAGAATAAATTACGTAGTAAAGCACACCCAACGTTGCATAATCATCCAATTTAGTAGTGTATTCCTTGCGATAATTTTGAGAAACTACTTCTAGCGCCAAAATCGGGACTACATTTTCATCCCAAAGCACGTAACTTGGGCGTAATTCTTCGTCATAAAATCGCTCTACGCCCAAACTTAAAAACCCATCTGGCACAATTGGAGGTTTATCAGGGTGATAATAAATACCCATATCTACCCCAAAAAACCAGTCCATGCGTTCTGCCCAGAGTAATAATAAGATAGCTTTGAGCAAGCCTGGTATCAATTCTTGCAGTTCGTTATCCACAGGGGTTTCGTCAGAATCCGGTAGTTCTTCGGCAGAGGGTAAATAACTCGGCAGATTATACTCTAACATGGCTGTTTTTTCCCAAAGCTGATAAAAATTATAGCGATTCCCAGGTTACTACTTTGCGTACAAAAGTCGAAAATGCAATTTTTTTGAAGACGCTATCTTTTGCCTACTAACAACTCCAGGCATCATAGAAGTTGAAGTATTAAAAGAGCAACTTTAAAATGACTATTTACTTTTACAAAGCTTACGAGCCTTATGGCTGTTTTTCTAACTTTTCTCCCCACGAAATTAAAATTGACAGTATTTATTGGCGGACAGTAGAGCATTATTATCAAGCTCAAAAATTTGTGGGAACACCAGACGCAGTAATTATACCTGTCATCCATGCGGTTGAGACGCCAGAAGAAGCCGCTGCATTAGGACGTTGTTGTACCCGCAAGGTGCGTTTAGATTGGGAGATAGTTAAGACTAACATCATGCGAGAAGCTGTACTCAAAAAGTTTCTCACCCATGCTGATATTAGAGAAGTTCTGCTTACTACCGGCGATCAATTACTGGTAGAAAATTCTCCCAAGGATTATTTTTGGGGTTGCGGTGCAGATCAAACAGGTGAAAACCATCTCGGAAAAATCCTGATGAGTGTACGGGAAGAAATTCGTAAGTTACCGTCTCTTTCAGTGATTACCGAGTAGTCTAGGTAAAAAATGGGTATAGGGGAGCCAGTGCGGTGGACGGGTTTCCCGGCATAAAGCACCTGGCGTGTGTAAGGGTATAGGAGAAGTCTGTGACAAAAGGTGAGACTTGTCCTGTATTTGTGTAGTATTTTTGGTGAAAGCCCGTCTTTATACATTCATCCAATGAAACAGTTTTGCTGCCAATTATTTAATTGGAAAAAACATATCCAATGGCTGATTCTGCCAGTGGTGATGATTCTAGTATCTGCATTTTTTGCTACACCTGCCTTTGCCACAGGTTTATATGAAATGCCAAACTTTACACCCAATACTTGGGTTGTAGACCAAGCTGAAGTCATCAGTCGTATCAATGAAGGCAAGATTAGTAGTGCCTCAGAGGATTTAGCAAAGAACACCGGAAATGAAGTAAGATTTGTTACGGTGCGCCGTTTAGATTATGGTGAAACCCCGGAAAGCTTTACAAAAGCTTTGTTTGAAAAATGGTTTCCGACAGCAGAAGCCCAAGCCAATCAAACTTTATTAATGATTGATACCGTTACCAACGGTGCTGCAATTATCAGTGGCGATCGCATCAAGTCTTTATTGACAGACGAAATTGCCAAAAGTGTAGCAGATGAAACCCTGATGGCGCCTTTGCGATCAGGTGACAAATATAATCAAGCGTTTTTAGATGCTAGCGATCGCCTAATCACTGTACTTTCTGGTGAACCCGATCCCGGCCCACCCCAAATAGTAGAAAAAGTACAGGTAGAAGGCACTTTTGGGAAAACAGAAGAAGCCGAAAAAAGTAATGCGATCGCGTGGGTTGTGGGACTTTTAATTGCTGCTACTGTCATCCCAATGGCAACTTACTACATTTATCTAGCTGTTCAACCATCTTCTTCTGATGGTAATGGTTAATAATTAGTGGTTAGTGGTTAGTTGTTAATTGTGATTAACTACTATCTACTAACTACTAACTACTAACTATTAACAACTAACCACTAATCTTGAACATACTCTTGCCCTGTCACCAAAGCAATCTCAGCACGAACAAATTCTCGACCTAAATAAGCTGCGTGGTCTAGCTGAGTCACGGGACAGGGCTTTGTTTTTTCAAATATTTCCACAGATAATTCTTTTGCTGTCCTACCTGTAAATATTGTTGTGTGAGTTCGTGCAACTTTTCCTCGTGCGGGAATTACTTTTCCTGTTTCTGGATCTACTGCTAAACCATGCTCATCAATTATATTTGTGAAATGCTTGGCACAAATCAGCCCTGTTTCTTGCTCTAAGTAAATAATAAAATATCCACCAGGGTCAAGATCAATGTGACGCTGAGAAAGCTTATCATCTATTTGTGCTATATCTTCCAACTTTAAACCCATACTTACCGTAAAACGTAAACTTGATTCAGGAATTTTTCATCCTTTCTCAAGTTTAATTCTTATCTACCTCGAAATATTGTTGTGGAAACTATTTTGAAATCTCAATTATTTTTTGGAGAAAATGGTAGTTCTGCATTGATAGCCTCAATTTCTTGCTGTTCGAGTTCGTTTACTTCATCAATATAAGAACACAAAATTTTTCGCAAACGATTATTATAAAAACGATGCAAACTATGGTTAGGCTTTGCAGGAAAACCACGACGTTTTTTGTGGCGTCCACCTGCACCGGGATCAAAGGTTTGAATACCGTTAGCGATCGCCCATGCAATCGGGGCATAATAACAAGCATCAAAATGTAAGCAATCTATTTCTTGAAAACTACCCCAGTAGCGCCCATACATTCTATCGTTCTTGAATAAACAAAAAGACATCCCCATCGGTTGATGCTGATTTTGTTCGTTATAGGCGGCGAAAAATAAAACGCGATCGCGATAATTATCGTATAACTGCTCAAAAAATCGCTTTGTTAAATATTTGCTACCCCACCAGCCAAACTTATCGCAAGTATCTGCATAAAATTCGTACATTAACCCAAACAAAGACTTGGGAATTTCCTCGCCACTCAAAGGTTGTAATCGCAAACCAGCTTTTTCTACTGCTTTGCGTTCGCGCTTGATATTACGACGCTGATTAGCATTAAATACCGCCAAATAATCATCAAAAGTTTGAAAGCCAAGATTCTCCCAAATATAGCTGTGGTGCAGCCAAGCAGTAAAACCGCAGCGTTCCAAAACAGGACGCCATTGGGGATCTACATACAGAAAATGACAACCAGAAATATGGTGTTTTGAGCAAAAAGCATCAATTTCATGCACCATCATTGCTGTGATCTCATCTTCATCTTCCCCGGGCGCTATTAAAAATCGATAACCTTCCGCAGGAGTAAACGGTGTCATTCCCAACATTTTGGGGTAATATTCCACACCAATACGTTGCGCCAAATCAGCCCATTGGTGATCAAACACAAATTCACCATAACTATGTCCTTTCAAGTAAAGTGGTGCAACAGCAACCAGCGTCCTGTCTCGCCACAAAGTTAGGTGATTGGGTAGCCAACCCGTTTTAGCTGTAGCACTACCTGAAGTTTCCAAATTGTTCAGCCAATTCCACTCTAAAAACGGGGTTGTCAGTGGTAGTGCTAAAGTATCCCAGGCTGATTGAGGAATTTCGGCAATTTTGTTAATCCAAGCAACAGAGTAGCGAGGTTTTAATTGTTCCACCATCGCGGGCCTCCGATACAAAAGTTAATAATCATTTTACCTATTATGGTGAGGGATTGGGGAGACAAGGGGAGCCACTGCGCCCTTGCGGGTCTCCCGCGTTGTAGCACGTGGCGTGGACAAGGGGGACACAAAGACGCGGAGAATAAGCAATGACGACCAATGACAATTGACCAATTGTACAGACGCGTAGACGCTCGTAAGAGCGGCTTCAAGGTAAGAGTAGAATCGCGTCTCTAATGACTAAATGACACTAACAATTCGATAATGAAGAAAAACTTCTTGGTCTACCCTATCGACTTCTATAAGTTGTAAACGAGGAGCTAGTTGTGGTAGAAATCCTTTACCTTCAACAGGTGTCGGCGCAGTAGCACCACCTAAAATCAAGGGACAAATAGTCAGCCAAAGTTCATCGATTAAATCTAATTCCAGCATCGAGGCGACTAGTTCACCACCGCCTAATATTGCTAATTGTGCTATTCCCAATTTTGATAGATGCTCCAGAGCTGCTGCAACATCAATTTTTCCCTCTTCTGTTTCAAATACCATAATCTGCTCAAATTCAGGTCGTTTCTGCCAAAAAACTGCACCTGTGCTTGTGGTGAGTAACCAACGTTGAATTGGTTGTTGAAAAAAGCGAATTTCCGGATTTAGGTTAGCTGCCTCTGTAGTTACAATATGTACTGGTTGAAGGGGCTTACCCCCTTGTATCCGATTTTGCAGTAGTTGTGGATTTGTTACGGTTAGTGTCGTACCGTAGGCACGGAGAGTACCAGCACCAAATAAAACTGCATCAGCAGCAGCAATTCTGTTTTCCAGATGTGCTTTATCACTCTTGGAGCCAAAACGAGCAGGCGATCGCGTAACATCAGCTATTTTGCCATCTGCACTCATGGCTAAAACCACCGTAGTATAAGGTCGATATCGCACCATTGTTTTGATTTGTATATTTTGTCTATATTTATATTTTGGATTCTCAGAAAGAATAATGCTGGCAAACTCCTGTTTACAACTCATTTCACAAATTTTTTTGCATCTCATTAAAGTTGCAATTAGAACTAGTTGCTTTCAGAGTTTGTATAATATATATTTTTTTGCTATCCAGCTATCAAATAGTTTAAAATTTTTGGCATCAACCAATATTTATCGCTTAAAAATAGTAGTTAATATAATTGCATTTGGTTGCTGTTGTGGTTTGCAAATGCCAAGTGAGAGTACCGATGGCTAACCAGCGTCAATCCTCCTTTCGGCGGATTTTAGTATCAAAGATTTTGCTTCTATCTGTTCCAGTTTTATTGATAGGTGAAATAGTTGCCTATCAAAAAGCACGTAATAGCCTTTTAGAAACTGCTCGTCAAAATTTAACAGCAAGTGCGGTTCTCAAGGGAGAAAAAATTGCCGATACAATCGCTGCTTTAAAAGCTAATTTGCTTACTGCTACTCAAACACAGGTGGTTCAATCAGGTACACTTGCCCAAAAAGAAGAATTTATCAATCAACTAGCGCAACAGCAAGCACGACAAATAGAATGCATACAATTAGTAAATTCTAATAGCGATGAAATAAGTGCTAGTACGTGTGGTCAGGAACCTCTGATTCAGTCAAATTCTGATTTTTCTAGCAATGGATTAGAAGTAAAACTATTATCACCACCAACTTTCAACATAAATAGTAATAGAGATGAACAAAGTAAACTGAAATTATTGCTATCAGCGCCAGTTTATGATCGGGCTAGTCAATGGCGCTATAACTTAGTTTTCAAATCAGCATTGTTACGCGAAAAAATCAAGAATAAACCTGGTTTACTAACAGGCTCAACAGTTGTTATTGCCGAAAACGGCATAATTTTAGCACATCCAATCGCTAGTCGAATTGGTACTAATATTGCCCAGCACATAGACGCTTCACGTCTGCAAATGATAGTGAAAAATGCTATTGCTGGTAAACAAGATACTCTGCATCTATTTTTTGATAAAGAAGGAGAAGAATTACTAGCTGGTTACACTGCTATTAATAGTCCAATCATCCAAGGAAAACAACAAAAATGGGTGATATTAGCAGTTACTGGTCTAGATAATGCTTTGTATGATTTAGGGCAAATCAAACTAATTTTAATAGTTTTAACATTTGGTTTAATAAGCGCTAGTGTATTGGCATCTTTGTATTTAGCTCGTTGCCTAGCACTTCCGGTGGAAGAACTGCGTGACTATGCTCTCAATCTCCACAGTTACCACAGTACACTACCAGTCCCGCACAACTTAAAAATTCGGGAGTTCAATCAACTAGCGCAAGCACTAGATCAAATGCTAGAACGCCTCAAAGTTTGGGCGGAAGAAGTAGAAATAGCTTGGAAAGAAGCTAAAAACGCCAATCAAAGTAAAAGCCAATTTTTAGCAGCAACTTCCCATGAATTGCGAAATCCATTACACATTATTATTAACTGTATTCGCTTAGTTAGAGATGACTTATGCGATGACCGAGAAGAAGAACTAGAGTTCCTCAAGCGTGCTGATGACACAGCAATTCACTTGCTAGGTATTATTAATGAATTGCTTGATATTTCTAAAATAGAAGCTGGTAAACTCTCTGTATCTTTAGAACCAATTGAGCTTCAGCAATTACTCAAAGAGGTCATTAATTTGCAATCTGTGAATATTCAACAAAAAGGATTGCTGTTAAATATTCCTCAACAGATGAGTGAGTTAATTTTGGTTAATGCTGACCCAGCCAAATTGAAGCAGGTACTAATTAATATTATCGGTAATGCCACTAAATTTACAGATGAAGGTAGCATCACAATTACCACAGAAATTCAACAAATTGATAGTCAATCCCAGGTAATTGTTAGTGTTCAAGACACAGGTGTGGGGATTGATCCCACCCAACAACAAAAGCTATTTCGTCCATTTGTCATGGTGGATGATGCTACTACACGCAAATTTGGCGGTACTGGTCTAGGACTAGCTATTTCACGGAACTTAATCGAACTAATGGGAGGTAGGATCACCCTTGAAAGTAGAGGTATCAATCAAGGTACAACAGTAAGCATTATTTTACCTTTGATAGATACCCGCCAGGAGAAAACAGAAGCTGAGGACAATGGGAAAGTCGGAGAATTAAACTCTGTTAGCCAAAAGTCAGAACTCAGTACAGACTTGTGTTCAGTACAACAGGTTTGCCATCCTGGTTAAGTGATTCTGTCAGAGCAGCGAGAATATTTACTAACTGTGTCCCCACCCAACCAGATGAAACTGGACAAGGACTATTATCGTGGACACAGCTAACAAAGCGATCGCACACTCGTTTTAATGGTTCATTTTTTTCAATTTGCAGTACTTGTTGACTTTGATTTATAGGAATATAATTACTTCCTTGCACTTCTAACTCCCCATGCAGCAGCGTTAAAGGTGATACAGCTGACATTTCATCAAAAATCAAACTACCTCGACTACCCACAAGCACTAAACGTCGCTGCTTATCAGCATTCAGCCAACACAAATGAATATAAGCTTGAAAACCATTAGCGTAATTTAGTGTCACCCAAACTAGATCGGCAAATCCTTTAGACAAAGAAGAGGGGGAAGACAAGGAAGAAAAAATGCCTCCATGTCCCCCATGTCCTCCCTGTAGCCACACCCTACCCGAAGCCTGTACACTCACTGGTTGCTGACCTAACCAAGCATTGAATATTGCAATATCATGAATAGCTAAATCCCATAGTGCATCAACATCTTGGCGAACTGGCCCTAAATGAGTACGACAAGCATAGCCGTAGCGCAAATTTCCTAATTCTCCTTCCTGAACAACAGTTTGCCCTCGTTCGACTGCTGGATGAAATAGATAAGTATGGTCAACCATAAGTTGCCGTTGCTGTTTTTGGGATAGCTGGCAAAGTTTATGGCATTCTGTTGGATTTAAAGTTAAAGGTTTTTCTGCCAAAACATGGTATCCCCAATCTAAGGCGTCAGTAATTAAGGAGTAATGTGTGCTGGCGGGGGTAGCAACAACTACTGCATCTAAATCTATGACTTTTTTAATTTCTGACCATTCGGTTGTAAATAAGACACTATTATGCTTAGTGTTATTTGAGAAGTATTGGCGTTTTATCTTTGCCAAACACTCTGGATTCGGGTCTACCACGGCTGCAACCGTAACTTGGGGATGCTCCAAAAAATTCCGCAGCAAATGTACACCCCAACGCCCCACTCCAACGACAGCAATTTTAATTTGATTAGTCATTAGTCATTAGAGACGCAATTAATCGCGTCTGTACAAGAGTCTAGATTTGAGACGTGATGTTCTTCGTGTCTCTAATCAATACTCTGTAGTACTTATCACAATTGTCATTGTGAATTACCCTGAACTTATAACTTTATGTTTCTAGACTAATTCAGTGTTGTTCCTGTGTACTTAAAGTTAAATAAGCAACTTTTGCTGCGGCTTGTTCTGCAGCTTTAATCGAACGCCCCTTACCTTCACCAAGTTTTTGTCCGTGTAGCCATACTTGAGCGATAAAACGTTCTTGATTATTATGAGGCTGACTAATTTCTACAACTCGGTATTCTGGTAAAACCTTAAAATGCGCTTGAGTCCATTCTTGGAGAGCAGCTTTATAGTTTAGTCTAGCTGGATCAAGGCGAATTTCTGCTGCTAGTTCTTTGAAATGAGGATCTAGCCAAGGACGAATTAAATCAAGATTGTTGGTACTAAGGTAAAGCGCTCCTAGAACTGCTTCAAAGGCATCTGCTAATCTTGATTGTTGACCAACTTTATCAGCAGTGGCACTGCCAGCCACAAGTAAATATAGTTCAAAACCGTAATAGCGTGCTAACTGGGCTAGAATGCGATCGCTCACTAATACCGAACGAATTGCCGCAAAATCTCCCACTGGACAATTGGGATAATTTTCCCACAACACAATTGCTGCCACTAACCGCACCACAGCATCACCAACAAATTCCAGATGTTCATAATTTGCTGAATCAGATACGGTTGGATGAGTCAGTGCTAAGTCCAGCAGTTGCCATTGAATTGGCCCTTCTACTGCCAAACCTAATTTTCTGACTAGACTTTCAAGTTGTCGTTGTCGGCGTGGATAAGCGAGGGTCATCCGATTTTAGATTTTGGATTTTGGATTTTGGATTGACGAGGTACAAGTGGCGTACTCTATGAGAAGCCGCGCATAGCGCGTCTACAAAGTAGCGTCCCGAAGGGAATTACCTGCGTCGCCACATTGAGTGCCGTCCCCACGGATAAGTCCGAGGGTTTGAGGATTTTGGATTTTAGAGAATTATATTCGCTAGGTAACTTTGAAAAATTGGGATGCTCTCATAGAAAAACAGTTAGTAAGCCAGGGTTTGATAATTCTAGAAACTCTTGTCAATAAGAGATTTTAAGTCATGTAGCTGTTTTTGTACAAATAACGTACAACTTTAGTGTATACGGTCTTTAAAAGAGATAGCTTTATTTAGCTCTATATAGATTCATTATCTGTGTATTTTGGGAAACTTCACAATAGTAACCCCTGTAGATGTCGGGTTTAAACCTATAGCATTCTACATTGCGAATGTATGGGAGCATCCCAAATGTTTGAGTTTATTTTTAAACGCACCAGTTATACCATTTCACGTTAATCACGATACACATAAATTTTGTAGAGACGCGATATATCGCGTCTCTACAGGGTCTGTATTTGTATCAGATTTTTTGTGAAATGGTATTAGAATACTTGATTTCTCGTTGATGAGAGGTATCATCTTTGATTCGCCAGCTGCGTACTTTGAGAAGTCGAGGGTCTAAGATCTGCGATTTCTCCAAAAGTCAAGTAACATTTGAAGCTTCTATTGCTAGTAGATCTTCTACCTGGGTTATTACTACTTCTGGTATAACAGGAAAATAAAAACCACCGAATTTCGTATCACCGAGATTGGTCGTAGAATCTGCAAATAATTCTTCTACCTCTGTCATCTGTATAAAACTAGGACTAAGAGAACGGTGAATTTCACGGTTCAAAGGCGCCCATCTATACATTGATGCATTTGTAAAAATCACAACGCTCTTTACTTTTAAAGCATCTGCTAAATGTGATACGCCTGTATCGTTACAAACTAGTAGACTAGCTTTACTTAAAAGGGCTGCCATTGCACCTAAATTAGTCTTTCCAGCCAAATCAATCGGTTTGTAACGCATCATTGCTGCTAAAGACTGTGTTAAATTTGCTTCTGATGCAATACCAGTAAGCACTACTTGATAACCACTAGCAGCGATCGCATCAGCAACAATTGCAAAGCTTTTCAAAGACCATCGTTTTTCTGGCAAAGTAGCACCAGGATGAATGCAGACATATTTATCAGGAATATGGTGCAAAACCCCAAAATCTTCATTTTGCAACGGAAATTCCAGTTCATCTCCCTGGAGTGGTATCTCTAAAAATTCCATCAACCGTAGATGACGCCATATTTCTGGTTCGTTGTGGGGGTAAGACAAAAAGTAATCTGGATTCGGGCAATAATGTTCGGGGAGACGAAAACCTGCGTTAATACGAGCGCCAAGCAAAGCAGTAAAGGAATTACTGATCGTGCCGTTATCATACATTTGCAATGCTAAGTCAAAATGTTGCCCTTGAGCTTTCACCAAAAATTCTGGTAATTTGTGAACTGAAGGTGGTGTTTCCGGCATTCCCGGATAGCCAGGAAATTCTAAGAATTGATCAAGATAATGGCTGAAACGTTCTACAAAAGAACGTGCCGAAGCTGGAGCAATGAACGTAATTTCAGCTTGAGGGAAAGCTGCTCTCAGCGCTCTTAAAGCTGGTACAGTACAAAGTAAATCACTCAAAGCAGGGAGCGATCGCACGATAGCTATTCGACAAGTAGACAGTTGCTTGAGGGATTGAAGTTCGTGTAACATGCATCTTTATCTGCAAGGGCAACTGTTTTAAAGTTACATAGTTATGCACTATAGTTCATTGGGCATTTGCCCAAAATATTTTTAGAAGGGAATAGGGAATAGGGAACAGGGAGCAGTTTTTTGTTATGACTTGGGGATCTAAAACCCAGGGCTATCACCTTTGCTATAATTTCGTAGCGATTTAAAACGCACAGAGACGCAAAGGTAAATGCTCCTGGAGCGCGGAGTTTTGGTGTCAAAATTTCGCCATGAATTTATGCAATTTTTACTAAGACTCCTATTGAACTGAGAATGCTGGTGCCAAAATATAATCATGTCGATTGATTCCAACTCATCCCAACCCCCAAATCCAGAACAGATACCAGAACAAAACTTGCAACCAGATGATTTTGACAACTCATCTAATGGAGATTTGATTCCCAATGAGCTGACTACCCAGCAAGCCTTAGCTGCTATTTCCTCACTACAGTCTCCTCAAAATACAGCAGTCTTACTAAAAGCACGTTCTACTGTCAAACCACTTGCTACTCAGGTTATTAGCATTAAACCAAGAGCTTTATTGCTAATTGTAGTGGTGATCGCCATCACTATTGTCGGACTAGCAATCAATAGTCAGATCCTGGGCATTTTGGGAACCATTGTCACTTTATTATTATCTTTAGCTGTAATTTGGCCTTGGTTGCAAGAACTGCAAAAAGAATGGTTTTCACCCCAAGAACAAGCTTTAGTTGTTGGTTTATTGGGGATTATAGTCGCGATCACTGGTCTGGTTAAATATAGTGGTTTGAGTAATTTTCTGGTTGCTGTCGGACGTAAAATCAACTGGGAAGCTTCTGGGACACTGGCGGAATGGTTTGGTGCATTAGGACAAATTTTGATTGCGATTATCGCTGTTTATATTGCTTGGCGACAGTACATAATTTCTAAAGACCTAACTATTCAGCAAAACTTGCTTACCGTCCAACAAAATATCATTACTCAGCAGCAGACAATTGATTCCTATTTTCAGGGTATTTCTGATCTCGTATTAGATGAAGAGGGATTATTAGAAGATTGGCCTCAAGAAAGATTACTAGCAGAAGGACGCACTGCGGCTATTCTTAGTAGTGTAGACGGCAGTGGTAAAGCGAAAATTTTGCGGTTTTTGTCTCGTTCTAAATTACTCACACCTTTAAAACGCGATCGCTTGCTTGGTCGAGCTATTCTTGACGGTACAGGTGGTTACTGTGAAGATCGGCTTTACGGTGTACGTGTGATTGATTTAGGTGTAATGCTTGCAGGTGCAGATCTATCTGGAACTGATCTGCGCTGGACTGACTTAAGCGAAGCTAATCTAGTCCATGCTAATCTCCGTGAGTGTGATTTGGTTAAAGCTAACCTTTCTCGCTGCATTTTATATGAAGCCGACCTCAGTCAGGCAGACCTCAACGGTACTTGTTTATTTTACGGTTCCCCAGAAACCGCATCACCTCGTAGTCGCAATAAACCACCAAACTACAAAACTGGCGAATACACAGGCGCTGTAGTAGAAAATGTAGACTTGAGTGAAGTCCAGCGCCTGTCTGAAGCCAACCGATATTACTGCTGTGCTTGGGGTGGCGAAAACACCAGAAGTACAATTCCTGGTGGTTGCGAAGGTATTCCCAATAAGTTAGGAAAATAAGGCGTCATTAGTCATTGGTCATTTGCAAGAACAATTAACCACTAACATCAACATTTGGTGTTGGAAACATCACAACTTTTTTAGCTAAACCAAGGGTTTGTAATATTTTAATTGCCCACCAAGTCATATCCACTTCCCACCATTGCAATCCAGCTTTGGCGACGTTTGGATAAGCATGGTGGTTATTATGCCAACCTTCTCCATAAGTTAGAAGTGCTGCCCACCAAAGATTACGAGAGTTATCATTTACTTGGAAATGACGATAACCGCGCAAATGACTTGCAGAGTTAATTAGCCAAGTGCTATGCCAAAGCAATACTGCTCGTAGAAACACGCCGTAGATAATAAAAGACCATCCTCCCAAAGCATATAAGAGAATCGCAACAGGAATTTGTAGTAGTAAAAAATTGCGATTTAGCCAACGATAGAATGGTTCACGATCTAAGTCAGGAGCAAATTTTTTGTATATTTTATAGTTAAAAAACTCTGCACGTGGATAAAAAAGCCACAACATGTGACTCCACCAAAAACCACGCCGGGAGGAATAAGGATCTTTATCTGTGTCTTCGGTATGCAGATGATGTAATCTATGTCCAGCTACCCAAAAGATAGGCCCTCCTTGTAAAGCAAGAGCGCCCAAAGTTGCGATCGCATATTCTAACCACTTTGGTACATGCAAACTTCGGTGAGTCAACAGTCGGTGATACCCTAGACAAATACCAATGCTGCCAAACAACCAGTGCAGGAATATAGTTATTCCCAAAGCAGGCCAAGAAAAACACCAAAGAGAGAGCAATGCTAAGGCGTGGAATGTGCCAAAAAATACCACGCTAGTCCAACTCAGAGTCAACGGTTGTTTGTCAACAGCCGTTGTTGAGTTTGTAGTCATAAAATATTTCCTTTGACGTGAATTGAATACTGTAAATTAACCAGTGCAAAGCGTGCCAAGCATGTACTGGTGATCACATTCCCTGTGTAAGTTGATGAAGACAGTTAAACTAGAAATAGAAGATGCAAGTGCTACTTACATGACTAAGTCTAGCAAGGATAAAATTTAATTGCAAGTGTTACTTGCATTTTTAGCTTATGCCCAATCAAGTAATTTCTACTCGACAGCGATTAATTAATGCAGCAAGGTCATTATTTGCAGCGCAAGGAGTCACCGAGACTACAACAAAGCAAGTTGCAGAATTAGCAGAAGTTAATGAAGTGACGCTGTTCCGACATTTTGGTAATAAACACGGGTTACTTTTGGCAGTTATTTCCGAATCACCAGTATTTCAAGAACTGGATGAGTCTTTAAAAATTCAAGCCAGCCAACCAGCCAGTGTTCACCAAGCTTTGAAAAACTATTGTGAAGATCGTCTACAGGCTTTAGAAAAAGTCCCAGATTTGGTGCGTTCTGTAGTCGGTGAAGCCGGAAATTACCCTTTAGAAAATCGCCAGGCTTTAGGACGCAGCTTAACTCAAGCCAATCACTATGTTGCTGAATATTTAGCAACTGTTATGGAACGGGAACAATTACATACTCATTTACCAGCCGAGAACTTAGCAAGCTTACTCAATAGTATGTTGGTGGGGTATGCCGTGATTGAATTTACCAGTGAATTTCATCAACTTTGGGTTGACAGAGACGAGTTTTTAGAAAATTTGGTGGCGCTGTTTTTAAAAGGAGCAACAAACTCTGCAAGTTTAGGAGAATCTATTTCTACAGAAAAGGTGATAGATTTACCAGCAAATTTAGTTCACTTGATTTTGCAACGAGCCAAAAAATCAGGACTGCGAGATTATGCGTTAATGTATGTCTTGTTTGCAGCAGGTTTATCGGCATCAGAAATTGTAACTTTAGAGCGAATGCATCAAATCAACAATCCTAATCAGCACTTGTTACAGATAACTCAAGCTACTCCTCGACAAGTGCCTGTGAATCAGTGGATTATGGGTAAGCGCTATGGCTCATATACTCGCAATCCATTAACTCAATGGCTGAAAAGTCGTAAAGATGAACATGCGGCGTTATTTCTCAGTGATGGGGGAATACCAATCTCTGAGGAAGAAATCCAGAGAATCTGGCAGATATTAACTGAGGGATTGCTAACACCAGAAGGACAACAGCCAGTAATTGAGCAAGCTCAACAAACATGGTGTGTAGAAATGCTAATGAAGGGAATGAATTTAGAACAAATGGGTCTCATTACTGGTTGGAATTTGACTAAACTCCAACCCTATGATCGTAGGTCGAAAGAGAAATTGGCTCTAGAGCAAGCTATTCGTCTTGATCATAAAGGTTGACACTTCCCAAAACTAGGATACAACTGGCAAATGGTGAGTCTGACTCTCACCCCCAAAGATCTTATAGGTTTTTCGAGACAACATTTATGGTGCGATCGCGTCCTGGAATAGCCTTAAAATAGTTGATTATATGTAATTTGCAGGCTTTTTATTCTATTTTGTAAATTGGCAGTTGGACTGTAAATGTGGCTCCTTGGCCGATTCCTTCACTAGTAGCATAAACATGTCCGTGGTGTAGTTCAACCAAATGATGAACAATAGCCAGTCCTAATCCTAATCCCCCATATTTTCTGGTTGTAGTACCATCTGCTTGGCGAAAGCGATCAAACACATAAGGTAAAAAGTCGCAACTTATACCTTGTCCTGTATCAGTGACTGTAATTTGGGCTAACGAGTCAATTTGCTGAAGCCAAACCTGCACTTGACCAGCAGGAGGAGTAAATTTAATCGCATTGGAAAGGAGATTAGAGACAATTTGCTGCAAGCGTTCTGCATCGCCCATGACTGGACTGATGAAGGGACTAAGCATGGACTCTATCTGAATTGACTTGGCTTGAGCTTGTGGTTGTATATCTTCAATTGCAGCATGAACAATTGGAACTAGGTAAAGAGGTTGTAACTCCAAACGCAGCTTATTCTGAATGATCATTGAGACATCCAAAATATCCTCAATCAATTTTTTCTGCTGTCTGGCGTTACGTTCAATCGTTTCTAAAGCTTTGGTAGCGATCGCTTCATTCAATTGTCGATTTCTAAGTATCTGCGCCCAACCCAACATAGAATTAAGCGGTGTACGAAGTTCGTGAGAAACGACAGCTAAGAATTCATCCTTGAGGCGATTTGCTTTCTCAGCCTCTTCTCTGGCTGCTTGCTCTTGGCGTATTAATAGTTTACGTTCTTCTTCAACTTGTCGGCGTTCGGTTGTATCGCGCCAAGTAACAACTACCCCATCTCCAAACTTCACAGCACGAATATCATATGCTCTTTGCTTGTTGGTTGGTAGTTGATCATTAATTGTTTCTTGTCGCCCTTGTCTCCCTTGTCTCCCTTTTCCCCCTTGTCCCCCATCTCCTTCCTCTTCCAACAATAATTCCTTCACCAGTGGCTCACCCGTTTCTACAACTCGACAGTATTCTGTAAATAGACCACTTGTCTGATGTATGGGCATGAGTTCGCACAACCACTTACCTACTTGCTCTTCTTGTGTAAACTGGTGATTTTCACAAGCGGCGGCATTCACATAATCAATGCAAAAGTCTATGATCTTACCTGATGTATCACGGATAGCAGAATAAATAGCAAAGCAGTCTAGGATGGTTTCTACAGATGTACGAAATAATTCTTCGCTCTTACGTAATTCCGCCTCTGCTTGCTTGAGTAATTTTCGTTCTTCGGCTTCTCGTAAGGCTCGCTCGACTGCTGGAACTAGTCGCTCCAGGCGTTGTTTGAGTACATAATCTGTAGCTCCACTTTTGAGAGTTTCAATGGCTCGCTCTTCACCAAGAATCCCAGAAATGATAATAAATGGTACTTCTGGACAAATAGCACGAGCAAGTTCCAAAGCAGAAAAGCCATCAAAGGAGGGAAGAGCGTAATCTGCCAGAATTAAATCCAAGGTTTCGGTTTTAAGAGCTTCTATAAAGTCTGCACGAGTCTCTACTCGTACCAACTCGCAATTAATTTTACTTTTTGCCAAAGCTGCACCGATCAACTCGGCGTCTGCCCAAGAATCTTCCAGCAGCAGAATACGCATCATGATATTATTTTGATAATATTGTCGCCACGCTAAAATTTTCCTATAGCTATAGGAACATAGCAGCATTATTTTCAAGAAATTCGCTCAGTTCCGACATCTAGCCAGCGATGTAAATTAGAATTTGTTGGTTATTGGTCAATAGAGACACGATTCATCGCGTCTGTACAATTGGTCAATTGTCATTGGTCGTCATTGCTTATTCTCCGCGTCTTTGTGTCTCCCTTGTCCACGCCAGGTGCTACAACGGAGGGAACCTCCAAGGGCGCACTGGCTCCCCTTGTCTCCCTTGTGATTAATTATTTGCTTTCGGTAGAGTAAAGTAAACTTTTGCCCCTTTATTGATGACTCCCTCTGCCCAGACTCTACCATGATGTCTGTGAATAATTCGCTGGATATTGGCAAGTCCTATACCTGTTCCTTCAAATTGTGTTTGGTTGTGGAGGCGTTGAAATATGCCAAATAAGCGATTGACATATCGCATGTCAAATCCCACACCATTATCTTGGATGAAAAAAATAATTTCTTGCTCATCCTCAAAACTGCCAATAGTGATGATTGGTTGGTGACACGGTTGAGTGAACTTAACAGCATTTTCAATCAAATTTTGCCATACAAGGCGTAACAGAGAGCGATCGCCCCACACATAAGGTAGTTGTTGTAAATACCAAACTATATGTCTATCGGGAAAAAGCATTTCTGTCTGTTGTTTTGCTTCCCAAACCAGACGATTCATATCAACCGTAGAGTAGTGCATTTCTGCACGTCCGGTACGGGAGTAAGTCAGCAAATCATCTACGAGTTCGCCTGCTCGGTTAGTTAATTCTAAAATTGCTTGCAGATAGTGCAGGCTTGTTTCATCACAGGTTGTGGTTTCTAGGTGTTCTTTCAATAAATTTGCAAATCCATCGATTTGACGAATAGGCGATCGCAAATCATGGGATACTGAATAAGCAAAAGCCTCTAGTTCACTGTTAATGGCTTCTAGTTCGGCTGTACGCTCTTGGACTCGACGTTCTAAAGTTTGGTTAAACTGAAGAATTTCCGCTTCGGATTGCTTACGCTGTGTGATATCTTCCACTAAGCCATCTATAAAGGTTTCACCATCTAACTGATTTAGAGTTTCACTGAAAAGTACCCAGATGTTTTTACCGTCAGGGCGTTGCAAATGTATTTCCCGTTCCCACTCTTTCCCAGATGGACGCTCGTCAGTCATAAAAGAGTAGAGTTGTTCACCAATAAATGATTGAACCTCCTCCAAGGATGGCAAACCTAAAATATTTAAAAAAGCCGTATTTATATCTAAAATTTCTGCTTGGAATGTAGCACGAAATACACCAACTCTTAATTGATTCAATAATGACTGTAACCGTAGTTCTAGCTGGGCAGCTTTACGGCTTGTTTGATATTGTTGCCACACTGAACGTACAGCTTGGGTGAGGCGAAAAAAATGTTTTGTGGATTTGATTACGTAGTCATCTAATCCCGCTTTCATTGCTTCAACTGCAATTTCCTGGGAACCTGTGTTGGTAAACATAATCACAGGACAATTGCGATCGCGAGATTTGACAGCACGCAGAACTTCTAAGCCCGTTGTCCAGTTGAGTTGATAATCAGTAATGACTAAATCAAATTTATCTGCTGCTAATACCTGATTTAATGCATTAGCATCAATTATTTCTATCACTTGGAGTTGAGAAAACTCTCGGCTTAATTCTCTCATCACCAGCAGGCGATCGTCTGGGTTATCATCTACCAGCAAAATGCGTTGAATTGAATTATTCTGAGTACTCATCGCTGGTTTTTGCCCGTTGACTGGGATAGGGAGATGGGGAGAGGAGATATATTTTTATATTTCTTCTGCCTTCTGCCTTTTGCCTTCTGGTATTACGTCGAGTAAACAGAAGGATAATGATTAAATTGTAGCCAGTAGGAGTTTAGTGCCTGCATCATCTCCTGTAAAGCATTAAATGCAACAGGTTTAATCAGATAGGAGTTTACCCCCATATCATAAGCCCGGTCAACATCAACATTTTCCCGCGAAGATGTAAGAACCACAACCGGAATTCGTTTCAGTAAAGGCTGTTGCTTCAGCCATTCTAGAACTTCCAAACCAGAACGACGTGGTAGTTTTAAATCTAGTAATATTAACGCTGGTAATGGATAATTTTCTCTTTCTTTATAGCAGTATTGACCTTCAAGGTACATAACTGCTTCATCTCCATCTTTGACAACATGAATGGGATGGTTCAAATTTGCCCGACGAAATGCCCTCTCTATTAAGAAAATATCATTAGGGTCGTCTTCTACCAGCAAGATGCTACATTCGCCGTGACTCATCATTACAAGCTGGCTCCTTGACATTTTTCATTTCTAGACGCCAGTGGAGGAATAATTAGTAGAAGAATCACTTGTGCTAAACAGGGGTTTCATTATAGATATTTAGTAATACAAAGTGATTTAATATCAGAGGGCAGTCACAAAAAGACTTTTATAGCATGACACAATTCTATCTGACTCTCTGTACGGTAGCGTACATAAGCCCCGATTTTTCTAAAAAATACTTGTTGATATGACTAAAAAAGCAGCGATACTTCACTTTTGTTCTTCATTGAGCAAGCGATCGAATTCTTTTTTAATAAAACCGTAACACTCACAAGCAGTTGCTTCCAAAGCTAGACGATTGAGAATTGTAATCCGACCTCGACTGTAGCGGATAATGCCTGCTTGTTGTAATAAACCAGCTGCCACAGTTACACCAGAGCGTCGCGTACCTAGTAATTCAGCAATAAACTCTTGAGTAATCTGTATAGTATCAGAAGCCGTATGGTCTTGGGCTGTAAGCAGCCAACGGGCAAGTCGTGCTTCTAACGAATGATGACGATTGCAGGCAGCAGTTTGACTAATTTGGGTTAGTAAGGCTTGGGTATAAAGTAGCAATCGCCTTTGTAGAACTCCACCACGAATAAATTCCCGTTTGAGGATTTTGGTATCTATTTTCATGGCAGTACCAGCAACTTGCACAATCGTGCGAGTTGTGGTTAAGTCGCCTCCTAAAAATGCAGGATAGCCTACAACTCCATTGCTACCCACCATACCAACTTCTGTTGTCGAACCATCCTCAAGAACAGCAATTAAAGATACCATTGCTCGATTCGGGAAATAGACATACTTAATCTTTTCCCCCGCTTCATAAAGAACTTGACCGAGGGAAAGTCGCACCTCTTCTAGATGGGGAGCAAGGCGCTGGAACTCCAAATCAGGTAAAGCCAGCAGTAGCTGATTAACTAGCACGGCATCGCTTCCATCACTTCTAAATCAAGCATCTTAAATTGACATGGCTGGAGTAACCCTGTCTGTACGGTAGCGTACATAAGCACTAGACTTCTTGCAGAAGTAAGGTAAAGCCCAAAAAGCAGGATTTTTCTTTTCGCTTTTTAACCCACTATTTTTTGTCGTCTATGGCAAAGGCTAATTGGCACAAGTATTAAGTATTAAGCAAACGGGCAAACTCATTTGTTACTATGCCATAACATTCGCAAGCAGTTGCCTCTAGTGCAGTTCTGTTCAGAATTATAATTTTTCCACGACTGTAGCGGATCATGCCTTCTTCTTGTAAATTACCTGCTGCAACTGTGACTGTAGCACGACGGGTTCCCAACAAATCGGCGATATATTGCTGAGTTAAAAATATTTCATTTTGACCAAGACAGTCCTGAACGCACAACAGCCAACGAGCAAGTTGTTGTTCTGTGGAATGGTGAAATTTGCAAACCGCATTTTGCCCAATCTGGGTTAAGAGGGCTTGGGTGTATAGCAGTAGTTTTTTTTGTAATACTCCCCCCCGCTCAAATTCACGCTGAAGGATTTCAGCATTCATTTTCAAAGCAGCATCTGCTATTTGGACAACCGCACGGCTATTAGTAAATTTCCCGCCTAAAAATGCCGGGATGCCAATTATACCCTCATTTCCCACCATGGCAAATTCAGTGGTTGAGTAATCCTTGAGAACGGAAATTAAAGACACCATTGAGCGGATGGGAAAGTAGACTTGTCGAATCACTTCCCCACGGTCATAGAGAATTTGCCCTTGAGAGAGCCTTGTATATTCTAGATGGGGAGCCAGGTGCTGATACTCCTCATCCGGTAAAGATGCCAAGAGTTGATTAATCGACCTGGGATCACTATCGGATGGAGACATGCTGTTGTCTGTTGGCAGAACAGTCAGGACGTTACATAACTGCTAGAGAATGAAAAAAACATACTCTGAGAGCTAGTGACGACGTGAGAGGTTGTCATAGGTTAATAAAAATTTGCAAACGACTTCTTCTCCCTAGTGGAAGATTCGTACGTTAGCGTACAGATTATAAAGGAAGAAGATAAAAGATGGACGGGTTGGTAGATGGAGAGAAACCAATTAAAAATTAAAAATCAAAAATTAAAAATTAGAAAGCTAAACTAGCTAGCAATTATCTGCTGATAGCAACTCAATCCAAAATTGACTACCCTTTCCTAATTGCGATTCCACCCCTACACTACCTCCCATACGCTCAACTCCCCGTTTAATAATCGCCAAACCGATACCAGTACCCGGATAAGATTCTATGCCATGCAAGCGCTCAAAAGTTCTGAATATTCGTTGTTGATGTTGACCAGCAATCCCAATTCCGTTATCTTCCACCCATAGACGAATAAATGATGTAGAAGACGCGGAGAAAGACAGACGCGGTGACGCTTCTGAAGACACGGAGAATATTTCATCTGTATTTCCCGTGTCTTTGTGTCCCCCTTGTCCTCCATCTCCCCTCACTCTCTCCTCCGCCCAGATCCGCACTTGAGGTTTAACATCAGCAGCTACAAACTTAAGAGCATTACCAATCAAGTTAATCAACACTTGTACTAAGATGCTGCGATGTGCTTTCACAATCGGTAAAGGTGACTCGATAGTTATGTGTGCTTGGGTAATTTGTATATCTGAGTGTAATTCATTGATTGCGTCAGCGATCGCACTGTCCAAACTCAGCCTTTGTAACCAAATTTCGCCACGCCCTAGACGACTGTAAGCCAGCAAATCCAGAATCAAAGTATCCATCCGTGCAGCAGCTCTGACAATACGGTTGGTATATTCTTGTCCTGTTTCGTCTAAATCAGATTTGTAGTCTTCTTGTAAAGCTTGGGCTAGTCCTTGCATGGCACGTAGGGGGGCGCGTAAATCATGGGAAACACTGTAGGTAAAGGCTTCTAGTTCCTGATTGACTTCTTGCAGTTGTATGGTGCGTTCTTTGACTTTTTGTTCTAAGCTTTCGTTGAGTTGCTTAATTTCAACTTCAGCTTGTTTGCGATCGCTAATATCAATAACTAGCCCACAATATCCTCGGACTTGGCCATTTTTGGCGATATCAGGAACTAAAATAGCTTGGATAAAACGCTTTCCTCCCTCTCGATAAGGAAGTTCCGCTTCATACTCAACTAAATTACCTGCTAGAGTACGCTCTACTTTGTCTTTTATGATTTGATAGGCTGCTTCCCCTACAACTTCTACTAAGTGCTTGCCGTAGATTTCCTCTGGAGATAAGCCAAACCAATCTTTGTAGGTTTTGTTAATAAACTGATAGCGTTGCTGAGTATCAATATAAGAAATACAGACTGGCAAAGAGTTGGCAATTAAGTTTAACAATTCTTGATGCTGACGACCTTTGTCTTCACTTAAGAGCAATTGTTGGGCGATCGCTTGGGTATTTCGCCGAGCAATCTTCACAGAGTTAATGAGTGCAACAATAAATAGTCCCTCCAACAAAAATATAATCAGTTGGAGATTTGTCCAAAAGTCCTGGATGAATAATGATTTAGCTGGAGTTAAGAAAAAATAATTGCTTACCACACCAGACAAAACAACTGCCAATATACCGGGGCCAACTCCTGCATGGCGACTAGTCGCCATTATGGCAACAAAAAATAATAAAAATGGCGTTTCGTATTGTAGACCAGACCAATAATTTAGCAGTAGTTTACCGAGTAGCGCGATCGCTACAGTTAAAATTGCAATACTGTAACGCCAAATAATCCGGCGTTTTCCTCTCAACATATTTTTTTGCCCTGGCTTACAAACCCCCACGGGTTAGGGAACGGGATAAAAAACTCTAATTGGGTGTTTAGAGCCGCATTGACAAAGTCTTTTTGTTTCAATCGCAGTTTGTTAGATGTGGATACCCTGTTCTCTTTGATTGAATCAGTTCAGGTTTAAGATTTCCCATAAAACTTCAAGCACAGTAACTGCTCAAATAGAGAAATTAGTTGTTAATATGACTATTTTAAATGGGTAGTACTGGACTCGAACCAGTGACATCCTGCTTGTAAGGCAGGCGCTCTACCAACTGAGCTAACCACCCGTTTTTGCTCACAGGAATTAATGTTAGCACACTAATTTGAAAAACGCGATAGTATTTTTGAGAAAATTTTTGCTTACCTAATCCAAAATCCAAAATTTAAAATTCAAAATTTCTATGCCCTCTGGTCAAACGCACGATCGCATTACTTTGTGGGCTTTACCGTTCCTTGCTGGAGCCACTTTTGTCCAAACCAAGAGTGGCAACCTGACTTTATTGGTAGCAGGTGGATTTATGTTCGGAGGGCTGATGTTTGGCCCTGACTTGGATATCTATTCCCGCCAATATCAACGTTGGGGTTTGTTACGTTGGATTTGGATTCCTTATCAAAAAAGCCTCCGTCATCGTTCTTTTTTATCACATGGGCCAATTATCGGTACAACACTGCGAGTGATCTACTTGAGTGGCGTCCTGGGAATATTAGTAATTTTGGGTACAGTAGTTGCCCAAATGCTTGGTAATGGGGACTGGAGTAGGCAAATTTTGAGTGATATTGTAGGGCGATCGCTCTTGAATCACAGTCCAGAATTGCTAGCACTATTCTTAGGACTGGAAATGGGTGCAATGAGCCATTCGCTTAGTGATTGGGGTGGCTCTGCATACAAGCGTGTGCAAAAGCAAGGTATTCAAGGTTTATTGCCGCGTGCGAAAATGAAGAAACGTAAAGCTACAACTCGCGGTAGCCGTCGGACAAAAAGTATGGGAAGCAAGGGAAGCAAGGGAAGTAAGAGAACTAGGGGAAAAAGTAGTAAATGAAAAACTCTGAAACTTTGGCAGCGTTACAAGAATTAATAGATGTGGTGGCAAAGTTGCGATCGCCTGATGGTGGTTGTCCCTGGGATTTAGCGCAAACTCCCGAAACTTTGACACCATATGTTATTGAAGAAGCTTATGAAGTGGTAGATGCTATTAACAGTGGAGACAAAGAAGCGATCGCCGAAGAATTAGGCGATTTACTTTTACAAGTTGTGTTGCAATCACAAATCGCCAAGGAATATGGACAATTTTCTTTGCAAGAAGTAGCGCAAGGTATTTCCCAAAAACTAATTCGGCGTCATCCTCATGTTTTTGGAGATGTGTCGGTACAAAATGTGGATGAAGTGCGGCAAAATTGGGAACTAATTAAAGCAGCAGAAAAAGGTGAATCATCCCCAGAAAATCAAAAACTGAGTACAAAACTCAGTAGTTACGCTCGTAAGCTTCCCCCCTTAATGGCGACAATGAAAATTTCTCAAAAAGCTGCCGCAGTTGGGTTTGAGTGGGAAAATATTGATGGAGTGTGGGATAAGTTTCATGAAGAATTGCAAGAATTTCACGAAGCTTTAGCCCAGGAAACACCAGACCGACAACAAGCTGAATTAGGGGATTTATTATTTTCTATTCTCCAGCTAGCCCGTTGGTATAACCTTGATCCGAGCGAAGCTTTACAAGGAACAAATCAGCGTTTTATTCAGCGCTTTCAAAAAATAGAAGCGTTTGCCGATCGCCCCCTTTCTGATTATTCTTTAGAAGAGTTAGAAGCCCTTTGGCAGCAGGCGAAAAGACAATTAAAAGGGGATGCGGGGATGTAGGGACGTGGGGACAAGGGGGACTTATCAATTAAAAATTAAAAATTGGGAAGAGAGACATGGGGAGCCAGGGGAGCATCCCAATTTTTTCAAAATACCGTAAAGCAAAGGGTTTAAACCCTTTGCTAATAGCGCAAGTCGTCTTCAGACGACTTCATAATCAAACAGTCTGCTTCAGCAGACTTTCACTATGAGACTGCGATTTCAATCGCAGGCGTTTTTTCAACATTTGGGATGCTCCCGGGAGCCAGTGCGTTGCGGTGAGTCCAGTCCCCGTCTTGGCGGTTCCCGTCACGTAGACGCGCAAGCGGCTTCTCGTAAGAGTAGGAGAACTGGCGTGGACAAAGAGGACAAGGGATGGGGGAGAGAATAATACACTAACCAATTCTCTATGCCCAATGCCCAATGTCCAATGACCAATGACCAATGACCAATGACCAATGACCAATGACCAATGACCACTTACAACTTAATTGTGACTGTCTTAACTTCAGTGTAATGTTCTAGACAATATTCACCGAGTTCGCGGCCCATACCTGATTGCTTGAACCCGCCGAAGGGTGCAGCAGCGTCAAAGATGTGGTAGCAATTTACCCACACAGTACCAGCACGGACGTTGTTAGCTATAGCATGGGCTTTGGTAATATCTTTTGTCCATACTCCAGCAGCAAGTCCATACATTGTAGTGTTGGCAAGATGAATTACCTCGTCGATGTCCTTAAATTTAATAATGCTCATCACCGGGCCGAAGATTTCTTCTTGAGCTATCTTCATCTCATTTTTGACATTGGCAAATACAGTCGGTTCAATAAAGAAACCGCGATCGCCCCAACGATGACCACCGTATAACATCTGCGCGCCTTCACGCATTCCCGACTCGATGTAGCTCATGATCTTGTCAAATTGCTCTTGATCTATCTGTGGCCCTTGCTTGGTATTGGGGTCGAAGGGGTCGCCAACAGTCCGTTGTCTAGCTTTTTCTACACTCTTAGCGACAAAATCGTCATAGCATTTTTCTTCAACGAACAGCCGCGAACCTGCATTACAACATTGTCCTTGATTAAAGAACAAACTATGGTGTGCGCCTTCAATCGCCATATCCATATCAGCGTCGGCAAAAACGATGTTGGGACTCTTACCACCAAGTTCCAGGGTGACGCGCTTGAGGTTGCTTTTGGCTGCTGCTTCCATCACCAGATGTCCAACTTCGGTTGAGCCGGTGAATGCCAATTTGTCAATATTCATGTGGCGCGCGATCGCAGCCCCAGCGGTTGGGCCATAGCCAGAGAGAATATTAACTACACCAGGTGGGAAACCTGCTTCGATAATCAACTCACCCACCCGTAGTGCCGACAAAGGAGTTTGTTCAGCAGTTTTCATCACAACTGTATTACCCGTTGCCAAAGCTGGGCTTAACTTCCACGCCTGCATCAATAATGGGAAGTTCCAAGGAATAATCTGACCGACTACACCTACTGGTTCATGGCGCGTGTAGCAGAAGTATGGGCCGTTGATGGGTATGGTTTTACCTTGTACTTTGTCTGCCCAGCCTGCATAGTAGCGATAGCAGGCAATAACTAGCTTTAAGTCGCCATAAGAACTATTTAGTGGCTTACCGTTGTCTAGGGTTTCCAGCCGCGCCAACTCGTCAATATTTTGCTCAATTAAATCCGCCAGCTTGTAGAGTAACTCACCCCGACCAGTGGCAGACATATTGCGCCATTCTTTACTATTGAAAGCAGTTCTAGCTGCTTCTACTGCCTTATCTACATCCGGGGCGTCCGCTTCAGCAACGTCACAGATGACTTCGCCTGTAGCAGGGTTAATTGTTTCAAATCTTTTACCGCTGACGCTTTCTACCCACTCGTTATTAATTAGCAGCTTGGTTGGACCAATTTTTACCTGTTGTTCTGGTCTAGTGGCTGTAACCATCAGAACCTCCTTAAGCTTTTTTTAAAAATGCTTGAAGTTTAACCAGATAGTTCGAGAAATCAATTAATAAAGCTTTTCATGCCTTAGCTTTATCTTTATTTTCCAAGTACTCTATTAATTATGTTGCTTTGCTCAAACAAATTTATACAACTTTGTTTATATAATTTTTAATTTATTTACATGAAATTAACATCAAAATTCTAGAAAAAATACAAAGTTTTGCTTTGATAAAATGATCTAGAAAGAATATAAGTATGAGAATTATCTGTAACTCACAAAATTCTCAACTTTTTGGTTATAAACAAGCGGCTCAACTTTTCCGGACAGCAGTTCGATCTGAGGAAATTTACCGGGATAATCATGCTAAAGTGATACAGGGGATGGGAGCTAATCCCTACAACAACGTGACCACGCCAGAGGTAAAATCCACCAAAGAAAATCTGGAATCAGCTATCAAAGGGGAATCCTACGAATGTGACACGATGTATCCTGATTTCATTAAACAGGCTAAGGCTGAAAGTAATAAAAATGCTGTTCAGACTTTTGTCTATGCTCAAAAAGCCGAGAGCGAACACGCTCAACTTTACACTCAAGCCAAAAATAATCTTGCAGCTTGGCGACAGGTGAAAAACCCTTTCTATGTTTGCAAGGTTTCAGGACAGACGTTCTCAATCAAAATGAAGCGTCTTCTAACTGTCCTCAGAAACTGTTTGAAAAAGTTAGTTGAAAAAACAACTTATGAATCGTCGTGAATTTATTGGTTGGGTAGGTGTTGGGAGTTTAGCCAGTTCTCTACCTGTAGTCATTGCTGCTTGTTCACAAACTACTTCTCAACAATCTACTACTCCTTCTCGCCCCGATGGTTTTCAAACCGTCGGCACAGTAGCAGAATTAAACAAAAATGGCCAAATTCTCAATGAGAAAACTGCTGCTGGTAAAGTCTTGGTAATTGAAGATCCAAGCGACACTAATAAAATAATTGCTGTAAATCCCACTTGCACTCATGCAGGTTGTACTGTGGGATGGCAAAAAGACCAAAATGCTTTTGTCTGTCCCTGTCATGGTTCTAAATATACTAGCGATGGCAAGGTTAAAAATGGCCCAGCAGACAAACCTCTTGCTACCTACACAGCCAAGGTAGAAGGTAATGAAGTTTTGGTGAAAGAAATCTAGTCAGGACAGTTAAATTATTGGCGATAGTCGTCATTTGTCATTGGTAATGGTTTCAATGTTGTTTACCAGTGACAAGTAAAAGAGAAATGCATCCTAATGATCAATAAATAACGCTCTTTGATCTAACCGACAATTCTAAATGCTTTTTGTTAAGACATCCAAAGCATAGCCAAGAGTAAATCTTGGACTGCTTGATGTATATACCGTGTAACCGTTTTGAGTTTTTTGTGTTTTTAGATTCAATACATTAATTATCAAGCAACTAGCAAATTTACGCTGGTCAAAAAATCACATTATCTGAGTGATATTAATCATTGATTTTTGATGCACAATTTGAGGATTTATATTTTTCCGCTTTCCTTCCGTATTCCAGGCATTATCATTGCTGACCTTACCAAGGAAGATTTGAGTTAATAGCGATCGCACTTCTTTTGGCTGAGTTAATTCACCAACAATACAACAGTAGTGTAGATGCGCGAATAAACCAAACTATGTGAAGAAAAGTAATACTTGGAAATTAGCTCACAGTAAGCGCTTCAGTAAAGACAGCGCTTACTACAAACATTGAAATTTTCACGCCAACTGAACTTATAAGCGTTGGTGGGGAAAGAAGATGGCGTAGTAAAGCGATGGATCGATGCGGTCAGTGAAGGGGCGGTATAAACATCGATCTTGGGTGAAATCTAGTCTATCTTCTTCGGATTGCTCGTCTTCCTGTGCTTCTGCTGTGCGGCTATGGACAGGTTGTGTTAATATAGCCAATTTTGACCATGCGATAGAAAAGGGATTTTGTAGATATTTTTGAACTACTGATTTGGGTTTATTATCTACAACATCTACAAATACATCCTCCATATTCTTCGACATACAATTTCTCCTTTACAAAGTAGGGTTTTGTAGCACACTTTTTTATTGCCAATGTCAATGTTTGGGAACACTTCAACTTTTCTCAAAAATTACTTAAATTATGATTGGGTGCAACTAAATCAATTTATGCACTTCTAACGTAAGACCTAAGCAATTCTCAAAAAAACTTAAGCTTAGATATGAATACTAGATAGGTAAATAAAATTCCAGAAAAGAAGCCAATATGTAAACAAATGTGAAATATATATTCATCTGATTTTATTTATGAACTTACTCGTAAAAACGGGAAACAGGGAACTCTTAACAGGAAACAGAAAGTATACTGAGTTTTGAAGCGCAAAGGGCAGAGCGTAGGTTACACTAACAAAAATAAAATAGAATTCTATAATATTTAACCCAACATCAACTAAATCAAAGGGTAACAATGGCGAAAGAAATAGAGCGTAAATTTTTAGTTAAAGGAGATAATTGGAGAAAACTAGCCAAAGGCAGTGTATATCGTCAGGGATATATAGCTACACAAAAAGAAGCTACTGTACGTGTCCGTATAGTAGGCAATCAGGGTTATTTAACAATAAAAGGACCCAGTGTAAAATACTCTAGATCTGAGTTTGAGTACCCAATTCCTATTGAAGATGCTCAGGAAATGTTGGATAAGTTGTGCGATCGCCCCATCATTGAAAAAATTAGATACAAAATTGAGTATGGTGGTTTAATTTGGGAAATAGATGAGTTTGAAGGTATTAACAAAGGGCTAATCTTAGCAGAAATCGAACTCAGCGACGAAACGCAACAAATAGAATTACCACCTTGGATTGGTGAAGAAGTTTCAGAAGACCCCAAATATTTCAACAGTAATTTAGTTAAAAACCCCTTTTCGCAATGGGCTAGGACGTAACAAGTCATTCGATTTTAGATTTTAGATTTTGGATTTTGGATTGACTCCAATGCGTGGAATCTGCTTGCTCTGTACCATCAAAGAAGTATTGGTCAAAAGTCACGCATTCAAAAATTATTCTCCATGTCCCCCGTGTCCCCCATGTCCCCGTGTCTTCCCACTCCCCCACTCTTCCTAACTGTCTTCCTTGCTTCCTTCCTCAAGACGCTTTTGCCATTCTGCGTCAATTTGCTTGCTATGCTCAACTTCTTGGTCTATCAAGTCGGTTTCGGTAGAGTATACTAAATCTTCTTTGCCAATAATTTTTTCGGCTGCAAACTGTCCTGCATAGTCAATTTTTTGTTGTAATTGAGTATCTGCACTTGCTAATACTCTGGCTCGTGCTTGTCTGGTGCGGTTGCGTTCGGCTATTTTATGATTACGCCATTGAATCCAGAAATAGCGCACCAAAGGTATTCCCAAGAAACCGATACCATAAGCTAACAGCAGCCAGTAAATCCCTTGAGCAAATGCTACTAGTCCACCTAAGACAGCAGCTGCTGTACCATCTCTTAACAAACTTCCGAGAATTAAAGCACCAACAATATTAACTACACCCAACCCAGCACTGAGAAGAATTTGTCCTGATGAAGCTGCACTAAAACGCCAGGGTAACTCTTCGAGATAGGCTGAAATTGAGCGATCGCGTTTTTTCGTAGCACTGACTTGTAAATCTGGGAAATAGTACACGATTTGCCCTTCTGGACTTACTTCTGGGCGACCATTAAAGCGAGTCAATACTGGCAGCATATAATCTTCATACTCTTGTTGATATGTCTCACCAATATCATCAAGGTAGGGAGCGATTTGTTCAGCTACTACTGCGTTTTTATTGTTGCGAATTATCGCTGCAATTCCCTTCCAGCGACGTTTTTCTAAATTAGCATTGGGGTTCCCATCACCAAACAGAAACGAAAATACTGCTTCCAAAAAGTTCAGATCGCTTTGTCTGCGTTCCCGTCGTCGTTCTTGGTTATAGCTATCGTAGTTGGGACTGAAATACCAAAACAAGTCAGGAAAATAGAAAAAGCCTACGCCAAAATCACCACCGCGATCGCCACTATCACGATCTGAGTTAGCAGACATAATAATCACAAGGATGGCGATATAAATTAAGGCAATAGAAGCTATCAATAAAACGCCAAAAGAAATCCGAATTATATAAAACAGGACATTCCAAACTTTTTTCCACCACTCCTGCAACTGTAGCCGCAAGTATTTGTTACGTAAGATATCTCGAAAATTGCGCGGAAAAAGGTAAACAATGTCGCCTGATTCCGCAACCTGCATATGTCCATTCGCTTCAGATGCAAGTGCTAATAGTCCAGCACTTGCGATTTCGACATTTAATCCTGCCTGGGTTGCCACATCGCCTACCGTGACACGATAACCCAATCGTTCTACAGCCTGCATGATGGCGGGATTGGGAGCCATTGCTCTCCCCTCCTAATTGAAAACTACTCTTTCTTATTCAAGTATAAAGTTTTATTTTTCGGGACTTGGTGGGGAGATGGGAAGAGAGACATGGAGGACACGGAAGACAAGGGGGAGAAGAATTTTTGTCTACACTTATGAGGCGATGTATTGTCTCAATCTGTGTTAGTCAAAATCTTTTTACCTCCTAAACTTTCGCTTTTGACATAGTTTCCTCACAATGTACCTTTGGATAGTTATGTCAATACCTAAAAATATTTATTAATATAGTTATACAGAAATTAATAGTAGGCAGGAACAATCGGCACATGTAAATCACATGTTTATTCCACTAGTAGCTAAGTTCGCTACTGGTGAGTTTTGGCAGATATGCAGATTCTTTGCCCATTTTTTAACTAACGGAGACATTAAAGCATGAATAACCAGCAACCTTCTGAACCCAAGGAATTTGTTGGCAATCTTAAGAATGGAATTTGGCTGTTTGGCATTTCCTCTTGGTTGTTTGGCATTACAGATAGAAGTATTGCTTCTTTTGCAGATGGATATCTATCTGCACTAGATCTAACGCAATTATTCACAGCAGCCACATTTTTTGTAGCATGGCTATTTTTAAAGCCTACAACTAATGCATAAAAGCAGCTAGGCTTAAGCGATCGATAAAGCAACGGGGGGTATGCCAAAATGTGTCAGTATTTTTATTTCATTGGCAATTAAAATCAGGGTAATTCTGCAAATATCTACGGATTACCCTAGTTTTATTCAAAAATTTAATATATTAGCCGAAAAGTAACTTAATTTTATTCGCTACGAATTAATGAAATGCTGTAATTGATAATTGGTAATACCAACGATTTCTCCATACCCAATCCCCAAGATTGTGTGTAGCTCTGAAAACCATCACAAGCTTTTACGCTTCTGTGTTAATCCAAAGCCATGATGGAAAAACCTTCATGGGAGCTAAAGGATAATGTATTTTAACTTTTTTCTCAGTTCCAGTATTGGAATTGTAGTTTCCGTATTGCTAATTTTTAGTATATTCCAATGGTTTCATGTACCTTCTGGCAACTTTTTGGATTGGGTGATTGGGGGTGCAAGTTTTTGGTGGTTATTAGTGATTGTGACAGTACCTTGGAATGTCTATTTCAAAGCTAAAGAAGTATTAGCAGAAGCAGAACAATCCACAGAAAAAGAAATCCCTGTTGATGAAAAACAAGTTAGTTATGTCAAGAGTTTGGCAAAGCGATCGCTCTTAATTGCCATTGCTTTACACTTAATTTCAGCTATTGGTCTTTATATTCTTGCTGTCAAAGGTATTAGTGCTGTTGGATACTTTGGTTCTGGTGCGGCTTTACTCTTAACAGGTTTACGTCCAGCGATCAGTGCTTATGAATATTTATATACACGCTTAACTTCGATTGGTAATGAATGGAAGTATCCCCGTCAAGATATTGTTGAACTCCGCAACCGCTTTGATGGGATGGAAGACAGGATGAAGCGTGTAGAAGAACAACTAGATCCCGAAAATTCTTATTCTATAGTAGCCAATCAGCAACGTTACTCAGAAGAAACACGCAAAGAATTAGCTCGCATTTCTGCCAACTTAGAAGAATTGCGTGCCACAAATCAAACAGAACACGAACGTTTAGCAAGAGAAGCAAGAGCTGCGATCGCTCAACTTTCTACCGACGGACAATTTCTCGATCATGTTCGTGAGATTATTAGATTTTTTAAAACAGCGTGAAAATGGGGATCGGAGATCGGGGATTGGGGATTGGGCAAAAATCAAAAGTTCTTAATTTTGACTTTTGACTTTTGACTTTTGACTTGTTTTGTCCCCCTTGTCTCCCATGTCTCCCTTCTCTCCCAAAGTCTAATCTTCTTTCCGATCAGCTGCTTGCATCTGTTTTGGGATCACCAAGATTTTATCAACGCGGTTCCCGTCCATGTCCATGACTTCAAAACGCATTCCTTGCCATTCAAAGTGATCTGCTGCTGCGGGAATTCGGCCTAGATGGGTAATCACAAAACCACCTAATGTTTGATAATTGCGTTGATGGATTCTGAGATATTCCTCAAGATCGAACATTTCAAAAAATTCTTCTACAGATAACATTCCATCTAATAACCAAGAACCATCTTCCCGTTGCACAGCTTGGGGATTTTCTAGTTCATCGGCTGTAGGAACATCACCAACAATTTCAATCATCACGTCGTTAAGAGTGACTAATCCTTGAATTACACCATATTCATCTACTACCAACGCCATGTGAGTTGCAGTTTGTTTAAATAATTCTAAAAGCTTTAAGCCACGGGTGCTTTCTGGTACAAATTCAGCCTTTCGCAATCCGACTGTTAAATCTAGCTGTTCTCCACACAAACTCCGAGCTAATAAATCAGTCACAGCAATTATACCGAGAACATTGTCTAATCCTCCCTGACAAACCGGATACCGAGAATAACCATTTTCAATCACCTTTTGACGATTTTCTGTAGCAGAATCATCTAAGTCTAACCAGACAATATCAGGACGGGGCGTCATAAACGAACTGACAGGGCGATCGCCTAAACGAAATACTCGCTCGACCATATCTTGTTCGGCTTCCTCAAAGGTTCCTTCTTCTGTACCTTGCTCGATTAAGACTCTTATTTCTTCTTCTGTGACTTGTGGTTCTGTTGACGGTCTAATACCTAAAATTCGTAAGACTGCATCTGTAGATATGCTGAGTAAATGAACTATTGGTGAGCCAATTGTTGCCAGTAACTTCATAGGAATAGCAACTATGGAGGCAATTGGTTCTGGGTGATTTAATGCAACTCGCTTGGGAACCAACTCACCAATAATTAACGTCAGATAGGTGATAATTAAAACCGCTGTGACGGAAGCTGTGGCATCTTTATAGGATGCCAAAAAAGGGATAGAACTAAAAATAGGAACTAGTCTTTTGGATATGACTGATTCACCAAAAGCACCTGATAAAATTGCTAGCAGAGTGATCCCTACTTGGACAGTAGCCAAGAATTGATTGGGAGAGGATGCGAGTTCCAAGGCAACGCGAGCCTTTTGATCTCCCCGTTCGGCCATCTGTTGAAGGCGCACTTTTCGAGCTGAGACGATCGCCAACTCTGACATGACAAATAGGGCGTTGGCAAAGATTAGTAATAAAACAAGTAGAATTTCCGCAGTTGGTGACATTATTTAAAATTGCCGATGCTATCGGCAACCACACTTAAATTTAATTTAAATCAGTACTTGGCATTTAACACTTACTTAGCTTTACTTGGTTAAGTTAAGAGTCAATTGTCAATAGTTAATAACAAAAAACTATTGTAAGTAAGTTGGCACAAATAAAGCTAAGTAGAGACGCGATTATACTCTTACGAGAAGCCGCTCTTACAAGCGTCTATGCGTCTGTACAATAGTCATTTGTCCTATGTCATTTGTCATTGGTAAGGGTTTGGTGCATGTTTACTTTTCGTAACGTAGCTATGTTTATTTCTGTCAACTTACTTATTATTCATGAGTGATTAGTCATAAAAGAAGACTGTTTCCGTATATTAGCTATTGTTCAGTTGTAATTGTACTAGGGACTGATATTCTCGTTGACATTTCTAAAATAGTAAAAGTAAACGCTATGATTGTGCATTGCTGGTCAGAACGACTCCCACTTGTTTAAAAAGTTATGGCATTTTCTTCCATTGTGCGCGCTTTGGGGCGATCGCCGCTCACCACAGAATTTATCTCCAAGCTAAATCGGCAACAAGATTTACATTTAAATGGCCTCCCTCGCTTACCAAAAGGCTTGGTAGCTTCGGCTTTAGCTCAAACTCAGGAACAGAATTTGTTTGTGGTCTGTGCCACTCTGGAGGAAGCCGGACGCTGGACAGCACAACTGGAGGCGATGGGATGGCAAACTATACATTTTTACCCAACATCCGAAGCATCCCCCTACGAACCTTTTGACCCCGAAACCGAAATGACTTGGGGACAAATGCAAGTTTTGGCAGATTTGGTTAAGAGTCAAGGGAAAGGAGGAGACAAGGGAGAGGGGGGAGACAAGGGAGAAGGGGAAAACAAGGAAGAGGGTGGAGACAAGAAAAAAATTCCCCCTTGTCCCCCTTGTCCCCCTTGTCCCCATCTCCTAAGTTCGCAATCATCGCCACCCACGCTGCTTTACAACCCCACCTACCACCACCAAAAGCATTTGCTCCTTTCTGTCTCACCCTCAAACAAGGGATGGAGTTGGATTTAAATAGTTTTAGTGAAAAACTAGCTAGTCTGGGGTACGAACGGGTTGCTTTGGTAGAAACAGAGGGACAGTGGAGTCGGCGTGGTGATATTGTTGACGTGTTCCCTGTGTCTTCTGAATTGCCAGTCCGCTTAGAGTGGTTTGGTGATGAAATTGAGCAAATTCGAGAATTTGACCCTACAACTCAACGTTCAGCTTTAGATAAAATTGACCAATTAATTCTGACTCCGACTAGCTTTGCACCTGTGGTAATGGCTGCTTTGAGCGGGGAAAGGCTAGAAAATGTCAAAACTTATCTTTCCGCAGTCGAAAAAGAACAGTTTGAAGCCGGGACATCTTTTGAAGGTAGCCGTCGGTTTTTAGGGTTAGCTTTTACACAACCAGCTTCATTGTTAGATTATTTACCCGCAAATACACTTGTTGCCATTGATGAGCCAGAACAGTGTCATGCTCATAGCGATCGCTGGGTGGAAAATGCTGAGGAACAATGGTTACTTTTAGGCAGCCAGGGAGCAGATGAAGACGAAGGGGATCGCGCCTTAGAAGCAGCTTTAATTGCCTTACCAAAAATTCATTGTTGGTTTGATGATTGTTTGGCTGCTTCTCAAGCATTTAAAAAAGTATATTTATCAGAAATTGCTGAAGAAAATCAAGGTATAAATCTTGCCAGTCGTGGACTAGCAACGACGCCGCACGCTTATGCCAAAATTGCCGAAACACTCAGACAAGAACGCGATCGCAATTTCTCAGTTTGGTTAATTTCGGCACAACCCAGCCGTTCTGTCTCGCTGTTGCAAGAACACGATTGTCCTGCTCAGTTTATCCCTAATCCCCGCGATTTCCAGGCGATTGACAAGTTACAAATTAATCACGTACCAGTTGCTCTCAAATATTCCGGTTTGGCAGAATTAGAAGGTTTTATTCTGCCGACTTTTCGGACTGTAGTTGTTACTGACCGCGAATTTTACGGACAGCATACCCTGGCAACTTTCGGTTATGTCCGCAAACGTCGTAAAGCTGCTTCTAAGCAAGTAGACCCCAACAAATTACGTCCTGGTGATTATGTAGTTCACAGAAACCACGGCGTCGGTAAATTCCTCAAGCTAGAAAGTCTCACAGTTAACAACGAAACCCGTGATTATCTAGTCGTGCAATATGCAGATGGTTTGCTGCGGGTAGCAGCCGATCAAGTGAATGCTTTGTCACGTCTTCGCACCACCAGCGACAAGCCACCAGAACTAAATAAAATGACTGGTAAGGCTTGGGAAAACACCAAGAACAAAGTCCGCAAAGCCATCAAGAAATTGGCGGTAGATCTGCTGAAATTATATGCCGCGCGATCGCAACAAAAAGGTTTTGCCTATCCGGTAGATATGCCTTGGCAACAGGAACTAGAAGATTCGTTCCCCTACCAACCCACAACCGACCAGCTAAAAGCTGTGCAAGATGTGAAACGAGACATGGAAAGCGATCGTCCCATGGATCGCTTAGTATGTGGCGATGTTGGTTTCGGTAAAACTGAGGTGGCTATCCGCGCTATTTTTAAAGCAGTCACCGCCGGAAAACAAGTAGCACTCCTTGCGCCTACTACTATCTTAACGCAGCAACATTATCACACTCTCAAAGAACGGTTTGCCCCTTACCCGATTAACATTGGTTTACTTAACCGCTTCCGTACTCCCCAAGAACGCCGCGATATTCAAAAACGCCTAGCAAGCGGTGAATTAGATGTGGTTGTAGGTACGCACCAATTATTAGGTAAAGATGTACACTTCAAAGACTTGGGAATGTTGGTGGTAGATGAAGAACAACGGTTTGGGGTAAATCAAAAAGAAAAAATTAAAACCTTGAAAACTTTGGTTGATGTGTTGACTCTCTCAGCCACACCCATTCCCCGCACCTTGTATATGTCTTTATCAGGTATCCGGGAAATGAGTTTGATTGCTACACCGCCACCATCCCGTCGTCCAATCAAAACTCATCTCGCACCTATAAACCCTGAAACAGTTCGTAGTGCGATTCGCCAAGAACTCGACAGAGGTGGACAAGTATTTTATGTTGTACCCCGGATTGAAGGTATCGAAGAAACAACAGATGGGTTGCGGGAAATGATTCCAGGAGCGAGAATTGCGATCGCTCACGGACAAATGGAAGCAGGCGAATTAGAATCGATCATGCTTTCCTTCAGCAATGCGGAAGCAGATATTTTGGTTTGTACCACAATTATTGAATCTGGTTTAGATATTCCCCGCGTCAACACAATTTTAATTGAAGATGCTCATCGTTTTGGTTTAGCACAGTTGTATCAATTGCGGGGACGGGTAGGACGCGCAGGGATTCAGGCTCACGCTTGGTTATTTTACCCGAAACAACGCACATTATCTGATGCTGCCCGCCAGCGATTACGAGCCATCCAAGAATTTACACAGTTAGGTTCCGGGTATCAATTAGCCATGCGGGATATGGAAATTCGCGGTGTTGGTAACTTATTGGGTGCAGAACAATCTGGACAAATGGAAGTGATCGGCTTCGATTTATACATGGAAATGTTAGAAGAAGCAATTCGAGAAATCCGGGGACAAGAAATACCCAAAGTTGAAGACACTCAAATCGATCTCAACCTCACAGCCTTTATTCCTGCTGATTATATTCCCGATATTGATCAAAAGATGAGCGCTTATCGTGCGGTAGCTGCTGCTAAATCTCAAGAAGAACTCACACAAATTGCTGCCGAATGGAGCGATCGCTACGGTGCAATTCCCAAACCTGCAAATCAACTATTGCGAGTCATGGAATTGAAACGATTAGCTAAAAAATTAGGCTTTAGCCGGATTAAACCAGAAGCAAAACAACACATAGTTTTAGAGACACCAATGGAAGAACCTGCTTGGAATTTATTAGCAGAGAACTTAACCGAAAATCTCAAATCTCGTTTTGTTTATTCACCAGGAAAAATCACAGTACGTGGTTTAGGAGTCTTCAAAGCAGATCAACAATTGCAAACCCTAGTTGATGCGTTTGAGAAAATGCAGGGTGCAGTTGTAGAGGCGACGGTTGTTTAACATGATTGTAGAGAGGCGAATAATATCGCGTCTCTACAATCCAAAATTCCTAATATCAAATCCTGAAGTAAATTTATGTACAAAGTTCTACAAGCTACTTATGAAAACAGCGTTAATTTGTGATTGCAGCATTCTTTACTCAGAAGATATGCAACACAATCAAGTAATTGAAAAGAAAACAAGAATAGTCAACCCAATATTGCATTCCTAAATCATTTGCGAAAAAGGAAGATCCCCGACTTTTTAGAAAAGTCGGGGATCTGGACTATCAATTTTTACAATTCAAACATCCTCTAACCAGCAAGCATCTTAACTATCTGTTGCAACATAGTCTTTATCGTATAAAGCTCATTCAGCTTGTGTTGGTAGAATTGCCATTGCTCATCTACTAACCATTCATCTTTGCGAGTTGCTCGAATTAGCGCCATTTGACTATCTGTTGCTTCTCCAAGCATATCTAGCACACTAGCCAGCAGAAAATAAGCATTCATTCCTGGACTGTGTAATCCTATACCCTCTTGCATCTGATCAATTGCCTTGTAAGGGAAGTTGGCTAAAACATTTATCCAAGCTTCTCGCTTAACGTAATTCCCAATCGGTTGGACACCATAGGCTTTGCCTAGTGATTGTAATTCTTCTAGCTCCAGTTTTTCCAAGTATTCTCTTGATAACATAGTGTTGTCTCATTAGTTTATTGGGACAGGTGGTTGTACTTCCGGCAAGTCGCTACAACCACCTATCAATATTTAATCACATGAACCTGAGTGAATCAAGCTTAAACCGAAAACTTTACAAAAATGCCTAACCCTAAAGGAACTCCTGAAAATCTCAAGAAATTCGTTACTGACAGAGAAGAACCATTAACTGAACAATGGACATTACGTATTACAAAAACAATGAAACAGAGATTGAACCAAGTTGACGACGCACGAGAATTTTGTCGCCAAGCTATTCAAAAAGCATTAGATGAACTTGAGCAAATAAATAAGCAAGATAGCTAAGTTTTTTATTGAAAAATAAGCAAGATTTTTTTCATAAATAACAAGAACCCTGGCTTTTTTAAAAAGTCAGGGTTCTGGCTTTCTTAATTTTTATCACTTATTTAGAATACCCATATAAGTAATAGACAAATTTGCGATCGCTCTAGTACTCAACCACATAAGTTTTGACAGGTTGCGAGGGGTTAGATCCCCGACTTTTTAAAAAGTCGGGGATCTGGCCAGCCTATCAAAATCAATGTGGTGGACTACTAGTGGTCTGTCCCATTAATTTTGATGGGTCGTGGGTGTTCAGATCCCCGACTTCTTAAAGAAGTCGGGGATCTATAACCTCTCAGAACTAATGAGACAGAGTACTAGTAGCCCTGGGATTCTCTGGCAATGTCTAATCTTTAAAGCATAGTGTTCTTTGTGTCTACCGGAACAGTAGACACAAAGTGGCTTCTGTTCCCCGAAGGGGTTCCCAAAGGGTAAGAGCCGCTAGCGCGCGGCAGGTGCTTTATGCCGGGAAACCCGTCCACCGCACTGCCTTGTCTATGTGGTGAAAAATAAATCTTAATTTTAAACACCAAGACACCAAAACACCAAATGCGATCGCTCTCATGAGTAAGTGAATTACTCAAATGAGAAAGTATTCAAGCATATCAAGAAAGCAAAATGGTATTTTGAGTGCGTAATTTACTCAAATGAGAAAGTAAAATGCCATTTTGAGTGCGTAATTTACCGAAATGAGTGCGTAATCTACTGAAATGAG
>NZ_AJLJ01000372.1 GCF_000317245.1 Fischerella muscicola SAG 1427-1 = PCC 73103
AAGGTAAAATGGCATTTTTAGTAGGTAAAATGACATTTTCAGTACGTGATTTACTGAAATGAGAAGGTGAAATGGCATTTCTAGTAGGTGAAAAGGCTTTTTGCTTACTAGAATCGAGCTTATATGTTTTTTTGATGTTATTTTGATGAAGTGACAAATTGTGGCGATCGCTTCTCCTCAAAATCGCCTAACACAATACAATATCCCCGACTTCTTCAAGAAGTCGGGGATCTGACTCTCTTAATTTTGATAAGTTTACTGCCAAATCAATCCCCGATTTCCTTCCCTCTGGAATCCCTACTCAAGAGCTTGTATTTATACTAAAGATAACTCCCACACCCAGACCCCAAGCAATCGGCTATGGAATTAAACCTCCGCTTCCCGAAAAATAATCAAGTTATTGTCAGATTTGATGACCAAGAGACTGATACCCTAGCTTTCACTTCACCACTGAGCAAGGAAGACAGAGAAGATATTCGTTGGTATTTGGAAATCTATGCGACGCATTATACTACGGATGTAGATGATCAACGGGCAGAACGGATTGCTGAGAAATTGCGGCAATGGGGCGAAGATTTATTTGATGCTGTTTTCCAGCATCGCACTGCTCAAAGACTGTTTAATGATTTCCAAGACCAAAATCAACCAGGACGCTTATTAACAATCAGCGCCAGTCATCCGACAATCTTATCACTGCCTTGGGAATTGTTGCGTGACCCACAAGGCACTTATTTATTTCATGAAAATCCCCGAATTTCGATTCGGCGGCGTTTGGCTGGTGCGGGGGGTGGACGCAGACCGTTTAAAG
>NZ_AJLJ01000373.1 GCF_000317245.1 Fischerella muscicola SAG 1427-1 = PCC 73103
AAAGTGCAAGTCAAAGATAGTTTGCGGTTACTGTTTGTAGTCAGTCGTCCTAGTGGTGCGGGATTCATTGACCCCCGTGGGGAAGCAAGGGCTGTGTTGGATGCGATTCAACAAGCTGCTAAAGGACGGGTTGAGGTGGAGTTTTTGCGTCCAGCGACATTGGATAATTTGGTTGCGCGGTTAGAAGACTCAGACCAACCCCCTGTTGATATTGTACATTTTGATGGACATGGGGTATTTGATCCTGATGGGCGTTTTCACGCACAGGCTAAATCTAGTGATCCGACCGGAGTAACCAAAGGCGCAAATGAGAACGGTGGCAATATTGGTTACTTGTTATTTGAGGATCAAGAAGGGAAAATGGCCCTGATTACTGCCGAAACCTTGGGCGATATGCTAAATCGGCAAAAAGTGGGGTTAATTGTCTTGTCTGCTTGTCAATCGGGGGCGATCGCTGGTGAAGATGGAGAAGATGCAATGGGTTGTGTCGCCGCTAGGTTAACTCATGCGGGTATTCCCACCGTCTTGGCAATGACTTATTCGGTATTAGTGACAACTACCCATCAACTGTTTGCTAAATTTTATCAGCATTTGGTGTCTGGTGCAGGTATGGGTGAGGCGTTGGATAATGCGCGGCGAGACTTGTATCTCAACCAAGAACGGGGAGAACGGCAACGGGGCGAGGAACGGGTAAAGTTAAAATTGCAAGATTGGTTTTTACCAGCCTTGTATCAAGGGGCTGGGGATACACCGTTATTGCACAAAGGCTTGCAGAATCAGGAAAGCGGCGAAGAATTACAATGGGGAAACTTGCCAGATTTACAAGAAGCCGGGTTTTTTGGTCGCAGTCGCCAATTGTGGCAAATAGAATCGTGGTTTGTGCAGGGAACGCGCCGCCTCACGGTTTCGGGTTTTGGCGGTCAGGGAAAAACTTATCTTGTCCAAGAAGCAGGACGCTGGTTACACCGCACGGGGATGTTTGAGAAAGTCTGTTTTGTTGATTATGCTGCGTTTGGTGGTGTAGATGCGATAGGGTTGGCAGTCAGTACCCTGGCGACAGTGTTAGAGCAGAGTTTAATTGATGCCAAAGCAGCAACTCAAGCATTGCGGAACCAAGCCACTTTGTTAATTTTGGATAACTTGGAAACCTTGCCCCCAGAAAGTTTACGGGAACTGTTAACCGAAGCAAAAAAATGGTCAGAGGTCGGGGAATGTCGCGTGTTACTCACCACTCGCACACCAGATTTTCACCATCCTGATTATCCCACAGCAGGCAGTCGCAAACATATTTGTTTATCTTTGGGGGGTTTAGGGCGAGAAGATGCCCTGGCATATTTCCAGAGTTTAATCAAACTGCCCCCAGCACCACGATTTGAACCACCCAAACGCGAGGTGTTGTTGGAATTATTTCAACAGGTGAAGTTTCATCCCCTGTCTATTGGTTTGTTAGCAAGACAGTTGAAAACCCGCCGTTCGGCTGAGTTGGGACAACGCTTAGAAGCATTAATTGCTCAAACACCAGATAATCCCCTATTGGCATCGTTGAATTTATCTTTGGAACGGTTGGACGCTGAGGCGATGGAATTGTTGCCTCGGTTGGGCGTGTTTCAGGGCGGGGCACTTGAGAATATGTTGCTGGAAATTACAGAAATTTCTGAATCACAGTGGCAAATTCTGCGCCCAGCATTGGAAACTACTGGTTTAATTCAGCCTGAATATCTGACTGATGTTGCTGTGCCTTTTATCAAATTTCACCCCACCTTAGCCCCTGCCTTGTGGCCACGCTTATCCCCAGAAGCACAGACAGAACTGCTTGCCCGTTATCAACAGGAATATTATCAACTGTCTGACTATTTGTATTTTGAAGATAGGAAAAATACTCGTGGAGTTCGTGCCATTGCTCAACAGGAATTACCGAATTTACTTTATGCAGTTGATGGCGCGTTGAATGCAGGTACAGAATGGGCAGTAGACTTTGTTGGTGAAGTAAACTTGTTTCTTGGCTACTTTGGACTTAACCGCGATCGCAGCTTACTAAATCAACGGATTGCCCAGTTGACAGGGGAAATCGGTTCTGATAAATGGTATCTCAGGCGTACAAGTTCAGGCGACCAATTATTCAATGCTGGTCGCTATCGGGAAGCAGCACTGGTATTTGGTGAGATACTGGCAGGGCTGGGTGAACAACCGAGCTACAAATACTGTGTTACTTTGGGTATACTGGGGCGGTGCTTGAAGCGGCAAAAACAAACAGCACAAGCAGCAGAAATTTGCCGTCAGGGGTTGGCAGTGGCGCAGCAGTTGGAACAGTCTGATAATGTCAAGCAACTGATGGGAGTGTTGCAGAGTGAATTGGCAGATGCGTTGACGGATATGGGGAATTATGATCAGGCACGCATTGCTTATGAAGCAGGATTAGCTATTTGCACAGAAATAGGACACTTTCATGGGGCTGCGGTATTAAATTTGCAACTCGGCACACTAGCCCTGGAACAAGGCAACCTCCCAGAAGCAGAACAGCGTTACCTCAAAGGACTGACTACGTTACAGCAACTCAATGAACCAGCAAAAGAAGCTGTGGTTTGGCATCAACTGGGTATAGTGTATGAAGAAAGCAAGCAGGGGGACGCTGCGGAAGATGCCTACCGAACATCAGCACAAATTAAAGAATCTCTTGGAAATCTGGCAGATGCAGCAAGTACTTGGGGTCAATTAGGCAACCTCAATCACTTTGTTGGCAAACTGGGAGAGGCAGAGGCTTGGTTTCGTAAGGCTTTGAAGCAATTTCAAAAATTAGAAGATCGAGCAAGTACATCTCTAATATTAAATAACCTCGCTAACCTACTACAAAACCAACCCCACCGCCTCAGCGAAGCCCGACAATTGGCAGAAGAAGCATTAGCGATCAGGAAAACTTTAGACCCGGCTGCGGCTAATATTTGGTCAACCTACGCAATTTTGGTAGATATTGCCGACAAGCAGGGCGACAGCACCCAAGCTAAAGAATATCGTCGCCAAGCAAGGCAAGCAAAAGCGGCGTTTGCGGGGACACAGTATGAGTTGCGGCAATATGGAGAGTTGATTGCATGGGTAGTTGCTGCTGTGGATAATGCAGAAATCAGGGAACAGCTAGAAACTGCGTTGGAGAATGCCGCAGAAGGTTCGCAAAATCTCTTTGCTGCTGCCATCCGTCGTATCTTAGCCGGCGAGCGAGATGAGAATATACTGTGGGAGCAGTTAAATTTGGAACAGTCTATGATTATCTACGCTATCCTGCGGGGGATTGCTGATCCTCAATATCTTGAGTCGTTGCGGGAAGAGTAGAGACGAGTCGCAGGTTTTCAGATCCCCGACTTTTTAAAAAAGTCGGGGATCTGGGCCGCGTTATGGCTTCAGCCTAACCCATCGGATAACATGGTGCTTAGGCGCTTAATCATGCTTTTCGTGACAAATTACATCATAAATGGGATATTTGCCTAGACATAAGCAGTACCCCTTGATTTATGTTTATTTTAGCCAGTTTGCATATCCAGACTGCTTACACCCCTACACTTTTTTCTATTTATCCTTATATTTTTCTTTAATCTTAATGAAAAGTTAAAACACTTGTGTAAATCTGCATACAAAATAGTTTGCAGAACACCATTAAAGCGATTATGTCTCAACCAACGATAGAATCAATCCTCCAAGAAAAACGTTTATTCTCACCTAACCCAGAATTTTCCCAAAACGCCCATATTAAAAGCCTGCAAGAATATCAGCATCTTTACGAAAAAGCCAAAGCCAATCCCGAACAATTTTGGGCAGAATTGGCAGAACAAGAATTAGACTGGTTTGCAAAGTGGGATCAAGTGTTAGATTGGCAACCACCGTTTGCGAAGTGGTTTGTTAACGGTAAAATAAACATTTCTTACAACTGTCTTGACAGACATCTAACTACTTGGCGCAAAAATAAAGCCGCGATTATTTGGGAAGGAGAACCAGGGGACTCACGCACCCTTACCTACGCCCAGCTACATCGGGAAGTTTGTCAATTTGCTAATGTGCTGAAACAATTGGGAGTGCACAAAGGCGATCGCATTGGTATTTATATGCCGATGATACCCGAAGCTGCGATCGCCATGTTAGCCTGTGCGAGAATTGGCGCACCCCACAGTGTGATCTTTGGTGGTTTTAGTGCGGAAGCTTTACGAGATCGATTAATTGACGCCCAAGCCAAATTAGTGATCACTGCTGATGGTGGTTGGCGTAAAGATGCGATCGTTCCTCTTAAGGAACAGGTAGATAAAGCTTTGGCAGATGGTACAGTTTCGACTGTGCAAAACGTCTTGGTTGTCCAGCGTACCAATCAAAAAACTAATATGGAACCTGGACGCGACCATTGGTGGCATGATTTACAAAGGGGTGTGAGCGCAGATTGTCCCGCCGAACCAATGGACAGCGAAGATATGCTGTTTATTCTCTATACTTCTGGTAGTACCGGCAAACCAAAAGGCGTTGTGCATACAACTGGTGGATACAATTTGTATACTCACATGACGACCAAATGGATTTTTGATTTGCAAGATACCGATGTGTATTGGTGTACTGCCGATGTCGGTTGGATTACGGGACATAGCTACATTGTTTATGGGCCGCTTTCCAATGGCGCAACTACGGTAATGTATGAAGGTGCGCCCCGTGCTTCTAATCCTGGTTGTATGTGGGACGTCATTGAAAAGTATGGTGTGACAGTTTTTTATACCGCACCCACAGCGATTCGTGCTTTTATCAAAATGGGTGAACATTTACCCAAAGCTAGGAATTTATCTTCTCTGCGTTTGTTGGGAACCGTTGGCGAACCAATTAACCCCGAAGCTTGGATGTGGTATCACAGAGTGATTGGTGGCGATCGCTGTCCAATTGTTGATACATGGTGGCAAACTGAAACTGGTGGAATTATGATTACACCGCTTCCAGGAGCAATTCCCACTAAACCAGGTTCAGCAACTCTTCCTTTCCCTGGGATTCTTGCCGATGTGGTAGATTTGGAAGGTAATTCCGTTGGCGACAACGAAGGTGGTTATTTGGCAGTTCGCTATCCTTGGCCGGGAATGATGCGAACAGTATACGGCGACCCAGAGCGCTTCCGTCGGACTTATTGGGAACACATTGCGCCCAAAGACGGGAAGTACATTTATTTTGCAGGCGATGGTGCGAGACGAGATGAAGACGGCTACTTCTGGGTGATGGGTCGAGTGGATGATGTGATTAATGTATCAGGACATCGTCTGGGAACAATGGAAATCGAATCGGCTTTAGTTTCTCATCCGGCGGTAGCTGAAGCAGCAGTGGTAGGTAAACCAGATGAACTCAAAGGTGAAGATATTGTAGCTTTTGTGACTTTAGAAGGCGGTAAAACCCCTAGTGAAGAACTGAATCAAGAATTGAAAAAACACGTCGTCAGTGAAATTGGTGCGATCGCTCGTCCTGGAGAAATTCGTTTTACAGATGCATTACCCAAAACTCGTTCTGGTAAGATTATGCGCCGCTTATTAAGAAATCTAGCTGCCGGACAAGAAGTATCAGGTGATACTTCTACATTAGAAGATAGAAGCGTGTTAGATAAGCTACGCCAAGGCGCTTAGTAAGGCTCAGAGGTGTGTTAACTGAAGTATGACACACCCTTGTTTTTACTCTGCGCTCTTTGTGTATCTGCGGTTATAAAGTAATTTATTTAACCACAGAGGCGCAGAGAGCGCAGAGAGAAGAGTAAAGATTTAAAAATGGTTAAAATATTTATTGTATATAGATATTAATCCCAAGTAATCAAAAATTACTGCGTGATGAAGCCAAAAAATCCTTTCAAATCGAGATTAGGTCAAACTGCTTGTTACTTGAGTCTGGGTATTTTGATCGTCACAAATACATCGCACTTTGTTTCTGCACAGGTACGCTATCCTGGTAATCCTAAACAACACACCCAGGAACAAAGACTAGCACAATTTCCTGGCGGTGATAGTGGACAGACAGAGCGATCGCAACTTATTCAAATAGCAAATACTTTATTGAACCAAGGTAATTTTGCTGGTGCGGAAGAGAATTTGCGAAAATTGATCAAGAAGTATCCTAAAGATGCTTTTGGATATTTTCAGTTAGGAAATGTTCTGTTTCGTCAAGAGAAAAAAGACGAAGCAATTAAACAATATCAAGAAGCAATTCGTTTAGATTCTAAATACGCTCTTGCGTACAATGGTATGGGGCTTGTGTTTGCCAGTCAAGAACAATGGAATGAAGCGATCGCAGAATATAATAAAGCACTTGAAATTAATCCCAATTATGGTGATGCGCTGACTAATTTGGCTCAAGCACAGTGGGAATCAGGTAAAAAAGATGAAGCGATCGCATCTTTAGAAAAAGCTTTGAGTGTTTTTAAATCCCAAAATCGACCACAAAGAGTACAACGAATTCAAGAGATTTTACGCAAGCTTAAACCTGATGATGACCCAAGTGTATCGTGATAATTACGATTGATTTATGAGATTATCCCAATTGGTAAAGGGAATATTGATTTTATTAATTGCTGCAAAATATAGCAATTCTATATGATTTGTGAGAATCGCAAAGCTCAGATCCCCGACTTCTTAGAGAAGTCGGGGATCTTGTGGTTCACGAATGATTTAGGAAGGGTATAGTAAATTAGTCTATTTAATTAAATCTAATAATGAAAAATAATAATGATGACCACAGTCAAAAATCAGATTCATCTAAAATAAATGAAATGAGAGTGACACCAGCCTCTCAAAAAACAGGATTTTTACCACGCTCACTTGGTAGAACATTTAATAAAATTAAATCTGATTTTTCTCCCCAAGCCGAAGAACAGTATATTAGAAATTTTCAAATTTCGAGAAATAGGACAAGAATCGCAATCCGATTTTTAATCATGCTGATTGTTGTCCCACTGTTAACTCAATATTTATCTAAGCAATTATTGATCAGTCCGATTGTCGGACGTGTGCGAGGTGAAAATACACCTCAAATTTTCCTCAATGAAGAGATGGAAGAAAAAGCCCTTCAAGAACTTAAATTTTATGAAAAACAACTCAGATTTGAAAGTTTGTTGCGTAAATCTCCGCCAATTTCTCCAGAAGTTGTCGAAGTAAAAGTGAAAGAGAAAGCCAAAGAAATTGCAGAAAATTTTCGCCAGGAAAGTCAGAATGCTATTAGTAATGTGTTTGCAAACCTGGTTTCACTTATTGCTTTTGCTTTTGTCATAGCTACAAGCAAACGAGAAATTGTAATTGTGAAGTCATTTATAGATGACATGATCTATGGTCTGAGCGATAGTGCCAAGGCTTTTTTAATTATTTTATTTACAGATATATTCGTCGGGTTTCACTCACCCCATGGTTGGGAGGTGATTCTAGAAGGAGTTGCAGCACATTTAGGATTACCAGCTAACAGAAATGCCATATTTTTATTTATTGCTACTTTTCCCGTGATATTAGATACTATATTTAAATATTGGATATTCCGTTATCTCAGTCGGTTGTCACCTTCAGCACTCGCTACATTAAAAGAAATGGACGAGTGATTTATGCTTATGCGTGCAATGCTGTTGGAAGCGCCACATCAACCTCTGCGATTAGTTGACTTACCTGTACCGAAACCGAATCCAGAACAAGTACTGATTCGTGTTCATGCTTGTGCTGTCTGTCGTACAGATTTACATATTGTCGATGGGGAACTGACACACCCAAAACTACCTTTAATACCTGGGCATCAAATTGTCGGTATTGTAGAAGCAGTAGGAGAAAGGGTAGAAAAATTTCAGCTAGGCGATCGCGTTGGTGTTCCCTGGTTAGGTTATACTTGCGGTCACTGTCGCTACTGTGTTTCGGGACGGGAAAACCTTTGCGATTATGCCCAGTTCACTGGTTACAACCTAGATGGCGGTTATGCTGAGTATACCGTCGCTGATCACCGCTTTTGCTTTTTTATTCCTGAAGGTTATCCCGATTTACAAGCCGCACCTTTATTATGTGGTGGATTGATTGGTTATCGCGCCTACAGAATGGCTGGTGATAATGTAGAAAAACTCGGTTTTTATGGTTTTGGTTCTGCTGCCCATATTTTAAATCAACTGGCGCGTTATCATGGGCGGCAAGTTTTTGCTTTTACTCGTGCTGGCGATACTCAAGGACAAGAATTTGCTCGTCAATTGGGTGCTGTGTGGACGGGTGGTTCTGATGAATTACCCCCAGAACCGCTAGATGCAGCGATTATTTTTGCTCCTGTAGGTAAACTAGTCCCTGCTGCTTTGCGAGCGATCGCCAAAGGTGGTGTGGTAGTTTGCGCTGGTATTCACATGAGTGAGATTCCTGCTTTCCCCTATGAAATTCTTTGGGAAGAAAGAGTATTGCGATCGGTTGCTAATTTAACTCGCCAAGACGGAGAAGAATTTCTCGCCCTCGCACCCCAAGTTCCGATTCGCACAGAAGTCAATCTGTTTGGCTTGAGTGAAGCAAACGAAGCTTTAGACGCCCTCCGCAGTGGTAAAATCGAAGGCTCGGCTGTATTGGTTGTTGATTAGTACAATTGATCGTAGAACTAAAATCTCTGGCGCACAATGGAAAATAGAGAATGTTCCTCAAGTCATTGCTCATCGTTGTGCTTATCTTAATGGATTAATCTTTGCTCGCTAAATAAAAAGTGGGATGCTCCCTGCCTATAGTCAGGCATTAGATAAATTTGAATCGAAATCTTTACTCTTTTTTGAGATAGGTTCATTAGCTAATGCACCACTTGTTTCTTTTGAACAAAAATCTAAATTTAGTGCCAAAATTAATGAGTTTATTCATAAGCATGAGAAAGCAATAGCAGTCCCTCTCATGACTCATTTAGCACTATGGTGCAGTTCACGTCTTCAAGAAATTAAAAATGAGATGTACTAGCGAGATTGTGTGATTCGTACATGCCTGCGATAAATATACCAAGGCCCGGTATCAGCATTCTGTTGATCACCACATTTAATTGGGTTTTGGAACGTCACTTCCCAGTACGCACCAGGATACTCTATATTCCCGAAGAACTTTGAGTTAAAATCATTTTCTCTGACTGCTTGCATACTTGTTGGAGGACGAATAGATGAGACGAGAAATTCCCGACTTTGCCCAACATAACACCTTTCGCTATCCAAGTAGATGTCAGGTGCTTGCCTATACCAGTTCATCTCCCTTTTAAAATACGTACCTTTAGGTGCAGTAACCCTCAAATAAACCCTAGAATTAGTTTGAGAATATGCAGTATCGGAGAGCATCGCACTCGATATTCCGCATACTACACTCAGATACAAAAATACTTTTGGTAGATACAACCTAGTGCTACTAATACTCATAATTGTAAGTGATAGGATTACTGAGGTCAGATAGGAAATATAAGTAATCGGACAGAAATATTTACACATTAACTTCTAGACTATATGAGGATTTTAGGTTGAATCCGTGTGTAATTAATTTTGTCCTACTACTTAGTAAACATCTTATACTGTAAATCTAAGATTGACAGCGCCTAAAGGTATAACGCATTCATGAGGTGGTGTTGGACACATATACCATGAAATACCAAGCCTCCAATTAGGAGTGATCGCTACTCATATTTACAGTTTAAGAACGCCGCACATTTAAACAACACCATTCTTTACGTTTCCACAAAGTAGCAACCACCCATCCATGTTTTTCTAAAGTATCCACAACAGCTTTCGATTGTTCGACTAAAATACCACTGAAGATTCCCCAAGTGCTGGGTTTGGCGATCGCACTCATTTGCGGAACTAGTTCGATAATTACTTCCGCTAGTATGTTGCAAACTATACCATCAACTGGCGCAGTAATGAGTTTTTCGACAACATCTACACTACCTTGTGCCACAACCAAGCGTTCGGCATCAATCCCATTCATTAACAGATTTTCTTGAGTTGATTGCACTGCTAAGGGATCAGTATCTACGGCGTAGACTTGCTTGGCTCCTAGTAGTAACGCTCCGATAGAAAGAATACCAGAACCACAACCAATATCCGCAATTACCGTATCTTTTGCTTGTTCTGTTTCGGCAACAAAAGCAGCAGGGGCTTCGGAAAATCGCATTTCCAAGGATTCCAGACACAACTGAGTTGTAGCATGGTTCCCTGTACCAAAAGCCATACCGGGATCGAGGCGAATAATTAAGCGATCGTTATTTTCAGGAACTGGATACCAAGCGGGATTAATCAAAAAGCGATCGCCTATTTCTTGCGGTAGCCAATATTGTTTCCAGCTACTTGCCCAATCTTGTTCGTCAATAAACTGCCAATTTATAGTAGGTTCAGCAACTTCCATACACAAGGCGTCTTGGCGCAACCACAATGATAGTGCTGCTAAATCCAAAATTTGTGCTTGAAAGATGGGCAAATAACCTCTAACCAGACTACGATTTCCCTTTTTTTCGCTTGCTGTACCGCGACAGCCAAAATTCCCCAGTCGCCAAAAGACACTATCTTCTAGTTCTGGTTCACAAAGAATTTGTAATTCCCACCAAGTGTTAGCCATACGATTTATTGGGGATTGGGGATTAGGCATGGGGAAAAGACGCGGTGACGCTGTGAAGTGGTGACACGGTGAATCAATCAAAAATATTCTCCGTGTCCCCGCGTCCCCGCATCCCCGCGTCCTCTTTGTACCTCTTCCCTGCTCCCCGCTCCCTATTCCCTCATTTAAAGTGTTACAGTATACGCATCTCGAATTCCAGGTACTTTGGTAATCTCGGTCAAAATGCCATCGGGTAAGGGATCATCAAGACTGAGAACCATCACCGCATCACCGCGAACGATTTTCCGGCCTACCTGCATACTGGCAATATTGACATTAAAGCTGCCTAGTAGGGAACCAAGTTTACCAATGATTCCTGGCATATCTCGGTGTACAGTAAACAGCATGTGATGGCTGGGGGGGACGTTAATTGGGAAACCGTCGAGGTTTGTCAGGCGGATTTCTCCGTCACCTAACAAAGCACCTGTGACAGCATGAGTACCCAAAGAACCTGTGGCTTCTAAATGTATGGAACCAGCATAGTCTTTGATTGCTGCATCTCGCGTTTCAATCACACGGATTCCCCGTTCTTTGGCTTCGATGCTGGCGTTAACGTAGTTTACCCGTTCGCGCAGTGCTTGGAAAAGTAGTCCTTTGAGGGATGCAACTACCAACGGCTGACTCTTGTTAGTTGCTAGTTCGCCTTGTAATCTCACGTTGAGTAATTCTACTCTCCCGCCAGCTAGTTGTCCGACGAGATTACCCAAGGTCTCGGCTAACTGCATGTAGGGTTTGAGTTCTTCTAAGACATCTGGACCTAATCCCGGAATATTTACAGCCGATCGCGCTGGTAATCCTAACAATACATCCCGAATTTGTTCAGCAACGTCAATAGCTACATTCACTTGCGCCTCTGTTGTAGAAGCACCCAAGTGTGGAGTCAGGATAACTTCTTTCCCCAAAGACCTTAAACTCGATTCTCCCAATGGTTCTGAATCGAATACATCGAGGGCTGCACCCCCAATTTTACCTTCTTTAATGGCAGTTGCGAGAGCTTCTTCATCAATAATGCCACCACGAGCGCAGTTGATGATTCTGGTGGTGGGTTTCATTTTTGCCAACATATTGGCGTTAATTAAATGGGTGGTTTCTGGAGTTTTGGGGATATGTAGGGTAATATAATCTGCTTGCTGCACCAATAAATCCATATCCACTAGCTGACAACCAAGTTGTTCAGCTCGTTCTGCGGAAATAAATGGATCATAAGCAAGCAATTTCATTCCCATTGCTTTGGCAACAGCAGCAACATGGGAACCAATTTTACCCAAACCGACAATCCCGATAGTTTTTTTGTAGACTTCAGCACCCACAAAGGTTTTGCGATCCCATTCGCCACGTTTTACAGAAGCGTTAGCATCGGGAATATGACGAGACAAAGACAACATCATCGCTAGTGCGTGTTCAGCAGCAGCGATTGTGTTTCCTTCTGGAGAGTTGACTACTACAATACCCTGACGAGTCGCAGCAGCAACATCCACATTATCTACACCGACGCCAGCGCGACCAATAATTTTTAGCTGTGTCCCAGCTTCGATGATTTCTTTGGTGACGCGGGTTCCTGAACGAATCATCAGTGCATCGTATTCACCAATGATTTGTACTAATTCTTCGGCTTTTAAGCCTGTTCTGACATCAACAGTAGCGACTTGGGATAAGATGTCGATCCCTGCTTGGTCAATTGGATCGGAGACGAGAACCTTAGACATGATGATTGGTTTTAAGCTAGAGGTAATGCGATCGCTGGAATATTAAGTTTAATGTTTATGTGTACCAGTTGAACCAACAATACAAACAACGTTGATTTAGCAGTCCAGCTATACCTCTGATTCAGCTTCCCTACTTTGCTGTTTGGGACTTGAGAGTAAACTTGACTTGCCTCTCGACCCATCAGTTTAAGTAGAGATGCAGAGATATCTGTTAGACTCTCTCGCTAAATATAAACCATCTACGGTGCAAATACCTATATATTTATTAAATATTCCAAAAGTAGAAGCACGAAAAATAAGATCCTCATTTTCGCAAGATTTCTCGTGGTTCTGTGTCTACTAGCTAACAAGTTAATCGAAATTAATCTATCGTTGTCCTTAATTTCCAGATCAGTAACATCACTAGCCAATACTTCTCAATTCAGGATTTTTCAATATTCTTTCGGCATCTAACGACGCAAAATTTCGTGTCTTTACTAACAATATTTTTACTGAATATTTTTATTTTATTTGTTGAAAAATATACGTAATTTTTCTATACCTATTTTCATTAAATCGACAGCAGCATATAAGTATGACTGTTAATTTTTGATATGTCATCGAAACCAAAACCCTTGTTTATAAGGGTTTTGGTATTTCTTAATGCTCAAATTTATTAATTTTACACTTTCTAAACATACCGTTATGCCAGCAGATTATGCAGGTAACATTTTAACTAATTCTCGAAATTTGAACGTTAATTATGTTAACCAAACCTTTAGAGATTGGGTAGGAAAGAGTGATAAAAACGATTACTACAGTTTCAGCCTCAGTAATCGTAGTAGCTTAAATTTGGTTGTTGATGGTTTATCAGCTGATGCTAATTTACAACTGCTAAATAGTAGTGGTTATGTGATTTCAGCTTCTTACAATAGCAAAAAAAAGGCAGAGTCTATCAGTGCAACTTTAGATGCTGGCAGTTACTATATTCGAGTTTACCGAGTCAATAAGAAGAAAAGTACTTACTATAACTTAAAAGTTTCTGGTAACGAAGCACCACAATCATTACAATTAAGCACTAGTAAAATTACTTATCAACAAGGTGAAACAGTTAGTCTGAAAAACACCAGTGTATTTGATGGTAATGGTGCTGGTGACTTAGCGCGAGTAGATTTGAGGTTACAAAAAAACGGTGGTGAATGGCAAGATATTGGCGATGTGGTAAATTTTATTGCCAATAGTAACGATAGCCGCTACGCCAGTTTTGAATACAGTTTATCTGGTCTTGGTGCAGGCAATTATGTATTATCAGCAAAAGCCTACGATAAATCGGGTGCTAGTACAGACACGCTACAAAGCAGTTTTGGTATTGTACCTGTTGCTACTCAAGACTGGTTTGACTTGAACATTCAAGATACAGGTATACGTGAGGCTGCAAGGTGGCGTTTTACAGATAATGTTCTTGATCGCAACGATATGATTGCTATCCTTCGAGAAGCAAAGGATAGCAGTGTAGTTGACGGTAGCGAATTAACTGATTTGCGTACACTAGTTAATAATTCTTCTTTCTTAAAAATACCAGAGTACGTGCGTGTTTTATCGAATAAAGTCGTTAATTATGACCTTGCTAATCAAAATTATCAAGGAAATACGCTAGGTAGTTTGTATGCAGGTAGCAGCGATATTCAAATTGAGAACTTAATTAGTAAGTGGTTTTTGGGTAGCGATCGCCCTACAACTTCCTACAATTATCAATACGCTAATGGTTCTCTATTTCAAAATGGCATTACTTATCAAGATATTAAACAAGGTAGTATTAATGACTGCTTTTTCCTCACAGGTTTAGCAGCAACAGCTTTCCGTTCAGGTAGCATGATTGAGAATATGTTTATTGACAACGGTGATCAAACTTTCACTGTGCGTTTTTACAATCATGGAATTGCTGATTATGTGACTGTAGATAGATATTTACCAACTAATCAAGCAGGATATTTTATTTACGCCAATCAAGGCAATTATTACGGAAACTCTGATAACGAATTATGGGTTGCTTTGGCTGAAAAAGCCTACGCTCAACTTAACCAATCTGGGTGGATTTATCAAGATAATACCAATTCTTATAACGGTATTGGTAATGGTGGTTACGTCAGTGATGCACTCACAAATATTACAGGATTTAAAACTTCTCTCGCCAATCTGCTTAATTTTAACTCAATAGTCAATGCTTTTAATTCTGGGAAAATGATTGGTATGAGTACAAAATCAACAGTGGTTGATGCAAATATTATTGCTGGTCATGCTTACGCATTAGTAGGTTACAATTCTTCTATCCAAATGTTTACACTGTTTAATCCCTGGGGTATGAATAACGGTACATCTAAACCGGATATGCTCGAATTGTCTTGGGATCAAATTGAAGCAAACTTTAGCTATTGGGATGCTACAACTAATAATATTTTTTAAAAAGTAAAAATCTCAGCGTACAGATTGATAAAAAATTTTAGAGACGTTGCAGTGCAACGTCTTTTCCTATTGGGAAACCACACCAATAACCATAACTGATCTGTATTGACGTCAAATTGAAATTATTTTTCATTTATACTCAAGCGATCGCTACAATATTTGAGTTGCTCAATATACAAAAATTTTGTTTATATTTTCATTTCTTGAATTATCAAAGTACAACCAAATTATTTGTAAAATAACTAGCATTTTTGCTGCTTATTATATAGTAATTATTGGCAAAGAGGGAGATGTTTTAATGCCATAAATCTTTTCAAAGGAGAAAATACTTATGCCCAATCAAAATCATAGTCAAAACATATTTGATGTTCACGGGCTAAATATTACTCCTAAATACTCAGCAAATGATTTCAGTTCTCCAGATGATTATTACTTGCGTCACAGTAATCGCAGTAGCTTTCAAACAACTGAAAATACTTTAGAATCAGATGTTAGTAGTCAGCGACAAAAAAATAGTAAATCGAAAAATTCTGTTCAAGCAAACGCAGTAGATTTAGTCATCCAAAACGCCTTTGCTCCTAGTGTGGCAAACGTAGGTAGCACTATTCAAGTTTCTTATCAAGTAAAAAATAAAGGTAAAAATAGTGCTGGATTTAACTATACAGATTTTTATCTTTCTAAAGACAAAAATATTAGTAGTGATGACTCTCTTTTAGGTTGGAACTGGCTTGGTAGTATTGGTGCTGGTAGTTATACTTCTCAATCTCAAAATGTAACTATAGATAGCAATCTTGCGCCAGGAAACTACTACATATTGTATAGAGCCGACGCTTTAGATAATGTACTAGAAATCAGTAACACAAATAACGTTTTCGCACGGGAAATTACTATTACCAAGACAGCAAGTGGAGGATATAATTCTACTTCCGGTTATGGCTTAATTAACGCTTCTAAAGCCGTAGCTAAAGCTAGCAATCAAAATACCTTTGCTGATGTTCCTGACTTGGGTGGAAATAACTGGGGTGCTGATTTGGTAAAAGCACCAGAAACTTGGGCAAAGGGGTACACTGGTAAGGGCGTAGTTGTGGCTGTTTTGGATACCGGCGTAGATCATAATCACCAAGACTTGAGTTCTAATATTTGGACAAATAGCAAAGAAATTGCTGGTAACGGTAAAGATGATGATGGCAACGGTTATATTGACGATTACTACGGTTGGAATTTTGACGGCAACAACAACAGTACTTTAGATGTCAACGGTCATGGTACTCACGTCTCTGGTACTATTGCTGGAGTGAACAATGGCTATGGTGTGACTGGTATTGCCTATGACTCTAAAATTATGCCAGTCAAAGTTTTAGATGACGAAGGCTCAGGTTCTTATAATGCGATCGCCAATGGAATTTACTACGCTGTAGATAATGGCGCTAATGTGATTAACTTGAGTTTGGGTGGTGGACGTTCTAGCGATATACTCCAAAAAGCAATTGAATATGCCAGCAACAAAGGTGTTATTGTGGTCATGGCAGCTGGTAATGATGGTGGTTCACAACCAGCCTATCCTGCTCGTTATGCAGACAAATATGGAATTGCCGTTGGTGCAGTAGATCAAAATAAAAATCTTGCAGACTTCTCTAACCGTGCGGGAGCAAAGCAACTTACTTATGTTACAGCTCCTGGAGTCAATATTTACTCTACACTTCCAGGTAACGAGTATGCATCTTATAGTGGCACATCAATGGCAACTCCCCATGTCGCGGGTGTAGTTGCTTTGATGCTGAGTGCTAACCCCAACTTGAGTGATGCTCAAATACGTCAAATTCTCGCAGAAACATCAGGAAATACCACAACTCAAGCTGCAAACTATAACGTAAACACCAGTTCTGTTACAGAAACAAAAGCTAATAGCCTAAATTATCACACTAGCGTGACTGCTGTTTCTAGTTTTGATAATATTACTTCACCTTGGATTCGTAGCTATACAAATAGAGATATTGTGACTTCTGCTAGCAATCCCAATTTTATAAATGAGAATCACAACAATATCTTGCCAAACTCATCTGCATGGACGCAATTTTGGCATGATTACAAAAACAGTGTAATTGATGATAACAGCAGTAGTACGAGTAATTATGATGATTCGGAAACAGAAAGTATAATTGCAAAACGTAAAGTTTTACTGGAATAAGCTAACATAATGTATCTGTATCTGACGACTGCATTCACAATGTAAGGCAATACATTAACAATGTAACTTTCACAACCATAAGCACCTGTCGTTACATCCCGTCACGGGTTTTGTCTTTGGTTGAGTCGGTTGTGGCGTTGGGTTCGTTGTTGGTTGCGGCGTTAGGGTTGTCATCCCGCCCAGAACTAAAGTTCCGGGCTAATAGCCTAAGTCCACTTAAGTGGACTGAAATATGCAGTTTAGTCTACTTCAGTAAACTTTAGCTATAAGCCTTGGAATGAAATTCCAAGGCGTTTTAGAAGCAAAGCGAGGATTTATCAGAATGTAGAAAATAATCAACAAGCGACGCTCTACAAAAGTGCCGTGTTCAAAATTTATAATCTAACGTCCCACCAATTTATCCCGCAAATGCTTAATTTTATCCCGTAACTTCGCCGCCTCCTCAAACTCTAATTTCTTCGCTGCTTCTTTCATTTGTGCTTCTAATTGTGTAATCAACTGTGGAATATTTTCTAACGGTAGTTCATCTAGATGTTGAGCAACTGTTTCTATTTCTTGAGCATTTAACCGTCGAGAAACTTCTAAAAAAGACAAAATCGCATTACTCGATTTCTTCACAATCGGCTGTGGTGTAATTCCGTGCATCTTGTTATAGGCCATTTGAATTCCGCGACGGCGTTCGGTTTCATCAATGGCTTTAATCATGCTATCGGTGAGATTATCTGCATACATAATCGCTTGTCCTCGGACGTGACGCGCCGCTCTCCCGATAGTTTGAATTAAGGAACGTTCTGCACGTAAAAAACCTTCTTTGTCTGCATCTAAAATTGCCACCAAAGAAACTTCTGGTAAATCTAAACCTTCCCGTAACAAGTTCACACCAACCAAAACATCAAAATTGGCATCGCGTAAATTTTGGATAATTTCTATTCTTTCAATCGAGTTAATTTCAGAGTGTAAATACCGTACCCGAATACTATTTTCTTGTAGATAATCTGTTAAATCTTCCGCCATTCTTTTAGTTAAAGTAGTGATTAACACTCGTTCGTGACGATCTACTCGATCTTTAATTTCACCTAATAAATCATCAATTTGTCCTTCAGTGGGACGGACAATAATTTCTGGGTCAAGAACGCCAGTTGGTCGAATGATTTGCTCGGCTATATGTCCTTCGGAAATTTCTAATTCCCAATTTCCTGGAGTCGCAGAAACAAAAACACACTGATTAACTTTTGACCAAAATTCTTCGGCTTTTAAAGGTCGATTATCCGCAGCGCTAGGTAAGCGGAAACCATGCTCAATCAAGACTTTTTTTCTAGCTTGGTCGCCATTATACATACCCCGAATTTGAGGTACGGTAACGTGAGATTCATCAATTACTAACAACCAATCTTTGGGAAAATAATCAATTAAACATTCTGGTGGTTCACCTGCTTGTCTTCCTGCTAGGTGACGAGAATAGTTTTCTACACCGTTGCAATAACCGACTTCGCGCAACATTTCTAAGTCATAGCGGGTACGCTGATCTATTCTTTGCGCTTCGAGTAATTTTCCGATTGATTCTAACTCTACTTTACGTTCTTTTAATTCTTGAGCGATCGCATCACATGCTTCTTCTAATCTTTCTTCTGGTGTCACAAAGTGACGCGCTGGATAGAGATTCACTGCTTGTAAACTTTGGAGAATTTCACCCGTCACCGGATCGACGTAACGAATGGCGTCGATTTCATCACCAAAGAACTCAATCCGAATAATCCGATCTTCATAGGCTGGGCCGATTTCCAGGACATCACCCCGGACGCGAAAACGTCCCCGTCCCATTTCGATATCATTACGGCTATATTGTACTGAGGCTAAATCTCGCAAAATTTGCCTTTGATTAACTTCCATTCCTACCTGGAAAGGAATCGCAGCTTTGAGATATTCTGAGGGAATTCCCAAGCCATAGATACAGCTAATCGACGCCACAACGATCACATCACGTCGTTCAAATAGCGATCGCGTCGCTGAGTGTCGCAACATATCTATCTCATCATTGATAGATGCTGTTTTTTCAATATAGGTATCGGTAACAGGAATGTACGCTTCTGGTTGATAATAGTCGTAATAACTAACAAAGTATTCAACAGCATTGTTAGGAAAGAATTCTCGCAACTCATTACAAAGCTGTGCTGCGAGGGTTTTGTTGTGCGCCAGTACCAAAGTCGGTTTACCGACCTTTTCAATTACTGATGCAACTGTAAATGTCTTCCCGGTTCCGGTTGCGCCTAGTAATGTCTGATAATGATTGTGACTTTGAAGACTACTAACTAGCTGTGCGATCGCTTGTGGCTGATCGCCGGTTGGACTGAAGGGTGCTTGAAGACAAAATTTTGTCATGCAGTGTTGCTCTAAATACCCTAGATACCTATCTCATAGTAGCGAATAGAGATGGAGGATTGGGCATTGGGCATTGGGAAGAGACTTAAATAAATTCCCCCTTGTCCTTCTTCCTTGATCCCTGCCAATTGATTTTTACTTATGTGTAGTTTTTAAACAACCATATAGATATACAATATTTTTTAAAGTTAAACTTAGATATATAGAAAAAACTTCACTTCGGTTGAATTTTTGTAAAAAATACTTAACAATCTAGAGGTATTAGTTTATGGCTGTCAGCAGCAATGGTAAGGCGGTAAGTCCTCGCCAAAAGCGTGCAAAATTGAAGGGGGAAACTACAGTGGAAGTCGAAAATAACAAAGTTGAACACTCAAATACAGAGCAAGCAAACTCGTCCGATAAATTGGAAGTAACTGATACACTTGCTATTGCAGGGGTACGTCCCATTGCTGCTAGCGATTTGCAAGTAGCTGAGACAGTCTCGATTGCTGGAGTACGTCCCATTAGCACAAGTAGCTTGCAAGTTGTAGAAACAATGAACATTATGGGTTTGCGTCCTATTGCCGCAAACACAATGCATGTAGTTGATACAATGAACTTGTCTGGAATTCGCCCTATCGCTTCTAGTTCTCTGGTAATTTCTGAAACCTATTCCGTAATGGGCAATCGTCCAGTAGCATCAAATACTATTGATGATTCCGAATTTTTGATGGGTTATCTGGATTAGTGAAAACAATAATTACATATCATTTAATTTATTAACCCGGTTTACTAAAAAGCCGGGTTTTTTATGGGCATCTAGTTTGGTTTATGAACTTAATCGTGAAGACTCTCAATTAAGTTTGTAGTGATGACTTTAGTTCTCAGAATAAGGACTAAAGTCATCACTACAAACAAAAAATAATATTTAATAAAATTAGTTTTTTATTGATTAATGATAGTTATTTGTTGATCCCTAAATAGTAAGTAATATAACTAATATTTTTATCCTCTCTCTTTATATATAGTAACTAATATGCCTCCAGAAAGAAGGCTCAAGCATAAAATATACGCTAATTTGTAAACATCAAAGCTAAACAAATCAAAGTTATTCATCACTTTGCAATAACTTTGAAAAAAGTTTATATGACATAAGGAGACTGAATTATGAGTTTAGAAGATAGAGCAAAAGCTACAGCTAAAAATGTAGAAGGTAAAGCTCAAGAAGCATGGGGAAATGTAACTGGAGATCCAGAAGATAAAACGGAAGGTAAAGCAAAGCAAGCAGAAAGTGAAGTACGTCACTCTGTAGAAGACGTCAAAGACAACATCAAGAAAAATCTTGACTAATCTCAAATTCACAACAGCAAAAGTAAATAAATTTATGCGTTAGTTTCTTATCAGGAAACTAACGCATAAATCCCAAATTAGCCGTCTTCCCAAGTGGGGAGCGGCTTTGCATATTTAAAATTCATATAATTTTGAGCTTATATATTAATTACAACTATTACAAAAAATTAAATTATTGACCAAAAATATATTATTTATCTCTTCAAACCCTTGATTAATGACTTTTTGAAGAATCTGTGTTTAATCATTGACATTATTTATGGTGAAATCTACCATAAAATAAATAATCATCCTAAACAAAGGGCGATCGCATGACGTATTACCCAGGGACATTGAACCCGGAATTAATTCCGCGTGCCGAAGATTACAGCCTACTGACAGATCTTTACCAGTTGACAATGACAGCTTGTTACATTGGCGAAGGTGTTGAACAACAACGGGCAAGTTTTGAGTTATTTGTGAGAAAATTACCAGAGGATTTCGGCTATTTAATCGCTATGGGGCTAGCTCAGGCGTTGGAATATTTAGAAAAATTTCGCTTCACTTCCACTCATATAGAAGCTTTGTGTTCAACGGGAATTTTTGATCATGCACCAAAAAAATTTTGGTCACTGCTAGAATCAGGAAGTTTTAGCGGGGATGTATGGGCAGTACCAGAAGGTACAGCAGTATTTGCTAATCAACCACTGTTACGGGTAGAAGCACCTTTATGGCAAGCACAACTAGTGGAAACTTATCTACTGAACACCCTTAACTACCAGACATTAATTGCCACACGGGCTGCTAGAATGCGCGATGTGGCAGGTGAACGAGCAAACCTGCTGGAATTTGGTACTCGACGGGCGTTTAGTCTCCAAGGGGCGTTGTGGGCAGCAAGGGCAGCATTGGCGGCTGGTTTTGATGCTACATCCAATGTGTTAGCAGCGCTACAACTGGGCGAGAAGCCAAGCGGTACGATGGCACACGCTTTGGTAATGGCGCTGACAGCAACCGAAGGTAGCGAAGATCAAGCTTTTGCCGCATTTCAACAATATTTCCCAGGCGCAACCTTGTTAATTGATACTTACGATACCATCGCTGCTGCGGAAAGATTGGCTGGGAAAATCAACTCTGGAAAAATAAAATTGACTGGCGTGAGATTAGATTCTGGTGATTTGGTGACACTATCAAAAAAAGTGCGATCGCTTCTACCAGATGTATCAATTGTTGCTAGTGGCGACTTGGATGAACAAGAAATTCTCTCTTTAAAAAATGCAGGCGCAGAGATTGATAGCTACGGCGTGGGAACCAAACTCGTAACAGGAAAACCTGTAAATGGAGTCTATAAATTAGTAGAAATTAATGGCATTCCGGTAATGAAAGAATCAAGTGGTAAGATGACTTATCCGGGACGCAAACAAGTTTTTCGTTCTTCCCTTGCAGGTAAAGTGAAAACAGATTGTTTGGCATTAGCAGATGAAAGTAATTTGGGAGGGCTACCTTTATTGCAACTATTCATGCAAGCAGGAAAACGGATGCAACCACCAGAAAACTTAACAACAATTCGTCAGCGTACCACCGCTTCCGTAGCAAGTTTACCCGAACAAACTCGATATTTAGAACATCCCATACCCGTACAAATGGAATTATCTGAAAAATTACATAACTTGACAGAAGAAACCAAGAAAAAAACAGCATTGATTAGTGGTTATTAACCATTCCCAGTGACAAATGACAAATAACAAATGACTATTGACAAATAACATGAAAATAGCCTTATTTGGAACTAGTGCCGATCCACCAACTGCTGGACATCAAGCGATAATTAAATGGTTATCACAGCATTATGATCGTGTAGTCATTTGGGCGGCTGATAATCCTTTTAAATCCCACCAAACCCTTTTGCAACATAGGGTAGCAATGTTACATCTACTCATAAATGATATACATTCACCCCAGCATAATATTAGTCTGGAACAAGAACTCAGCAGTTTCAGAACTTTAGAAACTTTGGATAAAGCCAAGCAGCGTTGGGGAACAGAGACAGAATTTACTTTAGTGATCGGTTCGGATTTGGTTTCTCAACTACCACACTGGTATCGAGTTGAAGATTTGTTACACCAAGTTCAACTTTTGGTTGTACCGCGACCGGGATATATCATAGATCAATCCAGTTTACAGACTGTGGAAGATCTCGGAGCAAAAATAGCGATCGCTGACTTACATGCTCCAGATGTATCCTCTACAGCTTATCGTAACAGTGGAGATCTCGAAGCTCTCACGCCCCCTGTAATTGACTATATTCATCAACAGCATTTGTACAAATGCCAGGACGCATCCAAAAAAAGCTTGCAGATACGCTAAATCAACAACCTTTGGCTGATTTCAAAGTTGGTGTTGACAATGTAATTTTTTCAGTAGATACTGCTCAGAATCGACTGCTAGTACTATTAATCATGCGACAACAAGAACCCTATATAAATTATTGGGGTCTTCCGGGTACTTTAGTACGTCGAGGCGAATCGTTAGAAGATGCAGCCTATCGCATTCTGGCTGAAAAAATCAAGGTCAAGAATCTTTATCTAGAGCAATTATATAGTTTTGGTGGACCTAGCCGTGACCCAAGAGAAGCAACCGATAGTTATGGGGTGCGTTATCTCAGTGTCAGTTACTTTGCTTTAGTACGATATGAAGAAGCCGAATTAATTGCTGACAAAGTTGCTGGTATCGCTTGGTATCCAGTCAAACGAGTCCCACAATTAGCCTTTGACCATAATGAAATTTTGGCATACGGACACAGACGTTTAAAAAATAAATTGGAGTACAGTCCGGTAGCTTTTGAAGTTTTGCCAGAAACATTTACTTTAAATGATTTATATCAGTTGTACACTACCGTTTTAGGAGAAAATTTTTCTGATTATTCTAATTTTCGGGCGCGTTTACTAAAGTTAGGTTTCTTATGCGATACGGGTATTAAAGTATCGCGAGGTGCAGGGCGTCCAGCTAGTTTATATCGATTTGATGCAGAAGCATTTGCCCCTTTTAAGGATAAGCCTTTAGTGTTTATTTAATTGCAGAAAGTAGAAGGTTTAATTTTTGACTTTTAAACTAATGACTATTGTACAGACGCAATTAATCGCTATTGTACAGACGCGTAGACGCTCGTAAGAGCGGCTTCAAGGTAAGAGTATAATCGCGTCTGTACCAATGACCAATGACAAATGATTATTGACATTATGAAAATTGCGATCGCTCAACTCAACCCTACCATTGGTGATTTACCAAAAAATGCCCAAAAAATCCTTGAGGCTGCACAAAAAGCAGTAGCCAAAGGTGCGCGTTTATTGTTAACACCAGAACTATCTTTGTGTGGCTATCCTCCACGAGATTTATTATTAAATCCTAGTTTTATTGAAGCAATGGGTATTACCTTGCAACAGTTAGCTAGAGATTTACCACCTAATTTAGCAGTATTAGTTGGAACTGTAGAAGAAAATTTACAAGCCAAAAAAACTGGTGGCAAAACTTTATTTAATAGTATTGCTTGGTTAGAAACTGGTAAAGTCAAACAAATTTTTTACAAGCGGCTTTTACCTACTTATGATGTCTTTGACGAACACCGCTATTTTGAACCAGGTTTGCAAGCGAATTATTTCACCCTCGATAACATCAATATTGGTGTCACCGTTTGTGAAGATTTGTGGAACGATGAAGAATTTTGGGGCAAACGTAGTTACACTGTCAACCCAATTGCTGATTTAGCTATTTTGGGTGTGGATTTGATTGTGAATTTATCCGCTTCGCCTTACACCCTCAGCAAGCAAAGATTCCGCGAAGCCATGCTAAGTCACAGTGCCGTACGTTTTCGCCAACCAATTATTTATACTAACCAAGTGGGTGGTAATGATGATTTACTTTTTGATGGTAGAAGTTTTGCGTTAAATCGTCAGGGTGAAATTATTTGTCGCTTGCGCGGATTTGAAACTGATTTATCAATTATTGAATTTGAGGAAGAAGCACGGGATTTCAAGTTAGGCTTGATTGCACCTAATTATGAGTGTGAAGAAGAGGAAATCTGGCAAGCTTTAGTTTTAGGTGTACGAGATTATGTCCGTAAATGTGGTTTTAATCAAGTAGTTCTGGGTTTGAGTGGTGGGATAGATTCTTCTCTTGTGGCTGCGATCGCCACAGCTGCACTTGGTAAAGAAAATGTCCTCGGTGTCCTGATGCCTTCTCCCCACAGTTCTCAGCATTCCATCACTGATGCTTTGGCATTGGCAGCGAATCTTGGTATCAAAACTCATACCTTGCCCATTGAGGATTTAATGCAGGCATATGACAAAACCTTTGCAGATTTGTTTGCTGCTACTGAGTTTGGACTCGCAGAAGAAAATATTCAATCCCGAATTCGGGGTAACTTATTGATGGCTATCTCTAATAAATTTGGTCATCTTCTCCTATCAACAGGTAACAAATCCGAAATGGCTGTTGGTTACTGCACTCTCTACGGTGACATGAATGGTGGTTTAGCAGTCATAGCCGATGTTCCCAAAACCCGCGTTTATGCATTGTGTCGCTGGTTAAACCGCAACAGCGAAATTATTCCTCACAACGTCCTTACCAAAGCACCCAGCGCCGAACTTAAACCTGGTCAGGTTGACCAAGATTCTCTACCACCCTACGATATCCTTGACGATATCTTGCAACGCCTGATTCAAGATCACCAGTCACCTGCCCAAATTGTCAGCGCTGGACACGATGTAGCCGTTGTTGATAAAGTCATCAAAATGGTAGCTAGGGCGGAATTCAAGCGGCGACAAGCACCCCCAGGACTAAAAATTACAGATCGCGCTTTTGGTACTGGCTGGCGAATGCCTATTGCTAGTAACTGGTTGGCTGTGAAAAATATTTATCAGTCAAGAAGTATACCTATGCCTTCCTTGGCACTTTGGAACGAGTAATACCAATTTTGGATTTGAAATTAGTCTTTAAGAAGTCGCTATCGCGTCTATGGATTTTGGATTAAAAGTCCAGATTAATAGCCTATTTAATACCTTTGAAACAATACTACTTATCCCAATTTGGTATAAGATACTTATCCAAGGTATTTGTAACATTTCTTTGTACACCAAAACCTAGCAAAAGTTTTTGTGTCTTGGGGTATTAATGGTTCAAAAATTTTTCACCACCAAGGCACAAAGGCCCTAAGAAAGTATTTTCAAGACAATATTAGGTGAAAAATTCAGTATTTTGGAGTACTGCTTATTTTTTTGATTCCAACCAATTTATAAACTCACTAACCTCACCACATAAGGAGCGATCGCTAGCAAATTGTCGATATAAGAATCGTAGTTTAGCAATACTGAATTGCGGTGTTTTTTCACCCGCCCAAAATTCCAGTTCGTTTTTAGCATCATCTAATGCTTGTTCTTCTGTTGGTAGCCAAAATTTGAGGAATATCTTGCCTTCCTTATACAAGAATATATCAAAGCCAAGACTGTTTTCTAGTTCGTATATCTTTGCTTGGCATTGACCAATCTCTAGAGTATGCAGTAACTTTTGCTTGCATTTTATGTGTAGCATTTTCACCCTTAAATACGTTATTTATACCTCAGAGTTAGATTGACATTTTTTATCAGTGAATTGCAGTGATACAAATCACTCTTATGGGTGATTGACAAAAAATGTTTTCCTTTGGTAAGGGAAATAGGGAAAATCGTCAAATTAATGAGGACGACTGCACAGTCAGTGGCAATTTAACACCCGTTTTTGTACGGTGGTCGTAGCTCATCCTACAATTATGAATAGTGTTAATAAAACTTTACGCTGTCACAGCAAGATCCAAATCTCACCATGACCATTGCCGTTTCCCTTGAAAACGTCTATAAAATTTACAACAAAGTCCCCGTAGTCGATAATATTTCTTTTGAGATTGCTACAGGAGAAATGTTTGGTTTACTTGGCCCTAACGGTGCGGGTAAATCTACTACAATTCGGATGTTGACCACACTTACCAAACCTACAGAAGGAAATATTGAGGTGTGTGGGTATGATGTGATACGCCAACCCTCACACGCAAAGCAATGTATAGGTGTAGTGTTACAGCAAACCAGTGTGGATGGTGATTTAAGTGTCTGGGAAAACATGGAACTGCATGGTAAACTACATCACATTCAAAATCCACAGCGACAACGTTTAATTAAGCAATGGCTGGATTATGTGGAACTTAACGCCAAACGTGATGATCTAGTTAAAACCTTGTCTGGTGGTATGAAACGGCGATTGCAAATTGCTAGGGCTTTGTTACATCAGCCTCAGATTTTATTCTTAGATGAACCAACCGTGGGACTAGATCCCCAAACTAGGCGGCGTCTTTGGGAAATTATTAAAGATTTAAATAAGCAGGGGATGACGATGCTGCTAACTACCCATTATATGGAAGAAGTGGAATATTTGTGCGATCGCATCGGCATCATGGACAATGGTAAGTTAATTTCGTTAGGAACTTTACAAGAATTACGCTCCACTCATGGTGAAGGCTTGGTAATCAAACAAGTGGGAGATCGTTGGGAATATCTTTTTTTCCCTACCTTGGGTGAAGCAAACAACTATTTAGACGACCTACAAGATAAGACAGGGATAATGGTACGTCCCTCAAACTTAGAAGATATTTTTGTAGAATTAACTGGACGTCAATTAGATTAGTTTTACACGCCTAATTCGCGTAGAGTAGCTTCTATTCTAGTGACGCTTTCAAACTTACCCTGTTGTTGATATAAATCACGTGCTTTTCTAAAAATAGCGATCGCTTCTTTGGCTTTACCTTGTTTTTTTAACATTGTCCCCCGTAACTCATAAACCTGGGGATTTTTGGGAGCAAGTTGTACTGCTTCTTCATAAGCCCATTGAGCGCTAGTATAATCTCTCAATCGCACTAGAACAGTGCCTAAACCTATATAAGCATTGACGTTACCACGGTTTATCTGTATTGCTTTACGATAAGCGTTTTTGGCTCCGTTATTATCACCTAAGTTACCACTGATATAACCTAAAGCATATTGATAATCACTATTATTGGGATCAAGAGCAACAGCCCGACGATAAGCAGTTAATGCTGTGGAAAAATTTCCTTGTAAAGCATACAAATAACCAATGCCAGAATAGATCGAAGGATTTTTTGGCTCTAGATTTGCTGCTTGTTGGTAAACAGCGATCGCACCACTATAATCGCCTGTATCTACTAATCTGCGTCCTTGTTCTAACAGTTCTTTTACCTCTTGAGTGCTTTGGCGCTGTACCACTAATACCTGAGCCTGAGTCACTGAAGACATTGTTGTAACAATGCTTCCTATTAAGAGAACACTGAATAAAAATGAAGTTCCTTTGTACACAGCCAACAACCTGAAATTTTGTGCAATTCAACAGATTTTCTTTGATTGCTTGTCCATTAAAACAAAAATATTCTCTTTTGCAAACTCCATATGCTTATTTTTTACCAAATATTCATAAGCTTTCTCGTTTTTTCACCGTAGATTGGTAGCTCATTTCTAGGAACACTTTAGATAAATGTAAAAATTAGAAGCAATCAATAGTCAATCATCGCAATAATTAAATTTGAGGTTATAAATAATACAAAATTCTAATTTTTCACTCAAAAGTATAACTATTGAGGCATGACGAGCCAAATTGAGAAAGCAGACAATAGAATTATGTTGAAAATGGCTGTAAAGGTATAGGAATAGTCATATTTTCATCTCCTCTCCTGATTGTGTAATTTCTCACATGACTTTCTAGCTAGCTCGAAAATAGAGTTGCATGTGAAAGGGGAACATTTGTTTCTTTTTATTCCTTAAGAGGTAGACTTATGATTTTAACTACAACTGACGTGATTCAAGGAGCTGTTATCCAATCATATTTGGGTATTGTGACAGCAGAAGTCGTTTATGGGAGCAATTTTATACGAGATTTTTTTGCAGGCTTGCGAGATATTATTGGTGGACGTACTGGTAGCTACGAACGCTTATTTGAAGAAGGTCAAAACAAAGCCCTAGCAGAATTAGAACAACGGGCATTACGTTTAGGAGCAGATGCAGTCATTGGTATTGAAATTGATACAGGTACAATCAATGTTGATCAATCAGGAGTATTACTACTAATCACAGCTACAGGTACTGCTGTGAAAATGCGTTAGAGAGAAAGTGGAAAGATGGATGTGGATGTGGACTCCCTTTGGAAGGCTACTACAAACAGGGCTATGTTATCAGTTACAAAGTAAGTAGATGAACTTATATCTTGCACCAGCTTTTCGTGCCGCCAATAAATTTATTCTTATATTCTTAGGCGGAATGTGAAGTAGGTGCAAGATGTCAATAAAGGCTAAAATACTATATCTTAATTTCTAATAATATTCTCCTTTTCTGCTTGCCAAGTTATTTGTGATGGATGCTAGTGTACACGTTTAATAACAACTATATCGACAAGAGAGTATATATTGTTTTACATTTATTAATTAAAATTAATGTATTTTATATTTGAAATTTGCTTTCATTTTTCTGATTTTTCCCTAGAAAATACATAGAATATTACATATATTACCTGTTAAATAAACCTAATACTATAGGTAGATTTATTAACTCTTTCTATTGATAGATATGAAAAGCTATGGATAACAATTTAATTTGGAGATAACTAACAAAATATCAGAAGAAAAATTAAAAATTTAGTCAGGAGAAATTAATGTATGTCTTACGTAAATCGTGGCACTGGTGAAGTTATTAATGAACCTGTTGCAGCGGCTCCAGTAGTTGATTACCATGATCGCGTTCGCTGGGGACCAATTATTTCTGGCTTACTAGTTGCTATAGCCACTCAATTAATTTTAAGCGCGATTATTGGTGCGCTTGGAGCAGGTAGTATTGAAGCTTCGGGTAGACCAAGAACTATAGCACCTAACATTGCTGGTAATGTTGGTATTTGGTCAACTATAGCTTTGTTAATTTCCCTTTTTACTGGTGGCTGGATCACAACCCGCGCCTGTGGCCCTATGAACCGCAACACAGCTCTCCTCAACGGTGCGATTCTCTGGGCTACAACTTTAGCAGTGAGTTCTTGGTTACTGGCTAGTGGTGTGTCAGGTGCTTTTGGTATTGCTGCTTATAATGCAGGGGAAGTTATTAACCAAGTTCAGCAACCTGGTGGTGTAGCCATACCACAAAATTTACCCAACCTTACCGCCCAACAAGCTCGTGAAGTTGCAGCAAATATACGTTCTGGCTTATGGTGGTTTGTTTTTGGCTCTTTACTAGGTTTAATTGCTGCCATGATTGGAGCGGTTGTTGGCGCTCGTAACCCGCGTAATCAAGCCAGTTACAGATAAGATTAGTGGTTAGTGGTTATAGTTTTAAAGTTAGTAGGTAGTAGTTAACTAGGGTAGTTGGTTTATGAACACTATCTAATAACCAATAACTATTTACCACTAACTATTTACCATTTTAAATAAGCTGCTTCTGTTCCCTGTTCTCGCCTTACTTTACCATCCGTTTCAAACCAGGTAATTACTTGCTCTGTTGTCAAATCTTCAACAGCAATATTGTACTCTTGGGCAATATGCTTTAAAAGTTTTAATGATGAGATAGTCAATCGCGATAAAAACTTTTCTGAGGAAGATAGTAAAGCTGCATCTACTTTTGCTGACTCTTCTAAAGTGAGAAATTGTTCTGATGGTTGTTGAGGTAAGACCATAAGCAGGAAATAAACTTACAATATATTACGAAAAGGAAACACGCAACAAAATCTTATCAATGACAAATGGTATGGGTAATGGCTAATTCGTAAAATGAATTACTAATTGCTCATTATCTTTTGACATAGACTAAAGATGAAAAGCTATTATTTTTTCTTATGATTTAACTTTTCTAGCTTGCACTAAGTAGCCACAACGATGTTCACCATTGATAATCCAGTGAGTACGTTCTACTGTACAGTCTGGTAGAACAGCAGCAAACATTTCTAACTCATGGCCGCAAATACTGGGGAAAGACTCTGCAAGGTTAGAAATGGCACAGTTATGCTCCATTAAAATAAAGCGATCGCCATCACCACCTATTGACTCAGTTGCATCTATAGGGTGATATTCTGCCATATAACCTTCAGATTTCCTAAGTTCTACCAGGTTTTCAACCCTTTGATGTAAAGAGCCATTACCTAAGCGATCGCGATATTCTTGCGCTTTACGCTCCCACTGTTTCTTTAAAATACTGCTGACTTGGTCGTGTCCAACCGTTTCTGCCACAGTATCTAGCAAGGAAACCGCAAAATCTCCATAGGTATCAGCCGCTTCTCTTCGGAGGCGATCGCGTCCCTTATTGCTTAACTTATAAACGTGCTGCGGTCGCCCCATTCCCGCTTGCACCGACGAATAGACAATCAAATCCTCCGCCTCTAAATCCTTGAGATGGCGACGAATCGCTTGAGGGCTAATATCTAAGGCTGCGGCCAGATCAACTGCCGTAGCTTCCACGTGTTTGACCAGATATTCTAGAATATCCTGCTTGGTTGAGGACTGCTGGGTAGTCACCATCGTCGTCCCAAAAAATCATGATTAAATTTCACTTTGACAACAATATTGTTGTTAATCTAGCGTAAAATGAAGATGTGTTAAACAACATAGCTGTTGTTTTAGTAGTTATCCTTATTGTAACAGTCGTGTGACTATTCGGTAACACGAGATGGGAATTGGTTATCAACAAATCCCGCTCCCATCCTTAAAGAGTATAGAGTTGTGAACACAAGAGAAAATCACTGATGAGTGCCACTGTTAAAACCTTAGTCAATCAGCCCTACAAGTACGGCTTCGTTACCAACATTGAGGCAGACACGATTCCTCGTGGATTAAACGAGGATATCATCCGCATGATTTCTGCCAAGAAAAACGAGCCAGAATTTATGCTGGAGTTTCGCCTCAGAGCTTACCGCCAGTGGCAAAAAATGACAGAACCAACCTGGCCAAGCGTTAAATACCCAGCTATTAACTATCAAAATATTATCTACTACTCAGCCCCCAAACAACAAGCGAAAAAGAAAAGCTTGGAAGAAGTAGATCCAACCCTTCTCGAAACCTTTGAAAAATTGGGTATCCCTCTGTCAGAACAAAAGCGCCTAGCGAACGTCGCCGTAGACGCAATTTTTGATAGCGTTTCCGTCGCCACCACTTTTAAAGAAAAACTGGCGAAAGAAGGGGTGATCTTCTGCTCGATTTCCGAAGCATTGCAAGAACACCCAGAATTAGTCAAAAAATACTTGGGTAGCGTTGTTCCCATTGCTGATAATTATTTTGCTGCTCTCAATTCAGCAGTATTTAGCGATGGTTCCTTCGTCTACATTCCCAAAGGCGTGAAATGTCCGATGGAACTATCTACCTACTTCCGGATTAACAACGGCGACACCGGACAATTTGAGCGGACATTAATTGTTGCTGAAGATGACAGCTATGTTTCCTACCTCGAAGGCTGTACAGCACCAATGTACGACAGCAACCAGCTACACGCTGCGGTTGTGGAACTTGTCGCGCTTGATAATGCTGAAATTAAATACTCCACCGTGCAGAACTGGTACGCTGGTGATGAAAAAGGCAAAGGCGGTATTTACAACTTCGTCACCAAGCGCGGTTTATGTCAAGGTGTAAATTCCAAGATTTCTTGGACACAGGTAGAAACTGGTTCTGCGATTACTTGGAAGTATCCTAGTTGCGTCCTGGTGGGTGATAACTCTGTGGGTGAGTTTTACTCGGTGGCGCTAACTAATAATATGCAGCAAGCTGACACCGGCACTAAAATGATTCACATTGGTAAAAATACCCGCAGTACAATTATTTCTAAGGGGATCTCTGCTGGTAATTCTAGTAACAGCTATCGAGGTTTGGTGAAAATTAACCCGAAGGCACAAGGAGCTAGAAACTACTCCCAGTGCGACTCGATGTTGATTGGGGATAATGCCCATGCCAATACTTTCCCTTATATTCAGGTACAAAATAATACTGGTAAGGTAGAGCATGAAGCTTCTACTTCTAAGATTGGGGAAGACCAATTATTTTATTTTGCTCAACGGGGAATTTCTGCTGAAGATGCTGTGACGATGATGATTAGCGGCTTCTGTAAGGATGTGTTTAACAATCTGCCGATGGAATTCGCGGTGGAAGCTGATAAACTGTTGAGTCTGAAGTTGGAAGGTAGTGTTGGTTAGTTCGTAGTAAGCACGCTTTGTGCTTAGTTGATTCATTAAAGCGCTAAAGCGCTTACTACAAACAGAGAATTAAAGAGAGAGAACATGATTATTGAAAATAGTGAAGTGGTGCTGTCAGTAAGAGACTTGACGGCTACAGTTGATGGGACACCAATTCTTAAGGGTGTGAATCTGGAGGTACGTTCCGGCGAGATTCACGCGATTATGGGGCCGAATGGTTCGGGAAAAAGTACTTTTTCTAAGGTGTTGGCTGGACACCCGGCATATGAGGTGACTGGCGGTGAGGTGATTTTCCAGGGACAAAATTTACTGGAAATGGAACCGGAGGAACGCGCTAGGAGTGGTGTGTTTTTGGCGTTTCAATATCCTTTTGAGATTCCGGGTGTTAGCAATTTAGATTTTTTACGCTTGGCTTACAATTCTAAGCGTAAGGCTCAGGGATTAGAAGAAATTGATGCTTTTGATTTTGATGATTTGATAGAAGAAAAGTTAGAAGTCGTCAAAATGGACTCGGCTTTTCTGAATCGGAGTGTGAATGAAGGCTTCTCTGGTGGTGAGAAAAAGCGCAATGAGATTTTGCAAATGGCGCTACTAGAACCAAAGCTGGCGATTCTGGATGAAACAGATTCAGGTTTGGATATCGACGCACTCAAAATTGTGGCAAATGGAGTCAATCAGTTGACTAGCCCTGAAAATGCCACGATTATGATTACTCACTATCAGCGACTACTTAATTATATTGTGCCGGACTTTGTGCATGTCATGGCTAGAGGACGGATTCTGACTTCTGGTGGTAAGGAATTGGCGTTGGAGTTAGAATCTCGTGGTTATGACTGGTTGTTGGAAGAATTTGCGGCTGAGGTGGGTGTGTAATGAGTATGCAAGTTTCTCCCAGTGCAATTCCTAACTCAGATGCACCTAGTTTGACTACGACTTTGTTGGATAGGGATGGTTATTTAACTGAGTTATTAAATCAGATTACAGCATCGAAATCAGAAGGTTGGTTGCAAGTACTGCGCGATCGCGCGGCGAATTGGGTACGTCATTCGACTCTTCCTACTACCCGTGATGAAGAGTGGCGGTTTACTGATTTGTCTGCTTTACGACAGACGCGATTAATCGCGTCTCTACAAAATATCGCTCCACAAAATATCGCGTCTCTACAAGATATTAATATTTTGACAGAGGCTGCTAACTCTCGTTTGGTTTTTGTGAATGGTGTTTATGCACCAAATTTATCATCGGTGGCTGGGTTGCCAAATGGGGTAGTGGTCGGTAATTTGGATGTGTCCAGTCAGCCGAGTTTAGAGAAATATTTGGCACAATCCGAAGGAGCGTTGGAAGTTTTTACTGCTCTCAATACTGCTGGAATTCAAGATTTGGCGGTGGTTTGGATTCCGAAAAACGTGGTGGTAGAAACACTGATTCATTTGGTGTTTGTTAGTGCTGGTGAAGAGCCGAGTATTTCTCAATCGCGTTGTTTGGTGGTGGCGGAAGGTGGTTCGCAGGTGAGTTTGGTGGAAGAGTATAAAAACTACAAAGGCGCAGAGAACGCAGAGGGAGTATATTTTACCAATGCTGTGACTGAGATTTGGTTGGAAGATAATGCTCAGGTAAATCACACGCGGGTTGAGTGGGATAGTGAAGAGGGTTTTCACGTTGGGAAAACTGCTGTCACTCAAGGGCGTTACAGTCGGTATACTTGTAATGCAATTAGTCTGGGTGCTAAGATTTCACGTCACAATTTAGAGATTTTGCAAACTGGTGAGCAAACAGAAACAACTCTCAATGGGTTGACGGTGATTGGTGGGAATCAGTTGGCAGATACTCACAGTGCGATCGCTCTGAATTATCCTTATGGTAAGAGTCAGCAGTTACACAAAACAATAGTAGGCGATCGCGCTCATGCGGTGTTTAATGGCAAAGTTTTTGTTCCTAAACCCGCGCAGTTGACAGATGCGGCGCAATTGAATCGCAATCTGTTGTTATCATCTAAAGCCAGAATTGATACTAAACCCCAACTAGAAATTACCGCCGATAATGTGAAATGCTCTCACGGTGCAACTGTTAGTCAATTGGAAGACGATGAAATTTTCTATCTGCAAAGTCGGGGTATTGATGAAGAAAGCGCCCGCAATTTATTAGTTCATGCTTTTGCTGCGGAAATAATCAACCACATCCCAGTTCCCTCTTTACGTGAAAAACTCACGCAAACCGTCAACAAATTTTAGATTTTAGATTTTGGATTTTAGATTGTGTAGCGTTTTTGTTTGTTGAATATTGTTTGGAATAACTATCAACTAACAACTAATCTATTACTTATTACCCAATCCCTAATCCAAAATCATAAATCCCTAATCCAAAATCCAAAATTCTATGACCTTTACTCAAGAAAGAACCCTTGCTGATCAAGTCCGTCTTGACTTCCCGATTTTACACCAGGAAGTCAACGGCAAACCTTTAGTTTACTTTGACAACGCCGCGACTTCTCAAAAGCCTCTGTTCGTAATCAATACCCTGCGAGACTATTACGAACAGTACAATGCTAATGTCCATCGTGGTGTACATACCCTCAGTGCGAAAGCGACTGATGCTTATGAAGGATCACGAGATAAAGTTGCTGCGTTCGTCAATGCTAAATCACGTCAAGAAATTGTCTTCACCCGTAATGCAACTGAAGCGATTAACTTAGTTGCTTACAGTTGGGGAATGAATAATTTGCAGCCAGGAGATGAGATTATTCTGTCGGTGATGGAACACCACAGTAATATAGTTCCTTGGCAATTTGTCGCTGCGAAAACGGGTGCGGTGTTGAAATATGTAGAAATCACACCAGCAGAAACTTTGGATTTAGAACATTTCCAAAAGCTGCTTTCGGAAAAAACAAAATTGGTGTCGGTGGTACATGTTTCTAACACTTTGGGTTGCATTAATCCAGTGACAGAAATTTGCACTCTTGCTCATCAATATGGAGCCAAGGTATTAATTGATGCTTGCCAAAGTGTACCTCATATGCCAGTTGATGTGCAGCAAATTGGCTGCGACTGGTTGGTAGCTTCTGGGCATAAAATGTGCGCTCCTACTGGAGTTGGCTTTTTGTATGGCAAGTTAGACTTGCTGCAAGCAATGCCCCCATTTTTTGGTGGTGGTGAAATGATTGCGGAGGTGTTTTTAGACCATTCCACCTACGCAGATTTACCACATAAATTTGAAGCTGGTACACCTGCAATTGGAGAAGCGATCGCTCTGGGTGCAGCTGTAGACTATCTTAGTAAAATTGGTATGGACAAGATCCACGCCTACGAAGCAGAATTAACTGCTTATCTATTTGAACAATTAGAGAAAATTCCCCAAATTAAAATATACGGGCCAAAACCAAATGCTCAAGGTGAAGGTAGAGCGGCTTTAGCTGCATTCACCGCCGCCGAGGTTCACGCCAATGACTTATCTACATTATTAGATGCGGAAGGTGTTGCTATCCGTTCTGGACACCACTGCACTCAACCATTACACCGCTATCTCAAAATTCCGGCGACTGCACGCGCTAGTCTATCTTTCTATAATACTCGTGAAGAAATTGATATATTCATCAAAGCACTGAAGGAAACAATTGACTTTTTCACCGGATTGTTTGGTGAAGAGTAATCAAAATAATTGTACAGACGCGATTCATCGCGTCTCTCGCTGATAATTGTACAGACGCGTAGACGCTCGTAAGAGCGGCTTCAAGGTAAGAGTATCATCGCGTCTCTAGTCAAAAGCATGTAGACTGGAAATTGTAAAGAATATGCCGGTCAATGCAGAATCCTACACAGATGTCGCAGTCAATCCGCGCCCATTTATTTATTTCTGGCAGAGTTCAAGCCGTAGGTTATCGCTTTGCTACCGTCGATACAGCTAGTCAACTTGGATTAAGTGGTTGGGTGCGAAATCTCCCCGATGGTCGCGTAGAAGCTGTTTTTGAAGGTGTGCAGGAAGTTGTAGAAGAGATGATTCGCTGGTGTCATCAAGGCCCACCTGCGGCTATGGTTAAAGATGTGATAGTGGAGTATGAAGAACCGGAAGGTCTACGGAGATTTGAAGTTAGGCGTGTTGAGTAACTGTGCAGAATATCCCGCCCAGAACTAAAGTTCAGAGGCTAATAGCACAAGTCCACTTAAGTGGACTAAATGTCTTGTTGAGTCCTCTTTAGAGGAGTTTCGCTATTAGACTCGGAATTTATTCCAAGGCGGGATAGGTCGCGCACGGTAAGATTTGTGTGTACACTCAGCAGAATATCCTGCCCAGAACTAAAGTTCAGAGGCTCATAGCCAAAGTCCACTTAAGTGGACTAAATTTCTTGTTGAGTCCTCTTTAGAGGAGTTTCGCTATTGCATACACTGCCAATATATTTAAATATACTTGTTTAGCTTTTTGGGAATTTGTTTGTTGTTGCCAATGTCGTTCACGGCTGCAATGGTAATGCTGTCTTACGCAAGGGGTATGGAACGTGCCTCTACAGACGCCGATGAGTCAACCTCTACTTGGTGCGGAAGTTTCAAGCAAGTTACTCAAGCGAAGCGTCAGAAACGCGCATCTCAGCAAAGCGGATGCGCGTAGTTCATGTAGTGAGTTTTCGTTCAGTTACAGCCGCATTACTCATGCGAGTGGCAGACAAGCACACTGATTTGGTGTCTTTGAATAAAGCTCTTCAAAACTAACTTCAAGCGATCGCAAATTCGGAAATTGCTTACTTACGTGTATACCTATGCTTCACTCCCATAGGGAAATACTCTGGATCGCCTGTGGGAGTTAGTGTAATTTGTGGCGTTTGATATTCTTTTGGAACATAGTTAGCAAATTCACTGTTGAGGCGTAAAAGTTGGCTGAGAATCGAAGCTGCAATAACTTGCGTTTTTGCATCGTTAATTTCCTCCCCTGGTGCTAATTCTACAACTACAGATAAATACTTATTTTTGTCTGGATCTTCTTTTACCTGCATTACAAATTTACCTGTCACCCAATCTTTAATTTCGGGCTGTTCTAATCCCACGGTGACATTTTCTGGGTAAATATTTGCACCAAAGTAGGATACTGTAAAATTAGAGCGTCCGAAAATGTAAACAAAAGGCAAAGGACGCACACCTCTACCGCCATGAGATTGTAATTCAGTTATGGGGTCGAAACCATACCCGGCCAAAAACTTGAGCATGGCATCGTAAGTAATTATCCCACCAGTATCTAAAATATTGTAACGTACTAGGGGAATACCGTTGTTTCCAGAAAAGAGTAATGCACCGTCTTTGACTTCAAAAAAGCGGGCAATTGGATCATATTGTACAAGCGTAGGTAAACGCGACTCCCCAAACAAAGTCCGTGCGGCTTCTGGATTTGCTGCTAAAAAACGACGAATACAAACACTTAAGGGTGTTTCGTTACCCAATACACCTGCATCTGCTGTACCGTAGAGTGATGCAGAGTCGTAGCAAAGATGTTGAAAACCAACCCTTTCACCTACTAAACTGCGCCATTCTTCACTAAATACTTCTCCTGCCATCACCAATTTAATCTGATACTGATGCCATTCAATTCCACGGTTAATACCAGTATCAATTACATCTTTCAGAAAAGGTGGGTATCCCAATAGCACAACCTGATCAAAAGCAGTACCAAGTTCCTGTACTACCCGAAAGATTTCTTCTTTATTATTACCTGGCGTAATTACGGTGATCGGATAACCTTTGCTAGCAAGATAGCGACAACAATTGGTAGTGTACATCCCACCTACCCAAGTCCCCAAAGTGAAACAAATCACAGCTAGGGTGCGTCTAGTATCAGCAGCAAAACTGTCGTGAAATACCTGTTCAAAGCGAGTTGCAATTTGCAACTCATCTGTGAAGAAACGAGGCCAAAATGTGGGTTTTCCTGTGGAACCTGAAGAGACAGCTATCATATCACAGTTTTCTAACTGTCCATGACGGCACAAGTTTGCTAGTGGGTGACGTAGCAAATAATTTTCTTTAGTAATAAGTGGCAAAGTTTGGAAATCTGTAAGAGTTTGAATAGATTCAGGATTTATTGCCTGTTGTGCCAAAAAATTTTTGTATGCAGGTACACTAGAAGCTACATCATGAAATAATGACACAACCGTGGCTTCGGCTTCAGTGTTGACATGCTGTTGTATTAGTGTATCCAAAGGAGTTTGTAAAAATTCTGTATATGCCCTAATTGCCCGTACTCGTTGAGATTCAGTATTCATAATTTTGTTGATGGTTGGTTTTTATCCCTTTCCTAGTCCCTCTTCCCAATTTTTAATTTTTAATCTTTAATTTTTAATTGTTTTGTCTCCTCCGTAATCACGGCTATCCTTGTTGTAGCTAATAATAAAACCTTTTATAATTCTTCAGCACCATGCAAGTCTATTGCAGTAAGCAACACGCCAATAATGGGAGTAACCGTTTTTGTACTCAGTGTGGTGAACCCTTGCCTATTCATCAGGAAGAAATTATTGCCAAGCGTTATAAAATTATTAAACTCTTAGGGCAAGGTGGTTTTGGCCGCACTTATTTGGCGGAAGATATGAAAAAATCTGCTCAAAGGTGTGTGCTGAAGGAATTTGCTCCCCAAGTAGAAGAAGAGCAGAATTTAAAAAAAGCGAAAGAATTATTTGAGCGAGAAGCTAGTGTTTTAAAAAAACTCCAACATCCGCAAATTCCGCGTTTTCACGCTTCATTGCAAGCCAAAATCGGCAATCATGATTTTTTCTTTTTGGTACAAGACTATGTGGAGGGTGAAAATTACCTGGACTTACTAGAAGAACGTCTGAATAGAGGGCAAAGTTTTAGCGAAGAGGAAGTAATCACCCTCCTACAAAAAATGTTACCTGTGTTGGCTTATATCCACTCCCAAAATGTAGTTCACCGTGATATTTCTCCCGATAATTTGATTTGGCGAAATTCTGATCAACTACCAGTATTAATTGATTTTGGTGGTGTTAAACAATTACCAGCTTCTCAAGGTTTTTGGTTTACTCAAATGGGTGGAATCCGAACTATTTTGGGTAAAAAAGGGTACGCACCAGAGGAACAACTACGGCAAGGACAAGCCTTTCCTAGCAGCGATTTGTACTCTTTAGCAGTAACAGCACTGGTATTGCTGACAGGAAAAGAACCACAAAAACTTTACGATAGCTATCAGGGTAATTGGTACTGGGGAAAAGAAATCAAAGTAAATCCGAACCTAGAAGCCGTGTTTAAAAAAATGCTGGCTTATAAACCAAGCGATCGCTACCAAAACGCCAATCAAGCTCTCAAAGATTTAAAATCACCCACTCCTATCAAAGCTGTCAATCCCCACGTCACAAAACTCAAGACAATGGTAGTTGCACCAGGGCGAAAGAGTGTCAAAGCTCTGGCGACAAGTTTCCACAACAAAACCCAAGCGATCGCCCAAAAATTACCTTTACCTGTGTGGCTACGTCCTTTTGCAATGAGTATGGTTGGAACCACCGTAGTTGCTTTGACTTTTGTCGGTTCTTGGGCGCTAGTCAATGCTGTAATTCAAGGCGTATCATCAATTACCATTCCTACGATCACCCTCCCCAAATTTCCTGATGGTTCCGATTCTCCTGCTAAACCAGTAAGTGATCCTAACAACAAAGAAGGAACCCGCATCAACCAAATTTTAGATCGCCGCGCCCAGCTACAAGTACCAGAAGGATTTTTTAATCAGATAGTAAATGAAATTTTTTATACTAATAATCCAGAATTAAAAGGGCGTTCTCTTACCTCCGGTTCAAAAGATGAAGCGTTACGAAAAGAGTGGTACACTACAGCAGAGAATTTATTACAAAAGATCGAACAAGCTCAACTCAGTACAGACACCCGTAGTCAACTGGGAAATTATAGCCGAAGAAACTTACAAACTTGGCAGCAGCAAGCCCAAGCGGGAGAATTCGGAGACTATACCATCGAGCAACTCCAGACAGAGACAAATCGAAAATTTGACCGATTATTTCCGGGACAACGCCCTAGAAATGCGAAACTTGATCAGAATACATTTGGTCAGATATGGTATGCGATCGCAGCTGATCAAGTCAGTAAACTAGAATCTGCAAATTAGGGATCGGGGAAAGGGGATCGGGGAAAAGGGATCGGGAGAAAACACAACAAAAGTTCTTCCTTGTCTTCCTTGTCCCCCTGGTCTCCCTTGTCCCCAATCCCCAATCCCCAATCCCCGATCCCCGATCCCCGATGACCATGAATGTTTATTGTTCCAAAGGACATGAAAACCCGTCTGGTAGTCGCTTTTGTTTACATTGCGGCGAAAAGTTGGATGTTGCAATTAATCAGGGTATCCAACCAGGACAAACTTTGGGCGATCGCTATTTGATTGTGCGTCAACTTGGTCAAGGAGGGTTTGGACGTACTTATTTAGCTGAAGATATTAACCGCTTTCGAGAACTCTGTGTTTTAAAGGAATTTTCTCCTCAAGTCCAAACTGCTTATGTTTTAAAAAAAGCCGAAGAGTTATTTCAAAGAGAAGCGACTGTTCTTTATCAGCTACAGCATCCACAAATTCCCCGTTTTCGCGAACTGTTCCGCAGTAATCTTAATGGCAAAGAGTACTTATTTTTAGTACAGGATTATGTAGAAGGAAAGACCTATAGTTCCTTACTAGATCAGCGTCTGCAAAAAGGTTTACGCTTCACAGAATTAGAAGTCACTGAGCTTTTGCTTCAAATTTTACCAGTACTAGAGTATATTCACTCTCTCAATGTCATTCATCGCGATATATCTCCCGATAACTTAATGCTTCGCAGGATTGACCAATTACCAGTCCTGATAGATTTTGGCGGTGTCAAACAAGTAGCAGCAGTTGTCGTCTCTCAATATTACCAATCAAATACAGGTGCTGTAATACCACCAGCTACCTTACTAGGGAAATTTGGTTATGCACCCCCAGAACAAATGCAAACGGGATTGGTAGAACCTCACAGCGATCTGTATGCTTTAGCAGCAACAGCATTAGTATTGTTGACAGGTAAACAACCATCTGAACTAATTGATGACAACACCCTTTCTTGGAAGTGGCGGCGAGAAATAAGCCTCAGTCCTACATTAGGAGTAGTGTTAGAGAAAATGCTTGCTCCGATTCCGCAACAACGCTATCAAAGCGCCCAGCAAGTCCTACAAGTCCTCAACCCACCCCCATCCTATTATCCCCCAACTCAACCTCCTGCGCCCGTTAGAGTCCCAGAATCATCTACCGTCGCAACTCTAGCCGTTTCCCCATCTCCCCCTACTTCCCCCACTCCCAGACGCGATGAATCGCGTCTCTACATTACTCCCCACACTCCCCACACCTGGTGGACACCAGACAAAATCATCTTGGTGTTTTTATTACTGACAACATCTGCTGTCGTCGCTGTGTGGGGAGCAAACAACTTGCTTTTATCGCGTTTTGATGATGCACAACCACAACCAACACCAACATTCAGCCCCACTAAACAACCCCTTGATCCCCTCGCCCAATATTCTCCAGCAGAACGATCGCGCAAACAAAAATTACGCGATCGTCGTCAGCGTTTAGGTATTGATGAAAACTTTTATGTGAGTTTGGTAAATCAAATATTTTGGGAGAATAATCCTAGTTTGCAACGTCGTAGTCTCACCAATGAACCAGCAGATGAACAATTACGGACGCAATGGGATAAAACTGCTGATCAGTTGTTGCAAAAACTCACAATATTAAGTTCCGCAAGCAGACAAAAATTAGGTACTTATGGAGGAAGCGATCGCGATCGTTGGAAAGTTGAGGTGAATAACCTCAATGTATCGAGTCGGGCTTTATATGATTTAGGAGATGCAGCATTTTTTCAGCAATTTCCAGAACAAGAAAGCAAAAATTATATCGATCAGCCCATCGGACAAGTTTGGTACGCTTTTGTTGCTGATAAACTCAACGCCATTCTTGCTAGAAGTACTTTCCAGAAGATTAATTTTGATTCTAACGCCACTAGCAGAACAGTTATCGGTAATCTCAAAAGTTCCGCAGGTAAAGTTTTCATTGCCGATCTGCGACAAGATCAGTTAATGGAAGTAAATTTAGCAGCAAATTCACAAATTTTGTGGTCAATTTATTCGCCCACTGGCAAGTATGTATTATTGTCAGATTCTCAAAAGCGATCGTGGTCAGGTAAACTGCCAGAAAGCGGATTTTATGAGTTTGTAATTGTGTCACGCAGTTCGCAGCCACTCTCATATCAACTGACTTTAAATGTAGAAAATCCTACTCCCACACCATCATCTACACCAAGCGATACCCCGACAACTGAACTTACACCTACACCAAGCGAGACTGTTACACCTACTCCAGAAGCAACTTTTACACCATAAGAACTAGGCAGATGATAATCGATTATAGAAAAGGAAATAGTATTTTCATACATGGTGGTGTACC
>NZ_AJLJ01000374.1 GCF_000317245.1 Fischerella muscicola SAG 1427-1 = PCC 73103
TGGAATTCTAAAATCGGGGTTAATACTCTATTTTTTTCAAAATGAGAATTGCTGGGTGTACCCAGTTCAGGATAACTACTTACATATTACTTTTAATCCAAGTTTTAAAAGCTCTAATTGCTTGACTTCTACCAACATTTAGAGTTTGCTTGTCATTGGTTATTCTTCTTTGTCTCTGTTGTCCTCCTTGTCCTCCTTGTCTCCCCTCACACCCCAGCTTCCCTTGTCCCGAAACCTTCACCCTGTGGCAATCTGAAAAATTTCTGCATTTATTTCTACATTTGTGTAATAATCGTAGGTCTGTGCATAAAAGCATAAGAATCTCTAGTCTTGCAGCAAATTTAAATTCCAAGAAGTAGCAAAATCAATCTTGGAGGCTAATTTCTCGTTAGTTGTTGTATAAGGTGGAAAGAATTGGAAAAGCAATCTTACCTCCCCGAGGAATTATCTTCGGTTCCTGTTGGCAGACACTGTATTCTGGAACTTTACGGCTGTCCAATCAGTTTACTTAATGACATCGGGTTCATTAGAGAGGCTTTGCAAGCAGCTGCTAAGACAGCAAAGTCTACTCTACTCAAAGAAATATCATATCAGTTTGAACCCTACGGAGTAACCGCATTGGCACTTTTAGCCGAATCTCACATATCGATTCATACTTGGCCAGAAAACGGCTACATCGCAGTAGATGTGTTTACCTGTGGCCAACATACAAAACCGGAGAAAGCTTGCGAATATCTTGTAGAGGCTTTTCAAGCCACTAAGCATGTACTCATGACACTTCCTCGTGGTAGGTTTTCACCAAGTATTCAACCAACAATTAAAGAGTTGGAACAGACTCTGCTGGTGAATACATGATATTGGAAGTAGAGAGAATAATCTTATGCCAGGTAGCGAAGTCGGTGCAGATTTTTGGGTAAATGAGTACATCACTCCTTGGGATATTTATGCTCATGGAGTAACTGCGGTACTTGCTTACCAGAAAACTGAATATCAAGAAATGTACATTGTAGAAACAGGAACCTACGGTAAGGCCTTAGTCCTGGATGGCAAGTGGCAATCTTGTACTGGTGATGAGTTTTTATACCACGAGCCGTTGGTTCACCCTGGAATGATTTTTCATGGCGCACCACGTAAGGTACTAATTCTTGGTGGTGGTGAAGGAGCTACAGCAAGGGAAGTCTTGCGATGGCAGACAGTAGATAAAGTTGTGATGATTGACATTGATGGCGAAGTGGTGGAAGCTTGCAAGCAACACCTGAGCGAAATGCATCAAAACGCCTTTGATGATCCGCGTCTACATGTGGTAATCGCGGATGCACTTGACTTTTTGGATACCACAGATGAAAAATGGGATGTAATTATCTCTGATCTTAGTGATCCAATTGAGTCAGGGCCGTCATTTCAACTTTTTACCAAAGAATACTTTGAAAAAGCCAGTCGGGTATTATCACCAAATGGTTTTTTTGTAGTCCAAGCAGGCCCGGTGTCACCAGGGGAATTAAACCTTCATGCGCGGTTGGCAAAAACACTGAATGCAGTTTTTCCCAATGTACAATCCTACAGTAGCCACACCTGTACTTATGGCAGACCATGGGGTTTTATTCTAGCTTCACAGTTAGAGATCAACACCCAACCTGACCCAAAGAAGGTAGATCTGCTGTTACAAGCAAAAACTAGTGGTGGATTCCGCATGTTTGATGGTGTCGCACTTTTAGGTATGCTACATTTGCCACTGCATCTGAGAAAGGCGATCGCCACAGAAACCCAAGTTTATACTCTGGCTGAACCTCCCAAATTTTTTGGTCAAGGTTCAGCTGTTCCTGTTCGGAACTAAAATTTGGTATTCGCAATTGCTGAAATTAGTTGCGAAGTTCAAATTCTTAAATTCAAATTATTTTGGGGTGAGGCTATGTTCCTCATCCTTTCTTTTTATGTAAAGCTAAAATCTTACTTCAGTTAGATATAAAATTTTTATTAAAACTAATTGAGCTAATTATTAATTAAACATAATAAATATCAAACAGATCAAAAAGTAGGTAAACAAAAACACATACAAATATTTTATTCTTTTGACTCGATTATGCGTTATAATATTAATGATAAAACCTCCGCAGTTGTGTTGGAATATAGAGGTTCAAACAGAAGAGTGGGAATATTTGGGTAGAATACTACTTCAACAGTATAAACGTCTATGACGTGTTTACGGCTTTTGATCTGATGGTGCTATTCCTCGCAGAAGTTGAATGAGGGTTGAGTTGTTAGTAGAAGATGGAACGCACTACTAAGAGAAATCTTGAAGGTGATGATTAATTAATTTAAGTATTTATGCTTATAATTTTTGGTAAAAAGCTTTGGCTGTGTCCTCTTAAATAGCCAAAAATTTATGTTTCGTAACATCCCCCAAGAATACACACTACCTTAGTTCGGTTATCCGGCTACTAAAGGCAACACCAAACAGGGTTTTTAGCGTCACTATATATGTAGTTAAGTGTTGCAAAGGATTTTCAGCTAATAAATACTTTTTTGGCAAATACACTTTATTTAGATTATAATGAAAAGCTTTATCTAGACTACTTTACTCTCAAGTAAATTTGTCGTAATATTAAATAAGTAGAACTCATACTGACTTCATGTTGTAAGTGCCGTTGTCGGCGACTTAAAGAAAAGAAGAATTGTTGAAGATAGACAACTTGTGTTTGTAGAGGTCTGAAAATCTAGAGATTGTAGGGGAACCCATCTAAGGAACTAACCGTCTTGACAGGTTCTGAAAACAAAAAAATCAACCTTGTGTAGTAGTTTCCCAATATCTCCTAACGTCTACTGATATATGCACAATTTTTTCTAATTAGCCAGAACTATTAAGTATAAGTATTCTTTTGTGTTTGGAGTAAAGGAAAACGCACCAATGCCCACTGTTAATGCTGAACAAGAAAACACCAATGCCAAATTCACGGCTGATATGGTGCGAACCTATTTGCGCGAAATTGGTCGTGTACCATTGCTAACCCGTGAGCAAGAAATTGTTTATGGAAAGCAGGTGCAGCAAATGATGACATTGCTGGATGCTAAAGAAGCTTTGGTGAAGAAATTGCGCCGCGAACCTAGCCTGGAAGAATGGGCTGATCACGTCAAAAAAACTGAATCAGAAGTGAAGCAGACCGTACAGCAAGGTAAGCGGGCAAAGCAAAAAATGATCGAAGCGAACTTACGCTTAGTTGTTGCTATTGCCAAAAAGTACCAGAAACGTAACATGGAGTTTCTGGATTTGATTCAAGAAGGAACACTAGGATTAGAACGTGGTGTAGAGAAATTTGACCCCACACGAGGTTATAAATTCTCAACCTATGCCTACTGGTGGATTCGTCAAGCAATCACTCGTGCGATCGCCCAACAAGGGCGTACTATTCGCTTACCCATCCACATTACCGAAAAGCTGAACAAGATCAAAAAAGTGCAGCGAGAACTCGCTCAAAAATTAGGGCGATCGCCATCTCCTGCGGAAATTGCTCAGGAACTGGAATTAGAACCCGCTCAAATTCGCGAGTATCTAAATATGGCTCGTCAGCCAGTCTCTTTGGATGTAAAAGTAGGTGATAACCAAGATACAGAACTGCAAGAGATGCTGGAAGATGAAGGCCAGTCACCAGAGTATTACACAACTCAGGAATTCTTGCGCCAAGATTTGAATAACTTGCTTGCAGAATTAACCCCCCAACAGCGAGAAGTATTAGCCTTACGCTTTGGTTTGGAAGATGGGAATGAAATGTCTTTGGCTAAAGTCGGTGAACGCTTGAATCTTAGTCGTGAGCGCGTCCGTCAATTGGAACATCAAGCTCTGGCTCATTTGCGTCGTCGCCGCGCCAATGTTAAAGAGTATATTGCTAGCTAAATGATTGGTTTAGCACTATCGGCGACGCGCCTCCTGAACTCAGGGGGCGATTTTTTTCAGTTATAGCTATAGCCAGGTAAGTTAGGACGTAGATTCCAATATTCTCCAGTTGGTTATACCGATTTCAATGTCCTAATCAAAACGGCTACAGCTATATCAGCCATCAGTAGAGATACAAATTTCAAAACCGATAACTGTTAATTGTAAAAATCCGGAATCGAAAGATTTGATTTTGTATTTGCAGATAGATGTACAAAATTGAGGTGTTCTTCCAGTGAAAGCGTCTTTTGTTTTAAAACTTATAAATTTATGAGTATTTTAATTTTCTATGACAATCATACTATTGAATTATTCTATTAGGGGAAAGTGCAATAGCTTAACCAATGGTAGTCTAAGAGCAAATATCAATTCAAAATTAAAGAAAAAATTTTTTTGTTGACAGAGTTTTTATCGGACAATATAAATCAACCCTTTGACGGAGTTTTGCGCCTTTAATACTTAGTTAAATTTGAATCAAAAGCAAAAATAAGTATTTTTTTATTACAGGAGAAATAGGGTGCTTGAACACATGAACAAATTCCTTCCGCCCCGTCAGTCTAGACTTCCCTTAATTGGATTACTACTTATTCTTGGTGTTGTTGGCGAGAGGAGTAAACCTGTGTTAAGTAACCAACTCGCTAGATTACATGTGCCTACGACTCAGCAATTTAGTAATCCAACGACTACTTATAATTGGTTACAGCGCAAGCCTACTGCTTCTTTTGAATCAACTCCTACTGATAAAGAAATGCGTTTAAGGAGAGCGTTGGTAGAATCAAGCTCTACACCAAATCAACTTGGTTTAGAAAAGAAACTAGAGAATAAAACAGCATCTACACAATTGCTTGAAAATCCAACACAAACTTACACTTGGTTACAAGGAAATAATCGTCCTAGCTCAGAAGCAGCAACATCCTTAAGTAGCAAAATAGCAGTAGTAGATACGACCAAAAATCTCCAACAAAGCGCATCTAAAGCATCCACAAAAACAACACAAGTTTCCTCAAAATCCAATTTCCCGAAACAAGATGGTGTTTATCTTTACGGACAGTCACCTAAACCAGGACAGCTAGGACAAGGGTATATCGTATTTGAAAAGCGCCAGAACAAAATAATTGGCGCTTTGTATATGCCTAGTTCTGAGTATAGTTGCTTCAATGGAACACTCAATTCCGCTGGAGAATTGGCAATGACTGTTAGAGGTTATGTTGGTGAAATCAGTCCATCCGAAATTGCTACCAGAAATGGTTTACCTCAAAGAAGTGACGAAGAACCTAATATTTACGGTCATTCGGTGGAGTTGCAAGATTACTATAAATTAAACTCAATCACTGGTAGCGATCGCCAAATTTTAAAGACATGTAAAACTAATCAATAAAGCTATTAGTTATCATTTCAAAGACACTCAAGTACATACCTTAACCTCTTCATCAGCAGTATTGCACTCCAAGTAAGTACTTGGGGTAGTTTTTATTTTAAAATGATCATCATTCTATGTAACGAAAAATTAGGTGTATTTTGCGTGTTTACTTATCTTTACATAGTTTGGTTTTTTCGTGCCGACTTACTTATTCCTCTCTAAACTATTTGAAGCGCTTTCCTGTGAACATGCTCAAGATTGATCGCTCATTTGTGCAGGATGTTACCTCAAATCCTGATAGTGCAGCTGTCACCGATGCGATCATTGCTCTAGCCAAGACTCTACGGTTGAATATCACAGCCGAAGGTATAGAAACTCAAGAACAACTTGACTATCTACAACTACGAGGGTGCCATGAAGCTCAAGGGTTCTACTTTAGCCGTCCTGTTCCTGCTGATGCGATCGCTCAAATGCTGAAAAAAAATTATGCAAAAATTATGAATATGAATGCTGAAAATTTCATAATTCATAATTCATAATCTATAAAATCACCATTTTTATTTGCTGAGATTATTCACCTGCTCAAGAAGTGCCAGCACATCACTACGACTGAGCTTCTCTTTACCATTAGCGATCGCATTGAGAGTCCCATAAGCTAAACTAAGGGGAATTTGGCAAAAGTCTAAGGTTGGCCCAACACTAAGAGCTTTAGTATAGGCTTCTGCTAAGACTAGATTGCGACGAGCATATACTTGCATATTTTCTGCACTCCAACCACTGGGGAAAAAATTAACGTCACGAGCTAAATCTTCTTTATGATTACGGAGAATATTAACTGCTTGTAGACCTCTACCAAATCCCACAGCATAAGTACGATTTGTCTGTGTGCCATCGTACCAAGTCCACAAATCAGAAAGTAACAAGCCAACTGCACCTGCAACCCCAAAAGTATAGCGATCTAAATCAGACTCTGTATGAATTTTCCAATTTTTTTCTGCCCAATATGCCATACGGTCTGCCATCGCCCCAGTTGCATCCCAAATTCGGGGAGCGATAGTCTCAGGTGCGAGCAGCGCCCATTCTCTAATTCTAATGCTTACCTCTGCTAATGATTTTTCGTGAGAACTAAATCCTCCAGAGAAGGCATCGATAGCAAAACCATCAACTGCTGCCTGTAATGTTAAGCTAATTGACCGCAAAATATCTGCTTTGGTCTGGTTATCGAGTTCTGGATGGTCTTCAATTTCATCAATGGCTCGCATACACAGATATGCTGATGCTACTGCTTCCTGTAATCCTCGTGGCAAACGGTTAATTGGAATATAAAACGTCCGACTTGTTTGTTTTAAAATCTCCAAAGCCTCTGTCATTAAATCCATTTCTACATACCTGTGATCGTGTTTGACCATACTAAAAATTTTGAAATTTATTATGATTTGACTGAATCTTTTTCACTAACAACTTAATAACTTTATTGGCAACTGTTTATTTTGAAAAATTGATTAAAATTGTGTAATTTTTTGTTCATAATTAAAACAAAAAAGTTGTGATTGAAATTAATAGTAGGCATCTACGCTATAGAAATTTCCATTGCGTAGCATTTGGAAAACAATTGTTTCATTAAATCGAATAATTGTCATCCAAACGCTTTATTTCAACTAAGTCAAGCAAATAATTTTTGATATTGACCCAGAGCTATTAAAGGAAAGTATTGTTGATAGAGGTGATACTTCAAATAAAAATGACTCGGAAAGCCAGTACCTGTAAAATCAGCTTCATCCCAACTACCATTTGGCAGTTGAGTTACGAGTAAATAGTCAATTCCCCGCTCAATTGCTGATTTGGCAAAATTGCCAGTTGCTCTACCTGCTGCCATTAATCCAATTAAAGCCCAAGCTGTTTGAGAAGCAGTGCTGCGTCCTTTCCCCTTCAGACTCGGATCATCGTAACTACGACAAGTTTCACCCCAACCACCATCTGAGTTTTGACAACTAACTAACCAAGCCGCACCCTGTTCTATACTGTGGCGATGAGTTTGAGGAGCAACCAAAGATAAAGCAGCTAAAACACCACTTGTTCCGTAAATATAATTCACTCCCCAACGACCAAACCAACAACCTTCAGACTCTTGCTCATTTAAGAGATATTTAATGGCACGTTGTTGGTTATGTGTATCAATTGCTAGCTGACAACTACCCAACATTTCTAATACTCTGGCGGTGACATCGGCTGTGTTGGGGTCGATCATGGCTTTCAAGTCACCGTAGGGGACTTGATTTAGCCAATCTTGATCATTGTCTAGATCAAAAGCAGCCCAACCACCAGCTTTGCACTGCATCGACGCCACCCAATCTACAGCCCGAACCATGGCTTGGTGTTTGAGTTTTTCGTTCGGAAGTTCGACCTGATTTAGCGCCATGACTACGACAGCCGTATCATCTACATCAGGATAAAAGCGATTGTCAAATTCAAATGCCCATGCACCTGGTTTACCTTGGCGATTTTTTACAGCCCAATCACCGTAGTCGAGAATTTGCTTATTTAACAACCATTCGGCCGCCTGCACTACAGCAGAATGATTTGGTGATAAACCAGAATCAACAAGCGCTCTAATTGCCCAAGCTGTATCCCAAACAGGGGAAACACAAGGCTGGACTCGGTAGGTGTCTGCGGTTTCAATGGCAAAGTTATCGACAGCTTGTAATCCTCGCTCCACAATTGGATCGGCTGGGTGGTAATCCAAACAGCGCAAAGCCAGCAGCGAATTGAGCATAGCAGGAATAATACCACCCCAGTCACCTGTGGTTTCTTGGCGCTCTAATATCCATTTTTCAGCAGCTTTGATACCTTCTGCACGAAAAGGAACTAAATTCAAGTTTTCAGCCAGTTTGAAACCAGAGTCAAGGGTAAGAAATATATCTGCCCAGTTACCACTGTGTGGTAATTCATATTTGACTTTTTCTATACCTTCTGCATATAACTCATTCAGGTTGATAGCTGGATCAACTTGAAAAACTGGTTTGCGATCGCACACAATCAACAATGGTACAGTGCTTGATCTTGCCCAACTGGACATTTCGTAGATGTTGAAGAAAAAATTCTCACTCAGCAACATTACCCAGGGTGGTAATGAAGGAATACCCTGCCAGCTATAGCAACCAATTAGCGCTAGGTGTAACTTTGTAAAAATGCGAGTCCGACTAATGCCGCCTCGCTCTAGAATAAATCTTTTGGCTTTGATCATGGCTGGGTCGGTTGGAAGTACACCCAAGAGCCTCAACGCCATATATGCTTCTACCGATGTACTTAGTTCTCCGCCATCATCGTAAAAAAGCTCCCAGCCACCATGTTCTCGTTGTTGAGAACGCAGATATGCTTCTACTTTGTGTAGGGGTCTGGATTTATCTGTTCCCCAAATTTTATGAAGGAGGACAACCTCCGCAGTGATGGTGACGTTAGATTCTAACTCAGCCCACCAATAACCTTGAGGGTTTTGAATCGAAAGAAAATATTTCTGGCTAGCAGCGATCGCATCTGACAGTTTTGATGCGGTCACTCTATCTTGAATTTGCATGAAACACTTCTCACACTACACTAGAAAAAAGAGGAGTTCGTAGTAAGCACTTTAGTGCTTAGATGAGGACTAAAGTCCTGACTACAAACTGATCAAAATTAATCGAACAGACCACTATTTATACTTTCTCGTAGAAAGATGGTAAATAAATCACCAAATAAATATGGTCATTTTTATCATTGGTAAAGATTCAATTTAAAAGTAAAAAATTTATCATTAAAATTTGCCATCAACATATTACGGTCTTAGAGGTTGTTTGTAAATGATTGTCGAGCCGAGTCATTTCAACAGCAACTAAAGCATGAGGATCTGCAAACAGCACGCTCTATATTGTCTTTTGAGTTTTCACCACTCCAGGAAGTTCAAAAGCTGCTAGCAAATGACTTTGAAAAAATCATGAGAAATTTTTCATCCTGAATTCACATATGTTTCATGAAATATTTTGTGGCTTCGAGAACAATAAAGAATTGTAAATGGTTACAATAGTAAACTGTAAGATAGCTCCAAAAACTACGAAATTTATGTTTGTCTAGCTTGAAATTGTAGTAATAACAGATACTGGTGTTTGACTTGCTACTATTGCGTGCAAATCCACTTTGTGCTGTTTGATAACAATTGACTTTGCCAGTCAAAGATATTATTACAAGAGAGGCACATGAGAAACTTAAAGGGAATCAGAGTCCAAACTTTATTAACTACTGACCTGCCAGCATCATTTGTTGTGTTTCTCGTCGCTCTCCCACTTTGCATGGGGATTGCGATCGCTTCGGGAGTTCCTCCAACTCGCGGTATCGTTACAGGAATAATAGGTGGGCTAGTTGTTAATGCTGTTTCCGGTTCTCCAATGCTAGTGAGCGGGCCTGCGGCTGGACTCGCCGTCATTGTTGCAGAAATAGTTCAACGGTATGGCATTGAAATGCTTGGCCCGATTTTAATGCTTGCGGGTCTAATTCAGTTACTTGCAGGTGTTTTTAAACTTGGTCAGTTATTTCGCGCTATGTCTCCAGCGGTGATCTACGGGATGCTTGCAGGCATTGGCATACTGATTTTTGCTTCTCAGTTTCACGTCATGCTTGATGACGAACCACGTGTCCATGGTATCGACAATCTCATCGCTATTCCCAGCGCTATTTACAAAGCTCTGTTTCCAATTGATGGTAGCATCCATCATATAGCAGCTTTGGTAGGTATCACTACGATAATCACACTTATTCTTTGGGATAAGTTCAAGCCACGCAGTTTATATCTAACACCAGGTGCATTGATTGCTGTGATCATTGCTACGATGATTACCACAATATATAGACTACCGATTGAATACGTAGATGTACCTGCAAATTTGTTGGAAGCAATTCAATTACCAACACCTGCTAGCTTGCCACGTTTAATTCAAGCACCGCTATTGATAGAAGCATTGGCGATCGCTTTTATCGCCAGTGCTGAAAGTCTACTCTCAGCAGTAGCAGTAGATAGATTACATACTGGGACTAGAACAGATTTTGATCGGGAATTAGCAGCCCAAGGGTTTGGCAACATGCTGTGTGGCGCTCTAGGCGCACTACCAATGACAGGAGTTATTGTCCGCAGTTCTGTTAACGTGGAAGCAGGTGGTAAAACGAGATTGTCAGCAATGTTACACGGCTTGTGGTTGTTACTCTTAGTGATTGCTGCACCTGCTTTATTAAGGATGATTCCTACATCTAGCTTGGCAGCAATTCTGGTTTTCACTGGCTACAAGCTGATCGAAGTAGAACACATCAAACAGCTGAAGAAAAAGTATGGGCGTCTTCCTTTGGTGATTTTCTTTGCCACCATGATCGGGATTGTAGTCACCGATTTACTTACCGGAGTGTTGATAGGGATCATCCTGACAGCAATGACGCTGATCTACAAGATTTCTAACCTAAATATCAAGATGGTTAGAAACGAAAGCGATCGCCGCATGGATATTTATCTCCAGGGAGCAGCAACATTTGTGCGTTTACCAAAGTTAGCACAAATTCTCGAACAAGTGCCTCCAAAAACTGAGTTACATATTCACTTGGATCACCTAGCTTACATAGATCACTCTTGTTTAGACATGTTATCGATGTGGGCAAAACAACAAGAGCAAATGGGAACTACCTTATTTGTACAGTGGGATGGATTAGTAGAACGCAATCGTAAACCACTTTCCTTGGGGCGAGAAGTAACAGCTTGATAGGAGATTGGGGACATGGGAGATATGGGAGACAAGGAAAAGAAATTAATTTGATTAATTTGGTAGTAAACCCATGATTCATGGGGAGCATCCCAAATGTTTAAAATCCCCTCAGACTGGAAGTCTGGGGCTATACAGACAAAGCCTGCCTACGCAGGCTAGAATAAGTCCGCGTAGGCGGACTTGGTTTGTGTAGCCGTGATTTATAATCGCCGGATATTTTTCAAAAATTGGGATGCTCCCTGATTCATGTGTGTATCGCATGGGAAAGCCGCTTGTGCGTCTACGATTGCTCTAGCACCCATCGTCTGTGGAAGTTTGCACTTAGCCCTGGCGATGTTCGTAATCGCGGTTATACAAACCAAGTCTATGTAGGCGGATTAAGAAAAATCAAGGGTTTTGTCTGTTTAGCGGCGACTGACTGTTGTCTGGTGCAAGATATTTAGGCTTTCGAGATGAAAACGGGTATTTGTACTTTGTGACTCATGACACCGAAATGAATCTCCAGCGGCAAGTTTTTACTGGCACTGCGGTATCTGCTAGGTTTATTCAAGAACAGTGTATGAACCGTAGCCCATCAAAGCGACAGGTATTGATTCTTGATTGCTGCTTTAGCGGTGCATTTGCTGAGGGGATGAGTGCAAAAGATTTGGTTCCAGCTATTGACATTGATATTGCTGCTCAATTGGGTGGTGAAGGTAGAGCCGTATTAACTTCTTCGACAGCTACACAAGTTTCCTTTGAAGATCAAGGAGGTGGAGTTTATACTCAATATTTAATTGAGGGGATTGAAAAGGGAACAGCTGATACTGATGACGATGGCGTGATTACGGTTGCTGAACTACATGATTATGCCAAGCGCAAAGTGCAAGAAGCAAAACCAGCAATGAAGCCTGAAATTTATGCTGTGCGAGAAGGTTATACAATCCGGCTGGCGAAAGCTCCTGTAGGTGATCCGAGATTAGAGTATCGTAAGGAAGTTGAGAAATGTGTGAGGAAAGATGGTAGTTTCTCAGCAGTTGGACGCGGAATTCTGAGTCGTAGGCAAAGGGAGCTAAATTTAACGCCAGAAGAAGCAGCTGCGATCAAAGAAGAAGTTCTCAAACCATTTCGTGAGTATCAGCAAAGTTTACAGGAATATGAACAGGTGTTGGCTGAGATGTTGCAAGAGGAACCTGTTCTCAGTGATGAAACTTGGGGAGAGTTAAAGCGATTTCAGCAGATTCTCAAACTTCGGGATGAAGACGTTGCACCTATACACGAGCGCTTGACCCCACCTGCTACCGAGCGTGTAGAGACGCGCCATGGCGCGTCTCTACAGAGTTTGTCGGTTAATAAATCAGCTTATCCGAGCAGTATTGAGGCGAATCGGGGTGCTGAAGAAGATGATCTCAGTTCTGAAAAAGGCATTGACTACACCAAACTGCGCGACTTACTAGCAGCAAAAAACTGGAAGGAAGCCGACACAGAAACTTATCGGGTGATGATTCAGGCTGTAGGTAAAGAAGATGGTGACTCAATACTGCTCGGTTAAGGATTTTTCGTCATAATTTTGGGGTTGTAGAGACGCGATATATCGCGTCTCTACAGGATTTAAATGTCAATTGATTTGTCTTATCCGAGCAGTATTGGATGGTGACTGGTTCACCGAAAACGAACTCTTGTAAGTATGTCAACTTAATTAAACATAAAATAGTAGGGTGCGTTGTCGTGTAGCGCAACGCACCATCTTGTTATCGTTTATCGAGGTGTTTTGTAATCTGCAATACGCGTACCCATAATGTAAGAAGATTATCCCTAATCCCCAATCCCTTATTTTATGAATTACGGTAGCCGTAAAAGTTAATACTATAATCTGTAACTTTCACCCCTGTCTGTTCTTCAACCAAGCGAATAATGTCTTCTGGTAATGTGATGTGAACGTCCATAATTTGGTTCGTGTCCAAACAGTTGACATGGCTGTGGGAATCACTGATATTACCATACAGACGCCCGTCACAGCGTTCAATACATTCAATGATGCCACCAGAAGATAAGGCTTCTAAATTTTGATATACAGAAGTGTGACCGATCGCTTTACCTTGCTGATTGAGGCGATCGTAAATTTCTCTAGCAGAAAGATGCTCTTTTGCTTGCCAAAGCAACTCAAGAATAAAGCGACGTTGGCGACTAACACGCATACCCTGTACTTGACACTGCTCTAGTGCATCTTCTAAGGAACGAATGGGTTTTGTAGATACTGTCGGTTTTTGCATATTGATGCTTGTTAATTGTTCTACTAAATTTTTCTTTTCAATGTTTATTGTTATTTATATATCTAACGCTTATTGCCCTCCCAAGTCAGCCTGAAACTGTGTTGTGACTAGTAATTGCTGCGGAAATCACAGATAGGCGAGAGGAATTTTTATGTTTCTTGACAATTGTGCAGTCACATCTGAGGCTAAAACAAACTCATTACAACTTTAGCTTAAAATTGCTGTAAACGTCTACCTCAAGGCAAGTCTATTGCCTCTAGTTACTGTCTTGACAATGGATGTAGAAGGTGGGGAGAGAGGTGTAGCAGAAGTCATATTTTCATGACCTCATTGTGTGATTTATCACATCACAGTCTAACCAACAGTTGATTAAGTTGTTGAATAATTGCAAGCGCCATCAACTATTTAAGCAAACACTGATCGCATCTGCGGAATGTAGAATCTACGTTAATTTACTGTATTTAATTAATAATTTTGGTATAAAAACTTAAAGATAGATCAAATGAACGATCTATCTTTAAGTTGAACAATAGCCTAATTTGCTGGTTCAAACTACTTGCCACCAGCCAAAAGCCGGGCCAATGAAACGAATTGTCACCCAAGCTGCAACCATAACGCCAATGCCAATCCAAGCACCACGAGTAGTCCACTTTACAAAAAGTTCAGCTTGTGACTTTGTGACTGGAACCCAAGGCATAATGCGCTCTTGCTGGGGTTGACCGTATTTTTCTCCGAGTGCTTCTTTACGACGTTTTGCTTCACCCATTTGCTTCACCTACGATTAAAATTCAAAAAAATTCTTGTTGTATATATTAAATACCAATGTGGATTTTGTTGATTGTAGTTTATTGATTGCAGAAAGAAAGCACTAACCATCAACCACTAACCACCAACACAACTTTTATGAGTCGTCCTCACTCGATTGAGAAAATAAGCTGGGATCAAGATAGTTAATACGTGCTAAGGGACTGAGCGCAGTTAATATTTGAGCGCCATAGCTACGGCTGACAACTCGACCATCAAGTAAAGCTACAATACCTTGACCTTCTCTAGCTGGGGCGATCGCTCTTTGTAATTCGTTTAAAGCAGCTGGTAGTAAGTATAAACGAAACCAGTCTTGATGCGATCGCTTATAGTGAGTAACTCTTCCCGCTACCAATGGATGTTCAAGGGATGGTAAAGGTAAAGTCGCGATCACAAGCAATTGTGGTGCAGGTAAAACTCTTTGATTTTCTCGCCAAAATTCCCAACCACTAATTAAAATCCCATTTTCATCCAAGCAAGTTTTTTCTACTTGGACTCGCGAACCAAATTCCGAAGCTAAGATTGCTCCTACTTGAGACTTTAATGGTACATCTCCCACCAACACTACCGTCAATCCTGGTGATGTCGCACTCAGACAGACTAATGTCCGCACTTTGTGAATAAATGCTGCTTGAAATTCTGGGGTATTTGGCAAGGGCAAATGATACGGTATGTAAAGTTGAATCGCTTCGGTTTGGCTATCCGAGAACTTTAAACAAGTCAACTCTTCACTTAAGCCAAGGTGTTGGCGAAAAATAGGAGCCTCGGTTTCCGGTTCTAGGGAACTACCAATTAACACCACAGGCTGGCGTTGCCAAATTGGGGTCAGTATTTCTGCTACATCAATCGGAGCGCTGTGTAAAGAAAACAAGCCTTGACGACGACTAATAGTAGCCCAGAGCAGAGTAGGGGAAGTACAAGAATATTGAAATTGTTGCCAAAACTTTTTCCAAGTATCGGGGAGAGTATCTATGTCTAAAGCTGAATACAGACAATTCAACAATTCTGTTTCTGCTTGAGAAATCAAATAACATTCGTAGGGATTCGCAGGATGCTGAAATAGTTCGTGTGTGAGTTTTGCTCTTACAGAGCGAATTTCCTCAGCAATATGTGGGTAGGCAAGTATCAATTGATCCCAATCTTGCGCTTCCCAAGTGACAGTAAGTTGAAGGCGCACCCAAGCTTCTAAATCATCTACGCCATCAATAATTGTAGGAATGCCAGCTGGAAAATTATCTTTGGGTGTTAGTTGTGCTTTTAACCAAGCTTGAGGAGAAATCAGAAACAGTCCTTGAAAGTCATTACCTGGCCAGACATCACCTGTCCAAATCGACTTATTAACTCCCAGCCATTGCTGTAGGCGAGGAATTTCCACTTTCACAAGACGTTGCTGCACAACTTCAGGAGCAACGATAATCACAGGCCCATACCACATCAAAGCCGATGCTACAAAGCTTGTACGATATCGCCCTTGATAGCCGCAAGCTGCACCCACTTGAATTAGGGCGCTACGTCCCAAGCGCAGGGCGCGTGCAACCAACCGTGCCATCGTTAAATGATGGGGCCAGGAAGGGAAACCCGCCTGCGATCGCAGGAAGTTATGTAATGATAAATGAACTTCTGCCTCAATCACACGCTTTTCATCCCATACAAAGTGATTTTTGCTTGCAATAGCCCCACTTCTATTATGTTGTCATTAGTCACTTGTCATTAGTCATTTGTTTTAACTTATGACCAATGACCAATCACGAATGACTAATAACCAAATGACCAATCACCAATAACCCTAAATTATGGCAACCTATACAGGAATTTCCAGTGAAGCTTTTAAACACCCCCTGGATCGGCAAGCTGAACAAGCCTTGCGTAGTTTACCAGGATTTGATTTAGTCGCCCGTAAACTGATGGAATTTATCTACGAGCGCCCCCAATTAATTTATCTAATGGGCAACACCATCCAAGTTGGGCCTCGTCAATACTCCACTATTTACCAGATTTTTCGTCAATGTGTACGGGATTTGGATATTTATCCAGAACCAGCACTGTTTGTATCACAAAATCCCCAAGCTGATAGCTATGCACTAGGGCAAGAACATCCTTATATAGTCATAAATACAGGAATTTTAGACTTACTAAACGAAGCCGAAATTAGGGCGGTGCTAGCCCATGAACTGGGGCATATTAAATGTGGTCATACTATTTTAATTCAAATGGCGATGGGGGCAATGAGTGCTGCTTCTGCCCTTGGGAGATTTACTTTTGGTATAGGTAATTTTGTTACACCAGCATTAATTTATGCTTTTTTTGAATGGCGACGCAAAGCAGAGCTATCAGCAGATAGAGCCGCATTATTATTAGTAGATGACTTAAATACCGTGATGACATCAATTATGAAAAGCACGGGTGGCAGTATAAAATATGCCAATGAATGTAGTTTAAAAGAGTTAATTCGTCAGTCAGAAAATTATCAAGTACTTGACGAAGATGAATTAAATCAAGTCTATAAATTTTTGGTTTACAGTGGCGCTCAAAGCGAGATGTTGAGCCATCCTTTCCCTGTAGAACGCTTGCGTTATCTACAGGAGTGGGCAGTATCAACAGAATATCAGCAAATCAAGCAAGGAAATTATATGCGATCGCCTGCATCGGGATCAGTAGATGTGAAAGCAACAGAAAACGCTACCCAAAACCCAGAAGTCGAAAAATTACAGCGAAAAATTGAAGAATTGCAAAGACAGATTAATAAAATAAAAAAATCAAGTTGAATGAGTATTGAGGGTTCAGGTGTAATTAAGAACTAAAAAATAATTGTCTCACCTTTTCTGCTTTTATTTGTTGTTTGTCAAACAGCACTGGGAGGAAATAATTTTGCAAAGGTTAGAAACTGACGTAGCAAGCTCCAGTCTTATTTATAAGAGTGCTTGTCTTGTATCCAATTTGTTTCACCCTATGCTCGCTTCTTTTACGGCATTTTTACTTTTGATTATTGTCAGTCAGGATACTGTATTACAAAAATCCATCCAAGCGGTAACTTCAATATTATTTTCATCTATATTACCTGTTGCTTTTATATACACACAACGTCACTGGCTCAACACTGATGAGCGAACTGAGCGTTTTCTACCATTAGTTGTGGGAATAGTCAGCTATGGTACAGGTTTTTTGGCTTTGAGATTAATGGATGCTTCTGTGATTATCCAAGCACTGATGTTCTGCTATGCAACGAACACACTTTTAGTACTGGGAATTACGCAGTTGTGGAAAGTGAGTGTTCACTCAACTGCTATTAGTGGACCTTTAGTTGCTTTAAGTTATAGATTTGGCATTGTAGTAGCTCCATTCTATTTGCTGATTTTGCTGGTGGGAATTTCCAGAGTAGTTCTCCGAAAGCATACAATTGCTCAAGTTATTGTTGGGATATTAATTGGCATTATTGGAACTGGCACACAAATGTACTATATTTTTCAGTTACCATTCCCGTTCTAATGCAGGTCTGTTTCATTTATCAAATTTAGATGAGCTAAACCTTTTTCAACATGACGCTCAAATTTACCAAGTTTCTGTGTGTCTTCAGTATACTTTTTCTGTTTGTTGTCTTATTACCGACAACGGCTTTAGCTTCCTGTGTTAATTTCCATACAAATTCTGCCGTGATTATTGCCATAACAGCTAAATCATCCTTAGAGGTGAATCTTACGCCGCAAGTACGGCAACAACTTCAAGCAGTACGTCAACGACGTAATCGAGAAATTCAGAAAGTTCTGAACTCATCTCAACTGACTGAATTGACTCACAACCTACGTTCTGGTGATGATTTTCATCAAGCACTAGACAAACTCACTTTGCAAGGGGATCAGAAGGAAATGGTAGAGGCGATTGTCAAAATTTTTGATTTGAAAACAAAAGCAATATTATCTCGCTTTTCACTATAAACGAACCTGTTCTTTATTCTTTACTATACTTGTGAGAATGGCGATCGCGTGCTGCAAATCCTGCGATCGCTGTATGTATAGTCAAGTATATATGTTCAGTTCCTATCTTCTGCAATAATCCTGATCGTTTTAGCTGTAGGTAGAGATCCTGTTTCACACGTACAAAGATAAATCTCAAATCATTACCATCTATTAGTATTCAATGTATCCAGCACCAAAAAACGAATAATGAATTAAAATATTCATTATTCGTTTTTGTAGGGATGCCCTATGTCTGATACTCAAGCACCCTCAACCCAAGCCACAAAAAAGTGCGATCGCCAGTTTCCACCTCAGCCACAAGGATATTTACTCTTCAAACTTTCAGAACTACAGGATCAGCCGATTGAATATCTCGCTCATATGTGGCGTGAGTATGGAGATTTAGTCCGGTTGCCGATCATACCAGGTTTTACATTTTACCTTGCTGCTCATCCAGATCATGCAGAACACATGCTGTCTACGCATCAAGAACGATACGCAAAGCCAGATGTATTTATAAAACCGATGAGCCTCATACAGGGTCAAGGACTTTTCACCAGTGAAGGAAAGTTTTGGCTCAAACAGCGGCGCTTGATGCAACCTGCGTTTCACCAAAAGCAACTGGTCAATCTTCATGATGTGATTTTGAGTTGTGTACAATCTCTACTGTATGAATGGGAAGACAAGCCGGAAGGTGAAGTGATTGATATTGCAGCCGAAATGACGCGACTCACTCTGAAGATTGTCAGTTCGGCTCTATTTAGCGTCGATATTAGTGGTGAAACTGACAGGTTGGGGCAAGCTTTTCGGACAGCTTTAGCATATGTCTATTACCGAATGAATACCCCATTGGCATTACCTGTCTGGATACCGACACCTCAAAATCTTAAGTTCCGCCAAGCAAAACAGACAATTGATAGTGTTGTTCTAGAGATTATCCGGTCACATCGTCAAGATCCAACAAATAAATATGATCTCCTATCCATGCTTTTAGCTGCCCAAGATGAGGATACTGGGGAAGGAATGAGCGATCGCCAACTACAAAATGAAGTGATTACGCTCATCAATGCAGGACACGAAACTACGGCTACTGCATTGGCTTGGACATGGTATCTGTTGGGAACTCATCCTGATGTTATGGCAAAAATGCAGGATGAAGTGAAAACGGTTTTGAATGGAAGTAGCCCAACGGTTGAAAAACTGCCGCAACTGCAATACAGCCGTCAAGTTTTTGAGGAATCTCTACGCCTTTGTCCTCCTGGGTTAGGACAACCCAGAGTTGCCCTAGAAGATGATGAACTTCAAGGATACTTCATTCCTAAAGGTTCAATTTTTAACATTGCCCACTATTTCATCTTCCGCCATCCTGAGTTTTGGGAGAATCCAGATCAATTTGATCCAGATCGTTTTTTACCTGAGAAAGTGAATCAAAGACCAAAATTTGCCTATTTTCCATTTGGTGGAGGTCAACATATTTGTATTGGTAAAAGCTTTGCTCTGATGGAATCCACGATAATTTTGGCAGCGATCGCCCAACGTTTTCACATTGAATTAGTGCCTCATCAACCCATCGAAATCGATCCCAGATTCACGCTACGTCCAAAATATGGCATTAAGGTTACAGTACGCAAAAGGTATTAAGCGATCATGCAACGACTAGATGAGGCGAAACGAGAAGCAATTTTGAATGCAGCAAGGCATCGTCTGAGCCAATACGGAGTCAAGAAAACAACCATGCAGGAAATTGCTGAGGATGTTGGAATTGCTGTCGGGACATTGTACTTGTACTTTAAAAACAAAAACGAAATTCTGATTGCAACCGCACTTGCTTATAGTCAGCAACACATAGTGGATACCGAAAAGATTTTGCGATCGCAAATACCTGCGACTGAAAAACTTAAGGTGTATCTTGTCAACCGTTTCCGCGCAGTTCAAGAAAATCGCCTCAGTGGCTCTCATGCTGCGGAACTTGCTCGCGCTGTCATTCACCTGAAACCAGAGTTACAACAAGAGCAAGGCAAAGCTGTCAAAAATAACGTGTTGAGCATTTTACATGAAGGAATTCAAGCAAATTTATTTCATATTGATCATTTAGAACTAGATTTGGAGGTATTTTTGTATTCAATTGGTTACTTTTTTCCTATGCCTACTACGGAGAGATATTATGAGCCTGAAGAAGAAAAACTATGCATGGTAATCGATTGGTTTATTCATAAATGGTGTGACAATTGATTTATTGGTTTTTGAAATCTCGCAGCCAAATCAGCAACTTCTCTATTTTTTCAGAATCACCCTAAAGGTTGATATTAGAAGAATTCATCAACAATAAACTTGATGTATGTTTGACATATAAATGACAAATATTTGAGAAATAAATAATTTATTGTCTTAATAAAATTAATTAAAAAATAATACTTATGAAGGCTTATAAAAAAGAATCAGTTAGTTTTAACTCACACTACCTCGCACAAAAAATTCCAGAAACCCCATTACCAAATAATCAGCAACAAGATCCGTTAATCGCTAAAAATTTACAAAGAGAACAATACATTGGTATTTTTAGCTTGGCGATCACTTTAATTGCAGCTGTAGGAATCATCAGTCGCCGAGTCGAATATGCTATTTTGTTCGCTGTTGTTCTCAGCCTTGTTCTCATTGCTTTCTTTTTATTCATCTAGAAAAATCGCTTGTCCCAACTACTTACAGCATTTGCAAAATTTCTTTAGCTGCGCGATCGCACACTCCCAATTCTCCAATCAACCGTTGCATTTCTTCATAATCTGCTTGTATTTGTTGTTTGCGTTCCTGGTTTAGCAAAAATTCCATTGCTGCTTGAATAATATTCTCTGGTGTGGCTGATTTTTGAATAAACTCTGGCACAATTGCTTTCATAACAATCAAATTAACTGGCGAGGCAAAAGGAAAAGTTATTTTGAGAATATTACGAGCAACCCAGTAAGTAAAAGGACTGAGACGGTAAATAACTACCTGTGGTACCTTTAACAAGGCGAGTTCTAGATTGACAGTCCCGCACTTAGTCAGTGCTAAATCAGCAGCAGCCAGTACTTCCTGTTGTTGACCCGAAACTAGCGTGGCTTGTAAACCGTACCGTTGTATCTCTTGTTCTATTTTTTGACGATAAATTTCCAGAGATAGAGGAATCCAGAAATGAACGTGCGGTAGTTTAGCTTGAATTACCTGCGCTGCTTGAAACATTACAGGTAGAAGATACTTGAGTTCTTGATGACGAGAGGCTGGTAAAAGTGCCACAGCGATCGCATCATCAGCAATTCCTAATTGACTGCGTGCAGCTTCTCGGTTGGGAAATTTTTCTATCCTATCTACTAGTGGATGACCTACCCAGGTAACTTTTGCACCTTTGTCTTGAAAGTAACGTGCTTCTTCAGGGAAAATAGCTAATATTTTGTCACTAATATGTATTATTTGCTTTGTATTACCAAGATTAACTGAAGAAGCCCAAACTTGAGGAGCAATATAATATACTATTGGGACTTGTGGTAGTTGGCGGCGAAGATAATTGCCAATACCTAAATTTGGTCCCATGTAGTCAATCAATACTACCAAGTCAGGCGGATTTTGCTTGAGATAGGCGATCGCTTGACGCTGGATTTGCAGGGTTGGTAGTACAAAACTAAGAGATTCCAACAGACCAAAAGAACCAATTTCGCTGGTATTACCCAGCAAAATGGCTCCTGCTGCTGCCATTTTTTCACCACCAAGTGCCACAATTTCTAATTCTAAACCGGCAGCAATAGCTTGCTGTCGCAGTGCTGTCACCAATAGTGACCCCTGCAAATCGCCAGATACTTCACCAGTACTAATAAATATTCGCATTTTTAGGAAAGAGGAGATCGGGGAAAGGGGATTGAGGATTGGGGAACGGGGAACGGGGAATTAGTGTTTATTCTCTCCCTTGTCTCCCTTGTCTCCCTTGTCCTCTTTCCCCAATCCCTTAGTCTCAAGAATCATCATCTCTGCTGGTTATTTTTCCTTTTCCAGGAATTAAACCACGTCTTCCAGGCATTTGCGAGAGTAGGAGAAAACGACGCAAGTGCTGTAATTGTTCTGTATTTCCTAACAGTTCTACTTCTTCCAAAGCGTCTTTGAAGAGTAAGTCTGAGCGGTAGAGTATACGAAAGGCTTTTTTCAATATTTGTAATTCACTAACAGAAAAACCAGCGCGTTTGAGTCCCACGAGGTTGAGCGATCGCACTCGTGTTGGATTTCCCTCTACCAACATATATGGTGGTACATCCCGATCAATACGGCTCATTCCTCCTACCATGGCGTGCTTACCAATATGCACAAATTGATGGATACCGAGAACCCCACTGATCGTTGCTCGTGATTCAATATGAACATGACCTGCGATCGCTACCGCATTGGAAATAGTTACAAAGTCTTCAATTACACAGTTATGAGCGACATGCACATAAGCCATTAGTAAATTACCGTTACCAATAGTTGTAGCTTCTGCTACACCAGTAGCACGGTTAATGGTCACATATTCGCGAATACGATTATCGTTTCCAATTTTGACCCAGCTAGCTTCACCAGCATACTTTTTATCTTGGGGTTCCATACCAATGGCAGCCCCCGGAAAAATCTGATTTCGCGCTCCGATTTCCACATGCCCGTCCAGCACTACATGAGCGCCAATTGTAGTATCAGGGCCTACTTTCACATGCCCACCAATCACAGCATAGGCACCGACTTCCACTGTCGGGTGCAGATCCGCGTTAGGATGAATTACAGCAGTTGGATGAATAAGCGTTTTCAAGGGTGCATCTCCAGAACAGTAAGCGTGCTAAGTTTTTTGCCAAACGCGCCACGGAGCGTCTGAGTTCAGTAGCCGAAAGCATCAAGTTTTTACAGGTGTGAGGGCAGTGAATATATGGGAATCAGACTGTAACAGTTGTTTCTTGTTGTTGCTGATATCCCTAATACAAAATTTTGTAGAGGTGCTTTACGCTGATACCTCTACCAAATAGAATAAATTTTCAGCTTACGAGGGAAAACATTAATTCGCCTTCAGCAACTAACTGACCGTCAACCTCGGCGTGAGCCTGCATCTTACCGAAACGACGTTGTTTTATCCATAACAGTTCCACAGTCATAATTAGTTGATCACCGGGAACAACTTGGCGACGGAAACGGACTTTATCTATACCAGCGAATAGGAAGAGTCCGCCTTCTAACTGTGGCACTTGTGTCATAACGACACCACCAACCTGTGCCATTGCTTCTACGATCAGCACACCTGGCATGATCGGACGTCCTGGAAAATGTCCTTGAAAATGAGGTTCATTGATTGTGACGTTTTTAATACCAACAGCTCGTTTACCTGGTGTGTAGTCAATAATCTTATCTACAAGTGCAAAGGGGTAACGATGGGGTAGAAGTTTCTGAATTTCTTCCGCCGTGAACATTACTTTTGTTTCAGATGTATTTGTAGTCGAATTGTCAGACTGCTCCTGGGTAGGTGCGGATGTAGGATTATCGGTAGAGTTGACTTCGGTGACAGTTGCCATTGATTGTGTGGTTGATTTTTAGGTGTAGTCTAGTAGGCGATCGAATTATGTTTGTTAGTAGTTATTAGTTAGTATTTTGACAACAAAGTACCACTAACTATTTACCACTATCTACAAACCAATAACCACTAACGCAATTCCCAAATTTTCTGTGCCAGTTGCACGTGTAAATTATGGCTGGCTTTATATGCCAAAAAATGAGCATGAGGGAAAAGTCCTAGTAAACTCAAATCTCCTACTAGATCCAAAATTTTATGACGTACTGGCTCATTTGCAAATCTTAATGGTGGATTTAGCCAACCATCAGGTCCACATACAAGGGCATTTTCTAAGCTTCCACCCTTAATTAACCCGGATTTTTGCAGGTATTCAATTTGATGTAGTAAACCAAAAGTACGGGCTGGGGCTATTTCTGTTGTAAAGCTAGCATCAGATTTCTCCGATTCCGAAGCTAGTGACCAGCTGTGCCATTGATTACCAATTGCAGGTAGTTCAAAATCAATGCCGTAGGTAAAGCGAGTCGTTGGTGCAGGGAAAGCGCACACAAAAGCATCGTCCTGACGTACCCATATGGGTTCAGTAATAGACACAGGAATATTGGATTCTGTAGTTGAGCTTTGAGACACCAAACCCACCTGAGCAATACTTTCTGCCCATAGCTTTGCCGAACCATCTAAAAGCGGTACTTCTGGACCATCAATTTCAATACGGGCATTGTCTACACCCATACCCGCCAGTGCTGCCAATAAATGCTCAACAGTCCGAACACTTTCCTCATCTTTGCCTAACTGAGTTGAGAGAACAGTCTGACTGACAGCAGGCACTTGAGCTGGAATAATTGGCGTGTTTGGTAAGTCTGTCCGGACAAAGTAACGTCCGCTATCTGCTTGTGTTGGCATTATCCGCACTTTGGTATGTACACCACTATGCAGTCCCACTCCTGTAAGAGTAATTTCAGCTGCGAGAGTTTTTTGCATATAGTTATTAGTTATTTGTCATTGGTCAGTAGAGACGCGATTATACTCTTGCGAGAAGCCGCTCTTACGAGCGTCTACGCGTCTGTACATAAGTCATTAGTCATTGTTATCTGTTCATTGTCAAAAGTCTCTACGACAACAAGTTTTTTACTTATTGACCAATGACCAATGACCAATGACACAATTAGAACCTTTCCCCAATACCAAAATTAATCCGGCTATCTCCTTCGTCATTGATGCCATAGTCAATGCGGATAGGGCCAAGGGGAGACTGTACCCGCACACCAAGACCATAGCCGTAGCCAGTACCGCTTTTATCCAACAAATCTCCTACCTTTGTTTCTGTTCCCAAATCAGTAGCAGCATCGAAAAATAGGGCGCCGCTAACTACAGAGAATACAGGAAAGCGATACTCGACAGTGGCTTGCAAGAAACTACTACTACTAGCTAATTGACCTTCGTCGTATCCTCGCACAGAGTTACTTCCACCCAGAGTAAAAGCTTCGTAAGGAGGTACATCACCTAGTATCGTTCCTCCTTGTACGTTGAAAGCAATAGTTTGTGCTCCTTTGCCAAAGCTAACGAATTTTACTGGCAGATAGTAGCTATAGCTACCCCGGATCTTGCTTGATAAAATGTTACCTAGACCTATTGGTACGGACTGGTCTAATCCCAAGCGGAAGAAGGAACCCTTTGTTGGTTGTAAAGCATTATCACGTTTGTCCCGGACTGCTGCTAGTTGCAATGTCAGCAAGTCATCCTGACCTGTTCCAGATTCGGTCAGGTTAATGATCTCTGTTGGTTGGTCATTTCTGTATATTGTTCCTCTCTTTCTGATATCGCCATCAGAATCACGAGTGGATACCCGCTGATACCGTACACCAGCTGAAGCTGTCCATTCTGCACGTTCGTAGGGATTTTTAGACAAAGGACGGGTAAAGTTGACACCGCCACCTAGACGTAAAATCCGAGGAACATCTCCATCCGTAGATTCACTGTTTTCAAAGGTTTCAATATTGTCATCTTTACCTTCAAAAAGTAACGAAATTGTACGGCTACGGAAAATATTTGTTGTATAGGAAGTTCGGTATGGATCTCCAGCTATCCAAGGATCGGTAAAGCGAATATCAAACAGAAAGGAATCGCGTAAACCCACCTCTACTTCGCCTCCCAGTTTTTGGTTTCTACCATTGAGATTTTGCTCTTGGTAGCTGATGGTACCAAACAAGCCACTGGCAGAACTAATACCTGCACCGGCGGCGATCGAACCACTGTTACGTTCAACTACATTAACTTGTACATCAACTTCACTGGGGTTAGTACCGGGATTGAGAGAAACATTCACATCTTCAAATAGCCCCAGACCATATACACGTTGTAAATCTCTTTGGATGATGTTGCGGTTGAATACTTGTCCGGGCTTCAATTGGATTTCTCGTGTAATAATATACGGCTGTGTCCGCCCCCGGATCGGGTTTCCATTTTTATCTGTTTCCTGACCTTCTTTGTTGCGGTATTGGACATTAATATTTTCCACTACCCCTTCTGCTATATTCAGGGTGACAACTCCATCTGGAGATACTTGTGGAGATCCAACCACTTGTGCCAGTACGTATCCTTTGTCTTGATATACCTTAAGTAACTGTTTAACACCTTCTTGCAAGTCACGTAAGTTCAAAATTTGACCATACTGGCTGCTAAAGATTTGGTTGACAGTGTTTGAAGGTAGTACAGAAGCTACATTTGTACCCGGATTAGCGTCAATTTTAACTTGATTTAATACGGGGTTTAACTGTACCACAAATGTGACTCGTACCCCTAATGGTGTATCTTCTGGCACTGCTTGCACATTCGAGAAAAACCCAGTGGCAAAGACAGAGTTAATATCTTCTTGCAGTTGCGATCGCGTTGTTGTTCGTCCCGGTTGAGTACGAATTACCCCGTAAACTTGGTTTTCTTGTTCTGCTGGTAGCGGTTGCCCACCCTCTGTTCTAACCACAACCTCTGATACTAATACGCGAGGTTCTGCTTCTGTTGTTGGTTGTTGATTAGTTGGTGGTTGTTGATTAGTTGGTGGTTGTTGATTAGTTGGTGGTTGTTGATTAGTTGGTGGTTGTTGATTAGTTGGTGGTTGTTGATTAGTTGGTGGTTGTTGATTAGTTGGCGTTTGTTGATTAGTTGGCGTTTGTTGATTAGTTGGCAGTTGTTGATTAGTTGGCGGTTGTTGATTAGTTGGTAGTTGTTGATTAGTTGGCGGTTGTTGATTAGTTGGCGTTTGTTGATTAGTTTGCTGTTGATTAGTTTGCTGTTGGGTGTTTTTAGGAACAGCCGTGGGAGTATTCTGTGCAGTTTTTGAAGTTGTTAAAGTTGTTGTTGATGTTACGCTCTTTGGTGTTGTCTTTAGTGCTGACGCACCGACAGTACTAACAAAAACTTGTTGGTTTGTTGTTGATTTCCCTAGTGTTGTTGGCTGTGTTTTTTGAGAGTTTTGTATTTTTTGTGACGTATTGTAAGTGAGTTTAGATAAATCCAACGTCCTCTTTTTCGCTGGCAAGACGGCAACAAATTCTTCTTTTTCTGGTTTTACCGTTGCTGGTGTATCTTCAGCAGTTTGTGTAATATTTGGAATAGCAGAAGTTGGGATTGCTACCTCTTCAGTTGTATTAGTAGTTGGAAATCCCGCAACAAATTCTTGGTCTTGATTTTTTGTTGGAACGAAAAAATCTGCTGTTTTTTTGGAATTATTTGCGGTTTGCGCGTTAGCATGAAGCGAACCGCTTAAAGGTGTGGCGATCGCCACCATGGTCATCAATACGGGAGACAAGCGCATTTTATTCTGATTGTTCTTCACTTCCACACCATCAAATAGAGATTTAGCTTTTAGTCAAAAATTTTTGTTGGTCAATGGTCAATAGTCAATGACCGATGCCCAATGCCCACTCCTCACACTTCACTATTACCCTTTTTCCACTGCTTCTAGCACTCTTCTCAAAACCTCCTGATAAGCGTTCTCAACATTTCCTAAGTCCCGACGAAAGCGGTCTTTATCTAGTACACGACGATTGGGGTCATCTCCTGCGGATATGTCCCATAAACGACAGGTATCGGGACTAATTTCATCTGCTAATAGCAACTGCTGTTGTGAATCCAAACCAAATTCTAGTTTGAAGTCCACTAAGGTAATGCCACACCCTTGGAAAAACTCTTTGAGAAATTCGTTAATTTGCAATGCAAGATGGATTATACTGTCAACTTGTTCCGGAGTTGCTAATTCCAGAAGCAGGAGGCGATCGCGTGTCAACAATGGATCTCCCAATTCGTCGTTTTTATAATAAAACTCCACTAATGGCATTTTGAGTACAGTGCCCAGTGGTAGCCCTGTTTGTTGACAAAGACTACCTGCGGCGATGTTCCTGACAACCACTTCCAATGGCAATATTTTTACTGCCTTGATCAGCATTTGGTTTGGAGCAGGACTGTCAATAAAGTGGGTTTTGACACCACGAGCTTCTAGCTGTTGAAATATTTTACTAGAAATGATATTGTTTACGTTTCCCTTATTTTCGATACTGCCGCGTTTTTGAGCGTTAAATGCTGTGGCATCATCTTTAAAAACAGCCAATAAAATTTCCGGGTTATCCGTAGGATAAATAATTTTGGCTTTGCCTTCGTATAACTTAGTTTGGGCAGTCATGGTAGGAAGTAAATTTCAGTTCGATGGCTTGCTTCTATGCGCTTAAGCTTAACCATTTTATCTTTTGTTTTTCGTTATTAGTCATCAGTAAAATACTTAAGTAAAACTGTTGACTAAGGATAGATGCATAAAATGATAGTGGGAATTTAACATAAATTATCTATTTATTTGCTTTTTATTGAAGTAATAGCTATTTTTACAAAAGAAAATTAATGATTAAAATGTATAAATTAGAACAATATCATATTATTTAGTAATTAAATTTCGATAAATTAGTATTTCACAATAATTGTGAAAAATCCGTAAACATACTCAAAACTAAATAATAGATTTTTGACAAAATTAACCTTGGTAAGGATTAAAGAATGAGAAAGACAGACTTTTTAACCTTTCTGTTTAATTGTTCCTAAGTTTTAAGGAAAATACGAGGATTCCCAGTTCTTCAGTTTAGGATTACAAAAAATAAGGAGGTGAAAATTGGATCAAAATATGCCTAACAAAGATGATTTTCTTTATCCTCGTGGTCGCTACTACGGTCAGGTAAAGCCAGAAAATTTGGTATTTAACGCGAATCTGCAAGAATTTGCCCAAAGAATCAGCTATATCTGCAATTTAGAGACAGCTGGTAAAATATCTCCTGAAGAGGCTTATGAAAAGATCAAAGGTCTTTGGAAAAGCTTGAAACAAGCTAAAAAACAGTTAAAAATTGGCGAAAATCCTTTCCGCATGGACGACGATGGTAATCAACCAGAAGAGTAAACAGTAAAGGGTTAGGAGTAATTAGTAATTGTCTTTGCGCGTGTTCATGAGTCTTATTTATGCATCATTGTCCAAACTCCATCCCAAGAGTTTGGTAGAATTTCTCTAAGGTAACTACGAGCGCGTTTCAAATGAATATTGAGAGTTTGATCTAATGGTCGGATTTTTTTTGCTGATTCAAAGTATGCGATCGCACGCTTAAAATCACGATTGAGATAAGCTTCACGTCCAGCATGGTAGTCAGATAGAAAATTTTGAGTTGCAGCGTCTAAATCTGTTGTGCGATCGCCTATTAGTTCATAAATATTTACAGCTTGATGCTTACCTTTAACGCGAATTTTATCTAACTCGCGCACCCAGATGTGATCGCAACACAATTGGTAAGTAAATTCACTTATAATAATGTCACAGTCATACTCTTTGGTGATAGCTTCTAAGCGCGAGCTTAAATTTACACCATCACCAATGACTGTGTAATCCATACGTTTATGAGAACCGATATTTCCAGAGACTACTTCGCCAGAACTAATTCCAATACCAATATGAATTTTTGGCTGTTCTTGAATTACCCGACGCTGGTTAAATTCTTCTAATCGCTGTCGCATTTCTAAAGCAGCTTGTACAGCTTTCCAAGCATGATTTTCCGTAAGTGGGAGTGGCGCACCAAAAACCGCCATCAAAGCATCGCCAATAAACTTATCAAGAGTACCTTCGTGGTTAAATACCGCCTCTACCATTGTTTCAAAATATTGATTTAGCAGCGATACCACCTCAGCCGCACCTAAATTTTCGGTCAAAGTGGTGTAACCTCTGATATCTGAAAACAAAATGGTGACTTCTTTACGCTCACCTACCATTAAAGCATCTTCGCCCAATGCCATAACTTGTTCCGCAACACGAGGAGTCAGATAGCGGTACATAGTGTTTTTCATCCGCTTTTCCCGACTAATGTCTTCTAAAACTACCAAACCACCCCGCACTCCTCCTTCTGGATTTGTCAGAGGGTTAACAGTTAAATTTATACTACGTTCGATTGGGTTAATACTTTCAGCATTTATAAACTTCGACTGCGGAGTTAAAGGTTGATTCCAGGGAATAAAAAGATCAGTTTGAGTGCGATCGCGAATTGCTAAAATGTAAGTTTTTATATCTTGATCTGTAGTATCTAAATATAATCCTAACGTCAAATTTTGCTCCGGTACATAATGTTTTGCACCTGTTTTTAAACTGTCTTCCAATCGCATTTGCAAATTATCAATTGGTACAACCTCCCACACTAAGCGACCAATTAAATTTTGTTCCCAAGCAAGTTTATTATTTTTAGCATTTATATCTTTTAAGGGACAACCTAGTAATTCTAGTGCTGCATCATTAATGGTCACAATGCGACCTTCCATATCTGTAGAAATTACTGCATCTGAAAGACTTTGAAGAATATCTTTTTGATATTGTTTTTCTAATAGTACATTTTCAAATAAACGGGCATTTTCTAAAGCAATTCCAGCTTGAATATTAAAAGCCCGCATAAATTCTTCATCCGAAGCACTAAAACTGCCTTGCTGTTTATTAATTAATTGTGTGACACCAATTAATTCATTTGCAGAATTAAATACTGGCAAACATAAAATATTGCTGGTTATATACCCAGTTTTTCTATCTGTAGTGGGGTCAAAACGTGGGTCTTTATAAGCATCAGGAATATTCAGTGCTTCACCAGTAGCGGCTACATAGCCAACAATTCCACGGTTAGCAGGAATACGAATTTCCATCATTTTTTTGCCATCCGCAGCCGCTATTTTTGTCCAGAGTTCTCCCATTTCTTTGCGATATAAAAATAGCGTGCTGCGGTCTGCTTGCATTAAAATTCTTGCCTGTTCCATCACTATTTGCAAAGTCGCTTCTAAGTCTAAACTTTGTCCTAGTGTTTGAGTTGCCCGCAAAAGCGCTGTAGCACCCCTTTGATTCCGAGCTGCTACATAAAAAGATTGACAACTTTCTAAGATAATACCTATAGCAGAAGCAAAATCCCGAAATCGTTCTTCATCTTCACTGTCAAAAGGAATATTTCCAGCTTTATTTGCCAGTTGTACTACCGCTACAACTTGACTTTTACTACTTAAAATAGGCATACATAAAATATTATCAATTTTATAGCCCATTTGTTTTTCTAAATCTGGACTGAAAAGAGAGTGGGAAGGAGTATCGGATATATTTAAATATTCGCCTGTAGTAGCAACATAACCAGGAATACCCACAGTAATCGGAATCCTAATTTCTAAAGGTTTAGAAATATTATCTTGAGGAATTTTTGTCCAAAGTTGACCTTTGTCGTGGTCTACTAAAAAAATGGTAGTGTGTTCAGCTTGAAGAATTTGACCTATTTTTAATGTAATTGCCTCTAGAACTTTCTCCAACATTGTTTCTAGGGCTTCGTTATTAATAAGTTCAATTGCGCGGAGAAATTGCTGAAATTCCGCAGTAATAAAATCTAGTAAACAAACAAATTCATTAACAGAAAGGTCTTTAACCCGACGTAGTAAAGCGTGAGTGCGATTAACTTGAGTAAGTTCAGTTAATGTAGCCAACACGCTACCAGTGTTTATAAGTGACATGAAATTTTAGATTTTAGATTTTAGATTTTAGATTTTAGATTTAAATTTTGGACTAGTAACTTGCTGATAGTTAATGGTTTCTAGTAATCAAAAATCAACAATTAACTACTAATAAGTATCAATCCAAAATGCAAAATCTAAAATCCAAAATCGGATTACGCTGCTTTCGGTAATTCTGAGTAAATTACCTTTTGATAGTAATCTTGCAACTGACGAGTTGCAGCGGCCCATCCCCAGCGTTCTGCTTCTCTACGGGCATTTTGACGAATCGATTCTCGTTCTTGTTTCATTTCTAACAAGCGAACCGTAGCAGCGATCGCACCTTCATCACCAGTATTTGGTGCAAACAGGTATCCATTGACACTATCTGTCACGATATCGGGAATGCCACCAGAACGTGCTGCAACTACCGGACATCCAGCCGCCATTGCTTCTAGGAGTACTAAACCTAATGTTTCTGTGCGGGAAGGAAAGATAAAAGCATCGGCGCTAGCAAAAGCTGATGCTAATTCTTTACCAACTAAATAACCTACAAAGTTGGTGTTTGTATTGGCAAAGTGTTTTTCTAAGGCTTGGCGGTGAGGGCCATCTCCCACTAATGCTAGTCTGGCTTCGGGGATAGCTTCTAGTATGGGTTTGATCCGCTCAATTTCTTTTTCCGCAGAAAGACGCCCAACGTATAGTAACAAAGGGCTATTTGGATGATTTTGCGATAGACGCGATCGCATTTCCTCGCTATTTAAGCTGGGATGAAATGTCTCTGTGTCTACTCCTCGTTGCCACAAGTTGACTCTTTCAATACCATGAGTTGTTAGTTCCTCCATCATAGCTGTAGAGGTACATAGATTTAAAGCTGCTTGATTGTGACCTGCTTTCAGTAATTCCCACAAAAAACCTTCCAACATTCCTAAACCATAATGCTGGAGATATTGAGGCAAGTGGGTATGATAAGAAGCCACCAAAGGAATATTAAGCACCTTGCTATAAAATATACCAGCTAATCCTAAAACGGCTGGATTGACCACATGAATAATATCCGGCTGAAACTGTTCCAGTATGTGACCAATTGCTGGGCGAGGCAGTGCCATTTTTAACTCTGGATACAGTGGTAGTGGAAATCCAGAGATACCATATACTTTTGCGCCTTTGTATTCTGTAATACCACCTTCTGGGCAAACCACTAGTACTTCGTCGCCACTACGTTGTAAATGTTCAACAGTATGACGTAGGCGTGTGACAATGCCGTCAACCTTAGGCAGAAAGGTTTCGGTAAATAGAGCAATCCTCATAAAATATCATTCACTACAGGCAGGGTGTTCAGATAATCTCAAGCTTCTGGACTACTTCCAGCATTACTCACAGCGTAAACTGTCTCATGTACTACAATCAATTTCACGCAGCAAAAAATCAGTTACCAGTTAACAGCTACTAACTGATAACTGATAACTGATCACTGATAACTGATCACTGTCTAGCGATCGCATATTCATGCTTTGCTATTTACGATGCCAACTGACTTTTGGCAAAATTTGGTTTTTATCAACTCGGATTTGATACTTGACAGCAAAGTTTAAAAGAGAGTCAAGCAGGGAATCAGAGAGATAGTGAGGTTGTAAACCCAGATCCAAAAGTTTAGTATTTTTGGCGTTAAAGTAGTGTTCTTCTTTTTCGACTCTGGGATTATCCAAGTTATTAACTTCTACATTTAGTCCTATTGCGTTCCCAGCTTTTTTCACCATCATTGCCAAGTCGCCGACGCTAAATTGTTCGGTAAATTGGTTGAAAACGCGAAACTCACCAGATTGTGCAGGGTTAGCGATCGCCAGTTCGATACATCGCACTGTGTCCCGAATATCCAAAAATCCCCGCGTTTGTCCACCTTTACCATAAACAGTTAAGGGGTGTCCAATTGCTGCTTGGATACAGAAACGGTTCAGCGCTGTTCCAAACACACCATCATAATCTAGGCGGTTAATTAACAGTTCGTCCATGCCGGTTTCTTCCGTGAGGACACCGTAAACCACACCTTGATTTAAGTCTGTTGCCCGTAGTCCCCAAATCCGACAAGCAAAGTGGATATTGTGACTGTCATGGACTTTGCTTAAGTGGTACATTGAACCAGGTTGCTTGGGGTAAGGCAAGGTGTCTTTGCGCCCATTATGTTCAATGGTGATATAGCCTTCTTCTATATCTATGTTCGGTGTACCGTATTCACCCATAGTTCCCAATTTTACCAAATGGCATTCTGGGAAATCTTCTTTCATTGCGTACAGTAAATTCAGCGTACCCACCACGTTATTGACTTGTGTCATAACGGCGTGTTCACGATCAATCATTGAAAATGGTGCAGAACGCTGTTCACCAAAATGCACGATCGCATTTGGTTCAAATTTATGTAGGGCTTTTTGAAGAAACTCGTAATTCGTGATATCACCAACAAACAAATCGATGGATTTACCAGTTAAGTCTTTCCAGCGTTGAATGCGTTGCTGAATTGGTGCGATCGGGGTTAGAGTTTCCACACCCAATTCATTATCCCAGTGCCGTCGCACCAAGCTGTCTAAAATACCAACTTCGTAACCTCGATTGGAAAGATAAAGCGCGGTTGCCCAACCGCAATAGCCATCGCCACCAATAACCAGGACTTTCATTTTCACCTGTTTTTACTCGCTGATAGCTAAATCTACCAGGTTTGTGTCACCTCTAGACCATGAAGATTGGGGAGTAAACAATTAAAAATTAAAAATTAAAAATTAAAAATTGAGGAAGAGGGTGTGAGGTGTAATTTAGGGGGATTGGGCATAAGCAACAACATTAACAACAACTAATTACTAACTTTTGACCGTTGACCAATTTTATAGCTATTAGCTATGTAATCAAAAAGGCGGTAATAATTATCAAATTCTGGACTGGGTGCTTTTCCTTGCCAGTAGTATTTCAACTTTCCTTGGGCTAATTTCAGCGTCATGACACTTTCTTGTTGTCCGACTTCTACTGTCAGCACACCAGATACTCCTTGGGCTGTAGTAAAGTTGGGATTTATCGATATTTTAGCGTTTTTCTCTGGGATTATGCCTTCTGGCAGTTGCATTCCTGCCCAACTACGAATCTCTACAGTGTGATTTTTTGGGGAGGTAAAGACAATGCCGTCACCGTTGTCTGATGGCAAAGATTTCCAGGTGCTGGGATAGGGAAATTCAAAGCCATACCGGGCATTATTATAGATTTTCCAAGTCTGATTAGAGATGTTGAAACCAGTAGTTATTGTACAGCCCCCTACAATTACAGACAAAGCGATCGCGTAAATAAAATGTCTTAAATCCCTCAAGGAGTTGGGGATTGCTGGTAGAAGACCTGAAGAACTACTCATCAAAGCTTTCATCAATATAGTCATCAAAGGGAACTTATCGGTATTTCACTAAATACTTTTAAGATAGTGTTGTTTTTTTACCACTAGCTGCTGTGATGCTGCAAAGCCCTGTGTCCTATTTTTTGTAAACTATTATTACAATAGTGACGTCAAAGCGTCTTGCTGTCTTGACAAGCCAAACACGAGTAGATATCGTGAGATACATACCCGGGTAAGACCGTTAACAGAGTTATGCAAGCTAATAAGCAAAAGGTTACTTTATACATATCGCCAGAACTACACAGAAAACTGAAAATACGTTCAGCTATTGATTCAGCACCAATGTCGGATCTTGCCGAACGCGCCCTCGTTTTCTACCTGGCAAATTCGGAACTAGTTGAAGAAGTAGCTATCTACGGAAAAACTCACAGAGTTTACACCTGTCCTAATTGTGAAAGCTCATTAGTTGTACGGGATGGCGAATTGGTTGCTATGGGCAAACAACCAGGAGTAATTGGTCAAGAACATCTGCCAGTGGAAGAGATGGAAGAACAAGCCCATCCTAAAGGTGAGGAAGAGTTAGTTCCTTGCTAAATATCTTCAGAATTGCAAATACATAATCAGCTATGAATTCTGACAATTCTGCCATCTTTGCCAACTGCGATGTCTAGAGTTTCTGTAAAAGGTCTCAAGTAGGTCGATGTATGAAAGAAGAGCTCAATATCCTCATTCAAGCTCAATACCCTTTAATCTACCTTGTGACCTCCGAGGAAGAGCGGGCTGAGCAGGCAATCTTTACAATCGCTCAATCGTCAAAACCACAACGGCGAGTGTATGTTTGGACAGTAACTCACGGCATCGTGGAGTATGGTCAACCCCGGAACGTAGGTCAGCATAATACTGTTTCACCAGAAGCGGCGATTGATTGGATTATACGGCAAAGAGAACCAGGTATATTTATTCTTAAAGATTTACATCCTTTTATAGATGCGCCTGCAACGACAAGGTCTTTACGGGATGCGATCGCCAGCTTTAAAGGCACGCAAAAGAACATCATCTTGATGTCACCGATGCAGCAGGTACCCATTGAACTGGAAAAAGAAGTTGTTGTTTTAGACTTTGCGCTTCCAGATATGGGTGAGCTGAATAAAGTATTGACTCATCACATAGACAACAATCGTGGGCGACGGTTGCAAACGGAAGCACGAGAAAAACTTCTCAGAGCGGCTTTAGGATTAACAAAAGACGAAGCTGAAAAAGTATATCGTAAGGCCCAAGTCACAACTGGACGCTTAACAGAAGAAGAAGTTGATATAGTTTTATCAGAGAAAAAGCAATTAATCCGACGTAATGGTATACTAGAGTACATAGAAGAAGATGCAACCATTGACGCGGTCGGTGGCTTGGAAGAATTGAAAAAGTGGTTAAAACAGCGTTCCAATGCTTTTACTGAAAGGGCGCGGGAGTATGGTTTGCCTCAACCAAAAGGGATGTTAATTCTCGGTGTTCCAGGTTGTGGTAAGTCATTGATTGCTAAAACCACGTCTCGACTTTGGGGCTTGCCACTATTGCGTTTAGATATGGGTCGAGTCTATGATGGATCAATGGTAGGACGCTCGGAAGCGAATTTGCGTAACGCCCTCAAGACTGCCGAATCTATTTCCCCCGCAATCTTATTTATTGATGAATTAGATAAATCTTTTGCTGGTAGTACTGGATCTTCTGATTCTGATGGCGGTACTTCTAGTAGGATCTTTGGATCTTTCCTTACCTGGATGCAAGAGAAAAAATCCCCGGTATTTGTAATGGCTACTGCCAACCGAGTGGAAAGATTGCCAGGGGAATTTTTAAGGAAAGGTCGTTTTGATGAAATTTTCTTTGTGGATCTGCCCACACCAGAAGAACGACAAGATATATTTAAGATCCACCTGAATAAGCGCCGGAAAGACATCTCTAGATTTGACTTAGAACAGTTGTCTAAAATGTCAGATGGTTTTTCTGGAGCAGAAATTGAACAAGCGATCGTCGCGGCGATGTACGAAGCTTTCGCCCAAGATCGGGAGTTCACTCAATTAGATATTATTGCTGCGCTCAAAGCGACATTGCCGTTGTCTCGGACGATGCAAGAACAAGTTACAGCCCTCAGAGATTGGGCTAGACAGCGTGCTAGACCCGCAGCATCTTCCATCGCTGAATATCAGCGAATGGAATTCTAAAAGCTTTCCTCTGTGAACGCAGGGGGAAAGAGCTAGCAATATAAAGCTAGCTGTTAATAAAAAACCGCGTTCTCTTAAACGCGGCTTACTCTCAAACAAACTAAACTGTTGTCCTTTTTCTCTACTCTCTTTGGAGGAAACCCAAATGTCTCATTTTAGCACTCTGCGTACCAAAATTACCGAAGCTGAAATCCTCAAACAATCCCTGCGCGATCTCGGTATTAGCGTTAAAACCGAAGCTGATGTTCGCGGTTACAACGGTCAGCGTGTCCGTGCTGACATTGTAGCAGTATTGGAAGGCGAATATGACCTCGGTTGGTCTCGCAACAGCGATGGTTCTTTTGATCTAATCGCAGACCTGTGGGGTGTTGCTAAAAAGCATAATCAGACCGAATTGATTAACTCCATTAACCAGAAGTATGCTGTTAACAAGACCTTGACAGAAGTAAAACAGCGCGGTTTGCAAAATGCCAACGTTAAGCTGGTATTGCAATAGTAATTTCTCTGCGCGTTCCCAAAGCTGCACGGGTTAACCTTAGTTAATAGCGGTTAGCCCGCTTTTTTTCCCGACTGGATTTACTTCCAGTCGTTGTTTTTTACAAGCAACTTCATTTATTTTTGGTTGAATAGATTTAGTTTACTATTTTTAATCCAACAATTTGTAATTTAACATTTTTTAATAAAAAATTGTAGCTGCTTTTAATCAAAACCCAGTTTCCCAAAAGTTACTGGGTTTACAAATTATCTTCAAGCCTGAGTTACAGGAAATAGCACCTCTGTGATGTAAGATTCATTATCCTGGTAATTGCCACCCGTGATATACACTTCGCGGTTGGGGCCGATAATTTGATAGCCGTTGGCTTCAATCCAGGATACTAAAGCCGCGTAAGCTTGGTTAATGGTGTTGTAACTCCCGTGATGAACTATGGAAGCCGCTTTTTCAAATCTTGGTAATTCATAAACGCGAATTCGTTCAGTCTTGGGTAGTTCACCCTCAATTGAAATTACTGCTTCACCATCCACATCTAATTCTTTGTATCCAGGATCATGCCAAATGGCAGCACAGTAAGTTCCTTCTTTAACTCCCTGCTGCTTGAAATATGTCAACAGTTCATCATAAAGTCGCCCCACACTTGGGTAATCTGGCAGTATTTCTCGGATAGATGCTACTTTTATCGACTTCACCTTCTTGATCACAACTTCGTAATTCGGCATACTATTCTCCTGTTCAATTTGCTTGAGTCGTGCTTCTACTCGCAAAAGCCGCGCCTGTTCTTTTTCAACTAAACGTTGCAACTCCGCTTGCTTGAGTCGCAGCATTCCCCGAATTTCTGCGGATGGTAAATTTTCATTCAGCAGTTTGGCAATTTGTTCTAAAGAAAAGCCCAAGTCTTTTAGTGCCAAAATACGGTTGAGTCGTGGCAACTGTTCAGCACTGTAGTAGCGATATCCTGTAAAGTTATCCACATCAACTGGTTTGAGAAGTCCGAGTTGATCATAGAGGCGTAGCGCTTTGACTGATACTAAGCTAAGTTTAGAAAAATCACCTATTTTTAGCATCTTTAGTATGAATATAAGTGTTTAAGATTCAGGTGGCCAGTTAGGAATGTATGTAAGTTCCAGCTTGATACCATCTGGATCTAAAAAGTACAAAGCGTAGTAACCCGGCATATAGTCATATTCGGCAGGTGGGTCTAGGATTTCCGCCCCATGTTCTACTAATAGTTGATACAGCTGATCCACCTGTTCTCGGTTGTCTGCACTAAAAGCAAGGTGATGTAATCCTGGAGAATAACGGTCATGTTTTTGATTTGGTGATTCTGGGTTGGAGGGAGAAATGGTGATGACTCCATTCGGACTTGCCCAGAGTATTAACTTTGGTGTTTTTTCAGCTTGTTCATAACCCAGAAATTCTAAAAGTCTGTTGTAAAATGCTTTTGAACGCTCTAAATCGGAAACAGTCAGGGCTAGGTGATTAATAGTTCCAAATTTCAATGTTGCTTACCTCATGTTTGTGACTGTTTATAGTACACACCCTCCTGCAAGGGCAGAGTCAACCCATTTTGGATTTTGTAAAAAACCTAATCCAAAATCCAAAATCTAAAATCCAAAATCCAAAATCGTGAGATGCTGATTGATTGATTAGTTAAATTTTTTCAATGACTGCTGTTGATTCTGTATCTGTTATCGTCCCGGCAACTACCGCAAATTTAGGGCCAGGTTTTGATTGTATCGGTGCGGCTTTAACCCTGTACAACGAGTTTAAGTTTATGCGTGTGGATTCATCTTTCCTTTTGGAAGGGGAAGTAGGAAAAGTGAAGATAAGTGTCACTGGTGCAGAGGCTGAACAAATGCAAACAGATGAGAGTAATTTGCTCTATCAGGCGTTTGTAAAGTTATATCAACACTTGGGGCAAACTCCGCCACCTGTGCAAATTGAGATCAAGTTGGGTGTGCCAATGGCACGGGGGTTGGGTAGTTCAGCAACGGCGATTGTTGGCGGTTTAGTAGGTGCGAATGTGTTGGCGGGTGAACCTCTGAGTCAATCACAAGTTATGGAGTTGGCGATCGCCATGGAAGGACACCCAGATAATGTAGTACCAGCATTGTTGGGAGGTTGTCGTTTGGCGGCTACGGGGGTAGAAGTTGAACCGCCAAGACGCCAAGAATGGGAAATTTGTGATGTTCCTTGGTGTGAGAATATTGTCCCTGTGGTGGCGATTCCAGATTTTGAGCTTTCTACAAAAGAAGCTAGGCAGGTGTTACCTACTCAAGTGAGTCGTGCAGATGCGATTTTTAATACAGCGCATTTGGGGTTATTGTTGCGTGGTTTGGAGACTGGAAACGGAGATTGGTTAAAGGCTGCTTTGCAAGATAAGTTACATCAGCCTTACCGAAAAAGACTGATTCAAGGTTACAATGTTGTTGAAACTGCGGCTATAGCTGCTGGTGCTTATGGTATGGTGATTAGTGGTGCAGGCCCAACTTTGTTAGCATTAACTGATATAAGCAATTCGGAAGCAGTGGCGGCGGCGATGTCAGCAGCTTGGCAGTCACAAGGAATTTCGCCCACAGTGCGATCGCTTGAAATTGATACTCAAGGAGCAAGGAGTTTTTATTAGTCATTGGTCATTGGTCATTGAGGAAGAGGTGAATTGACAAATGACAAAGGACAAATAACAAATAACAAATAACAAATAACAAATGACTAATGACTAATGACAAAGGACAAATGACTAATGACTACGGAGCAAATTCTGGCTGAAATTGCAGCAGTTCGCTCTCAAATTGAGGTTCTGCGTGAGGAACGTGCTTGTTTGAGTATTAGTGTCACACTTCCAGAAAATGATTCACCCCAAGCAATAGCTGAAGCTTACCGTCGTTATGCTCGCGAAAATTCCCAATTGGTGGCGGAACTCAAGGGGATAGATGATGCGATCGCTGCTTTGGAAGTTCAATTGACGCAGAAACAAACCCAGTTACAACAAAGGCAAATACTAGCCAAACAGCTTTCCGTAGAGGAACAACTAGAGGAAGCAAGAAAGATTGCTCAGGTTCATGCTGAACGCATTAATGAACTTGCGGCGGAACTTGCGACAGAGATACGCGGTCTCAAGGCTTGCGCTGATGAACTTAGTCCGTTGTATTGGCAAGTCTATTACAAGCCGTTTATTACTGGCTTCAAGACAATCTCGGTTCCCTATGTCCGTTCTGACGGTGATGTCTGGACAATTGTTAACCGTATTGTGTAAAAAGCAAAATTTTTAAGACAGTTGATATTAAGATTTATAACGGTGGCTGGAGCCATCGTTTTTTATTGACTTAGCTAAACTTTACATTTAGAGTGAATTTTGCAAAATTTATGAGTATTTATAACTAAAATCTTTGAAGATTTAATGTTTATAGGGATAAATATCGTTTACAAAACTATGAAGTGCTTAATATAATGTAATTAAAAGTAAAAACGAAAAACGATTGTCAGTGATGATTGCTCAATTTCCTTGGTTAACAACCATAATTGTCTTGCCGTTGGTGGCTGCCTTAGCCATTCCGCTCATCCCAGATAAAGAAGGTAAAACTGCCCGTTGGTATGCTCTGGGAGTGGCGATCGCCGATTTTGGATTAATGATTTCTGCTTTTTGGCAGAGCTACGATTTTCAAAGTTCAGCATTTCAACTTATAGAAAAATATCCTTGGATTCCGCAATTAGGCTTAAACTGGTCTGTTGCAGTCGATGGATTATCAATGCCTTTAATACTGCTGACAGGCTTAATTAACACCCTCGCAATCTTCGCGGCTTGGAAAGTAACCAACAAGCCGCGTTTGTTTTATGGTTTGATGTTGGCGTTATATAGCGCTCAAATTGGCGTATTTGTTGCCCAAGATTTGCTGCTGTTCTTCTTAATGTGGGAAATCGAATTAGTACCCGTCTACCTATTGATTTCCATCTGGGGAGGACAAAAGCGCCGTTATGCAGCTACTAAATTTATTCTTTATACCGCCGCAGCTTCTATATTTATTCTGGTAGCAGCTTTTGCTATGGCATTCTCTGGCGATACCGTCAGCTTCGATATGGCAACTTTGGGAGCCAAGCAATATCCTAGAGTTTTAGAATTACTGGTTTATGCAGGTTTCTTGATCGCCTTTGGTGTCAAACTACCAATTTTCCCTCTCCACACTTGGCTACCTGATGCTCACGGTGAAGCTTCTGCACCTGGTTCGATGATTTTGGCTGGTGTGTTGTTAAAGATGGGTGGTTATGCGCTGATTCGCATCAACATGGAGATGCTAACCAATGCTCATGTTTATTTCGCTCCAGTTCTGGCAATTTTAGGTGTAGTCAATATTATCTACGGTGCTTGTTGTGCTTTTGCTCAAACCAACCTCAAGCGTCGTTTAGCTTACTCTTCTATCGCCCACATGGGATTTGTGCTGGTTGGTATCGCTTCCTATACAGAAATTGGTATGAGCGGTGCTGTACTGCAAATGATTTCCCACGGTTTGATTGCTGCTAGCTTGTTCTTCCTCTCTGGCGTTACATACGAACGTACCCACACCTTGATGATGGATCAAATGGGTGGTATCGCAAAACTAATGCCTAGAACTTTCGCTCTATTTACCGCCGGTGCAATGGCTTCCCTCGCCTTACCAGGGATGAGCGGCTTTGTGGGTGAGTTGATGGTATTCCTGGGTATTGCTACCAGCGATGTTTACAGTTCCAGTTTCAAAATTGTAGTTGTACTACTGTCTGCTGTAGGCGTGATTCTGACTCCGATTTATCTGTTGTCGATGCTGCGTCAAGTCTTCTACGGTAAGCAAAATACAGAATTACATCTGGATGCAGTAGTACCCGATGTCAAACCCCGCGAATTGTTCATCACTGCTTGTCTTTTACTTCCAATCATCGGTATCGGCTTGTATCCCAAATTGGCAACACAAACTTATGATGTCAAGACAGTAGAAGTTGCAGCCCACGCTCGCCAGTTTCTACCAGTAGTCGCAAGACAACAGCCATCAAGTTTATATTCAACTATTATGACCGCGCCAACATTGGCAAATTCACAAGTTCCAAGTTTGGTTAATATTGCTGATTAATATTTCAAGGGCTGGTGCTATTTAATAAGCTTAGAAAGAAAAGGTGGGGGTGATTTTGCGATCGCCCCCACAGTTGTTTATATTGCTTACAGGCAAATACTCTATCGAAATGTAGAGGAGAAAGTAGTGAGTGCTTCATATACCGGAGGTTGTCAGTGTGGACAGATTCTTTATGAAATTCGCGCCGAACCGTTAACCCTCTATCTATGTCATTGCAAAGAATGTCAGAGTTGCAAAACTCTGTGAACTGTTTGATTGCCAACCTACAGATTTATTTGAAGAGGAAAAGATTGGCAATGATTGACAAAATTAGGAATGATTTTGATCGCATTGCTCTGCATGATCAACAAGGGTGGAACCACAACAATCACTATCACCGTTTTCTACTCAAACAGTTACCAGCAAAATGCAAAACAGTCCTTGAGATTGGTTGCGGAACAGGTGAATTTTCACGTCTTCTGGCTCAATATGCAGACAAAGTTGTTGCGATCGACCTATCCCCGAATATGATTGAAGTTGCCAAGCAACGCTCAAGAAATTATCAAAACATTGATTTTCAAGTTGCTGATATTTTGCAGTGGAATTTTCCAGTCGAGCAATTTGAGGCGATCGCCTCAATAGCTACAGTTCATTATCTACCATTAGAAAACCTGCTCCCCAGTCTGAAAACTGCTTTAAAGTATGGCGGTAAGCTAGTGATTTTGGATTTGCTAGAGCATGAAAACCTACAAGACATGTTGAGCGATTTGATTGCTGTTCCGCTAAATTGGTTACTTCAGATAATCAGAAATAGACATATTCACCAGTCACCAGAAGCAGCAGAAGCAATCAAAGAGCATCTTCGTACAGACAAGTACCTTACTCTATCGCAAGCACAACAAATTTATCTAAATACATTGAAAAAAGCCAAGATAAGAAAACACTTGTTTTGGCGTTATTCAGTAATTTGGGAAAAATCGGCTATGGTATAAGGGACTTCCAAATAAAAAATATCCATTTCACAGCTATTTAATTTTTGACTGTTTCAAGAAATCTCCAATTAAATACAACGAACCACACAAAACAACCAAATCTTCCTTCAAAGAAAAAGCTACTTCTAACGCGGATGTTGCATCTGAAAAACAATTACAAACACTTAACTCTGGACAAATTTCATTAGCTAATTTTGCTAATTCGTCAGGATTAGCTGAACTATGCTCAGGTACTGGTACTAAATACAACTGATCATTCGGTCTGAGTAAAGCTTGAAAAATTTCCTGATGATCTTTTGTAGAAAGCATTCCCATTACCCAAGTCACGCTTATTTTGGAATGGGTATTAGTTTCTCTAGTCTTTAATAAAACATCTACATAATTTCGCAAAACTTGAGCAGCAGCTGGGTTATGAGCGCCATCAAGCAATAGTTGATGATTCTTCCAAGTAATCCATTGCATCCGTCCTGACCACTTGGTTTTAGCCATACCATTAATAATCGCTTGCTCAGAAATTTGCCAATTATTTTGTTGCAAAATTTCTAAAGCACATAAAGCTACAGCTGAATTCGTTAACTGAATCTGTCCCTGTAGCGGTAGGGGATACTTGATTTTTTTGGAGTCAAAAACTGATTGATATTCTACCCATTCTTTATCAATTTGATGTGCTGGTTGTGGTGTAAAGATAGGACATTCTAGTTCTGCAACACGCGATCGCACAACTTGTTCTGCATCAGGTGGTAAGGGGCCAATCACCACCGGACATCCTGGTTTGAGAATCCCCGCTTTTTCTCTAGCGATATCAGCAACAGTGGGGCCGAGTGTTTGCCAATGTTCGCGACTAATAGATGTAATAATAGTAACAAGAGGTTGGTCACAGACATTGGTAGCATCCAAGCGTCCTCCCAATCCAACTTCTACTACCGCTACATCAACTTTTTGTTGAGCGAAATATAACCAAGCTGCTGCGGTAATCACCTCAAACTGAGTCGGTGGATCATCATTTGAGGAGATAGCAGCTTTAACTTCTAGTAATAATTCGCAAAATTCCTTAGAAGAAATTGGCTGTTGGTTAATACAAATGCGTTCTGTCCAATCAATTAAATGAGGAGATATGTAGCGTCCGGTGCGATATCCCGCCTCCGTAATCACCGAAGAAATATAGGCACAAACAGAACCTTTCCCATTAGTACCAGCAACATGAATTACCGGAACTTGATGATGAGGATTACCAAGATTTGCCAACAATTTTTGGCTGGATTCAAGTCCCAAACGAACACCAAAATGTTGAAAAGGTTTTAATAGAGAGTCTATATCCACAAATTTTTAAAGGTTGATGGTTGGTAGTTGGTTGTCAGTAAACAAATAACAAACAACTAAATTAAAACCATAAAACCGACTGTTCTCACTAAAGAGAAGCAGTCGGTATCAGACTGATGATACTGAGTATATTTTATGCTTCTCTATTCAAAAAGTTTTGTACTTGTCTTAAAGCAGCAGCACCAATGTTAAACAATGCCCAACCAGCTGCGATCGCAACCGGCGCCAACACGATCGCCACACGCATATCTAAGTCCATATCTAGTAGTCCTCTCTTAAGTACAACTTAAAGTATTGTCAACACTTCTCATTTTTTCATTTTTAGCTGAAGTGGACAATTTTTCCCAACTAATATGTAAAGATTCGTTACAAAATTAGTCATTTGTTATTTGTCATTTGTCATTTGTTGATTGTTAGTGGTTAGTGATTGGGTATTGGGCATTGGTTATTCTCCCTTGTCCACGCCACGTGCTACAACGCTCTTAACCCGCAAGGGCGCAGTGACTCCCCTTGTCTCTCAATGGGGTGCGCTAAAACCAATATCAGTCCCTTTTCCAGCATGGACTAAAGCTAACTTTTTGTAACGTTCAGCGTGTTCGAGCAGTTCTGCTACTTGAGTGTCAGTGACTTGACGCATTACCTTGGCAGGAGTCCCAACTACAAGGGATTGAGGTGGTACATCTTTGGTTACGACTGCGCCAGCCCCGACTATGCTCCCAGCGCCAACTCTTACCCCATCTAAAATCACTGCCCCAATCCCAATCAAGCTACCACGTTCAATGTAGGCAGAATGTACCACAGCCCGATGCCCTACGGTAACATGGTCTTCTAAGATTGTGGGCTTACCCGGATCACCGTGTAGAATTGCTCCATCTTGAATATTTGTGCATTCGCCGATTTCAATACGTTCCACATCTCCCCTAATGACTGCTCCATACCAAATGCTAACCCCAGCGGCTATATTCACCAAACCAATCACAACAGCGTTTGGTGCAACGAAGGCAGCTTGAGAAATATCAGGAGAAGACCAATAGGAAGTGTTAGACACGATAGAATATGAATATGAATATGGTACTCAGGAACACTGGACAAATTCCAACTTTGGAGACTGGTTGCAAAACCAGAATATCATGGCTTCGAGCCTGTTCGCTGAGGCAGCAGTCAGTAGATACTCTTATCATGTGGCGCAGAAGTGTAACAAAAACCAACGTCACTGGTGAAGACAAAACCATTCTTCTTATACGCACTTCATGATGAATCCAGGCTTGCAGTACCCTATATTTGGCCCCGACATCCAGTGTCCCCACTGCCGACAAACAATTCCGGCACTAACACTGACAGATACCTATCTATGTCCCCGTCATGGCGCATTTGAGGCCAACCCGAAAACAGAGGAGTTGATTCATTTACAATCAGGGCGTCATTGGCGCAGGTGGAACGGAGAATGGTATCGGCAACATACCCATCCCGATGGCATTCGATTTGAAATTCACGAAGCCCTAGACAAGTTATATACACAAGGTTATCGAGCAACACGGGTGATTATCGCTCGTCGCTATCAGGAGTTGATGAGTGGGTATTTAGAACGCAGCACTCCTTGGCGGGGAGGGCAATCTGAAGGAACTTCGGCGCGACTGTATGGTTTACCAGTAGATTTTAGCCCTGACTCTACAGATGAACCTTGTTGGGAAGTCATTAATTTTGATTTGGAAAAAGAACCTGGTGTGCCTGTACGCTACCCTTATTTTCGATTATTTGAATAATAGTTATTAGTAGAGACGCGATAAATCGCGTCTGTACAATAGTCATTGGTCAATCGTTGATATTTAGTAGTTGGTAGTTGCTAGTTGGCGATTGTTGGTTATTCCAATGCCCAATGACGCCAGGTGCTACAACGGAGGGAACCTCCAAGGGCGCACTGGCTCCCCAATGCCCAATGCCCAATGCCTAAATTATGCACCACGCTTCTATTCGTACTGCTAATATTTACAAAGCGATCGCCTTCTACGAACAGCTAGGGTTTACAGTTTGTGAACGCTTCACCACGGGTTATACCCTCGCTTGTTGGATGGAAGGACTAAGTGGCAGAATAGAACTCATTCAAATACCCGAACCAAAACCAGCACCAGATGCATTTGCTGACGAACATTATGTCGGCTACTATCACTTGTCTTTTGATCTGACTAAACTCACGGACGATTTACCTAGCTACTTGGCAAAGTTAAAAGAATCGTTTGCTGTGGCTGCACAAAATCAACCAGAATCTTTGCAACCACTAAAGGTTTTGCTAGAACCAACACAACAGCAAATAGGCGATCGCATTTATGAAGTTGCTTTTATTGCCGATGCTGATGGCTTACCCTTGGAATTAATTCGAGTATTAGCAACACTGGGGAATCAGGAATAATCGGGCATTGGAAAAAGACAAGGGAGAACTCAGAGGAGCCACTGCGCCCCATCCCAAAAATTCAATCCTCAGCTAGTTGTTATTTTATTGCTTTCTCTGTAGAATATTCTTTTTCTGTAGTGTTGCTGAGGTAACAAAATCCCTAACAGTAATACACTATAGTCATAGAAAAATTCTGTAATTTAATTTACAGAGAAATCAAGCAAATACATGTCTGTGTTTAAAAAGTTGCATAGATATCGTTTTTCAATTATTGTGTTAACTCTCTGGTTAATTGCGGTTTTGTTACTGAGTGATGGATCCGCGACCAGTCACACTAACGCAATTGATAGCACAGTAAAAATACATAAAGTAAAAGAATTAAAAAATACAAGCAAAAGTTACGTGACAGAGAATGTTTACCAGACAGTACTGGAAAATGATCTGATTGTGCTGACTAAGGAAGTTCATTCAGCACCAGTAGTGTCAGTACAGGTATGGTATGAAGTTGGCTCTCGCAACGAGCAAGCCGGTGTAAATGGTATCGCCCACCAATTAGAACACATGATGTTCAAAGGCACAAAAGACCGTCCGGTTCAATTTGGACGTTTGTTTAGTGCTTTAGGTAGCGACTCTAACGCTTTCACTAGTTATGATCAGACTGCATACTATGGCACCGCAGAACGTGATAAGCTCAATGCTCTGCTGATGCTAGAAGCAGACAGAATGCAAAATGCTCTGATTGATGCAGAAAAATTAGCAAGTGAAAAGCGGGTGGTAATTTCTGAGTTACAAGGTTACGAAAATAGCCCAGAATATCGCCTGAATCGTGCGGTGTTACAAAAAGTCTTTCCTGAACACCCTTATGGCTTACCTGTGGGTGGTACTAAAGCTGATGTTGAGAAGTTTCAAGTTAAACAGGTACAAGAATACTACCGTCAATTCTACAGACCCGACAATGCTGTTTTGGTAATTGTTGGTGATTTTGATACAGCTAAGACTCTCAAAGTAGTTAAAGATATATTTGGGAAAATTCAAAAAAGTCAAGAGTCCAGTGTCAAGAGTAGAGACGTGATTAATCGCGTCTATACAAGCGTCAAGAGTCAAGAACTGATAGTCAATAGTCAAAAAGTTTCTCGCTCTCCCATCGTCTTGCGTGAACCAGGAGCCAATGCATTATTACATGCGATATATCCTTTACCAGATGCGAACCATCCTGATATCCCAGCATTAGATGTAATGGATTACATCTTGACAGAGGGACGAAATTCTCGCTTGGATCAGGCATTGGTAGAATCTGGGATGGCAACTGATGTTACAGGTTCCATTGTGAGTTTGCGGGAAGCTGGTTGGTATGAATTATCTGTGACTGCGACACCTGGTGAAAACTTAAAAAAAATTGATGCAGTCATGCAAAAAGCGATCGCTAGGCTGACTTCACAACAAGCAAAAGTAGAAGAGGTGAACCGCGCCAAAGCACAGTTAGAAGCTTCTGTAGTTTTGAACAACCGTGATATTACTAGTCAGGCAATGCAACTTGGTAACGATCAAACTACAGCTGGTGATTATCACTATACAGATCGCTATCTAGCAGCTGTCCGTCGGGTAACTGCTACGGATGTGCAACGTGTTGCAAATAAATACTTGAAACCAAAAGCACGCTCATTTGGCATTTTTGAACCAACTCAAATCCAGGCATCACAAAAGAGTGATGGAAAATCACACTCCACACTCATAACCGAAAATTGCTCAGATAATACACCCAAAGTTACTACAGAGGTGATGAAATATTTACCACCTCTAGATCTGACAACACATCCGACTAACCTGACTTTACCAGAGCAATTAAAATTATCTAATGGTATTGAGGTGTTATTGTTACCAGACAACAGTACTCCGACAGTTACTTTAAGTGGCTATATTAAAGCTGGTAATGAATTTGATCCAGAAGATAAAGTCGGACTAGCATCTCTTGTCGCAGAAAACTTGATGAACGGGACTAAAACTAGAGATGTGTTGGCGATCGCTAAGGCTTTAGATGAACGCGGCGCTAGTTTAGATTTTGAATCTTATCGTGAAGGTACAGAAATTCAAGGTAGTGCTTTGGCAGGAGACTTGCCTGTTGTCCTGCATATCTTAGCAGATGTGATCAAAAATCCGACTTTTCCAGCTAAAGAATTAGAACTGACTCGACAACAAGCTTTAACAGATCTCAAAGAAGAATTAGACGATCCTACAGAAGTTGCTAAAAGAACATTTGTGCAATCTGTGTATCCAAAAACCCATCCACTGCACAAGTTTGCAACACCAAAAAGTTTGCAGCGCATTCGCCAACAAGATTTAATTGCTTTTAAAACACAGCACTACCGTCCAGATACAACAGTGCTAACACTAATAGGAGATTTTGATCCTAAGAATGTGCGATCGCTCATTGAAGCTGAATTTGGTAACTGGAAAGTTAGTGGTCAAGCTCCAAAAATAGAATATCCTGTGGTATCAATGCCAGATAAAATTGTGCGTCTCAATCCGGTATTACCAGGTAAAACCCAAGCTGTTACTTACATGGGTAACACAGGGATTAACCGCAAAGATAAGCGATATTACGCAGCTTTGGTGTTAAATCAGATATTGGGTGGTGATACTTTATCTAGTAGGTTGGGAGCAGAAATACGCGATCGTCAAGGTCTAACTTACGGAATTTATAGCACCTTCCAAGTTGGCAAAAACATTGGTATATTTTTGATTGAAATGCAAACAGCACCGGAAGATACCACTCGTGCCATCAACAGCACCCGCCGACTACTAAAAGAAATTCATCAGCAAGGTGTTACCTCTGAGGAATTGGAAACAGCAAAGCGCACCTTGATCAGTAACTACAATGTTTCGCTTGCCAATCCAGACGAATTGTCATACAAAATTTTGATGAACAACGTGTACGGATTGGATAAGCAAGAATTGCACTCTTTTGTAAGTAAAATCGCATCAGTGACCCTTGAGCAAGTCAATCAAGCAGGTCGTGAGTTACTCCATCCAGATAAAATTGTTGTTGTAACTGCTGGACCAACGGTAGTAGCAGATAGTCATTGGTCATCAGTCATTGATTAATATTTGCTACTTGTTACAACTGACCAATTACTAATGACACACAACAAAGGACAAATGACAAAAATATTCCTAGAGGTGTTACAACCTATAGGCGTTGTAATAGTAATTCTTCTAAGTTTCACAACTTTCATTGCTACTCCAGTAAAAGCAGCAAGCTTATCTGGAGATTTACTGAAGCAGCCGCCTACAGAAATTACAGTTAGCCTCAGTAATTCTGCCAATGAATTGAAGTATGAACCAAATCATTTAGAATTGGTAGCTGGTAAACGGTATAAACTTAAGCTGATCAATCCCAGCAATCAAAAGCATTACTTTACTGCCAAGGATTTTGCTGATGGAATTTGGACACAAAAAGTCGAAGCTGGCAAAGTAGAGGTGAAAGGGGCTATTCATGAAATGGAACTCAAACCAGGCGCTGAGGCTGAGTGGATATTTGTACCACTTAAGCCTGGTAAGTATAACTTACATTGTCCCATTCCAGGACATACTGAAGCTGGGATGACAGGAGATATTGTAATTCAGTGAACAGTGATTCAGTGATGAGTTATCAGTTATCACTGGAGAAGGCAGTCCCAATCAAAAAACTGTACTACACAGCATAAAAATATAACTCCTCCTACACCCCCACACCCTTTTTCAAGATAGAAGGTAAAAATACGTTAACTTAAATATAGATATTATTTTTCAACTAACCTCAGCCGCTCGTACAGTAGTTACTAGTTGTTTGAAACAACTAACAATGAACAACTAACAACTAAAAACGAAAAAAGCAGCAAGGCGCAAATAACTACTTATTCCCCATGAACATTCTAAGTAACCTGCTTTCTCAACCAACTCAAAATAACCGTCCCAAAAGACAACGCAGAGGTATTGAAATTAAGTCGCCACGTGAAATTGAAATTATGCGGCTGTCAGCTAAAATTGTGGCAACTGTATTGAAAGAAATTTCTGAGTTGGTACAGCCAGGAATGACCACTGCTGACTTAGATGCTTATGCGGAAAAACGCATTCGAGAAATGGGTGCTACACCTAGCTTTAAAGGTTATCATGGTTTTCCTGGTTCTATTTGCTCCAGTATCAATAATGAAGTTGTGCATGGTATTCCCAATAAAAAGAAAGTCATTCGGGCTGGGGATGTTTTAAAAGTAGATACAGGAGCTTATTACGAAGGTTTTCATGGTGACTCTTGTATCACCATCGCTGTAGGTGAAGTTACTTCAGAAGCTGCGAGATTGATTCGTGTTGCCGAAGAAGCACTTTATAAAGGTATCGAGCAGGTAAAAGCCGGAAATTACCTGATGGATATTGCAGGTGCAATTGAAGATCATGTAAAAGCTAACAAATTAACCGTAGTTGAAGATTTTACCGGGCATGGTGTCGGTCGTAACCTCCACGAAGAACCATCTGTGTTCAACTTCCGTACTCACGATATGCCCAATGTTAAACTGCGTGCGGGAATGACACTGGCAATTGAGCCAATTTTAAATGCTGGCTCTAAGTATACACGGATACTAGCAGACCGTTGGACAGCTGTGACTGTTGATAATGCTCTGTCGGCTCAATTTGAGCATACTGTGTTGGTGACAGAAACAGGCTACGAAATTTTGACAGATCGTTCTCTGGTGTAATTGTTACTTTAGCACTCTAAAATAGCAAATATTATCAAAAGAGGTAGAGTTTTTTATAGAGAACTTGCCTCTTTTAATTTTTATATTCTTCCCCCATATCATATAGATCACTGGATGAGTGATTTTGCGGTTTCCTAATCTTTTTCCCATACAGTTTAGGAATTAAATGCTCCTGAGTTCCAGATAGTTTGTCTGCTATCTCTGAACAACCTAACTCAAAAGCATTTTCAATAGAAGATTGATACGCTAATGCTCTATAGAAACCAGTGGAAAATGCGATCGCTGTTTGATCGCTTATTGGCTGTATCATCCCAATTACATAATCAATATATTGAGCAAGCGCCAAAGCATGAATTTCGGAATAAGAAGCATTAATGAGTACACATTTTACATAATGAGCATAGGGCTTAAATAATCTAGTTAGTGCATCTGGCTCAATAAATTTTTCTCTCCCTTGATCATTTTCAAACACTATTCCCTGTCGTCCTGCTCCATGACCAGAAAAGTGAACGATTTCAGGCTTTAACTCTAACATCGCTTTGTGAAAGTCTCTAATTCGTATGGCCCACCTGTTTTCTAAAGAGTAAGGACATCCGCGTACACCCCGTATTTCATTTCTTATTTCTCGAATTTCCTCATTAGTACGTAATGTAGATGTACCTCTGGGATTAGAAGCTAGAACTAATATTTTCGATAAATTTTGTTGACTATTCGTAGCTAATACACTAGGAGGAGTAGATGATAAACGTCCCTCAGCTTGTAATGCTTGATATTGAGAATTATTTCGCTTTAAAACTGGTGTTAAGTATTCATTGCCAATTTCACCATGAATAGCATTACAACCAAGTTTGTAAGCAAACTCGACAGAACGTCCATTGGTAAGAGCTTCATAGAAAGCGACAGAGAAAATGATTGCTGCTCTATCACCAATTGTTTGACTCATACCAACAACATAGCTAATATATA